>DASVVQ010000015.1:0-16250 GCA_036386475.1 Allosphingosinicella sp. | reverse complement strand
CGCCGGAGCCGCTGAAGCCGCCGCTGCCTGACGAGTCTCCGTAATCGTCACCGCCGCCGAAGCTGCCGCCGCCTCCGCCGCCGCCCCGGCTGTCGAGCAGGACGAGCTCGCCGCGGAAGCGCTGCAGCACCACCTCGGTCGAATATTTGTCCTGGCCGCTATTGTCCTGCCATTTGCGGGTCTGCAGCTGGCCCTCGAGATAGACCTTCGAGCCCTTCTTCAGATATTGCTTGGCGACGCGGCCCAGATTCTCGTTGAAGATCACCACCCGGTGCCACTCGGTGCGCTCCTGGCGGTTGCCGTCGCGGTCCTTCCAGGTTTCCGACGTCGCCACGCGCAGGTTCACCACCTCGCCGCCGTTGCTGAACGAGCGGCTCTCGGGGTCGTCGCCCAGGTTGCCGACCAGGATCACCTTGTTCACGCCCGCCATCGTCTCGTCTCCATTCGAATATAGGCCAGAGCGATAAGCGAGGCGGAGCCCAGGCGCTAGAGCCGTCGGCAATTCTCCGTCATTGCGAGGAGCACAGCGACGAAGCAATCCATGCCTCACCGCGAGACGCTGGATTGCTTCGCTGCGCTCGCAATGACGGCTCAGACGGCGACGGCGAGGCGGCGGCTCGCGCGGCGGTTCCAGGCGAAGCCCAGAACGAGGATCAGCACCACCGCCAGCTGCGCCGCGATCGTCTCGAGGCTCGGCGACAGGCCGAGGATCGGCCAGCGCGGCACGCCGGCGATCGGGGTGACGCCGATCATGCCGGCCTCCTGCAGCGCGCCGGTGCCCTTCCCAGCCAGCACCACCGCCAGCACCGCGACCAAGGCCGCGCTGTAGGCGAAGAAGGTGCCGATCGGCAGCTTGCGGCTGAACCGGAACATGGCGACGGCGATGCCGGCGAGGCAGAGGGTCGCCACCGCCGCGCCGAGCGCGAGCGCGCCCAGATTCCCCTCGGCGGACAAAGCGGCGAAGAACAGGATGGTCTCGAACACCTCGCGATAGACGGCGACGAAGGCGAGCAGGAACAGGAACCAGGCCGAGCCGCGCGACAGAGCGTGGCCGAGCTTCTCGCGGATGTAGCGCTGCCATTCGCCGGCCTGCGCCTTGCCGTGCATCCAGATGCCGACGAAGACCAGAACGGCCGCGGCGAACAGCGATCCGACGCCTTCGGTCGTCTCCCGGCTGGCGCCGCTGATCGCGACGATGTGCGTCGCCGCCCACCAGGTCGCGACGCCCGCGACCAGCGCGGCGATCCAGCCGCCATGGACGTAGGGGAGGACCTCGCGCCGCTCGGCGCGCTGCAGGAAGACGATCATCGCGATCACGATGAGCAGCGCCTCGAGACCCTCCCGTGCGAGGATGACGAAGCCGCCGACGAAGCTCGAGGCGGCGCTCGCCTCACCGGGCGCGATCGCAGCCGCGGTCTCGTCGAACAGCCGGTCGAGCGCGGAAATGCGCGTCTCGACCTCGCCGGCCGGGCGGCGCGAGGCGATCGCGGAGCGGAGCTCGGCCATCGCCGCCTCGACCCGGCGAAGCAGGCTCCCGTCCCGGGTGGCGAGCAGCGGCTCGACCGGCTCGAAGCCGTCCAGATAGGCGGCGAGGGCAAGCTCGCGCGCCGCGTCGCGGTCGCCGGCGCGATAGGCGACGAGGCTCTCGCGCAACCGGGCACGGGCGACGTC
This sequence comes from Allosphingosinicella sp., assembly GCA_036386475.1. GTDB lineage: Bacteria > Pseudomonadota > Alphaproteobacteria > Sphingomonadales > Sphingomonadaceae > Allosphingosinicella. The sequence continues at coordinate 14,579 of DASVVQ010000015.1, read as the reverse complement.
CAGAGGCCCGCCGGCCGCGGCCGACACGGCATCGGGGTTCGCGCGGAGGAAAGCGGTGAGCGCCGCCGCTTGCTCCGGCCCCATTCGGGCGGCGAGCGCGGCCGGCGTGATCGCGGCCAGCGCTTCGAGGTTGGGAATGAGCGCGCGGACGGCGGCGTCGCCGCGCCAGATCCGTTCGCCCTCGCCGGCGAGGGCCGCGGGGTAGGCGAACCGGCCGGAATGGAAAGCGAGCGCCCAGCGGTCCTCGGCCGGCAGATGCGCGAAGCTCTGCATCGGCGTGCCCTCGAGGCCCTGCTCGATCACCTGGTAGAGCGCGAACACGCTGCGTTCGTCCGCCCGCGCGCGGTCGGTGAAGGCGATCGGCGGCGGCTCCATGCCGCGCGCCATCGGCCCGTCGCCGGCCCCGGCGGGGCCGTGGCACGCCGCGCAATTCTCGGCGTAGAGCTGCGCGGCGCGGCCGAGATCGGGCGCGGCGCGGGGAGCGAGCGGGACCGGGAAGGCGGCGAGCAGCTCCCGCCCGAGCCGCCGCGCCGTCGCGGCGACCTGTTCCGCGGGCACCTTCGCGGCGATCGCCCGGCGGAGCGAATCCGCCTGCGCCGCCAAGCCGGCCTTCGCGGGATGCTCCGGAAGCCGCCCGATCCGCTCGCGGACGGACGCCGAGAATTCGGTCATTTCGGCATATTCGGCCGCGTTGACGACCCGTCCTTCGCGCACCGCCTCGGGATAGTCGACGGCGACATAATCGAGCAGTCGCCACGTCGTCTGGACCTCGGCCTGCTGCGCCGCCGCGGGCGCGGGGGCGAGCGCGAGGGCGAATACGAGGGCGAGGAAGCGAAACAGCAGGGTCATTTGCAACTGATTATCAATAACAGAAAGGGAGCGGAAGGGGTTCGTGCCAATCCGTCGTCCCGGCGAAGGCCGGGACCTCAGCGAGTGAAAGACGCCGCCTCCGTGCAGCGCGCCCCTGGACAAGCGCGCCCATAATTCTCCCTGAGGTCCCGGCCTCCGCCGGGACGACGAGGCTTGCCCGTGCGCCGCTCCGATTGCAGTGTGCCGCAAACAGGGAGGGGCTATGGCGACGCGCGCCGAAGGCGGATCGGGACTGAGCTGGCTTCTTTGGGCGATCGTCGCCGCGCTGGGCGCCATTGCGCTCGGCGTGATCGCGCTGAGCCGCGGCGAGACGATCAACGCTTTGTGGCTGGTCGTCGCCGCGATCTGCGTCCATCTCATCGGCTACCGCGTCTACGGACTCTTCATCGCGCGGCGCGTCCTGCGCATCGATCCCGCCCGTCCGACCCCCGCCGTCCGCCGCAACGACGGGCTCGATTTCGTCCCCACCAACCGCATCGTCCTCTTCGGACACCATTTCGCGGCGATCGCCGGCGCGGGGCCGCTGGTCGGGCCGGTGCTGGCCGCGCAGATGGGCTATCTGCCCGGCACCCTCTGGATCCTCGCCGGCGTCGTCTTCGCCGGCGCGGTCCAGGACCTCATCGTCCTGTTCGTCTCGACCCGCCGCGACGGCCGTTCGCTCGGCGAGATCATCCGCTCCGAGATGGGCGACGTGCCGGGCGTGATCGCGATGGTCGGCATCCTCGCGATCATGATCATCCTGCTCGCCGTGCTGGCCTTGATCATCGTCAAGGCGCTCGCCGACAGCCCGTGGGGCACGTTCACCGTCTTCGCGACCATGCCCGTCGCCATCGTGATGGGCCTCTACGGCCGCTATTTGCGCCCCGGCCGCGTCGCCGAGGTTTCCGCGATCGGCTTCGCCGGGCTGCTCGCCGCGATCCTGGTCGGCGGGGAGGTCGCGGCCAGCCCGATTTGGGCGCCCGCGTTCACCTTTTCGGGCGAAGCGCTGGCTTTGATGCTGATCGGCTACGGCTTCGTCGCCTCGGTGCTGCCGGTCTGGCTGCTGCTCGCGCCGCGCGACTATCTCTCGACCTTCTTGAAGATCGGCACCATCCTTGGCCTCGCCATCGGCATCTTCATCGTCCGCCCGGAGCTGCAGATGCCGGCCGTCACCCGCTTCGTCGACGGCAGCGGCCCCGTCTTCGCCGGCAACCTCTTTCCCTTCCTGTTCATCACCATCGCCTGCGGCGCCGTCTCCGGCTTCCATTCGCTGGTCGCGTCGGGGACGACGCCCAAGATGATCGAGAGCGAAGCCCATATCCCGCTGATCGGCTACGGCGCGATGCTGATGGAGAGCTTCGTCGCGGTGATGGCGATGGTCGCCGCCTCGGTCCTCGATCCGGCCGTCTACTTCGCGTTGAACAGCCCCGTCGCCCTGATCGGCGCAAACGCCGCCGATGCCGCCGCCGCCGTCTCCAGCTGGGGCTTCGCGATCACGCCGGCGGCGCTCGACGAGGTCGCCCGCCAGGTCGGCGAGACGTCGATCCTGTCGCGCACCGGCGGCGCGCCGACCCTCGCCGTCGGCATGGCCCAGATCCTCTCCGACGTGATCGGCGGGCCGGGGATGATGGCCTTCTGGTACCATTTCGCGATCCTGTTCGAAGCGCTCTTCATCCTCACCACGGTCGACGCGGGCACGCGCGTCGCCCGCTTCATGATCCAGGATCTCGCCGGCACCGTCTCGCCGCGCATGCGCGACACCAGCAACTGGACCGGAAACCTCGCTGCCACCGCGCTCGCCGTCGGCGGCTGGGGCTGGTTCCTCTACCAGGGAGTCACCGATCCGCTCGGCGGCATCAACACGCTCTGGCCCCTGTTCGGCATAGCCAACCAGATGCTGGCGGCGATCGCGCTCACCTTGTGCACGATCGTCCTGTTCAAGATGAAGCGCGAGCGCTTCGCCTGGGTGACAATGGTGCCGCTCGCCTGGCTCCTCGTCTGCACGCTCACCGCGGGCTGGCAGAAGATCTTCCACGCCGATCCGCGCATCGGCTTCCTCGCCCATGCCAGCCGCTATTCGGATGTGCTCGGCCGCGGCGAGGTCCTCGCGCCTGCCAAAGGCCAGGGTCAGATGCGCCAGGTCATCTTCAACGATTACGTCAACGCAGCGCTCTGCGCCCTCTTCATCGCGGTCGTGCTGGCCATGCTGGTCTACGGCCTGCGCGCGATCGCGGCGGCGCGGCGATCGCAGACGCCGACCGCGATGGAGACCGCCGATGCCGTGGCGTGACGTCATGAAGCGCACCGCGCAGACGGCGCGGCTGATGGTCGGCCTCCCCGATTACGAGGCTTATCTCGCCCACCGGCGTGTTGCGCACCCGGACGAGCCGGCGCTGAGCCGCGTCGAGTTCCACCGAGACCGGACCGCGCGGCGCTTCGGCGACAGCGCCAGCCGCTGCTGCTAGGCGACCGGGTAGCGCAGCCGGCCGAGGAAGCGGCCGAAGCTGGGGATGCGCTCGCGGCCGCCGCGCCAGCTCGCCTTGACCTTCTCGAAGCGCATCACGTCGTCGATGCGGCGGTTCAGAAAGGCGCGCGTGTCGGCGAGGTCGTCCGAATTGTCGTCGATGAAGACCAGCGACGTCGAGGCGTAGACGCCGGTCAGGATTGCGCGCTTCGAATAATGGTTGAAGTCGGTCGCCTTGTCGCCGGCGACGCGCCACATCCGGTCGGCCGCCCGCCAGGCGAGCTTGCCGGCCGCGGCGAGATTGTGCGGCTGGGCCAGGATCGCATAGGCGCGGCGCAGCGCCTCTCGGTGGGGCAGCATGCGCGCGAGGCGGAACAGCACCAGCTCGCGGATCCGCTCCCGGATCTTCATCGCGGCGATGCGCTCGGGCGGAAAGGCGCCGAGCATGGCGACGTCGACCGAGTCGAACCAGGCGTCGATCGCCTCCACCGCCCCGCCGGGAAAGGCGATCCGTGCCCGCGCCGGCGGCACGCCGAGCTCGCTGGCGGCCATGGCGAGGGCCGCGTCGGACCAGCCGTCGAAGGCGGCATGGGCGGGGACGAGCGGCGCCAGCGCGATCCTGAGCTCGTCGAGCGTCATCTCCTGCGGCGCGATCATGGCTCGCCTAATGATCCTCGGCCGGAGAGGATGCAAGGGCCCGCTCCGGGAGGCGGATCAGCACCATGGCGGCGGCGATCAGCACCGCGCCTGCCGCGTCCGTCCAGGTGAACCCCTCTCGGTACACGAGCCAGCCGAGCGCGGAGGCCGCGACCGGCTGGGTCAGCAGGCCGATGCCGACCACCACCGGCGACAGATGCCCCACCGCATAGACGATCAGTCCCTGACCGATCACCTGGCTGCCGAGCGCGAGCAGGAGGACCGGCGTCCATTCGGCCGGCATCACCTGCTGGCCGAGCGCAAGCGCCAGGGCCAGCAACGGCAGCGCGCCGGCCGCGGTCGCGATCGCCAGCACCGGCATCGGCGCCATCGTCCGCCGCGCCTGGTCGATCACCATCAGATAGAGGCCGTAGAAGACGGCGGCGAGGAGCGAGAGCAGGTCGCCGGCGAAGTTGCGCGCCGAAAGTTCGAAGCTGCCGCCGAGCAGCAGCGCCGCGCCGAGGCCGGCCAGCACGAGCGCGCCGGCCTGGAGCGGCGGCGGCAGCCGTCTCGCGATCAGGAAGCCGTAGGCAGCGAACAGGAAGCTCGACATGTTGCCGAACAAGGTGGCGTTGGCGAGCTTGGTGCGGACGATCCCTTCGTGCCAGGCAGCGAGGTCGGCGGCGAAGAACAGGCCGCCGAGCGCAACCGCGCCGATCAGCGCCGGCCCGGCGCGAACGCTCTCTTTGCCGCCGCTCCACAGCGCCAACGCCGCGAGGAAGGGGACCGCCAGCGCCAGCCGCCAGAAGCCGGACGCCACGGGTCCCACGTCGGCTACCCGCACCAGCCACGGCCCCGCTGCCAGGAAGAGGTTGGCGAGGATCACCGCCGCGAAGGCGAATCGGCCGGAACTGATCGTGGAAGGATGGTGCATTGGCGACCGGCCGCCGCTAGGGCGCGCGTTCCCCGCCCGTCAAGGAGCCTCTCTTGCCCTCATTGTTCGATCCGATCGCGGTCGGCGCGATCCTCTGCCCCAATCGCGTCTTCATGGCCCCGCTGACCCGCGGCCGCGCCACGCGCGATCATGTCCCGACTGAAATCATGGCGGAATATTACCGCCAGCGCGCCGGCGCAGGCCTCATCATCACCGAGGCGACTGGCATCTCGCAGCAGGGCCTGGGCTGGCCCTATGCGCCCGGCATCTGGAGCGTCGAGCAGATGCAGGCCTGGCAGCCGGTGGTCGCGGCGGTGCACGAAGCGGGCGGGCGGATCGTCTGCCAGCTCTGGCACATGGGCCGGACGGTACATCCCAGTTTCCTCGGCGGCGAGGCGCCCGTCTCCGCCTCGGCGACGACGGCGCCCTACAAGGCCCACACCTATGACGGCCGCCAGCCTTATGCCGAGGCGCGCGAGCTCCGAACCGACGAGATTCCGGATCTCCTCACCGATTACAGCCGGGCCGCGGCCCTCGCGGCCGCTGCCGGCTTCGACGGCGTCCAGCTCCACGCCGCCAACGGCTATCTCATCGACCAATTCCTCCGCGACGGCACCAATGCGCGCGACGACGATTATGGCGGCCCGATCGAGAACCGCATCCGCTTGCTGCGCGAGGCGGCGCTGGCGATCGCCGACACGATCGGCCCGGAGCGGACCGCCGTCCGCCTTTCGCCCAACAGCGAGACGCAAGGCTGCCAGGACAGCGACCCGGAGGCGCTGTTCACCGCCGCCGCGGCGGCGCTGCAGGAGATCGGCATCGCCTTTCTCGAGCTGCGCGAGCCCGGGCCCGACGGCACGTTCGGCACGTCCGACATCCCGCCGGTCTCCCCGGCCATCCGCAAGGTCTTCAGCGGTCCACTGGTGCTCAATTCGGACTATGTGCTCGACAATGCCGAGCAGGCCCTCTCCGAGGAGCGCTGCGACGCCATCGCCTTCGGCCGCACCTTCCTCGCCAATCCGGACCTGCCGCATCGCCTCGCCAACCGGCTGGAGCTGAATCCGGACGACCGCGCGACATGGTACAGCCAGGGACCGGAGGGCTACATCGATTATCCGGTGGCAGCGGAGGTCGAGGGGTAATTCCTCCCGCTCGCGGGGAGGGGGACCATGCGCAGCATGGTGGAGGGGGTTCAGAGACCCGTACCGAGCCCCCTCCACCGCACTTCGTGCGGTCCCTCTCCCCGTCCCGGGGAGGATTTAGGAAAAGCATTCCCTCAACCCCAGCATAGCCAGCGCCGCCTTCGCGGCCTCGCCGCCTTTGTCCTTTTCGTCCGGCCGCGCCCGCGCCAGGGCCTGGGCCTCGTCCTCGACCGTCAAGATCCCGTTGCCGATCGCCAGGCCGTCCAGCGTCAGCGCCATGATCCCGCGCGCGCTTTCGCCGGCGACGATCTCGAAATGAAAGGTCTCGCCGCGAATGACCACGCCGAGCGCGACGAAGGCGTCGTAGCGCCCGGTCTCCGCCGCCATCGCGATCGCCGCCGGCACCTCGAGCGCGCCCGGCACCGTCACCGTCTGGTGCGTGTGTCCCGCCGCCTCGATCGCGGCGCGCGCGCCCTCGAGCAGGAGGTCGTTCAGATGCTCGTAGAAGCGCGCCTCGACGATCAGCACCTGCGCCACGCTCAGCCCTCCACGCTCGGGATCGGCCGCTCGCCGACGATGGCGAGGCCGTAGCCGCCCAAGGCCACGGGCGTGTGGTGGCTGTTGGTCAAAAGCACCATGTCGCGCACCCCGAGCGCCATCAGGATCTGCGCGCCGACGCCATAATCGCGGATCGCTTCCATGTCGCGCGGCTCGGCGGCGCCGGAGCGCACCTTGAGCGACTGGGTGAGCGCGTCGGGCACCGGCCGGTTGATGACGACGATCACGCCGGCGCCTTCGTCCGCGATCGCCTTCATCGCGCCTTCGAGCAGGGCGCCGCGCGCACCCGCTTCGGCGAATGCGTCGGAAAAGAGCGACAATGCGTGCATCCTGACCAGAGTTGGCCTGTCGGGATCGACGTGTCCCTTGACCAGAGCGATCTGCTCGATGCCGGACGCCTTGTTGACGAAGGTCTTCGCCGTCCAGCTGCCGCCCCAGCGGCTCTCGAACTGCGCCTCCGCCGTCTCCTCGACGAGGCGGTCCTTCTCGAGCCGGTAGGCGATGAGGTCGCGGATCGTGCCGATCTTGAGGCTGTGGAGCTGGGCGAAGGCGACGAGGTCATCGAGGCGGGCCATGGTCCCGTCCTCCTTCATGATCTCGCAGATCACGCCCGATGGGTTGAGCCCGGCGAGGCGCGAGACGTCGACCGCCGCCTCGGTATGGCCTGCGCGGACGAGGACGCCGCCGTCGCGCGCCACCAGCGGGAAGACGTGGCCCGGGCTGACGAGATGCTCGGGCCCCTTCGACGCGTCGATCGCCACCGCCACCGTGCGCGCCCGGTCAGCGGCGGAGATGCCCGTGGTGACGCCGTCCTTGGCTTCGATCGAGACGGTAAAGGCGGTCTCGTGCCGGCTCCCGTTCTGGCGTGCCATCAGGGGCAGAGCGAGCCGCTCGACTCGCTCTTTCGTCAAAGCGAGGCAGATGAGGCCGCGTCCGTGCCGCGCCATGAAGTTGATCGCGTCCGGCGTCGCCATCTGCGCGGGGATGACCAGGTCGCCCTCATTTTCGCGGCCCTCGTCGTCGACCAGGATGAACATGCGTCCGTTGCGCGCCTCGTCGATGATCCGCTCGGGCCCAACGAGGACGTCGCGGCTGCCGCTCGCCAGGAACTTCTCGAGCTTGAGCAACGTATCCGCGGTCGGGTTCCAGTCCGCATCGCCGAGCTTGCGCAGCGAATTGGGGTGGAGCCCCGCGGCACGAGCCAGCCCCGCACGCGACATGTCACCGGCGGCGACCAGCTCGGAGACGCGCTCGATCAGCAATGTGCTCATCGGCGCGCCGCTATCACACGACAATGTGACGCCGCAACCGAAAGATCACATCGCGATGGTGCGGATTTCCATCAGCCGGCCGAGATATCGGGCGAGGATGTCGATCTCGATGTGCAGCTTGCGGGCCGGCTCGACGCTGCCGAACGTAGTCTCGGACGCCGTGTGGGGGATGACGTTGACGGTGAACATCACGCCGCCGCCGGTCGCCGCCTCGACCTCGTTGACGGTGAGCGAGACGCCGTCGAGCGCGATCGAGCCCTTGGCAGCCACGAACGGTGCGATCTCGGCCCCGGCGGCGATGCGCAGGCGCGTCGAATCGCCGACCCGGTCGATCCCGACGACCTCGCCCAACCCGTCGACGTGCCCGGTGACGATATGGCCGCCGAGCTCGTCTCCGACCTTGAGCGCGCGTTCCAAATTGAGGCTCCGGCCCTCGGCCCAGGCGCCTGGCGCGGTCCGACTCAGCGTCTCTGCGGATAGGTCGACGGCGAACCAGCCCTCGCCTTTGTCGACGACGGTCAGGCAAACGCCCGAGCAGGCGATCGACGCGCCGAGCGCGACGGTGGACAGGTCGTAACCGCAGGCGATCCGCACGCGCCGGTCCCCGCGCTGCTCGGCGGCCGCGATCCGGCCGATGTCGGTGACGATTCCCGTGAACATCGCGCAATCCACTAACCGTTCGGGCCGAGCTTGTCGAAGTCCGCCCTTCGGCAGGCGCAGGACTAGTCGCCGGGGGCGTCGGAACGAACTCGCTCGAACACTTCCAGCGTGTCCTCGCCAAGCTGGCGCCGATCGAACCGGCGCCAGCGGCCATGCGCCCCGGCCAGCGAGCCGAGGCCGATGTCGCCGATCGCCGGCTTGCCGCCTCCGATCAGGATTGGCGCACGATAGAGGAGGAGGCGATCGACGAGGTCCGCGCGCAGGAATGCAGCGGCGGTCTTTGCGCCGCCCTCGACGAGGAGGTCGTTGACGCCCGCGAGGCCTGTGATCCGCTCCGGCGCCGCGAGCCTCGTCCAGCCGGCCGGCGCGTCGCCGCGCGTGAGGACCGCGCGCGCCGGCGAGCGTTCCTCCAGTCCCTCGATCCGCACGTCGAGCCGCGGCGAATCGGCGTCGAGCGTGCCGCGTCCGACGAGGATCATGTCGGCGCGGGCTCGCTCGACATGGGCATGGGCTCGCGCTTCCTCGCCGGTGATCCAGCGGCTTTCGCCCGAAGCGAGCGCGATCCCGCCGTCGAGCGACATGGCCAGCTTCAGAGTCACGAAGGGGCGCCCGCGGCGGATACGAGACAGGAAGCCGGCGAGCGAGCGCTCCGCCTCTTCGGCGCAGAGGCCGGCCTCGACCGCCAAGCCCGCCGTCCGCAGCCGCTCGAAGCCGCGGCCGTCGGTGCGCGGGTCGGGGTCGCGAAGCGCGCAGACCACCCGTGCTACGCCGGCGGCCGCGCTCCGCTCTGCGCAAGCGGGCCCGCGCGCGCTGTCATGGGCGCAGGGCTCGAGCGTCACGTAGAGGTCCGCGCCGCGCGCGGCTTCGCCCGCTGCGTCCAGCGCCATCGCCTCGGCATGCGGCCGGCCCCCTGGCTGGGTCCAGCCGCGGCCGACGACGCGCCCATCCCTGGCGATGAGGCAGCCGACATTGGGGTTGGGCGCCGTTCGCCCGCGGCCGCGCTCGCCGAGCGCGATCGCCGCCCGCATGAACTGCGCGTCTACGGGTTCACCCCGGTGCGGTCGCCGAGCTGCTTCCAGCGGCGGCGTGTCTCTTCGGCGCGGGCCTGGCGCTCGCGTTCGCGCTGGACTTGGGCGGCCCTGATCTCGTCGTCGCTACGGGCCGTCGACCAGCTCTCGACATAGGTGATTCGCGGCCGCGGCTTGAGCGCGGAGCTGTCGAGTACGAACAGCCACAGGATCGCAACCGGCATGGCGATCGCCACCGCCATCGAGACCCACTGGTAGCGGCTGCGCTGTCCGGCGAAGGCGCGCATGTCCGCCCAGAGGACGCGGGGGGAAGCGGGGCGGGGTAGCGGCATCGCTTCTAGATAATGCGCGCCGATCCCGAGCGCCAGCCCAACGCCGCTACCCTGCAACGCACCGGCTCAATCGCCGAGCTGGAAGACAACGGTCAGCGTCTTGCTGGTCTCGATCGGCCGGCCGTCGACGCTCGCCGGCCGGAAGCGCCAGCGCGCGCGCGCGTGCCGTTCGGTCGCCTGGTAGAAGGCGTCGCTGGTCGCGCTCACTTTCTGGGCGGCGAGCACGCGTCCGTCGGCGCCGATCGTGACGCGGATCACGACCCGGCCCTCGCGCTCGAGCCGCTGCTCCGAGGCCGGATAGGGCGGCTGCAGACCGCCGCTGATCAACTGGGCGGCGATTCGCACGGGCGCAGGGCGGGGCGGCTCGGGCCGCGGTTCCACGCGGGGCTGCGGCGCATCGATGACTCCGCGCACCTCCTCCGCGCTCGCCCTGGAACCGAGATCCGGGATCGGAGGGATGTCCTCCATGGGGACCTGGTTTGGAGAGGGGATCGGTCTGTCGACGACCGGCACGTCCCAGCGCGAGATCTGCTCGCGCTGCGGCTCGGTCTGGGGCCGCGGCGGCGGCGGCGGGGGAGGCGGGAGGTCGACGTTGATCACCTCGGTCCTGACGAAGGCGTCGCGCACCATCTCCGGATTCTTGGCGAGGAGCAAAGCCGCCAGCGCCGCGCCGTGCAGCAGGACCACCGCCGCAGCAGCGCCCGGCCGCATCCGCTGCTGCTCGAGGAAACCGGTTTCGGCCATCGTCCTTCTCCTTCTCGCTTCGGCGATCTCCAGCCGCTTGCATGTTACAATGTTACATTATGATATAATATTACACCAAAATGCAAGCGCGAATTTTACGGTCGCGAAAAATCGACTGGGTTCCGAACGGGGCGGCCGTGGGACCGCGCCGGGGCGCCTGCCGGAGACCTGCACTTCGAAAGCACCGCTCGGGCAAATCTTGGAAACCGGGGGGCCAAGCCCCGGGGTTCACTATGGGCAAGGCTAGGGCGAGCGCCGCTGAGGCGCCCGCGGTCCTTAGCCGCCCGCGGCCGCTCGGAGCCTGGCGATGGCCGCCTCGCGGCCGATCAGGGGGAGGAGCGCGGCCATTTCCGGGCCGCTGTCGCGCCCGGTGAGCGCAAGGCGAAGAGGGCGAAAGAGGCTCTTGCCCGCACGGCCGCTTCCCGCCTTTAGCTCGGCCACGAGCGGCCTCCAGGGGTCCTGCGTCCAGTCGATTCGCTCGGCCGCCGCCGCCGCCGCGGCCAGGAAGGCCCGGTCCTCTTCGGGCGCGGCACGCTCGACATGGCCGTGCAGGATCTCCCACCAATCCGCCGCTTCGTCGACGCGGGCGAGGTTCGGGCGCAGCGCCTCCCAATCCTCGCCGCCCATGCCGGCCGGCAGGCGCCCGGCCGCCGCTTCGAACGGCAGTTGGTGGACGATGCGGGCATTGAGGCTCGTCAATTCCTCCATGTCGAATCGCGCCGGCGCCCGCCCGAAGGTCGCGAAGTCGAAGCCCTCGATCAGCGGCGCGAGCGAGGTCACCGGTTCGACCGGGCGGCTGGTTCCGATCCTGGCGAGCTTGGCGACGAGCGCGATCGGTTCGACGCCCGCCTCCTTCATCGCCTCCACCCCGAGCGAGCCGAGCCGTTTCGAAAGCTTGCCTTCGGATCCGGTCAGCAATGCCGCGTGCGCGAAAGCCGGCGGCGCGGCACCGAGCGCCTCGAACATCTGGATCTGGAGCGCGGTATTGGTGACATGGTCCTCGCCGCGCACGACGTGGCTGACGCCGAGCTCGATATCGTCGACGCTGGACGGCAGCATGTAGAGCCAGCTCCCGTCCTCTCGCCGGATCACCGGGTCCGACAGAAGCCGGGGCTCGAAATGCTGCCGTCCCCGGATCAGGTCCTCCCATTCGATCGGCGCATCCTGGTCCAGCCGGAAGCGCCAGTGCGGTCGCCGTCCCTCCGCTTCCAGCCTGGCGCGATCCTCGTCGCTCAGCCCCAGCGCGGCGCGATCGTAGATCGGGGGCAGGCCGCGGCTCAGCTGGACCTTGCGCTTCAGGTCCAGCTCCTGTGCCGTCTCATAGGCCGGATATGCGCGACCCGCGGCGCTTAGCCGCTCGAGCGCCGCCTCGTAGCGGTCGAACCGCGTCGACTGGCGATGCTCCTCGTCCGCGGGGAGGCCCAGCCAGGTCAGGTCCTGGCGGATTCCGTCCGCAAACTCCTCCCGCGACCGCTCGCGATCCGTATCGTCGAGCCTGAGGACGAACCGCCCGCCATGGCGCCGCGCCCACAGCCAATTGTGCAGCGCCGTACGGATGTTGCCGACATGGAGCCGGCCGGTCGGCGAGGGCGCGAAGCGGGTGACGACTTTGGTGCCAGTCATAGAATGATATGATTCCGCTCATCTGAGGAGCCGCTGAGCGAACCCGAAGCGACGGACCTCGCTGCGGCTTCGCCTGCTCGGTCCCTCCTCAGGATGAGCGAGGGCGAAGGCAAGCCCCGAATGCTTCCGGGACCCGCTCTTGCCTTCGCGCAACCCACGCGCCACAGAGCCGCCAACCTGCGCCACCCGGAACCGCTCTCATGAAATTGATGTCGGGCAATTCGAACCTGCCGCTGGTCAAGGACATTGCGGACTATCTCGAGCTGCCGGTCACCCAAGCCAGCGTGCGCCGCTTCGCGGACGAGGAGGTGTTCGTCGAGATCCAGGAGAATGTGCGGGGCGAGGACGTGTTCGTCGTCCAGTCCACCTCCTATCCGGCCAACGACAATCTCATGGAGCTCCTCATCTGCATCGACGCGCTGCGCCGCGCCTCGGCAAAGCGGATCACCGCCGTCCTGCCCTATTTCGGCTATGCGCGGCAGGACCGCAAACCCGGCCCGCGCACGCCCATTTCGGCCAAGCTCGTCGCCAATCTGATCACCGTGGCCGGCGCTAACAGGGTGCTTTCCGTCGATCTCCATGCCGGCCAGATCCAGGGCTTCTTCGATATCCCCACCGACAATCTCTACGGCGCGCCGGTCATGTCCGCGGATATCCAGTCCCGCTTTTCGGCAAGCAATGTCACCGTCGTCTCGCCGGACGTCGGCGGCGTCGTGCGCGCCCGAGCGCTCGCCAAGCGGCTCGACAATGCGCCGCTCGCCATCGTCGACAAGCGCCGCGAGCGGGCGGGCGAATCCGAGGTGATGAACATCATCGGCGACGTCGAGGGGCGCTTCTGCATCCTCATCGACGACATCGTCGATTCCGCCGGCACCCTTTGCAACGCCGCCGCGGCGCTGCACGCGGGAGGAGCTGCCGACGTCGTCGCCTATTGCACCCACGGCGTCCTCTCCGGCGCCGCCGTCGCCCGCGTCGAGAAATCGGCGCTCGCCGAGCTCGTCATCACCGATTCGATCTGCGCGACCGAAGAGACCGAGGCGAGCGCCAAGATCCGGGTGCTGCCGATCGCCGGCCTGCTCGGCGAGGCGATCAAGCGAATCGCCGACGAAACCTCGGTCTCGAGCCTGTTCGACTGATGCCCACTGTCCTCGTCACCGGCGCCAATCGCGGCATCGGTCTCGAATTCGCCCGCCAATATGCCGCGGACGGCTGGGAAGTGATCGCCACGGCCAGGAGCCATGCTCCGGACCTGGAGCGCCGCGGCGTCCGCGTCGAGATTCTCGACATGCGCGGTTTCGCCGCGGTCGAGGCTTTCCCGGAGCGCCTCGGGGGAGCGAGGCTCGATCTCTTCATCGCCAATGCCGGCGTGACTGCGGCGCGGCGCATCGACAGCGCGGCGGAGGCCGAGGCCGCATTGGACGTCCTCGCGGTCAATGCGGTGGCGCCGACGCTTCTCGCACGCGCTTTGGCATCGAACCTCGCCGGCGGCCGCATGGCCGCGATCACCAGCCGCATGGGGAGCATCGCCGACAGCTCCGGCGGCTCGCTCGGCTATCGCGCCTCCAAGGCTGCGCTGAACGCCGCTTGGTTCGCTCTGTCGCGGGAGATCGAAATCCCGCTCGTCCTCCTCCACCCCGGCTGGGTCCAGACCGATATGGGCGGACCGAGCGCGCCGGTCAGTCCGGCCGAAAGCGTTGCCGGCATGCGCAGAGTGATTGAGGCGCTGACGCCCGAACAGACGGGCTCGTTCGTGGACTTCAGGGGCGACGCGATCCCTTGGTAGTGACGGAGGCGGGCGAGAATCGACCTCGGGCGACCTTGCCTTCGCCCCACCGTCCCTCTATAGGCGCGCCTTCTTTCCAACTTCGGAAGAACGAACCGCCCGGCCATCAAGGGCTGCCGTGGCTGTTCTCAAACGTCCGCCCCTCGCGGTGGCCAAGGAGACGAAAATGCCCAAGCTGAAGACCAAGAGCGGCGTCAAGAAGCGCTTCCGCCTCACCGCCACGGGCAAGATCAAGCACGGCGTGGCGGGCAAGCGCCACCGGCTGATCAGCCACAACGCCAAATATATCCGCCAGAACCGCGGCACGTTCGTCCTCGCCGACGCCGATACGGCGCGTGTCAAGGCGTGGGCGCCCTACGGCCTGAAATAGGAGGAACCCGACATGGCTAGAGTCAAGCGCGGGGTCACCACCAAGGCCCGCCACAAGAGGATCCTCGAGCAGGCGAAGGGCTATTACGGCCGCCGCAAGAACACGATCCGCATCGCCCGCCAGGCCGTCGAGAAGGCCGGGCAATATGCCTATCGCGACCGCAAGGTGAAGAAGCGCTCGTTCCG
>DASVVQ010000014.1:0-35112 GCA_036386475.1 Allosphingosinicella sp. | reverse complement strand
GCCACCTCAAAGCCTTCTCTGGCAGAAGGTACGGGACCTGACGGCTCTTCGAAAAGTCTGGACGCTTTCGAGTAACGACGAAAGCAGCAAATAAGTCGTCCAGCCCCGGGTGCCGGTGGCAAGGACGCGCCGGCCGTTATTTCCCTCCGATTCCGGCGGACGCTTTCGCGCGCCTCCCGTCATCCCGGGAGGGACCCCAAAAAAGTATTACTTTTTTGGGAACCGGAAAGCCGGGACCTCAGGACGAATTGTCTCGGCGGGTCTCCCCGAGGTCCCGGCTTTCGCCGGGATGACGGGTCGCGCACGAGTCCACTTCGTCCACTTCGTCGGGTTCCGGACACGGGACCCGCCTAGCGGATCGAGCTCAGCTCCACGCCCTTCGTTTCCCGCGCCAGCAGGGCCGTCACTCCGCTGATGAAGCAGGCGACCCCGACATAAATCGCCACAGGGACCGCCGAATCATATTCGGTGTACAGCCACAAAGCCACGATCGGCGCCAGCGAGCCGGCGAGGATCGAGGTGAGCTGGTAGGCGATGGAGACCCCCGAATAGCGGATTCGGGTCGGGAAGAGCTCGGTGATGAAGGCGGCCTGGGGGCCGTACATGGCGCTGTGCAGGACCAGGCCGGCGACGATGGCGAGGACGATCAGGGTCGGATCGCCGCTTGCGAGCATCGGGAAGAAGGCGAAGCTGAAGGCGGCCAGTCCGAGGCCGCCGAAGGCGTAGACGGGGCGGCGGCCGATCTTGTCCGAGAGCCGGGCGAAGAGCGGGATCGCGAAGAACTGGACCGCGGCGCCGATCAGCAGCGCCTGCAGGGCGAGGCTCCGGGTTTCGGCCGCGACGTCGACGAGGAAGGTCAGCGAGAAGACGGTGAGGATGTAGTAGGAGATGTTCTCGCCGACCCGAAGCCCGGCGCCGAGGACGACCGCTCCGGGCCGCTCGCGGATGACGTCGATCGCCGGCAGCTCGGGCGGGGCCTCCGCTTCCGCCAGCGCCTTCTCGAACATCGGGCTCTCCTCGACCCGGTTGCGGATGTACCAGCCGACCAGGACGAGCACCGCCGACAGCAGAAAAGGGATTCGCCAGCCCCAGGCGAGGAAATCGGCTTCGCTCTGCACACCGGCCATCAGCGCCAGCACCCCGGCCGAAAGCAGGCTCCCGGCCGCCACGCCCGCCTGGGGCCAGCTTGCCCAGAAGCCGCGGCGGGCCGAGTCGCCATGTTCGGCCGCCATCAGCACCGCGCCGCCCCATTCGCCTCCGACGGCGAAGCCCTGGACAAGGCGCAGGACGACCAGCGAGAGGGGCGCCCAGATGCCGATCTGCTCATAGGTCGGCAGGAGGCCGATCAGGACGGTCGCCAAGCCCATGAGGATGAGGCTCAGCATCAACAGGCGCTTGCGGCCGATACGGTCGCCAAAATGGCCGAAGACGATTCCGCCGAGAGGCCTTGCGACGAAGCCGACCGCGTAAATGCCGAGCGAGAGGAAGGTGCCGGTCATCGGATCGGAGGCAGGGAAGAAGAGCTTGTTGAAGATCAGCGCGGCCGCGGAGCCGTAGAGGAAGAAATCATACCATTCGATCGTGGTGCCGATCATGCTGGCGGCGACGACCCGGCGAAGCCTCGCCGGCTGCCATTCCCCGTCGATCGGACTGTCTGCCATTCGCGCCTCCTGCCCGGTCTGCTTAGCCACCCGGGCGCGGGCGGGAAAGCGGCGCGGATTGACCGCGCCTCCTCGGCGAAGCCTTTCGCACAGGCTCGTCATTCCGGCGAAGGCGGGTCAGGCCGCCGCCCGAAGCTCCAGCCGGTCCCAGATCTCGACCAGCGCGTCGGCGAGCTCGCGCATCATCGCCTCGTCGTGGCGCGGACCGGGGGTGAAGCGCAGGCGCTCGGTGCCGCGGGGCACGGTGGGATAATTGATCGGCTGGACGTAGCAGCCATATTCGGCGAGCAGGATGTCGCTGATCTTCTTGGCCTTGACCGGATCGCCGACCATCAGCGGGACGATGTGGGTGGTCGAGGGCATGACCGGCAGCCCGGCCTCGTGGAAAATCGCCTTCAGCCGCTCGGCATTGGCCTTCTGCGCCTCGCGCTCGGCGCTGGAGGCCTTGAGGTGCTTCACGCTCGCCAATGCGCCCGCGACCAGGACCGGCGAAAGCGAGGTGGTGAAGATGAAGCCGGGCGCGTAGCTCCTCACCACGTCAACGATGTTGCGGTCGGCGGCGATATAGCCGCCCATCACCCCGAAGGCCTTGCCGAGCGTGCCCTCGATGATGGTGACCCGCCGGGCGACGTCGTCGCGCTCGGAGATTCCGCCGCCGCGCGGGCCGTACATGCCGACGGCATGGACCTCGTCGAGATAGGTGATCGCCCCGTAGCGGTCGGCGAGGTCGCAGATTTCGGCGATCGGAGCGACGTCGCCGTCCATCGAATAGACGCTCTCGAAGGCGATCAGCTTGGGCGCCTCGGGATCCGCCGCGGCGAGGAGGGAGTCGAGATGCTCGAGGTCGTTATGCCGGAAGACCTGCTTCTCGCAGCCCGAGGCACGGATCCCGGCGATCATCGACGCGTGGTTCAATTCGTCGGAATAGATGATGCATCCGGGCAGGAGCCTGGCGACGGTGGAGAGTGTCGCCTCGTTCGAGATGTATCCCGAGGTGAAGAGGAGGGCCGATTCCTTGGCGTGGAGATCGGCCAGCTCGGCTTCGAGCTCGACATGATAATGGGTGTTGCCGCCGATGTTGCGGGTGCCGCCGGAGCCCGCTCCGACGTCGTGAAGCGCTTCCTCCATCGCCTCGACGACGTCCGGATGCTGGCCCATGCACAGATAGTCGTTCGAGCACCAGACGGTGATCGGCTTGGGCCCGTTGTGGCCGGCGAAGCAGCGCGCGTTGGGGAAGGCGCCCTTGTTGCGCAGGATGTCGATGAACACGCGATAGCGCCCTTCGGCATGAAGCCTGTCGATGGCCTGCGCAAAGATGCGGTTGTAATCCACGTCGGCTCCCCGGAGTCCCTTGCGCCCTTATTAGCCGAACTGAAGGCCGATTGGCTAGACCGTGCAGCCGCGCATCTTAGAGCCTTTCGAGCCGGGTCAGACCGTAGCGCGCCAGGCCTGGGCGGTAAGCCTCGAGGTCGGTGTCGCGGCCGGTGAAGAGGGCGACACCTTCGGACGGCGGGTCCGGCCAGCCCAGATGACGGGTGAGCCAGGCGGTCCGGCGGGCGATTCCCTCCTTGCCGTCGACGAAGCGGACCGGCCGCGCAGCCGCCGCCGCCAGCTCCTCCTCGACGAGCGGGAAATGGGTGCAGGCGAGGACGATCGTATCGATCCGGCCGCCGCCCGGCTGTCCGAACAGTCCGCCCAGGGCGCGCCGGCAGGCTCCGGCCTCCCCGGTCTCGCCGCGCAGCTTGGCTTCGGCGAAGTCGACCAGCTCGGCCGAGCCGTGGCGCAGGACGGTGCAGTCGGAAGCGAATTCCGCGGAGAGCCGGTCGACATAGGGCTGCCGAACCGTCGCCTCGGTGCCGAGGACTCCGATCGTCCGGGTCTTCGAAAGCTCCGCCGCCGGCTTGATCGCCGGGACGGTCCCGACCACCGGCAGGTCGAGCGCGCCCCGCACCGCGTCGAGGGCGATCGTCGAGGCGGTGTTGCAGGCGATGACGATCAGCTCGGGATCGAAGCGCTCGGCGAGCCGCCCGAGCAGGGCCGGGACCCTCGCCTCGATCTCCTGCGGCGACTTCGTGCCGTAGGGATAGCCGGCATTGTCCGCGACATAGACGAACGGCACGCCGGGCAGCAAAGCGCGGATCGGCTGCAGGACCGACAGGCCGCCTATGCCGGAATCGAGGACGAGGATGGGCTTCACCGCCCGCGCTGTACCGGGGGCGATAGTGCGTCGTAAACCGCTTCCGGGACGGGGAGCGGTTGTGGCGCCGCCCACTTTGTTCTAGTTTCGCTTTCCGAGGGAAAATGGGTTGACGTTCGACACTCTCGTTGGGCCGCTCGGCGCGCTCCTCGCCGGCTATTTGCTCGGCTCGATCCCGTTCGGCGTTCTGCTGACCCGGATGACGGGTGCCGGCGATCTGAGGCGGATCGGTTCCGGCAATATCGGCGCGACCAACGTGCTGCGGACCGGCCGCAAGGGACTCGCCGCCGCGACCCTGGTCCTAGACGCGTTGAAGGGCGCCGCCGCCATCCTCCTCGTCCGCCTGCTCTTCCCCGACCAGCCGCAGCTCGATCCGCTCGCCGCCTTCGGTGCGCTGATCGGCCATCTCTACCCGGTCTGGCTGCGATTCGCCGGCGGCAAGGGCGTGGCGACGTTCCTGGGCATCCTCGGCGCGCTGCACTGGCAGATCGCGCTCGCTGCGGCCCTGGTCTGGCTCGCAATGCTGGCAATGACCCGCTTTTCGTCGCTCGCCGGCATGACGATGGCGCTGTCGGCGCCGATCGCCGCTGCCGTGCTCGCGCGCTTCGACTTGGTGCTCCTCTTCCTCGGCTTCACGCTTCTGGTCGTTTGGAAGCACCGTGCCAATCTCGATCGGCTGATGAGCGGGACCGAGCCCAAGGTGGGCGGCGGACCCTCTTCTTCCGCCGCCGCCGCCGGCGGAGAGGTCGATGCCTGATCCGGCCACACCGGCAGACATGGTCGCACGGCTGCGGCTGGTGCGGTCGGAGAATATCGGGCCGGTCACCTTCTTCCAGCTGCTCGCCCGCTTCGGGTCGGCCGAGGCGGCGATCGACGCCATTCCCGATCTCGCCGCCCGCGGCGGCGGCAGGGCGCCGCGGCTCGTTCCCAAAACCCAGATCGAACGCGAGATGGAAGAGGTCGATCGCCTCGGCGCGCGCTACCTCTTCCTCGGCACGCCGCCTTATCCGCCGCTGCTCGCCGAGCTCGAGACGGCGCCGCCCGCTCTCATCGTCCAGGGCCACCTCTCCTTGCTCGAGCGCCCGGCGGTGGCCCTGGTCGGCGCCCGCAACGCCTCCGCCGCCGCCTGCCGCTACGCGCGCCAGCTCGCCCAAACGCTCGGCGCCGCCGGACCGGTGGTCGTGTCCGGCCTCGCCCGCGGCATCGATACCGCCGCCCATGACGGGGCGCTGGCCAGCGGCACCATCGCCGTCATCGCCGGCGGCATCGACATCTTCTATCCGCCGGAGAACGAGGCCCGGCAGCGGGCCATCGCGAGCCAGGGCCTTCTCATCGCCGAGCAGGCGCCGGGCGTCGAGCCGCGGGCGCGCCACTTCCCCTATCGCAACCGAATCATCGCCGGACTGGCTCTCGGCACCGTCGTCGTCGAGGCGGCGCCGCGCTCGGGCTCGCTGATCACGGCGCGCTGCGCCGCCGAGTTCGGCCGCGAGGTGATGGCGGTGCCGGGCTCGCCTCTCGATCCGCGCGCGCAGGGCTGCAACCAGCTCATCCGCGACGGCGCCACCCTGATCCAGACCGCCGAGGACGTGCTGGAGGCGATCGAGCCCGGCCAGATCCGCCCGTTTCGCCAGCCCGAACGCCCGTTCGCGCCGCCAGCGCTCGGCGCCGACGCCGAGGAACGGCACCGCGACGTCGTCCTCGGCCTGCTCAACGTCGCGCCGGTGCCGATCGACGAAATCATTCGCCAGGCCGACGTGCCCGCGCCTATCGTCCACACCGTCCTCCTCGAGCTGGAGCTCGCCGGCCGTCTCGAACGGCACGCCGGCGGCAAGGTCAGCCTGGGCTGAAGGGCGGACCGCACGAGGGAGATCGGACCATGAGGAAAGCGCTTCGAGTGACCCTCCTCGCGGCGGCGACCGCCGGCCTTGCGCTGCCGCAGCCCCTGGGTCTTCCCGCCGCAACGGCGCGGCAGAGCGACGCGCGCGAGCCGCTGTGCCGCCGCCCGGCGCCGCTGCCGTCACTTCCTCCCGAGAACGCGACCGCGCCCCAGCAGCGCGGTTCGGTGGACGCAGTGCCGGTCTACGCGCCTCCCGCGGCGATGGCGCCGCCGGCGGTGGCGATGCCCGCGCCGCCTCCCCCGCCGGCCGGGGGCGCCGGCGCGGCAGATGGCGACATCGCGGTCACCGGCACGCGGATCGAACGCCCAGACCTCAGCTCGACCTCGCCGGTCGCGGTCGTCGCGGACGAGGAATTCACCCTGTCGGGAGCCACGAGCTCGGAAGAGCCGTCGGCCCGTCCTCGCGGCTCCGCTGCTCCGGTGGCCGCCGAGGCCCCGGCCTCCGCGCCGCCGGCGGCCTCGGCGGATCGCGCCTCCAGCGGTTCCGGCTTCGCGCTCGGCGGCGCCGAGCCGCAGTCCGGCCAGCTCACCGCCGGCGAGCATGACGATCTCCTCAACCCCGAACTCTATGCCCGCTACGTCCGCCGGGCGGGCGGCGCGCTCGACCTCAAGGGCATTCCGGTGCTCGATACTCGCCGCGTCTTCGTCGTCTCGGTCGAAGACGATGCCGGCCACCCGGTGCCGTTCGCGGAGGTGACCTTGACCTGCGCCGACGGCAACCGGCTGAGCCTGTCGACCCTGGCCGACGGCACCGCCGTCTTCTTCCCCGCGCTCGACCGCCTCGGCGAGGAGGTTCGCGTCGAGGTGGCGAAAGAGGGACGGCGCAACGGCGGCGCTCGCCTCGTGCCGGTTTCAGGACAAAGCGACGCCCAGCGCCATCGCCTCAGGCTTCCGGGCGGCGCGCAGCGGCCCACCCGCTTCGACCTCTTCCTCGCCGTGGACACCACCGGCAGCATGGGCGACGAGCTCGAATTCCTGAAGTCCGAGCTGCGCGCCATCGTCGGCGACATCGCCCGCAGCCATGCCAATCTCGACATCAGGGTCGGCCTCGTCGCCTATCGCGACGAGGGAGACGAATATGTCACCCGAACCTTCCCCTTCACCCGCCGGGTCGAGGACGTACAGGAGCATGTCCGCGCCCAGCGAGCGGCGGGCGGCGGCGATATGCCCGAGGCGATGGACGAGGCGCTCGCCCGCGCCGTCGCGCAGGATTGGCGGCCGGATGCGGTGCGCGCGCTCCTCCTCGTCGCCGACGCGCCCCCGCACGGCACCAACATGGCGCGCACCTGGGCGGTCGCGGAAGCGGCGCGCGCCAAGCGAATCCAGATCGTCCCGGTGGCGGCGTCCGGCGTCGACGACCTCGCCGAGTTCGCGATGCGCGGCATGTCGGCGCTGACCCAGTCGCGCTACATCTTCCTCACCGACGACAGCGGCATCGGCAACGCCCATGCCGAGCCCGCCGTCGACTGCTATCAGGTGACGCGCCTCGATGCGCTCGTCCGCCGCGTCCTCGCCAGCCTCGTCAGCGGTCGCCGGGTCGAGGCCTCGCCGGGCGAGGTGATCCGCTCGGTGGGCAATTATCGCAATGGCCGCTGCCTGCTGCCGGAGGGGTGGAGCGTCGAGGGCTGAGCCTCGCAAGCTGCGCAAAGCCCGCTTGACGAGGCCCGTGGCGGGTCACCACCCTGTGCGCGTACGCGTGAGAAGGGTGTTTGAGAGTGAAGCTTGTCGTCGTCGAATCGCCGGCCAAGGCCAAGACCATCGAGAAATATCTGGGCCCGGGCTTTCGCGTCCTCGCTTCCTACGGGCACGTCCGGGACCTGCCGCCCAAGGACGGGTCGGTCGATCCCGACGACGGCTTCGCGATGCAGTGGGAGACCTATGCCGACAAGTCGCGGCAATTGAAGGCGATCAGCGACGAGGCGAAGTCGGCGGACGCGCTCATTCTCGCCACCGATCCGGACCGCGAGGGCGAGGCGATCAGCTGGCACGTCTTGGAGGTGCTGCGGAGCCGCAAGGCGCTCCCCAAGGAGGTCGAACGCGTCACCTTCAACGCGATCACCAGATCGGCAGTCACCGAGGCGATGAAGCGCCCGCGCGCGCTCGACGAGGACCTGATCGACGCCTACCGGGCCCGCCGCGCGCTCGATTATCTCGTCGGCTTCACTCTCTCGCCGGTGCTGTGGCGCAAGCTCCCGGGCGCCAAGTCCGCGGGCCGCGTCCAGTCGGTGGCGCTGCGCCTCGTCGTCGACCGCGAGCGCGAGATCGAGCTGTTCCGCGCCCAGGAATATTGGTCGGTCTCGGCGTCGATGGAATCGGACGGCCAGGAATTCCTTGCTCGCCTGGTCCGCTTTCGCGGGGAGAAGATCGATCGCCTCTCGATCGGTGACGCCGGCACGGCCGAGGCCGCCAGAGCCGCGGTCGAGCAGGGGCGTTTCTCGGTTGCTTCGGTCGAGACGAAGCCGCTCACCCGCAACCCGCCTCCGCCTTTCATGACCTCTACGCTCCAGCAGGAGGCGGCGCGCAAACTGGGCTTCTCGGCGAGTCGTACGATGCGGGTCGCCCAGGATCTCTACGAGGCCGGCGCGATCACCTATATGCGCACCGACGGCGTCGACGTCGCGCCCGAAGCGATCTCCGGCGCGCGCCGCGCCATCGCCGCCCGTTTCGACGCGGGCTACGTTCCGGACAAGCCGCGTCACTACACGACCAAGGCGAAGAACGCCCAGGAAGCGCACGAGGCGATCCGGCCGACCGATTACGGTGCGGACCGCCATGGCTCGGGCGACCATGGCCGCCTCTACGATCTCATCTGGCGCCGCGCGCTTGCCAGCCAGATGGCCTCGGCCCGGCTCGAGCGGACGACCGCCGAGCTCGCCGACGGCACCGGCCAGACGGCGCTGCGCGCGACCGGCCAGGTCGCGCTCTTCCCCGGTTTTCTCGCGCTCTACGAGGAAGGCCGCGACGAGCCCGAGGACGACGAAGCCCGGCGCCTGCCGCGCCTGCGCGAAGGCGAGGCCCCGGCCAAGAAACAGGTCTCGGCCGAGCAGCATTTTACCCAGCCGCCGCCGCGTTATTCCGAGGCGAGCCTGGTCAAGAAGATGGAGGAGCTCGGCATCGGCCGGCCCTCGACCTACGCCTCGATCCTCCAGACGCTCAAGGACCGCGACTATGTCCGCCTCGAGAAGAACCGCTTCCTGCCCGAGGAGAGCGGCCGCCTCCTGACCGCCTTCCTGGAGCGCTTCTTCGAACGCTACGTCTCCTTCGATTTCACCGCGCGCCTCGAGGACGAGCTCGACGACGTCTCGGGCGGCCGTGCCGATTGGCAGCAGGTGCTCGACGCCTTCTGGCGCGACTTCAAGCCCAAGACCGTTGAGATCATGGAGCGCAAGCCCTCCGAGGTCACCGAGGCGCTGGACGAATTCCTCGCTCCCTGGCTGTTCCCCGACAAGGAGGACGGCACCGATCCGCGCCTCTGCCCCGCCTGCGGCGAGGGGAGTCTCGGCCTGCGCGGCGGCCGCTTCGGGGCCTTCGTCGCCTGCTCCAACTATCCCGAATGCAAGTTCACTCGCCGCTTCGGCCAGGGCGGCGACGAGGCCGGCGGGTCGGACGGCCCGGAAGTGCTCGGCCGGCACCCCGAGACGGGCGCCGACATCGTCCGCAAGACCGGCCGCTTCGGACCCTATGTCGAGACCGGCGAGGGAAAGGAGGCGAAGCGCGCCTCGATCCCGAAGGACGCCGGCGAGCTCGACCTCGATCTGGCGGTGCGCCTGCTGTCTCTCCCGCGCACGATCGGCCCGCATCCCGAGACCGGGAACGCGATCACCGCCTCGATCGGGCGTTACGGCCCCTACCTCGCTTGTGACGGCAAATATGCGAAGCTGGGCTCGACCGCCGAGGTATTCGAGACGGGCATGAACGCAGCCGTCGTCAAGCTCGCCGAAGCGGCGGCCGGCGGCGGCCGCGCCCGCGGCTCGCGCGAGCCCCTCAAGGTGCTCGGCGCCCATCCCCGCACCGAGCTCGAAATCAGGCTGATGGAAGGCCGCTTCGGCGCCTACGTGACCGACGGCGCCACCAATGCCACTCTCCCCAAGACGCTGGCGCCCGACGACCTTACTCTCGAGGAAGCCGCCCAGCTCCTCGACGAACGCGCCGCCAAGGGCCCGGCCGCGAAGAAGGGAAGGGGGCGCAAGGGGGCTCCCGCGAAGCGCAAGGCGGCGGCGAAGAAGTAGGCCGCCCGATGGTGTGCCAGACGTACGAACGAGTCGCTGAACCTCATCAAGATCGGCTGGGCGAGCGGATGACGTCGTCCGCTGCTTGATCGCCGCCCGACGAAGGGTCATCATCGCCCGATGCGCAGCATTCTTCTCGCCCTGATCGCCGCCGCTTCGACCGCTTCCGCGCAGTCCCAGCCGTTCCAGGTCCAGCCGCCAGCTCCGATGGCGTCGCAGCTGCGGCCGCTGCCGGGGACGGCGCCGCCCGAGCCGGCGATCGTGCGCTTCCGGGCCGACTCGCCGCGCTGCGGCGCCGAGGAGCAGCGCGTCCTGCTGCGCGAGGAGCCCTTCCCGATCGGCGTCACGCGCGCCCCGCCGGCCGGGAGCCGGATCGAGCTGCGCTTCCGGATCGACGCGAGCGGCCGGCCGCTCGGCATCGTGCAGGAGCGCAGCACGATACCCGGCTACAGCGTCCAGGACGTGCCCTCCGCCTTCGCGGCCTGGCGGTTCGCACCGGGCGGCGAGCGGCGGGACTGCACGATCGTCTTCTCACCCGTCGTGGAGGCAGTCGCGCGGGCTGCGCCGGAAACGCTCTACCGCTTCCTCGCTTTGCACCCGCTGAGCGGCCATATGCGAGCAAGCGAGGTCGGCCGCCCTGCTTTCGAACGGGCGAAGCCGGCGGGCACCACCTGTTTCGACCCGCGGCCCAGCGTGCGGATGCTCGCCTTCCCGGCGTTTGAGGAAATCGAGCAACCGGCTGGGACGGTCCATTTCAGCTGGCTTGCCCACGATATCGGGCCGGACGGGCGGGTGCGCAACGTGCGGCTGCTCGGCAGCTCGGGCAATGACGAGCTCGACCGGCGCTCGCGCGCCGCGATCTCGCGCTCGCGGTTCCAGCCGGGCGCGCGGACCGGCTGCGTCTTCGAATATCATCGCCGCGCGGTCGAGCCGATGCCCGCGCCGCCCCCTCCCGAGGAGGAATCGTTCCGGGCGGCCGGCGCGACCTGCCCGCAGGAAGAACCGCAGTGGCTCCACATGCCGCCGCTCGACTTTCCCGCGGCCTTCAACCGCCGCAGCATCGAGGGCTGGGCGATCGTAAGCTACGATCTCGCTCCCTGGGGTGAGACCGGCAACGTCCGCGTGCTCGCGGCCGAGCCTGCGGCCGTCTTCGGCGACCAGGCCGCCCGCATCGTCCGCGAGGCTCGGACGGCAGGCGGCGATTCCGGCTTCGTCGGGTGCACCGCGCGCGTGATCTTCCTGATGCCTAGGGACCGGTCCGACAGCGCCGACTGAGCCTCAGTCGCTTGCGCAGGCGCGGCAGGCCGGGTCCTTGACGATGCCGAGGCTGCGCATGGCTGGCCTCAGGGCATCGAAGAGATGCAGGCGCCCCGCCTGCTCGTCGCCGAAGCCGGCGATCTGGCGCATCGCCTCGAGCGCCGCCCAGCTCCCGGCGAGGCCGGCGGCGGCGCCGAGCACGCCGAGCTCCGCGCAGCTGTCGCAGTCGTCCGCATCGAACGCATCGCCCACATAGCAGCGGTAGCATGGCCGACCCGGCTCCCAGCCGCGGAACGTCGCGACCTGAATCTGGAACTGCCCGATCGCCGCCGAAACGAGTGGAATGCGCAAGGCGGTCGCCGCATCGGAAACCGCGAGCCGCGTCGCGAAATTGTCGCTGCCGTCGACGACGACGTCGGCGCCTGCCAGCAGAGCGGGGGCGTTGGCTGCATCGATGCGTTCGCGCACGCCTTCGAAGCGAACCTCGGGATTGAGCCGCGCGATCGCCGCGGCGGTCACTTCGGTTTTCGCCCGGCCGATGTCGGCCGTTCCGAACAGCACCTGGCGCTGGAGGTTGTCGAGGCTGACCGCATCGTCGTCGATGACGCGCAGGCGGCCGACGCCGGCGGCGGCGAGATACTGGATGGCCGGCGCGCCGATCCCGCCGGCACCGATCAGCACGACCGTCGCGGCGAGCAGCTTCCTCTGCCCCTCGCCGCCGATCTCCTTGAGGACGATGTGCCGCGCGTAGCGGTCGAGGCGCTCGTCAGCGAGTGGTGGTGAGATTGAAATTGAAGTCGCTGCCATAAAGGCGCGTCCGCGCTCCCGGAGCCGGCCGCAGGTCGCCCCGCTCGGCAAGCTCCACCACGAGCTCGGCGACGAAGGTTTCGAGCGGGCGGCAGCCGATGTCGGCGACGATGAGCCGCGTCAACCGTCCATCCGGCTCGACCTGGACGACCCAGGGCACCGTGATGTCGAAGCGCCGGTAGCTCTGGCCGCGCATCACGCATTCGCGGTCGCGCAATATGTTCTCGACCCGATCGAGCATCAATCCGGTCGGAAGGTTGCGCGGCTCCGGTACGAGAGCGTCGAAATTCCCCCATTCGGCGCGGCCGATATTGATCTGGATGTCGGCCGTCGGATCGGGTCGGGCCGGCGGCGTCGGGGCCGACAAAGCGGCGGACAAAGCAAGCAGCATCAGCGTCATTTTCTATCTCCCCGTCGATCCGAACCCGCCGCCGCCGCGCTCCGTCTCGCCTAGCTCAGCCTCCTCGACGAAGGCGGCGCGCGTGACCGGCGCAGGCACGAGCTGCGCGATCCGTTCGCCGCGAACGACATGGAATGCCTCTTGCCCCAGATTTGCAAGGATAATCTTGACCTCGCCGCGATAGTCGCTGTCGATCGTGCCGGGCGTGTTGAGGCACGTGATGCCATGTTTCAACGCCAGACCCGAGCGCGGCCGCACCTGCAGCTCATAGGCTGGCGGGATCGCGACGGCGAAGCCAGTGGCTACCGCATGGCGCGCACCGGGCTCGAGCACCAGCGTTTCGGCAGCGACGACGTCGAGCCCGGCCGCGCCGGCGCTGGCATAGGAGGGCAAGGGGAGGCCTTCGCCTTGCGACAGGCGCTTCAGGCCAATGCGGATCTCAGGCGAGGGCATCGGCGATCCTTTCGGCGAGCCGGCGCGCGATCTCGGACTTGGGCGCTTCGTCCCAGAGCTCCTCGCTTTGCCCCGTCAGGAAGTGGACCCGGTTGGTCTCGCCGCCCATCACATCGCCCGAGACGTCGTTGGCGAGGATCCAGTCGCAGCCCTTGCGGCGCCGCTTCGCACGGGCTTCGGTCAGCACGTCGCCGGTCTCCGCGGCGAAGCCGACGAGCAGCTTCGGGCGGTGCCTGCTCTCGGCGACGGCAAGGAGGATATCGGGATTGGCCTGCCAGGAGAGCGCCGGCGGGCCTTCGGACTTCTTGAGCTTGGCCGGCGCGGGCTCGACCCGCCAGTCGGCGACTGCGGCCACGAGGACCGCCGCGTCGGCGGGCAAGGCGGCCTGCACCGCCCGGTCCATTTCCTGCGCCGTCTCGACATCGACGCGGTCGACGCCCGGCGGCGTCGCCAGGTGAACGGGTCCCGCGACGAGCGTCACCTGCGCGCCGAGCCGCGCCAGCGCCTCGGCGATGGCGAAGCCCTGCTTGCCCGAAGACCGGTTCGCGATCACCCGGACCGGATCGATCGGCTCATGCGTCGGCCCCGCGGTGACGATCACGCGCTTGCCGGTCAGCGCCCGCCGCGTCGGTCGCGCCGCGGGGTGCGCCTGGATCGCGGCGAGGATCGCTTCCGGCTCGGGCAGGCGCCCAGGTCCATATTCGCCGCAGGCCATCTCGCCTTCGTCCGGATCCAGGATCGTCACGCCGTCGCCGCGTAGGCGCTCGACGTTGCGCTTGGTCGCCTCGTGCTGCCACATGCGCACGTTCATCGCCGGCGCGGCGAGCACCGGCTTGTCGGTGGCGAGGAGGAGGGTGGTGGCGAGATCGTCGGCAATGCCCGCCGCCATCTTCGCGAGGAGGCCGGCGGTCGCCGGGCACACCACGACCAGGTCCGCCTCCCGGCTCAACTGGATATGCCCCATTTCCACCTCGTCCTTGAGGTCCCAGAGCGAGCTGTGGACCGGCTGCTCGGAGAGTGCCGCGAGCGTCATCGGCGTCACGAACTGGGCGCCGCTCTCGGTCAGCACGCAGCGCACGCTGCCTCCCGCCTTGCGGATCAGCCGGACGAGCTCGCAGGCCTTGTAGGCCGCGATGCCGCCGCCGACGATCAGGAGGATGCGCCCGGGCAAGGTCATCGCCGCTTCCGGCGGACGCGGTGCGCCGCTGCGCCGCCGGCCGCGCCGAGGCAAAGGAGAAGGACCAAAAGTGCGAAGAACTCGCCCGTCGGCCCCGGTGCCCGGGATTGGAGCGCGAAGGCGGTAAGCGCGGCCGCGAGCGGGGCCATTGCGGCGATCCCGGCCAGCAGCCAGCCGCGGCGGGCCGTCTTCGACCGGCGCTCCAGCAGCGGGCCGAGCAGCGCCAGCGGGATGGCGAATGCGAGCGCGCCGATGGTCAGCCTCGCGTAGATTGTCGCCGCGTCCTGCAGCCAGGCCGAGGTGAAGGCCGCAGGCGGGCGAACCGCGCCGTCTCCTTCGAACATGTGGCCGTCGTCGAGGCGGGCATTGTCGATGTCGAGCCACACGAGGACGACGATCCAGGCGATCGTCGCCGGCACCAGCCATCCGGCCAGACAGGCGAGCCATAGCGGGCGTGCGCTCGTGCCGGCGGTAGTCGGTTCGCTCATCGGCCTAGACTAGGAGGATGGCCGCGGCGGCGCCAGCCGCAGCGGCGAGGAGGGCCGTCAGCGCGTACCGGCCGTAATGGTGGGGCTGAACGATGACGATGTCGCGGAGCGGCGGATCGGGCGGCGCGGCGCCCGGGGGAGGATAATAATGATCGAGCCGCCGGATCAGCTCGGGGATGCGGCGCAGGGTGCGGAAGTCGCGCACCATCGCGTCGGCGAGCCGCGCCTCGGGGCCGAGCTCGCCGCGCACCCATTCGCGCAGGAACGGCTCCGCCGTCTCCCACATGTTGATGTCGGGATCGAGGGCGGTGGCGACGCCTTCCTCCATCACCATCGTCTTCTGGAGGAGGAGGAGGTGGGGCTGGGTCGGCATGTCGAAATCGCGGGTGATGACGAACAGGCCGTCGAGCATCGCGCCGATCGAGATGTCCTTGACCGGCAGGCCCCGGATCGGCTCGCCGACCGCCCTCAAAGCGGTCGCGAACTCGTCGACATTGTGGTGCGAGGGGACATATTGCGCTTCGAAATGGATCTCGGCCACGCGCCGGTAATTGCCGACGATGAGCCCGTATAGGATCTCGGCCAGCCAGACCCGCGCCTGGCGGTCGACCCGCCCCATGATGCCGAAGTCGATCGCCGCCAGCCGCCCGTCGGGAAGGGCGAAGAGATTGCCCTGGTGGAGATCGGCGTGGAAGAAGCCGTCGACCACGGCCTGGCGGAGGAAGGCGCGGACCAGAGTCGCGGCCAGCGCCTTCAAATCGTGGCCCGCCTCGACCAGAGCCTCGCGGTCGGTGAGCTTGATGCCGTCGATCCATTCCAGCGTCATCACGCGCCGCGCCGAGCGGCTCCAGTCGATCTCCGGCACGAAGAAGCCGCTCTCGGCGACGAGGTTCTCGCGCAGCTCCGACGCCGACGCGGCCTCGCGGCGCAGGTCGAGCTCGCGCATCGTCCACTGCCGGAAGGTGGCGATGACGACGCGCGGCCTGAGGCGCGCGACCTCGCCGCCATAATGCTCGATCTGCGCCGCCGCCCATTCGTAGGTGTCGAGCGCGCGTGCGAAGTCCTCCTCGATGCTGGGCCGCAGCACCTTGACCGCGACCTGCCTGCCCTCGGTCGTGATCGCGCGGTGGACCTGGGCGATGGAGGCGGCGCCGACCGGCTCCTCGTCGATATGACGGAAAATCTGTTCGATCGGCCTTTCGAGAGCCTGTTCGATCGCGGCGCGGATCTGCGCGAAGGGCGCCGGCGGCAGGCTGTCCTGCAACAGCGAGAGGTCGCGCGCCGCCTCCTCGCCGACCAGATCGGGCCGGGTCGCCAGCGCCTGGCCGAACTTGATCGCGGCCGGGCCGATGTCCTGGAACGCGGCGGCATAGGCCGGGACGGCGGGCTGGCGCGTGCCGAAGCGCGCGATCCGCGCCAGCCGCTTCACCGGCGCCGGCGTGTTGGCGTCCCGCTCGATGCCGCGCAGGGCGCCGTGGCGCGCCAGCACCCGCCCCCATTTGAGGAGGCGCCAGACATGGACGATCGGCCTGGTCACACCTTCCATCCGCTGTGGATGGCGACCAGCCCGCCGAGGATCGGCTCGGCCTTGACGTTCGAGAGGCCCGCGCGGCGGATCATCGCCGCGAACGTCTCCATGTCGGGAAAGCGTTCGATCGATTCGACGAGGTAGCGGTAGCTTGCGGCATCGCCGGCGACGGCGCGCCCGATCCGCGGCACCACGGCGCGGCTGTAGCGCTCGTAGAGGTCGGCGAAGCCGGGCCAGCGCGTCTGCGAGAATTCGAGGCAGAAGAAGCGCCCGCCGAGCTTGAGCACGCGCCCCGCCTCAGCCAGCGCGCGCTCGACATGGGTGACGTTGCGGATGCCGAAGGCGATCGTATAGGCGTCGAAGCTCGCGTCGGCGAAGCTTAGCGCCTCGGCATTCTCCTGCGCCCAGACGAGCCCGTCGATGCCGCGCTTGCGGGCGCGTTCGATGCCGACGCCGAGCATGTCGGCGTTGATGTCGGCGACCGTGACAGACGCTCCGGAGCGGGCGAGGCGGAAGGCGATGTCGCCCGTGCCGCCCGCCATGTCGAGGATTGCCTCGCCTCGCCGCGGCCGGACGCGCGCGGCGAACTGCGCCTTCCATGCCCGGTGGAGCCCGCCCGACATGAGGTCGTTCATCAAATCGTAGCGCCGGGCGACGCTCGAAAAGACGTCGCTCACCCGCTTCGTCTTTTCCTGCGGCGCCACCTCCTCGTGGCCGAAACTGACCTTGTCCATCGTCCGCGCCTCTAGCAGGGGAAAGGAGAGATGTGCACGCCTGATATGAGAACGATTCGCCTTGCCTGAGCTTCCCGAAGTCGAAACCACGGTGAGGGGCCTGAAGCCCGTGCTCGAAGGCCGGCGCCTGGTGCGCGTCGAGCCGCGCCGGGCGGACCTGCGCCGGGCCTTTCCGCCGGATCTGCGCCAGCGGCTTACCGGCGCGACCGTGGAGGCTCTTTCACGCCGCGCCAAATACGGGCTCATCGCGACCGACCGCGGCGACAGTCTCGTCTTCCACCTCGGCATGTCCGGCCGCTGGCGGATCGACCCCGCGGCGCTCGGACCGCACGATCATTTCGTCCTCGAGACCGAAGATGGACGCGTCCTCGCCTTGAACGACCCGCGCCGCTTCGGCTCGCTCGACCTGGTGCGGACCGATGCGCTCGACGCGAGCTCGTTGTTCGCGTCGATGGGACCGGAGCCGCTGGGCGACGACTTTTCCGGCGCGGTCCTCGAACAGGTGCTCGCGGGCCGCTCGGCCCCCATCAAGGCGTTGCTCCTCGATCAGCGCCTCGTCGCCGGCCTCGGCAACATCTATGTGTGCGAGGCCCTGTACATGGCCGCGATCGCGCCCGGCCGGGCAGGGGGACGCATCTCCCGTCGCCGGCTCGATCGCCTCGCCGCCGCCGTGAAGGAGGTCCTCGCCGCCGCGATCGCGGCCGGCGGCTCCACCTTGCGCGATTATGCCAGGCCCGACGGCGAGCTCGGCTACTTTTCCAGGCAGTGGCGCGTCTATGGCCGCGAGGGCGAAGCCTGCCGCTGCGGCGCCGCGATTCGGCGCCGCGCCGACTCGGGTCGATCGACCTTCTATTGCCCGCGCTGCCAGCGCGCCTGAGGTTGACCTTCGGCGCCTCCGTCGGTAGAGCCCCGCCCGAGCGGGTGCGGTGGAAAGCCGTGCCCTTTTCATTTCGAGATCAGAGGCACCGAGACGATGGCGAACACGCCGCAAGCAAAGAAACGAATCCGCCGCAACGCCCGCCGCAGCGAGATCAACGGCGCCCGCGTCAGCCGCATCCGCACCTTCGTCAAGCAGGTCGAGGCCGCGATCGCTGCGGGCGACAAGGATCTCGCGCTCGCCGCGATTCGCCAGGCGCAGCCGGAACTGATGCGCGGCGTCTCGAAGGGCGTGCTGCACAAGAACACGGCGTCGCGGAAGATCTCGCGACTCAGCAAGCGCGTAGCCGCTCTCGCCTGACCGTTGCTAATCTGCGGTAGAATGAGCCCGCATATCCCGGCGGGCTTTTTCGTGTCGGCTACGTACCGAAACGCTGCGCTGCAAAAACTCTAGGTTTTCCTGCGATTCGCACGCCGACGCTTTTGAAAATGGCGGAAATCTGCCGTTTTTCAAAAAAGCGCGCAATTCCGTGTGTCAACGACTTTTTGTGACATCTACGTGAATTTTCCGGTTGCGATGCTGCGCCGGAGCTTCCAGAAAACCCCTCTCCGGCGATCGCGACTCTGGCTGTCGGAGGCCAATGCAAAGCAACGTTTGAGAGCGGCAGGGCCGGGGGGCATTCGCCGTGCAGGGGAGCTTTGCACCTAAAAAAGGGCCGCGTGCAAGCGGCCGGGACGTTTGGAAGAGGGGTTGTTCGCGTGACGCACACGGCGGCCAAAGGCGGCGCTATGACTGGGCTCGAACTGACCGGAATCGACGAGGTGCTCGATTCGATTCCCGCGACCTGGGAGCTGATCCGATCGAGTCTGCGCCGGGATTGCGGGGCCCGCACGTTCGACGGTTGGCTGCGCCCGATCGCGCTCGGCAGCTTCGATCCCGATACGGCGACCTTGCGGCTCGAGCTTCCCTCGCAATTCATGGCCGACTGGGTGCAGACCCATTTTTCCGAGCGTCTGACCATGGCCTGGCGGCAGTCTTTGCCTGCCGTTCGCAACGTCCGCATCGGAGTGGGCGCGGCCGCGCCGCGCACCGCCGCGATCGTCGAAATCCCGGCGCCGGCCCGCGACTCGGCCTCCGCGCCCGAGCTGGCCCATCTCTACGCCGTCGCGCTCGAGCCGCGCTATCGCTTCGAGAATTTCGTCGTCGGCAAGGCCAACGAGGTCGCCTACAATGCCGCGCAGACGCTCGCGGCGGCGAAGACCGTGGCCTTCAACCCGCTCTTCCTCCACGGCGGCACAGGGCGCGGCAAGACGCACCTCCTCCACGCCATCGGTCATGAATTCCACCGACTGAAGCCGCGGGCGAAGATCATCTACATGTCGGCCGAGAAGTTCATGGTCGAATTCGTCGCCGCGTTGCGGGCCAACGAGACCATCCAGTTCAAGCAGCAGCTGCGCTCGGCCGACCTCCTCATGATCGACGACGTCCAGTTCATTGCCGGCAAGGAATCGACGCAGGAAGAATTCTTCCACACGATGAACGAGATCATCTCGGCCGGTCGCAGGCTGGTGATCAGCTCCGACCGCGCACCGCAGGATCTGGACGGGATCGAGCCGCGTATCCTCTCGCGCCTCTCCTGGGGCCTCGTTGCGGACATCAACCAGGCCGACCTCGAGCTCAGGCTCAACATCATCCTGAAGAAGCTCGAGGCCCTACCCGATGTCCAGGTGCCCGAGGACGTCGTCATGTTCCTCGCCAAGAGGATCAGCTCGAACGTCCGCGAGCTCGAAGGCGCGCTCAACCGCATTGCCGCCTACTCGATGATGCAGAACAAGACCATCGACCTCGATTTCGTCGGCGAGGTGCTGGCCTCGACCCTGCGCGCCAACCAGCGCCGCATCTCGATCGACGAGATCCAGACGCGGGTTTCGGACCATTACCGGATCCGCAAGGCCGAGATGACCTCGGCGCGCCGCGCCCGCGAGGTCGCCCGCCCGCGCCAGGTCGCCATGTATTTGTCCAAGCAGCTGACGCCGCGGAGCCTGCCGGAAATCGGCCGGCGCTTCGGCGGGCGCGACCACACCACGGTGATCCATGCGGTCAAGCAGATCGAGAAGCTGCGCGCCCAGGATCCCGAGCTCGATTCGGACATCCGCCTCCTCACGCGCCAGCTCGAGAGCTGAGCCGCGGCGGCCGCGCCGAATGAATCCGCTTTGGATCGTCGCGCTGGTCGGCGCCGTTCTCGCGGGTGCGCTCATCGCCCTGCAGGCGCCGACCAACGCCATGCTCGCGCGCGCCGTCGCCTCCCCCGTCAACGCGGCGCTCGTCTCTTTCGCGGTCGGGCTTGGCGCGCTTGCGGTGGCGGCGCTGGCGCTCGGCGCACGGCCGAATCCGGCCGCGGTCAGAGACTTGCCCTGGTATGCTTGGACTGGCGGCCTCTACGGCGCCGTCTTCGTCGCGCTGGCCGCCTTCGCCGCGCCGAGGCTGGGGGTGACCTTCTTTTTGATGATGGCGATCGCCGGCCAGCTCGCCATGGCCCTGCTTCTCGACAAGACCGGCGCCTTCGGCCTCGCCGCGCAGGAGATCAGCTTCCAGCGCGTCGGCGGCGTCCTGCTCGTCCTGGCCGGCGCCTGGCTCGTCCAGCAGCGCTGAGAGGTTTTGCCCGGCGGCCTTGTGCGCGGGGGCCCTGATCCCATATGCGCCCGGCTGGCGCCGCATCGGCGCGTCACCTTGGCGTCGGAACAGAGGGCAAAATGAAATTTCGCAAGGAGCCGGGTTTCGAGGAGCGCGTCGGCCGCGCCGCCGAGGCCAAGAACAAGGCGCTCGAAGCATTGAAGGCCCGGCCGGCGATCGATCCGGCGGTCCAGGCCGAGCGGCGCGAGGCCCATGCCGCCCGCCTGGCCGCGGACGCCAAGGCCCGTGCCGATAAGAAAGCCGCCGCGCTCGCCGCCAGCGAGGCTGCCGAGTCCGATGCGCAGCTCAAGGCCGCCGAGAAGCGCCCCGAGCCGACCGACGCCGAGCGCAAGGCGGCCCGGGACGCCCGCTATGCGGCCCGCAAGAGCCGCAAATAGGTCTAGCGCCGGCATAGGGGACAGTCACTGTGACTGTCCCCAACGTGGTGCGCCTCGGGCTCAATTACAGCGAGTGTCGCCCGGGGCCGGACGCTTCGCCAGGCAGTGACGGGCGCTCTCCACCTCCAAGCCGCAGCCTTCCGCTGCATTCGGCCGCGCGGATCGCCTTGCGGTCGGTTTCGTCGAGGCCGTGGTCGAGGAAGGCGCGCCAGTCGTCGATTCGCGCCCGCCCGGACGCCAGGTCGGTGAGTCCGTCGGCCGCGAGGTCGAGATGCGCCCGCGCGCTTGACCAGCGCCACAATTCGGGCCGGGTCACCAGCCCGGCCCTGACCGGGTTGAGCTCGACATAGCGCAGGCAAGCGTGGACGTGGCGTTCGTCCATCGGGAAGGACGCGAAGCGACTCTGCCACAAATGCCCTCTCCAGCCCTCGCGCTGGTTGATCTCCGAGGTGTAGCGCCGGTGGAGCGGGGCAAGAGCGGCGCGGAGCCCGTCCTGCCGCGCCGGCACGAGGACGAGGTGGACGTGGTTGGGCATCAGGCACCAGGCCCAGACCGTGGTCCCGGTCTTGCCGCACCAGAAGCGCAGCAGCGAGAAATAGAGCGCATAATCCTCGTCGCACAGGAAGGTCGGCTGGCGCCGATTGCCGCGCTGGGTCACGTGATGCGGCATTCCCGGGAGGACGAGGCGCGGCGCTCGCGGCATCGCTCTGCGATACACGCTTATGACAATTCACGCCACAAATTCATCAAAAGGGGACAGTCACTGCGACTGTCCCCATCAAAGGGGACATAGAGGGGACAGTTACGGTGACTGTCCCCTTTGAGGAGGAACGGACGCCGGGCGCAAAGCCGCCCGCGACGCCGCTATGCGGCGCGCAGGAGCCGCAAATAGGTCTAGCGCCTGAGCGGGGCGGCGGTGCGAGGGGCCGCGCGCCGCTTCGGCAGGAGTCTCGCGGTCGCCCCGCGCAGCGCCTCGCGCGCCATGAAGGCGAGGTCTGCCAGGAACGGAAGCGGGTCCGACAGGCGCAACACGTAGAAGCGCGAACCAAAGAAACCGGTGAAAAAGCACAGCATTTCGCGCGCGGGACTGAAACGCAGGCTGGGATCGGCGATTGCGCGGCGGCCGAGCGTGACGCGAAGCAGCCGGCGCGTCTCGGGAACCATGTACCGGCAGCGAAGGCCGGAGCGGTAGCGCTCCTGTAGCGGCTCCTCGCCGAGACCGAGGGCGCGATAGGTGCCGAGCGCGAAGCGCACCCCGGCCGCGGAGGCGAGCGGCAGGCTCCCCCAGAAGCGGCCGTTGATCTCCATCAGCACTGCTTCGCCAGTCGCGGGATCGTGGCGATACTCGACCATGGCCGGTCCTTCCCAGCCGATCTCGCGCAGAAGGGCCTCGGACTGCGCCATCCGCTCGGCGTGGGCCTCCGGCACCAGACTCTCGCAGAGCGTCGAGACGCCGCCTTCGGGGGGCCACTCGTGGAGGCGCCGGTGCTGGAAGCGCAGCAGCGCACGGCCGTCCTTCATCAGGAACATTTGTCCGAGCCCGTTGCCGGGGCAGTAGGTCTGGACCATCGGCAGGGCACCGACCGCCCGGTAGCGGGCGAGCGCCGCGCGCAGGCCGGCCTCGTCCTCGACATACTCGCACTTGCGCATCGGCAGTTCGAAACGATCGAGCGCGGCCGCGACCTGCTCGGGGTCCCGCCATTTGAGGATGCAGGGAAAGGCGAGGCCAGCCGGGAGCACCTCGTCGGCATCGCGCGGCTGCCAGGTCCGCGGCACGCCGATGCCGAGCCGCTCGGCGATCGCGCAGATGCCGGCCTTGTCGTTGACGAGCGCGAGCTTGTCGGCGGCGGGGAGCAGCGGGCGAAGGCCGGGCAGCCGTCCGGCGTCGGCGGCGGCGCGGACGGCGAGGGCGTCGCTCATCGACACCGTCATGACGAACGCTGCCCCGCTCATCCGCGCAATGTCGAGCAGCTGGGCGGTGAGCGCATCGCCGCTGCCGGCCCGGATATAGCCACGGGCGAGGTGGCGCGAATAGAGGCCGATGCCGCGCCGGTCGCGGGCGATGCCGTGGACCGCGACGCCGGCGGCGCCGAGCTCGCGCACGACGGCGAGGCCGATCGGGCTGTCGATGCCGAGGACGATGACCGGCGGCTTCATCGCTTCAGCCTCGCCAGCATCGCTTCGACCGCTGTGTCGATGCTCCGAAAGCAGGTGCGGAAATAGTCGTCGCAAAGGCCGTGCGGGTCGTGGAGGTGCGGGCGTCGAGGCGTCGACCAGAGGCCGAGCAGGGTCACCTGGCCGACTTCGAGTGACGCCAGCGCATCCGCCTGCCAGGGCTCCATCGCGACGAGGAGGTCGCCCGGCCGCAGCGCGGCTTCGGCGATCGCGGTCGAGCGGTGGCGCGAGAGGTCGACGCCCATGGCCGCGGCAATCCGGCGGGCGCTCTCGTTCGCCTGCGCGCCGCTGCTGCCCCTCAGGGCAGCGGAAATCGCCGGAAAGCCGGCGGCGGCGGCTTTGCGCTCGGCATAGGGGCTGCGGCAGATGTTTCCAGTGCAGACGAAGACGAGGCGGTCGACCCGCGACCATTCGACCTGGCGGTAGCGGCCCGCGCCGCCCAGCCTCGCCAGCCACAGGCGGGCCAGGCCGCGCGCGCTGCCGTAGCGGGTCCGGACGAACCCCGGGCCCGCGGTCGCGCGAAGGTAGAAAGCTTGGGCGCGGCTCGCCATCACAAAGCCGCCACCAGATCGTTGGCCTTGTTCTCGATCATTCGCCGCAGCATGCTGGGCAGCGGCACCGACAATGCGGGCTCGGGCACGTCCGCCGCGGCGAGCCAGCCGGCCGCCGCCTGTCCGAAGCTCACCGCCTCGAATTCGTCCGGATGCTCGGCGATGAAGGTGCAGAGCCGCTCCATCCGACGCTGGTTGACCCGGTTGCGCCGCTGTCGCGCGGGATCGAGCCGGTCGCCCTTGATGAACTCGAACGGGTGGGTGAGCAGCACGATTGTGGGCACACCTTGCCGCCGCGCCTGCCGAAGCAACGCCTCGGTCTCGCCGGCCGAGCAGGCGGTGGTCGTGAACAAGCGCTCGCCGGGCCCGTAGGTGAGGACCGGCACCTCCAGGACCCCCTCGATCCGGTGCCGCCCGCCGCGAAGGCGCAGATCGGGCTCGTCCGGTCGGCAGAGCGCCAGGCCGACGTTCGATGCGACCTCGAGCCCCGCCGCGCGCATCGCCCGGTAGACGCTTCGGCTGGCGCGCAGATTGCCGGTGCGCAGGGCAATCGGCCGCGGTGCGCCCATCCGCTCGAGGCGCGCGACGCCCGCCCGGATCAGTCCTGCCAGTTCATCCTCTGCGAGCGCGTCGCAATCGTCGTTCGGAGGTCCGCGGCGTACGGTTTCGCGCCAGTCCGAATCCTGGAAGGCGGTCCAGCAAGGGTGCAGATGAAGCTGGACGTCGTGGCCGGCCGCGATGATCCGCTCGACGATTGCGCCCATCTCGCGCTCGTCGAACCAATGTGCGTTCGCCGTCTCGACGAAGTAGGTGCATGTCGCATTGTGTCGCGAAAAGAGGTCGAGGAGGAAGCCCAGGCCCTGCTCGCGTCCGTTCACCTTGCAGGTCACGTTGTCGGTGCCGATCGGGCGGCGCCGCGCCGGGTCGGCAAAGGCGCCGCCGATGCTGAACTCCGTGTCGATCGTGATGCAGATCTGTGTACGCACGCCCCCGCGCATAGCGCGGAGGCGTTGATACTTCGTGTCGCGATCAGTCGCGGTCGCGCCGCTGCGGCACCGTGATCCGCACCGTCTCGCCGGACCGTCCCGGGAAATCGGTGAACATCGCCTCGATCAGATTGGGGACGAGGGCGGTCAGATCGTCGGTCGCGGAGCGCGCTTCCGCCCGCCCTTCGAACAAAGGCTGGCCGTCGCGGCTGCGGATGTTCATCTCCAGCTCGCTCTCGTAGACCGTATAGCTCTCGATCCGCTCGCGCCCGTAGCCCGCGCCGTAATAGAAGGGGTCGTCCCACCCGTAATAAAAGGGGCTGCGATGGCGGCCGAAATAGCCGTAGCGCGAATAATAAGGCCGCCTGTAGCCGTAGCCCCAGCCCATCGGCGGAAAGGGATCGGGGCGCGACACGATCCGCTGGCGCCCTTCATCGACGCCGTAATCGAGCTCGACGACGAACTGCGCGGCCTCGCGCGACGGCGCCTCAGCATAGCCGAGCGAAGTAAGGTGGCGCCCGACGAGGCCGGCATATTGCTGGAACTGGAGGCCGGGCCGGCCGCCGTCGGCGGGGACGACGACAAAGCTCTGGCCCTGGGGCGCCGGCATGGCCTGGAAGCGGGAGACCTCGGTTGGGAGGCCGGAGGCGCAGCCGGAGAGGCCCAGGAGGGCGATCGGCGCGGCGAGCGCGAGCAACTTCTGCTGGAGAGACATGAACGCGGCCCTTCCTTCCAAAAACTCGGATAGCTGAAGATATAGAAGCACTTGGCGCTAAGTCCAAGCCGCTGAACCGCGCATGAAGACGCCAGGCTCAGGAGCGGCGGCGCAGGCCCACCGCGTCATAGGCCGCATCCAGTGTCGGCTTCGCCATCGCGTCCGCGCGCTGCGCGCCGCGCTCGAGAATGCCGTCGAGCTCGGCCGGATCCGCGCGGAGCGCGTCGAGCCGGGCCTTGATCGGCCGCAGGGTCTCGACGAGGAGCTCCGCGAGCGCCGGCTTGAAGGCGCCGAAGCCCTGGCCGGCATAGCGAGCGAGCACCGCCTCCGGCGCTTCGTCCGCGAGCACCGCGTAGATGGTGACGAGGTTCCTCGCTTCCGGCCGTCCCCCCAGCGCGTCCATCGTCTCGGGCAGGGGCCCCGGGTCGGTCTTCGCCTTGCGGATTTTCTGGGCGACCGTGTCGGCGTCGTCGGTCAGGTTGACGCGGCTCATGTCGGACGGGTCGGACTTAGACATTTTCGCCGATCCGTCGCGCAGCGACATGATCCGCGCACCGGCGGCGCCGATCAGGGGCTCGGGGATGGCGAAGACCTCGCGGTCGTAATCGCAGTTGAACTTGAGCGCGATGTCGCGAATCAGCTCGACATGCTGCTTCTGGTCTTCGCCGACCGGGACATGGCTCGCCTGGTAGAGGAGCACGTCGGCCGCCTGCAGCACCGGATAGGCATAGAGGCCGACGCTGACGCCCTCGCGATTCTTGCCGGATTTTTCCTTGAACTGGGTCATCCGGTTGAGCCAGCCGATCCGGGCCGTGCAATTGAGGATCCAGGCGAGCTCGGGATGCGCGGCCACCCGCGCATGGTTGAAGAGAATCGATTTCTTCTCGTCGATTCCGCAGGCGATGAGCGCCGCGGCCATCTCGCGCACGTTGGCGGCGAGCTCGGCCGGGTCGACGAATACGGTGATGGCGTGAAGGTCGGCGAGGAAGAACAGGCATTCGGCCTCGTCCTGCATCCGCACCCAGCGCTTGATCGCCCCCAGATAATTGCCGAGGTGGAGGTTGCCCGTGGGCTGGATCCCGGAGACGACGCGCATCATTCGCCTTCCGTGGCTGCGGCCGGCGGCTTGCGCCGCGCGAGCTCGAGGAAATCGTTCTTGTTCATCCCGCCGATCGTCCAGGCGAGGGCAAAATAGACGAGGATGCCCGCGCCGACCAGCGCCGCGACGCCGATCAGCCGCTCGAGCCCCGAGCCGAGCAGCAGTCCGCCGAGGGGACGCTGGAGGAACCAGAGCAGGCCGGCCATGGCGGCGGCGGCAAAGAGCTGCCGCACCAGGCGCGCGCGAACCTCGCCGCCCATCCGGAAGTGGCCGCGCCGGCGAAGGACGAGATAGAGAGCGAGGAAGTTGATCCAGGCGCCGGCGGCCGTGACCGTCGCCAGGCTGTAAATGCCCAGGAAGGGGATGAGCGCGAAATTGGCGAGGACGCTGCCGGCCAGCACCGCCATCGCGATCCGGACCGGCGTGCGCACGTCCTTGCGGGCGTAGAAGCCCGGCGTCAGCACCTTGACCAGAACGTAGCCGGGCAGGCCGGCAACGAGGATGGCGAGGACGTTGCCGGTGATGCGCGTGTCCTCGGCATCGAAGCGTCCGCCCTCGAACAGGGCGCCGATGATCGGCCCGGCGGCGACTGCGAGCGCGAGCGTTGCCGGCAGTGCGAGCAGCATCGAAAGCTCGAACGCGCGTCCCTGCACGCGCGCTGCCTCGTCGCTGCGGCCGCGGTCGATTGCGCGGCTGATCGAGGGGAGGATGGCCGTGCCCAGGGCAGTGCCGATGATCGAGAGCGGGAGCTGGTTCAGCCGGTCGGCATAGTTGAGATAGGCCATCGCGCCTTCGCCGAGGCGCGAGGCGAAGAAGCCGTAGAAAAACTGGCTGATCTGATAGACGCCCGCCGCGAAGGTCGCCGGGAGGACGAGGATGACGAGCTCCTTCACCGCCGGCGTCATCCGCGGCCGCTGAAAGAAGCGCAGGTGCACGCCCGCCCGCCTTGCGCTCCACCAGCAGATCGCGAATTGGGCAACGCCGCCGACCAGCACGGCGGCCGACATATAGCGAACCGTCGCGCTGCTCCCGTCCGGTTGAATGAGAATGCCGACGATGAGCGCGATGTTGAGCAATGCCGGCGCGAAGGCGGCGATGGCGAAGCGCATCAGCGAGTTCAAGACGCCGGAGAGGAGGGAGACCAGGCTGATGAAGATGAGATAGGGAAAGGTGATCCGCGTCAGCGCCACGGTGAGCTCGAACTTGCCCGGCGTTTCCTCATATTCCGAGGCCATCAGCCAGACGAATCCGGGCATGACGATCTCGAAGACGATTGTGACGAGCATCAGGCTGGGGAGGAAGACCGCCAGCACTTCGTTCGAGAATTGCTCGGCGTCCTTGAGCCCCCCCTCGCTGTTGAGGCGCTTGCTGAAGAGGGGCACGAAGCCGGACGCGAAGGCGCCCTCGCCGAACAGGCGGCGGAAGATGTTCGGAATGAGGAAGGCGATCAGGAAGGCGTCGTTCTGGTGGCTCGCGCCGAGCACCCGCGATCCGATCATGTCGCGCGCGAAACCGGCGATGCGGCTCACCATGGTGAGCCCGCCGATCGTGCCGACCGCTTTCAGCAGGTTCATGGCTGCGCCCCCTTCCGGCGAGGTCGCCGGCTCAGGCCTGGCCCGTCACATCCCCGGCCTGGCCGCCGGTCTGCTCGGCCTGGATCTGCGCCTGGCGCTGCATGTAGAGCGTCGCGAAATCGATCGGATCGAGGAGGAGAGGCGGGAAGCCGCCGTCGCGCACCGCATCCGCGATCACCCGGCGCGCGAACGGAAACAGGATGCGCGGCGCCTCGGCGAGAAGGAAAGGCTGGAGCTGCTCCTCGGCCATGTTCCGGATCGCGAACAGGCCGGCATAGAGGACGTCCACCTTGAAGGCCGTGCCTTCGTTGGCGCGTGCGGTGACCTCGACGCGCAGAGCCACTTCGTGGACCTCCTCGCCGACCTTGGCGGCGCCGATGTTGAACTGAACGTCGATCTGCGGCTGGCCCTGCCACTGGAAGACGGCCGGCGCGGCCGGATTCTCGAAGCTCAGGTCCTTCACATATTGCGAGACCACGCCGACCTGGGCGAACTCGTCGCTGCCGCCAAAGAAGTCGGTTCCGCCCTCTGCGCCCTGCTCGTCGGCCATGTGTTTCAAAACCCTTGGGAAATTGGAGGTAAA
The DNA here is from genome assembly GCA_036386475.1 of Allosphingosinicella sp. Taxonomy (GTDB): domain Bacteria; phylum Pseudomonadota; class Alphaproteobacteria; order Sphingomonadales; family Sphingomonadaceae; genus Allosphingosinicella. The sequence continues at coordinate 6,653 of DASVVQ010000014.1, read as the reverse complement.
GTGCGGCCGGATCAGATGCCTGGCCACGAAGGCGGGGGCGTAGCAGGGGAGGGCCGGGCACGCAACATGTCGAACCTGCCGAGCGTTCAGCCGCCGCCATTTGAATCGCGCGCCGTTCCGACCTATGTAGGAGCGGCGTCGAGGAGTTGATCGTGACCGTCGAAATCGTCCTGCTTGCCCTGGTGGCCCTGTTCGTCGGCCTCCGGCTCTACGCGGTCCTCGGCCAGAGGACGGGGCACGAGCAGCAGCCGGTCACGCGCCCGGAAGCTACGGCCGCTTCGGGCGTCGCCGTTCCCGCCGCAGACGCACCTGCTGAGCGCAAGGAAAGCTCCGGCCTCGTCTACGAGGAAGGCGCGGAGAGCGGGATTCGCGCGATCATTTCCACCGACCCGAGCTTCGACGTCGGGCGCTTCCTCGAGGGCGCTCAGAGCGCCTATCGCATGATCCTCGAGGCCTTCTGGAAGGGCGACCGCGAGGAACTGCGCTTCCTCACCTCCGCGGATGTCTACCAGCCTTTCGAGGACGCGATTGCGGAGCGGGAAGCGGCCGGCCATCGGCTCGACAACCGGCTCATCGCGATCGAGCGGGCGATGATCGAGGATGCCCGCCTGGTGGGCCAGACCGCCGAGATTGAAGTGCGCTTCGACGCCGACATCGCGGCGGTCACTCGCGATGCCGGAGGCGACGTGGTCGCCGGCACGATGACGGACGCCGTCGCGACCCACGACGTCTGGACCTTCCGGCGGACGCTCGGCACGGGCGATCCGAACTGGCTCCTGGTCGAGACCGACGCAGCCGCCGCCAGGCCGTAATCGCCGCCTTTCCCAGCGGTCGCCGATCCGGCTATGGCCGGGAGATGAGATTGCGCCCGCTCCTCCTTGCCGCTGCCTTGCTCACCGCTGCCGCCTGCGCGCGCGTCGTGCCGCGGCCCGAGACCCCGCCGCCGTCGCAGCCGTCGCAGCCGTCGCAGCCTCAGCCCGAGCCGGAGCGGCCTGCGCAGCCGCCGCAGCCCCCGCCGCCCGCCACTGCGGTCGAAGCCGGCCTCAGGCAGGGACCGTCCTACCAGCCCACGGGCGAAGCCGCCGAGCGCGCATGGCGCGCGTTCCGTATATCCTGCCCCTCGCTTCTCAGTCGGGACGACGCCAGCGGGCTGACGCGGAAGGAGGACTGGCGCCCGCTCTGCGAGCAAAGCGCGACCCTGACGACGCCCGCGTCGATGGCCGCCTTCTTCCGCGACCGTTTCGAGCTGGTCGAGGTCGGCGACGGCGCCGCGTTCGCGACCGGCTATTACGAGCCCGAGATACGCGGCTCGCGCGATCGCCGGCCGGGCTACGACGTCCCCATCTACGCCAAGCCGCCCGAGCTTCTCGACGCGAACCCACAGACAAGCGAGCGCCGACGCGGCCGGGTCGACGAGAGCGGCGCCTACGTCCCCTATTACGAACGCGCCGAGATCGAAGCGGGGGCGCTTGCCGGGCGCGGGCTGGAGATCGCCTGGGCCGCCGATCCGGCCGACCTTTTCTTCCTCCAGATCCAGGGTTCCGGCCGCCTCCGGCTCCCCGACGGCAACGTCATGCGGATCGGCTATGCCGGGCAGAACGGCCGCGAATATGTCGCGATCGGCCGGCTGCTGCGCGAGCGCGGCCTGGTTCAGCCGCCCGTCACCATGCAGCGCATTCGCGAGTGGATCGCCGCCCATCCGGAGGAGGGGCGGGCGCTGATGCGCGAGAACCGGAGCTACGTCTTCTTCCAGGAGCTGACGGGACCGGGCCCGCTCGGCGCCCTCGGCCGTCCCGTGACGCCGCGGGCCAGCGTCGCCGCCGATCCCAGCTTCGTCCCGCTCGGCGCGCCGGTCCTCCTCCTCGCGATGACCGATCCGCGCGCCGACGGCCTGTGGATCGCGCAGGACACGGGCGGCGCCATCCGCGGCGCCAACCGCTTCGACACCTTCTGGGGCGCGGGCGAGGAAGCGGCGCTCATCGCAGGCGGCATGCAGGCGCGGGGGCGCGCCTACCTGCTCCTGCCGCGCGGCACCCTCGAGCGTCTGACGGCCGGTGCGGCGGCGCCTCAGCGCTGAGGAGCGGGCGCTCTGGGCGAAGGTCGTTGCGACCGTGCGTCCGCTGCAGCCGGAACCGGCTGCTCCGCCGGCCGAGGAACTACCGGAGCCGGAGGCGCTTCCCCCCAAGGCGAAGCGCGCATCGCCGGCGTCTCCGGCGCGGGCGATCAAGCCGAAGCCCGCGCCCGGCAACACGCTCGACGGCACTTGGGACCGCCGCCTCGCACGGGGTCTCGCGGCGCCCGACGTCACGGTCGATCTCCATGGCCACAATCTCGCCGCGGCTTATTCACTGCTCGATCGCCGCCTCGATCAGGCGATCGCCGATGGGGCGCGGCTCCTCCTCCTGATTACCGGCAAGCCGCCGGGGGATGACCGCCGCCCCGTCGCACGAGGCGCGATCCGCGCCGCCGTCGGCGACTGGCTTGCCGCCTCCCGCCACGCCGGCGACATCGCCGCCGTGAGGAACGCCCATCCCCGCCACGGTGGCCAGGGTGCGCTCTACATCGTGCTGCGGCGGAAGCGGGAGGAGTGACCCGAGACCGTCATCCCGGCGAAGGCCGGGATCTCAGGGAGATTGGCCTGAGCGTCTATGGCCGCGCTGCGTATGCGGCCGCGCCTTTCACCCGCTGAGATCCCGGCCTTCGTCGGGATGACGGGTCTGGCCCAGGGCCTCGCTGATCACTCTCGCGTAAATCCGCGTCAGCCCGCGAATGTCTTCCACCGCAGCCGCCTCGTCGAGCTTGTGCATGGTCGCGTTGGGAAGGCCGAAATCGACGACCGGACAGAGCGCGATCAGGAAACGCCCGTCCGAGGTGCCGCCGTGAGTCGAGAGGCTGGGCTCCAGGCCGGTCTCCTCTAGAATGGCCTTGCGGACGAAGTCGTAGATCGGCCCTGCCGGCGTCAGAAAGGCTTCGCCCGAGATTCTCGCCTCGACCGTCGCCCCGGGCGCCGCCTGCTCCGCCGTCCGGCGCACCAGTGCGACCAGATCCTCGCCGCGTTGGAGGTCGTTGAAGCGGATGTTGAGCTGGACGCGGGCGCGGCCCGGAATGACGTTGGTCGCCTTGCTCGAAGTCTCGACCGCCGTCACTTCCAGGTTCGAGGGCTGAAACGCCGCATTGCCGTCGTCGAGATGGAGCGCGTCCAGCGCCGTCAGCAGCCGCGCGAGCTTCGGCACCGGATTGTCGGCGCGTTGCGGGTAGGCGACGTGCCCCTGCGTGCCCGTCACGTCGATCCACAGATTGACGGAGCCTCGGCGGCCGATCTTGACGATGTCGCCAAGCCGGTCCTCGGACGTCGGCTCGCCGATCAGGATCATGTCGGGCCGGATGCCGCGCGCCGCCATCCACTGCATGATCGCCGGGGTGCCGTAGGTCGCCGGGCCCTCCTCGTCGCCGGTGATGATGAGGCTGAGCGTGCCCTGGTCCTGCTCGGCGGATGCGCACGCCGCGACGAAGGCGGCGATGCCGCCCTTCATGTCGACGGCGCCGCGGCCGTAGAGCAGCCCGCCGCGGATTTCCGGCTCGAACGGCGCTCCGGCCCAGCCCTCGCCGGGCGGGACCACGTCGAGATGGCCGGCGAAGCCGAAATGTGGCGCACCGGTCCCGCGCGAGGCGAACAGATTCTCGACTGGCCCGTCCGGCGCCTCGCCGGCGACGAAGCGGTGGACCTCGAAGCCGATCGACGCCAGTGCTTGTTCGAGGACGTCGAAGACGGGGCCGCGCGCCGGGGTGACGCTGGGGCAGGCGATCAGCGCGCGCGCCAGCTCGACGGGATCGATTGCTCCGCTCATGCCGTCCGCCTAGCATCGCGCGACGGAGGAACGCCATGCCGAAGCTCGACCTCGCAGCGATCGAAGCGACCAACCGAACGGGCTATCCCGCGCCCTATGGCGAGGCGATGGCGAAGCGCTGGTACCGGCGGCTCGCCCCGGCGGCAGGTCTCGAGGATTTCGGCGTTGGCCATGTCACGCTCGAGCCGGGCGGCATTTCGAGCCAGCGCCACTGGCACGAGGGCGAGGACGAGCTCGTCGTCATGCTCGAAGGCGAGGCGGTTCTCGTGGAGGACGAGGGCGAGACGGTGATGCGCGCCGGCGATGTCGCGGCTTTCCGAAAGGGCGTCGCCAACGGCCACCAGCTCGTCAACCGCTCGCACGCGCCGTGCGTCTTCGTGGCCGTCGGACGCGTCGTCGTCACCGACTGCCATTATCCCGACGTCGACATGCACCTCGATGCCGCGAGCGGCCGCTTCACGCACAAGGACGGGTCAGCTTATTGAGCGTGGACAGAGCGCCAGTGGGAGGCGCTACGTCTCCGTCACCGTCTCGTATTTGTCGATCACCCAAGGCTCTTCCTGCGCGGCTTCGAGCCATTGCTGCATCCAGGAATGGTCGAGCATGGCCTGCATGTAGGCGGCGGCGAAGCGGGGGACCGGCACCGAATGGGTGACGAAGCGAGTGACGACGGGCGCGAACATGATGTCGGCGGCGCTGTAGGTGCCGAAGAGATAGGGCCCGCCGCCGCCGTGCCGCGCCCGGGCTTCGGCCCAGAGCTCCAGGATGCGCTTCACCTCGGCCGCAACCTCTTCCGCCAGCTCCTTCGCAGGGAAGCGCTTCCTGAGGTTCATCGGGCATTCGCGGCGCAGATTGTCGTAGGAGGAATGCATTTCCGACGCCATCGAGCGGGCCATGCCGCGGGCGACCTCGTCGGATGGCCAGTAGCGCTCCTTCCCGGTCTTGTCGGCAAGCCATTCGACGATGGCGAGCGAGTCCCAAATCACCGCCTTGTCGTCCCAGAGCACCGGCACCTTGCCCCCGGACGGGGCGAATTCGTCGCCCGCGCGGCGCTTCTCCCAATCCTCGTCGAACATCGGCACCGTGATCTCCTCGAACGCGAGGCCCGATTGCTTGACCGCGAGCCAGCCGCGCAGGGACCAGGAGGAATAGGCCTTGTTGCCGATGATGAGCTTGAGCAATCGTTCCTCCTCTGCTCGTCATCCCGGTCTTGATCCGGGATCCATGAACACCGCCTCGTCGGCTCGTCGCCTTCCGAGTTCACGGATGCTGAATCAAGTTCAGCATGACGGGGCGATCAAAGCGCGGCGGCTTCGACCACCGCACGTCTCAACCGATCGATGCCCAGCCCGGTTTCGCTCGAGGTGACGATGATCTCGGGGTGGGCGGCGGTGCGGCCGCGCGCCTCAGCCTCGGTGGCGGCGGCGACCGCCTCGAGATCGGAGGCCTTGATCTTGTCGGCCTTGGTCAGGACGAGGTGGTAGTTGACGGCCGCTTCGTCGAGCATTTTCATGATCTCGCGGTCGATATCCTTCACGCCGTGCCTGCTGTCGATCAAGACCAATGCGCGCTTCAGCACGGCGCGCCCGCGCAGATAGTCGTTGATCAGAAACCGCCACTTCCTGACCACCTCCTTCGGCGCCTTGGCGAAGCCGTAGCCGGGCATGTCGACCATTCGGAAGAGCAGAGGCTCGCCGACGTCGAAGAAGTTCAGCTCCTGGGTCCGGCCGGGCGTGTTAGACGTGCGGGCGAGGCCGTTGCGGTTGGCGAGCTTGTTGAGCAGCGACGACTTGCCGACGTTCGAGCGGCCGGCGAACGCCACTTCCGGCGCCTCGGCCTCGGGCAGGAACCTCAAGGCCGGCGCCGACTTCAGGAACGCGATCGGCCCGGAGAAGATGGCGCGGGCGCGCTCGTCCGGGTCCGGCTCCGCCTCGCCGCCGCTCACCGGGCGCGCGGCTTCGGCTTGGCCTTGGCCTTGCGCGCCGGCGGATCGGCGGGCGGCGGATCGGGCGCTGCGGCATCGGCGGCCGGCTCCGGCTTCGCGGCGGCGGCGCTTGCCTGGGCGCTGAGCGCAGGATGGCGGGCGTAGAGCAGCTTCTGTTGGCCGATCGAGATGAGGTTGTTCACCGTCCAGTAGAGCTGAAGGCCGGCAGCGAACGGCGCCATCACGAACATCAGCACCCAGGGCATGAAGGCGAAGACCTGCTTCTGCACCGGGTCCATCGGCGCCGGGTTCAGCCTGAACTGCAGCCACATGGTGATGCCTAGCAGGATCGGCAGCACGCCGACCGCGAGCATCGCCGGGGGAGTGAAGGGGAGGTAGCCGAACAGGTTGACGGGCGTCAGCGGATCGGGCGCGGAAAGGTCGCGGATCCAGGCCGCGAACGGCTCGTGCCGCATCTCGACCGCCAGCATCAGCACCTTGTAGAGTGCGTAGAAGATCGGGATCTGGAGCAGGATCGGAAGGCAGCCCGCCATCGGGTTCACCTTCTCCTCCTTGTAGAGCTTCAGCATCTCCTGTTGCAGGCGCGGCTTGTCGTCCTTGTAGCGCTCCTGGAGCAACTTCATCTTGGGCTGGACGACCCGCATCGCCGCCATCGAGGCGAACTGCTTCTGCGCGATCGGGAAGAGCAGCAGGCGGACGATGACGGTGAGGCCGATGATCGCCACGCCGAAATTCCCGATCATCGCGAACAGCCAGTTCAGGAGCGAATAGATCCAGATCATGAAGAACCGGAACCAGCCCCAGTCGATCGCACGCTCGATCGGCGTGCCGAGTTCGGCGGTGTAGCGGTCGAGGAGCTG
>DASVVQ010000013.1:0-21819 GCA_036386475.1 Allosphingosinicella sp. | reverse complement strand
AACCGACAAGGTCGCGATGGAAGTGCCCGCCCCCGCCGCTGGCGTCCTGCGCGAGATCCTGCTCGACACCGAATCCGCGGCGGTGCCCGGGGCCGTGCTGGGGCGGATCGAGGCGGAGGGGGAGGCGGACGATCCCAGTGCCCCGGCGGAGGCCGGGGCCCAGCCTGAGCAAGAGCTCTCTGGGCCCCGGCTTTCGCCGCGGCACAGTCCGCATCTGGAGCAGCGCCTCTCCCCGTCCGTCCGCCGAGCCCTCCTCCAGCACGACATCGATCCGTCCAGGATCGAGGGCACCGGCCGCGGCGGGCGGATCACCCGCGCCGATGTCGACCGCGCCGTCGAAGCGGCGACGCCGGTCGAGGTCGGCGCCCGCACCACCGCCCAGCTCAAGCTCGCGGAGCCGACCGACTCCTCAATCCCCTCGCACAGCCTCCCGCACGACCGCATGCGCCTCAGGATCGCCGAGAACATGCTCGCCTCGGTCACCGAGGCGCCGCACGTCACCGCCATGTTCGAGGCGGACTTCTCGGCGATCATCGCCCATCGCGACCGCCACAAGGCGGCCTGGGCGAAGAAGGGGGTGAAGCTCACCTACACCCCCTACATTGTCGCCGCGTGCGCCGAGGCGATGAAGGTCGCGCCCGCGATCAACGCTCGCTGGCACGAGGACCGGCTCGAGATTTTCGACGACGTCAATATCGGCGTCGGCACCGCATTGGGCGAGAAGGGGCTGATCGTCCCGGTCCTTCGCGAGGTCCAGAAGCTGTCGCTGAAGGGCATCGCGGCCGGCCTCGAGGAGCTGATCGAGAAGGCGCGCGCCGAGCGGCTGACCGCGAAGGACGTCCAGGGCGGCACCTTCACCATCTCGAACCACGGCGTCTCCGGCTCTTTGTTCGCCGCGCCGATCGTCATCCCCCGGCCGCAATCGGCGATCCTGGGCGTCGGCAAGCTTCAGAAGCGAGTCGTCGTTCGCGAGGTCGGCGGCGCCGACGCGATCCAGATCCGGCCGATGGCCTATGTCTCCCTCACGATCGACCACCGCGTCGTCGACGGCCACCAGACCAACGCCTGGCTCACCCGCTTCGTCGAAGTGCTGGAGGGGTGGCCGGCGGAGTGAAAGGGGACAGTCACTTTCAGCCGCTGCGCCCGAGGTGATGGAGGGCGGGGCTGAAAGTGACTGTCCCCGCCCCGCTCTCAGTCCGCCTCCGCCACTTTGGCGTACCCGTCGAGCAACGCGCCCCAGCCGCCTTCCATGCCGCTTTCGTAGCCACCGCGAATCTCGTCGGCGCGCGCGCCGTAGCGTTCGAGGTCGCGGTGCTCGAACTGGACGAGCGTCCCGTCGCCGTCGGCGGCGAAGGTGACTTCGACCGTCGTTTCGAACGCCGGATCATAGGCCCAGTCGGCGGTGAGCTGCCAGGCGAGGACGAGGCGGTGCGGCGGCTCCCAGGCGAGGACGCGGCCCCAATCCTGCTCGCTGCCGTCCGCCCCGGTCTCGTACCAGCGCCCGCCCGCGCGCGGCTCGATCACGACATCCTGCTGCGGCGCGGAAAGCAGGGAATGACTCTTCATCCACCAGCCGCCCATGCCGCTCGCGAAGACGCGGAACGCCTTGTCCGGAGTTGCCCTGACCCGCAGCGTCTTGCGGATCGGGGCGGGAACGATGCGCTGCTCCTGGTTCATTCGTCTTCCCTTTCGACGGCGTCGGCATAAGCCGCCAGCGCCTTGTCCCAGTGGCGGTCGAGCCATTCGCGGATCGGGCCCAGCCCGGCCGGATCGATGCTGTAGACGCGCCGCGTCCCTTCGGCGCGGTCGCGGACCAGCCGCGCCGCCTTCAATATCTTGAGATGCTGCGACACGGCCGGCCGCGTCACCGGCAGCAGAGCCGCCAGCTCGCCCACCGCCATCGGCCGCGCGGCGAGGCGCTCGACGATCTCGGCCCGCATCGGTTCGGCAAGGGCGGCGAAGGCGAGCGATCGGTTAGTCATCGCTAACGGTTAGTAGAGACTTACCGATGAGTCAAGCAGATCTGACGCAGTCGCAATATTCCTCCCCGAGCTCGCCCCGGGGAGGGGGACCGCGCCGCACAGCGGCGTGGTGGAGGGGCCGGCGTCGGGCCCGCCGGCGTGAAGTCTCCGGAAACAGTACTGATCTCCAGCGCTGTCGGCCCCTCCACCAGCTGACGCTGGTCCCCCTCCCCAAGCAAGCTCGGGGAGGATTTGGCCTCGCTGCGCGCGCCCGCTTCAGTCGCCCTGGCTCTGGCTGCGTTCGCCGCCGGGCTCGGTGATGCCTTCGAGCGCGGTCGAGGCCGCATCCTCATGCGCGCTCTGGCTGAGGTCGCCGAGCGAGACGATGCCGACGAGCCGGTTGTCGTCGCGGCTGACCACCGGGAAGCGGCGGACCTGCGCGTCGCTCATCTTGGCCGCGACGGTGTCGACGTCGTCGTCCTCCCAGCAGAACAGGGCTTCCCCCGTCATCACTTCGCTGACCGGCGTTTCCGGGCCGAGACCCTCGGCGACGCCGCGCACGGCGATGTCGCGGTCGGTGACCATGCCGACCAGCCGCTCGCCGTCGCAGACCGGCATCGCGCCGGCATCCTCGTCGAGCATGAAGCGGGCGGCTTCGCGGATCGGCTGTGCGGGCTGCACGGTCTGGACGTTCGACGTCATCAGCTCGGAAATCTTCATGGCCGCTACTCCTCTACTATGGGCGTAGGGCGAGAACGGACGGCGCGCCTCCGCCGTTCCGTTTCAGCGCCGCGGCGGCGGGACGAGATCGATCTCGTAGAGGCGCGGCCAATTTTTGCCGGTGACGAACAGGCGGTCGCCGGCGCGGTCGTAGGCGATGCCGTTGAGGACGCTGTCCTCGTGATTGCCCCCGGCTTCCGCGACCAGAGGGCCGAGCTCGATCCAGCCGGTGACGCGGCCGCTCGCCGGATCGATGCGCGCGATCCGGGTCGTCATCCAGACGTTGGCGAGGATCTCGCCGCCCACATATTCGAGCTCGTTCAGCGCCGCCACCGGCTGCCCTGCGGCGGTCACATTGATCCGCCGCACCTCGCGCATCGTCGCCGGATCGAGGAAGCGCAGCACCGGCGTGCCGTCGCTGAGGATGATGTGGCGGCCGTCCTGGGTCAGGCCCCACCCTTCATGGGAATAGTTCCAGCGGCCGGTCTGGCGGAAGCTGCGCCGGTCCCAACGGAAGCCGACATTGTCCTGCCAGGTGATCGAGAGGATCTCGTCGCCCCAGTTCGTAATGCCCTCGCCGAACAGGCCCGGCGGGATGTCGACCTGGCGCAGGACCCGCCCGGTCTCGAGATCGACCTCGCGCAATGTCGAGCGCCCGACCAGGCCGGTGCTCTCGTATAGGCGCCCCTCCAGCCAGATCAGCCCCTGGGTGAAGGCGCCCGGATCGTGCGGATAGGAGCGCACGACGCGGAAGTCGACGACCGGCGGCTCCTCCGCCGCCCCGGCCGGCGGCTGGGTTGGCGCCGGCGCCTCGGTGCAGGCGGCGAGGCCTAGGAACAGGGGAAGGAAGCTGCGCATCAGCATGACTCCGTCGGCGAAGCGTTCGCACTACGATCGATCATCGTCTCGCTCATCGTCCAGAGCCTGTCGGCGCTCTCGTCGCTGCACGCCCAGGGGCGGACATGGTGCCAGCGCTGGCTCGCCTCGTCGGCGAGACGCGCCACATCGCAATCCTCGCAATAGAGGCCGCCCATCCCGTCCAGCCGCGGGCTGGTCAGCGCCCAGACGGTCGTCGCCGCGCCCTGCTCGGGCGTCTTGAACAAGGCGGCGACGTGCGGCGGCAATGTGCCGTCGGCATTCTTCCAGCCGAGCGCCACCATCTCCTCATCGCCGAGGTGGCGCTGGAGCGGCGTGAAAATGCCCCCGGGATGGACCGAGAAAGCGCGCACGCCGTCGCCGCGCCAGTGCCGGTCGAGGCCGAGCGCGAACAAGGCGTCGGCGGTCTTGGCCTGGCCGTAAGCCTGCCACTTGTCGTAATCGTGGCGAAGGAAATGCGGGTCGTCCCAGTGGACGTCGCAGATCGCATGGGCGGTCGAGCTCAATGCGACGACGCGCGCGCCGCGCGCCGCCTTGAGCGCCGGCTCCAGCGCCCTCGTGAGCTCGAAATGGCCAAGGTGGCAGATGGCGAATTGCGATTCCCAGCCCGGCCCGACCCGCGTCAGCGGCGACGCCATGATTCCGGCATTGTTGACCAGCCCGTCGAGCGGCCGCCCGCTTTCGAGGAAGCCGCGGGCGAACGCCCGGACGCTGCCCAGATCCGCCAGGTCCATCCCGGCGATCTCGACATCGTCGATGCCTTCGAGCGCGGCCTTCGCCCGGTCCGGGTCCCGCGCCGGCACGACGATCCGCGCCCCCGCCTCGGCGAGCGCACGCACCGTCTCGATGCCGATCCCGGAATAGCCGCCGGTGACGACGTAGGTCCGCCCCGTGAGATCGACGCCCTGGAGCACCTCGCGGGCAGTGCTGCCGTGGCCGAAGCCGGAGCCGATCTTTTGCTGGTCCTGAGCGGCCAAATCACGGCTCCTAGGGCGTGTTCATGGTGAGGAGGTCGTAGGTCGCGACCGTCTCGTCCTTCTGGTTATAGACGTAAACCGCCCAGCGGACCTCGCCTTTCTCGGCGTCGCGCACGCTCTTCGACTTCACCGTCAGCTCGACTCGCATCGAATCGCCGGGATAGAGCGGCGTCTGGAAGCGCAGGCTTTCGAGCCCCGTATTCGCCAGCACCGGGCCAGGCGCCGGATCGACGAACAGGCCGGCGGCGAAGGAGAGAATGAGGTAGCCGTGCGCGACCCGGCCGCCGAAGATCGGAGACGCCTTGGCGGCCTCCTCGTCCATATGGGCGTAGAAGGTGTCGCCGGTGAAATGCGCGAAATGCTCGATGTCCTCGAGCGTCACCGTCCGACTGGCGGTCTTGAGCGTGTAGCCCACCTCCAGCTCGGAGATGCGCTTGCGGAACGGGTGCGCCTCCCCCTCCGGCTTCGCCGCGCCGGGGAGCCATTGCCGCACGATACCCGACAGCAGCGACGGCGCGCCCTGGAGGGCGGTGCGCTGCATGTAATGAGTGACGCCGCGAATGCCGCCCATTTCCTCGCCGCCGCCGGCGCGCCCGGGTCCGCCATGGACGAGGACGGGGAGCGGCGAGCCGTGGCCTGTCGATTCCTTCGCGCTGGTGCGGTCGAGGATCAGCATGCGGCCGTGATAGGCGCCGGCGCCGAGCACGAACTCCTCCGCGACGCTCGGCTCGTTGGTGAAGAGCGACAGAGCGAGGCTGCCCATGCCCCGATTGGCCAGCGCGATGGCGTCTTCGAGGTCGCGATAGGGCATGATCGTCGAGACCGGCCCGAAGGCCTCGACGTCGTGGACCGCGTCCGAGCCCCAGGGATCGTCGGAGCGCAGCAGGATCGGCGAGAGGAAGCAGCCGTTCCCCGCCACCGGCGAGGCGTCCGGATCGCCCGAGACGATGCGCGCGGACTTCGCCAGTTCCGCCACCGCTTCGCGCACCGAGGCGAGCTGGGCGCGGCTGGCGAGCGCGCCCATCGTCACGCCCTCCTCGCGCGGGTTGCCGATGCGGACCTTGCCGAGGCGCTGGGTGAGCGCCTCCTCGACCGCGTCGATATGCTCGGCTGGGGCCATGGCGCGGCGGATGGCGGTGCATTTCTGCCCCGCCTTGACCGTCATCTCGCGCGCCACTTCCTTGACGAAGAGGTCGAACTCGGGCGTTCCCGGCCCCGCATCCGGCCCGAGCACCGAGGCGTTGAGGCTGTCGCGCTCGGCGATGAAGCGGACGCTCTCGCGGGCGATCACCGGATGCGTCTGGAGCTTCATCGCCGTCTGCGCCGAGCCGGTGAAGCTGACCACGTCTTGCAGGGTCAGGTGGTCGAACAGGTCCCCGGTCCCGCCCATGATCAGCTGCAGCGCGCCCGGCGGCAGCACCTTCGCCTCGATCATGATCCGGAACGCCGCCTCGGCGAGATAGCCGGTCGCCGAGGCCGGCTTGACGATGGCGGGGACGCCGGCGAGCAGAGTCGGCCCGAGCTTCTCGAGCATCCCCCAGACCGGGAAGTTGAACGCGTTGATATGGACGGCGACGCCCTGGAGCGGCGTCCAGACATGCTGGCCGACGAAGCTGCCGCCCTTGGACAAAGGTTCCATCTGCCCGTCGATCAGGACGCGCTGGTTGGGCAGCTCGCGGCGCCCCTTGGACGAGAAGGAGAAGAGCGTACCGGCCCCGCCCTCGATGTCGATCCAGCCGTCGGTCCGCGTCGCGCCGGTCTCGTAATTGAGCTCGTACAGCTCCTCCTTCCTCGCCATGACCGCATTGGCGAGGTCCTTGAGCATCCAGGCCCGCTCGTGGAAGGTGAGCTTCCTCAGCGCCGGCCCGCCGACATTGCGGGCATGATCGAGCATCGCCCTGAAATCGAGGCCGGAGGAGCCGGTCAGCGCCATCGTCTCGCCGGTGATCGCGCTCTCCACCTCGGCCAGCGATCCGTCGCCCGCGATCCAGCGGTCGGACGCGTAGTTGAGCAGCTTCAGCGTTTTCATCTTGTCACCTGTTCAGAAAAGGCAGGGAGTCCGAGACGGAGCGGGTGTCCATTTCGCTCACCTCCCCGTGAACTTCGGCGCGCGCTTCTCCATGAAGGCGGCCACGCCCTCGCGATAATCGTCGCTGAACCCCAGCTCCCGCATCGCGTCGCGCTGCAGCACCAGCTCCTCGCCCAGCGAATGCTCCCAGCTTTCGCGGATCATCTGCTTGATCCGGGCCAGCCCGCGCGTCGGCGCGCTCGCGAACTTTGCGGCCAGCGCGTCGACCTCCGCGTCGAGCGCCTCGTCGTCGACGGCCTTCCAAATCAGGCCCCATTCCGCCGCCTTCTCGGCCGGCAGCGGCTCGGCGGTGAGCGCGAGACCCAGCGCTCGCGCCTGTCCGACGAGCCGCGGCAGCACCCAGGTGCCGCCGCTGTCGGGAATGAGGCCGATGTTGGCGAAGGACTGGATGAACTTGGCCGATTTCGCCGCGATGACGATGTCGCAGGCGAGGGCGATGTTCGCCCCGGCGCCGGCGGCGACGCCGTTCACCCGCGCGATCACCGGCATCGGCAGCGAGGTGAGCCGCCGGATCAGCGGATTGTACCTGAGCTCGACCGACTCGCCGAGATCGACCGCCTCCCCGGGCGCCACCGCCCGGTCGTTCAGGTCCTGCCCGGCGCAGAAGCCGCGCCCGGCGCCGGTCAGCACCAGCACCCGCGCGTTCTCGAGGGTGGCGAGCGCGTCCGCCACTTCGTCGTGCATCTGCACGGTGAAGCTGTTCAGCCGGTCGGGCCGGTTGAGGGTGAGGCGCGCGATGCCGCCCTCCAGCTTGAACTCGATGGTCTCGTAAGCCATGTCGCGCCCTTACCCGCCCCGGCGGCGAGTGCCAATTGCGGAGACGCCCGATGACCACCCACGCCTTCCTCTGCGACGCCGTGCGCACGCCGATCGGGCGCTACGGCGGGGCGCTCGCGCATGTCCGCGCCGACGATCTCGCCGCGATCCCGATCCGGGCGCTGATGGAGCGCAACGGCAAGGTCGACTGGGACGAGGTCGACGACGTCATCCTCGGCTGCGCCAACCAGGCCGGCGAGGACAATCGCAACCTCGCGCGCATGGCGGGCCTGCTCGCCGGCCTCCCGCACAAATCGGGCGGGGTGACGCTCAACCGCCTGTGCGGCTCGGGCATGGACGCGGTGACGATGGCGGCGCGGGTGATCCGCGGCTCCGAAGCCGACCTCATGATCGCCGGCGGCTCCGAGAGCATGAGCCGCGCCCCCTTCGTCATGGCCAAGGCGACTTCGGCCTTCGACCGCAACGCGGAGGTCTACGACACGACGATCGGCTGGCGCTTCGTCAATCCCAAGATGAAGGGCGCCTACGGAGACGACACCATGCCGTCGACCGCGGAGAACGTCGCCGAGGAATATCAGGTGAGCCGCGCCGACCAGGATTCCTTCGCCGTGCGCAGCCAGGACAAGGCCGCCGCCGCCCAGGAAAGCGGCCGCTTCGCCGCCGAGATCGTCCCGGTGTCGATCCCGCAGCGCAAGGGCGATCCCCTCGTCGTCGACCGCGACGAGCATCCAAGGAAGACCAGTGTCGAGGCGCTGGCGAAGCTGCGGCCGATCGTCCGTCCCGACGGAACGGTGACGGCCGGCAATGCGTCGGGCGTCAATGACGGCGCGGCGGCGATGATCGTCGCGTCCGAGGACGCGGCCAGGCGCAACGGCCTGACGCCGCGCGCGCGCATCGTCGGCGGCGCCGTCGCCGGCGTGCCGCCGCGGATCATGGGCATCGGCCCGGCGCCCGCCTCGCAAAAGCTGTTGGGCCGGCTCGGCCTCACAATCTCCGACATGGACGTGATCGAGATCAACGAAGCCTTCGCCGCCCAAGCCCTGCCCGTGCTGCGCGAACTCGGCCTCCCCAACGACGCCGAGCACGTCAACCCGAACGGCGGCGCCATCGCGCTCGGCCATCCCCTCGGCATGTCCGGCGCCCGCCTCGCTTTGACCGCCGCCGAGGAGCTTCACCGCCGCGGCGGCCGCTATGCGTTGTGCGCCATGTGCATCGGCGTCGGCCAGGGCATCGCGTTGGTCATCGAGCGCGTGTGAAAATGGGGACAGTATATATTTTCCACTCTGCGGCCGCGGGGTGAAGCCGCTCGCGGACAGGAAAAATATATACTGTCCCCATTTTCCCGAGCGGGCTGAGTCGCGTTTTCCTACAGCCCCTCGGATGGGTTATGCCTGGTGCATGCCGATGCGCCTCCGCCTTCTCCAGACCCGTCGAAAAGCGACAAATCCGGCCGGCGATTAATTCCGACCATGGGATGCCGAACTTTTGTCCGCTTCCGCTGCCGCGGCCCTTGCGAATCGGGGTGCCACCCCAGCACGTTTGGCGCGTTGTTTGCTGCGAGCGGCGCCCGCTGCTAGGGCCGCGCCGGGAGACGAGGATGTATACCACCGAGCTGCAGAAGACCGCGAAGATCGCCTCGACCGAGGATCCGGAACGCCTCGCCGCCTTCGAGGCGCGGGTGGCGGCGGACGAGTTCATCGAGCCCAAGGACTGGATGCCCGAGGCCTATCGCCGCACGCTGACCCGCCAGATCTCGCAGCACGCCCATTCGGAGATCGTCGGCATGCTGCCGGAAGGGAACTGGATTTCGCGCGCCCCTTCGCTCCGGCGCAAGGCGATCCTGCTCGCCAAGGTGCAGGACGAAGCGGGGCACGGCCTCTATCTCTACTCCGCGGCGGAGACGCTGGGCACCAGCCGCGAGGAGATGATCGAGGCGCTGCACAGCGGCAAGGCCAAATACTCCACCATCTTCAACTATCCCACGCTCACCTGGGCGGACATCGGCGCGATCGGCTGGCTGGTCGACGGCGCCGCGATCATGAACCAGGTGCCGCTCCAGCGCACCTCCTACGGCCCCTATGCCCGCGCGATGGTGCGCGTCTGCAAGGAGGAGAGTTTCCACCAGCGCCAGGGCTACGAGATCTGCATGGCGATGATGGCGGGCAATGAAGAGCAGAAAAGGATGATGCAGGACGCGTTCAACCGCTGGTGGTGGCCGAGCCTGATGATGTTCGGCCCGCCCGACGAGAACTCGCCCAACACCGCCCAGTCGATGCGCTGGAAGATCAAGCGCGAGACCAATGACGAGCTCCGCCAGAAGTTCGTTGACATCACCGTCCCGCAGGCCGACGCCATCGGCCTCACCGTCCCCGATCCGGCGCTCGCCTGGAACGAGGCGCACGGCCATTACGATTTCGGAGAGGTGGACTGGGAGGAATTCTACGCCGTCGTCCGCGGCGAGGGCCCGGTGGCGAAGGAGCGCATGAAGGCGCGCCGCGAGGCCTGGGAGACCAACGCCTGGGTCCGCGAGGCCGCCGCCGCTTTTGCGGAGAAACGCGCGCGAAGGGCTGCGGCGTGATGGGGGCGGCCCAGCGGGAGAACCCGCTAGCCCTGAGCCTGTCGAAGGGCGGATTGCAGCGCACCGACCCGGGCTTCGACAGGCTCAGCCCTAGCGGTTTTTCCTCACTCACAACCGGCACGCGCACATGAGCAAGGACTGGCCCCTCTGGGAAGTTTTCGTCCGCTCGAAGGGCGGCCTGTCGCACCGCCATGTCGGCTCGGTGCATGCCCCCGACCCCGAGATCGCTTTGCGCCACGCGCGCGACACCTACACCCGGCGGATGGAGGGGATCAGCCTGTGGGTCGTGCCGTCGGCGCAGATCGTCGCCTCCGACCCGGCCGACGACGCCCAGATGTTCGATCCCGCCGCCGACAAGGTCTACCGCCACCCGACCTTCTACGACATCCCCGACGACGTGAAGCACATATGAGGGGGAGTGACGCCATACCAGGTCCTCCCCCAGCTTGCTGGGGGAGGGGGACCGCCCGCAGGGTGGTGGAGGGGCCGACGCGAAGCGACGGGTGCCGCACGCTCGCTACGCTCGCACCCCTCCACCATGCTGCGCATGGTCCCCCTCCCCGAGCGAGCTCGGGGAGGATCTAGCATGCCCAGCCTTCCCCCCATCCGCCCGGAGGACGAAGCCCGCGCCGCCGTCTCTCGCAACCACGGCGCCTTCGACGCGCCGGTCGAAGAGCACCAGCGCGCTTTGTTCGACTTTCTCCTCCGCCTCGGCGACGACAGCCTGATCCTCGGCCAGCGCCTGTCCGAATGGTGCGGCCACGCGCCCTCTGTGGAGGTCGATCTCAGCCTCGCCAACATGGCGCTCGACCTGGTCGGCCAGGCGACCTTCTTCCTCGAATATGCCGGCGAGGTCGAAGGCGCGGGGCGCGACGGCGACGCGCTCGCATTCGGCCGCGACGTGCTCGATTTCCGCAACTGCCTCCTCGTCGAGCAGCCCAATGGCGACTTCGCCCAGACCATGGCGCGGCAGTTCCTGTTCTCGACCTGGCAGAAGATGCTGTTCGATCGCCTCGCCGCCTCGCGCGACGAGCGGATCGCCGCGGTCGCCGCCAAGGCGGTAAAGGAGGTCGCCTACCACCAGGAGCTCGCCGCCGAATGGGTGATCCGCCTCGGCGACGGCACCGACGAGAGCCGGCGGCGCCTGGTCGCCGGGCTCGACTGGATGTGGCGCTTCGTACCGGAGCTGTTCGATGCCGACCGCGTCTCGGGCGAAATGGCTGCGCGCGGCATCGGTGCCGACACGGCGCACTTCCGCGAGGATTACGACCGCGCGGTGCGCGCCGTGCTGGCCGAAGCGGGCGTGGAGCCGCCCGCCGACCAGCGCCCCATTCTCGGCGGCCGCCGCGGCCACCACAGCGAGCATCTCGGCCATCTCCTGTGCGTCATGCAATATCTCCCCCGCACCTATCCGGCGGCCGTATGGTGAGCGGTCTGGCGATCGCGGGCGAGCCGGAAACGCGCCCGGCAGTGAACGCGATGTGGAACGTATTGCGCTCCGTCCCGGATCCCGAAATCCCTGTCCTTTCCGTCGTCGACCTCGGCATCGTGCGCTCCGTCTCGCCGGACCGCGTCACGATCACGCCGACCTACACCGGCTGTCCCGCCACGCAGGTGATCGAACGCGACATCCGCGCTGCGCTCGACGCCGCGGGCTACCGGGGTGCGCGCATAGAGACCGTCCTCTCGCCGCCCTGGACCACCGAGTGGATCACCCCCGAAGGCCGCGAAAAGCTCCACGCCTACGGCATCGCCCCCCCGCTCGTCCCGGGTCAGACGGCGCCTGCCTGCCCGCAATGCGGATCGCGCGAAACCGAGGAGATCAGCCGCTTCGGTTCGACGCCGTGCAAGGCGCTCTGGCGCTGCGGAGCCTGCGCGGAGCCGTTTGATCTGTTCAAATGCCATTGAGACGCGGCCGATGAGCGTCTCATTCCACCGCCTGACAGTCGCCGAAGTGGTCGACGAGACCGCCGAGGCCCGCTCGATCCGCTTCGACGTGCCCGAGGAGCTGCGCGAGACCTTCCGCTTCAAACCCGGACAGCATCTCACCTTGAAGGCCGAGATCGGCGGCGAGGAGGTGCGCCGCAATTACTCCCTTTGCACCGCGCCTTCCGACGGCCAGCTCAAGGTGACCGTGAAGCGCATCACCGGCGGCCTCTTCTCGAACTGGGCCAACGACAACCTCGCGCCCGGCGCCGCGATTGACGTCATGCCGCCGCACGGCAGCTTCACCTGGGACTTCGCTCAGGGCGCGTCCAACCATTATGTCGGCTTTGCCGGCGGGTCGGGCATCACCCCGGTCATGTCGCTGCTGAGGACCGCGCTCGTCGAGGAGCCGGAGAGCCGCTTCACGCTCGTCTACGGCAATCGCGACAGCCAGTCGGTGATCTTCCTCGAGGAGCTCGCCCGGCTCAAGAACCGCTTCATGGGCCGGCTCGAAGTCCACCATTTCCTCGCCGAGGAGATGGAGGACATCGAATTGTTCAACGGCATGCTCAACCGCGCCAAATGCGATGAGGTGCTGACCCACCTCGTCGCGCCGGACGAGGCGGCGGCGTTCTTCGTCTGCGGCCCCGGGCCGATGATGGATGCCGCCGAGGAGGCCCTGCTCGCCCGCGGCGTGGCGCGCGAGAAGATCCATCTCGAGCGCTTCACCGCCGACCGGCCTCCGGAAGCGCTCCATGCCCAGCTCCAGGCGCTGTCGCAGGACGCTCGCGGCCTCAGCATGATGGTGACCCTGGACGGCCGCAAGCGCCGCGTCGCCTTCGACGCCGAGGCCGGCAACATCCTCGACAGCGCGAGGAAGGCGGGCCTGCCCGCGCCGTTCGCCTGCAAGGCGGGCGTCTGCGCAACCTGCCGCGCCCGGATCGTCTCCGGCGAGGTCGAGATGGCCGCGCGCTACGGCCTCACCGACGACGAGGTCGCCGCCGGCTACGTGCTCACCTGCCAGTCGGTGCCCAAGGGCGCAGGCGTCGAAGTCGATTACGATGCCTGAGCGATGCACGTCATCCCGGCGAAGGCCGGGATCTCATGGGGTGAAAGGCGGAGGCGGCCTGATTGCAACTCCCGCTAGCCCTGAGCCTGTCGAAGGGCGGTTTGCCGCGCGCGGCCCGGGCTTCGACAGGCTCAGCCCTAGCGGCTTTCCACGATCGACGACTGCCCCCCTACCGCGCCGCGACGTTGCCGCCGCCGGCGGCGCCGCCATGATAGTTGATCACCGCTCGGACCGTATTCTGCATCAAAGCCATACGCTGGCCGAGCGGGGCGCCGGTGCGGCGGATCATCACCGCCACCGCATAATGGCGCCCGTCCGGCGAAGTGACGATGCCGATGTCGTTATAGCCGGTCTGGGTGCCGCCCAGCACCTGTCCGGTGCCGGTCTTGTGCGCGAGGCGCCAGCCCGGGGCAAGGCCGCCCTTGAGGCGCTGGGCGCCGGTCCGGGTCTGCGACATGATCGAGAGCAGGCGCCGCGTCGAGCTGGCCGAAAGCAGCTCGCCGCGCTGGAGGCGCGCCAGAGCCTCGACGATGCCGATCGGCGTGGCGCCGTCGACCGGATCCTGGACGTAGCGCTCGAACGCCGCCTGGCGGACCGAGAGCGGCAGGCCCGCGCGCGCCCGGTAGAAGCCGGCGCCCTGATATTCGGGCCGCCAGCCGTCGAGGCCGGCAAGCCGCGTCTGGAGCAGGCGCTCGCCCGGTCCGAAGCGGATGCCCGTAAGGCCCTTGCGCTGGAACATGGCGCGCACCGCCTCGGGCCCGCCGGCGCGGCGCAGCACGAAGTCGTTGCAGGTATTGTCGCTCTGGGTCATCGCCCGGAAAAGGAGATCGGAAAGCGTGGTGCTGTAGCCGTCGGCGTCGACCTGGGCGGCGATCGGCTGGTGGAAAAGCGTGAGGTCGCTCCTCGTCAGCGTCACGCGCTGGTTGAGATCGAGCTGACCCTGGTCGGCCCGGTCGAACGCCGTGATCGCGACCCAGAATTTCGACACGCTCTGTTGGGGGAAGAAGGTGTTGCCGTCGAAGGCCGTCGTCCATCCGGACTGGACGTCGCGCACGGCGATGCCGACATCGCCGTTGAAGGCACCGCCGAGCTCGCGGATGCGCGCCTCGAGCGCCCGCTGGGCGGCGTTCGTGGCAGGCATGCTCGCCTGGGCGGTCCGCGCCCGCGGCGCAGGTGCCGCCTGGTCGGCCGCCGCCGCGGCGGGGAGAGCAGGTTGGGACAGGGCGATAAGGCCGAGAGCGCCCGCCAGCGCCAGCGGCCGCAGCTTCAGCCTCGCCCGACCGAATGCCTTCCTGTCCATGATACCCTCCCTAAAGCCTTACAACCCCACTGGAAAATCACCCTAGCGGCGCGATTATGTCTGTCAGCCTAACGCACCGCCGATTTGGACGAGCCGTGGCGCTCCCACGCCGGACCGAGTCTTCACCCGCCGTTCAGCGTTGATACAGTGTAACACGTCCCCTAAGGGCGCCCTTCTCGCCCCCGGAGATTTGCATTGAAGTCGACCGCCCTCCTGCTCGCCTCGACCATGCTCGCCGCCGCGCCGGCGGCGGCGCAGCCTGCGGACGAGGACCCGGCCGCCGCCGCTGCCCCTGCCGTCGAGGAGGAAGTCCCCGAGGGGGACCACGTCCATGAAGAGCTCGGCGACGACATCATCGTCACCGCCCGCTTCGTGCGGAATCTCAACGTCCTCGCCGGCACGGAAGTGCTGTCCGGCGACGACCTCGTCCGCGAGATGCGGCCGCAGCTCGGCGACACGCTGGCGCGCCTCCCCGGAGTCTCCGCGACCTCGTTCAGCCCCGGCGCGTCGCGGCCCGTTCTGCGCGGCTTCCAGGGCGAGCGCGTCCGCGTCCTCGTCGACGGCATCGGCTCGATCGACGTCTCCAACACCTCTGCCGACCACGCCGTCACCGTCGATCCGCTGACCGCGGACCGGATCGAGGTGATTCACGGGCCCGCCGTCCTCCTGTTCGGCAGCCAGGCGATCGGCGGCGCGGTCAACGTCTTCGATCGGCGCATCCCGCGCGCGGTGCCCGAAGACGGCGTTCATATCGACGCCCTCGGCACCTACGCCTCGGCGGCCGACGAGCGCAGCGGCGGGGCAGGGGTCGACGCGGCTTTGGCGAAGGGCCTCGCCGTCCATGTCGACGGCAGCTACCGCGACAGCGACGACGTCCGCATCGGCGGCTTCGTCCTCTCGCCCTCGGCGCGCGCCGGCCAGCTCGCCGTCGCCGAAGAGGAGGAGGCCGAAGGCCATGTCGAGGAGGCCGAGGAAGCGCGCGCCTTCGCGGGCTTGCGCGGGCGCCTGCCGAACAGCTTCACCGAGACCCGCACGATCGGGGCTGGCGCCGCGATCATTCGGGAGAACGGCAATCTCGGCCTGTCGGTCAGCTATTACGGCAGCCGCTACGGCGTCCCGGAGCGCCCCGGCGGTGCCCATGGCGAAGGCGAGGAGGGTCATGCCGAGCACGGAGCGGTCAGCATCGATCTCGACCAGATCCGCGCGGATTTGAGGAGCGAGATCAAGATCGGCGGCGACCTGTTCGATCGCTTGCGCCTGCGCCTCGGCTACGCCGATTACGAGCACACCGAGTTCGAGGGCGAGGAAGTCGGCACCGTGTTCCGGACCGACGGGGTCGAAGGGCGGCTCGAGCTCGGCCAGACCGAGCGCGGCGGCTGGAGCGGCGTCACCGGCGCCCAGTTCTTCAGCCGGTCGTTGTCGGCGGTCGGAGCGGAAGCCTTCCTGCCGCGCAACACGGTCGAGCAATTCGGCCTATTCACGCTCCAGGAACTGGAGACCGGAGGTTTCGAGCTCGAAGCTGCGGCGCGCATCGAACGGGGCAGCGTCAGCGCGCCGGACATCGGCGTCGACCGCCGCTTCGATACGGTCTCGGCCGCCGCGGGCATCTCCTATGAGATCGCGCCCTTGATCCGGGTCGGCGCCAACGTCTCGCGCGCCGAGCGGGCGCCGTCGGCGGAGGAGCTGCTCTCCAACGGCCCGCACGCGGCCACCCAGTCGTTCGAGATCGGCGATCCCGGTCTGCGTCCCGAAAGCAGCCTCGGCGGCGAGCTCTACGTTCGCGCCCAGCGCTCCCGCTACCAGTTCAACGCCAGCTTCTTCTACAACCGCTTCGGGAACTTCATCTTCTCGGCGGCGACGGGCGAGCAGCAGGACGGGCTGCCCGTCTTCCGCTATTTCCAGCGCGACGCGGTCCATTGGGGCTTCGAAGCGGGCGCCTCGGCAACCGTCTACCGGCGCGGCTCCTTCCGCTTCGTCGTCGATGGCGTCGCCGATTATGTGCGCGCCACGATCGAGGACGGCGGGCCAATGCCGCGCATCCCGCCGCTTCGCATCCTGGCCGGCATCGAGGCCCAGTCAGCGCATCTCGACGGCCGGGTCGAGGTCGAACGCGTCGCGACCCAAAACCGGGTCGCCGTACTGGAGACGTCCACGCCCGGCTTTACCTTGGTCAACGCCTCGCTCGCCTGGCGTCCCTTCGGCCGGCGCAACCCGTCGAGCATCGTCCTTTCCGCCAACAACATTTTCGACGTCGACGCGCGCCGCCAAGCCTCCTTCACGCGCGATTTCGCGCCGCTGGCCGGGCGCGACATCCGGCTGAGCGCACGGGTCAGCTTCTGACCGAGGCGCGGGCCATGCCGAGGATCGCGATCCTGACGCCATCGCCGTCGGACGAAGCCTTTCGCGGCCGCTGGCGGGACGTCGCCAGGCGCAATGCCGAGCCGCTGCTCGCCGCCGGCTTCGCGGTCGAGGAGCGGGCCTGGACGGAGGCGCAAGACCTCGCCGCGTTCGACCTCGTCCTCCCGCTCCTCGCCTGGGGCTATCATCGCGACGCCGCGCTCTGGCTCGAAGCGGTCGCGCGCTGGGAAGGGGAAGGCGTGCGTCTGGGCAATCCGCCCTCGGTGCTGTGCTGGAACGCCGACAAATCCTATCTCGGCCGCCTCGCGGAACGCGGCGCGCCCGTCGTGCCGACGCTTTACGTCCCCGGCATCGACGATCACATCCTCGCCGCGGCCGCGGAGGCGTTCGCCACCGACCGCGTCGTCGCCAAGCCGCTCGCCTCGTCGACGGCCTGGCGCACCATCCGCTGGCCCGGCGACGCCGCCGCGGACGGTCCCGAGGGCGCCGCGATGGTCCAGCCCTATCTGCCGCGGATCGAGAGCGACGGCGAAGTCTCGCTCCTCTATTTCGCGGGCCGCTTCAGCCACGCAATCCGCAAGGTGCCGCAGCCCGGCGACTTCCGCGTCCAGCCCGAGTTCGACGGCATCATCGCGCGCCACGAGCCCGCCGCCGACGAGCGCGCCGCGGCCGATGCGATCCTCGCCGCGGTCGACGATGCGCTGCTCTATGCGCGCGTCGATCTGGTTCGCGAGGTGGACGGCGCGCCGCAGCTCATCGAGCTGGAGCTGATCGAGCCGGATCTCTATCTCGGCTACGATGCCGCGCGCGGCTACGCCTTCGTCGAGGCGGTTCGCGGAGCGCTCTGAAACTGTGTCTTTGTGGCCGCAGCATGAAAAAAATGCTGCGCAGCATTCCGCTAAACCTATGTTTGTTCAGGAGGCGGAAACCGCCCTGTGGATAAATCATACAAACCGTCTTGCGTCGCGATTCCCGGCCGGAGTATCTAGGCCCGGGGACGGGAGGGGTTAACATGAGTAAGTTTGTCAAAGAGTTTATCGAAATCAAGGAGTTCACGACTCTCGACGAGCTGATCGGGAGGCTCGAGGAGCTCCGGGGCCTGCTTCCGGCCTCGTCCGAAGCGGAAGTGAAGCTGCGCGGAGACGATATTTTCGGCCGCCAGCTCTGCGTTTCCTACCTGCGCGCGCAGACCGTGCAGGAAGAGGAATGTGAAGCCCGCTACGCCACCGCCTACCGCGAATCCCGCGAGCGCGAATTGCAGCGGCTCCAGCAGGAGCTCGGCGTCGTCTGCCGGGTGCCGCGCGCGCAGCGCCGGCGCCTCAGGATCGTCGCCTGATCCGCTAGCGCACCCACCGCATCCATAAGGTGAGAGACAGGATCGTCGCCGCGATCCAGGCGGCGATGAACCCTGCCGCGCCGATCGGCACGACCGGCGGCGCCCCGCTTGTCCCGTAGCTCATCATCTCCCGGTAGCCGAATCCGCTCGCCAGGAGCAGGCAGGCGGTCGTCAGTGCGTAGGCCGCCAGGACGGGCGCGCGATAGGCGCCGGGCGCGTGCCGCTGCTGGCGCTTGGCCTGAAGATAGGCGCCGCTGAGGCAAAGCCCCGACAGGCCGAGGCCGAACAAGAACCAGATCGACTTGCTCCACATTCCGCCGAAACTGCCGAAATGGAGCGGGTCGGCCATGTCGATCCATCGTTGATACGTGCTCTGGTCGGCCGAGCGCTGCACCCTCAGTACCGCGCCGCTCCTCGAATCGAGCCACACGCGCGCCGCACGGTCGCGGACCAGAGGCGCGCCGTCCTGGCCGTGCACTTCGATCAGGCCGGCTTCGTGGCGATCGAGGATCACCGCATTGATCCGCAGGCTGGCATGCGCCGCCTCGGCACGCGCGACGAGCTCGCCCACGGGCAGCAGGCTCGGGTCCTTGCCCGATACGGCAGGCGGATCCGGCCCGGCCGGAAGATGATGTTCGGCAAGGTACCAGAGGCCGGTCGCCCCGATCAGCAGCACGAACCACAAGCCCCACAGGCCGGTCAGCTTGTGGAGGTCGCTCCACAGCACCTTGGCGCCCTTGCGCCGCTCGAGCTTGGTGAAGCCGCGCCAGAAGCGCCGGTAGAAGACGAGGCTGGTGACGAGCGATGCGAGGAGCGGGATCGCGAGTAGCCCGACGATCCAGTCGCCGAGCGCGACGCCGAGGATCGGCCAGTCCTCGACGAACAGGGCCATGTGGAAGCTGCGGAAGAAGCGCTGCACGCCGAACAGGGACCGCGTCTCGCCGAGCGCGCCCGTGACCGGGTCGGCGACGATCCGCCAGGTGACGCCGTCCGGATCCTGCGCCCAGGCTTCGACGAGGGTCCCCGGCCCGTGGCTCGCCGTCATCTGGATCAGCCACCAGTCGGGATGCGCGCGGGCGATGTTCTTCGCCGTGTCCCCCCAGGCGATGCGCTCGGCGGCCGGCGCGGCCTGGATGCCGGGATCGAGGACGAGGTCGATCTCGCGGCCGAACACGGCGATCGTGCCGGACCAGCAGACGACGAACAGCAGCAGCCCCGCGGTGAGGCCGATCCAGCTGTGCCAGTGGAACCAGGTGCGCCGCGTCATCGCGCCCCAGGCTAATGTGCGCAGGGCGTCCCTGTCACCATTCCGCGAAGCTGCCGTCGTTGTTTCGGAAGATGGGGTTGCGCCAGCGATGCCCCTCCTTGCCGGCTGCGCGGACCGCGGCCTCGTCGATCTCGATGCCCAGGCCCGGTCCGGCCGGGATCGGGAGATTGCCCGCGACGGGAGTCAGCGCTGCGGGATCCTTGAGATAGGTGAAGAGGTCCGCCCCGACATTGTAGTGGATGCCGAGCGACATCTCCTGGATGGCGAGATTGGGCGTGCAGGCGGCGAGCTGGAGGCAGGACGCGAGTGCGAGCGGGCCGAGCGGGCAGTGCGGCGCGACGGCGACGTCGAAGGCTTCCGCCATGGCCGCGATCCTGCGACCCTCGAGGATGCCGCCGCAATGGCTGATGTCGGGCTGGATGATGTCGACCGCGCCGGCGATCAGGAACGGCTTGAAGTCCCAGCGCGAATGAAGGCGTTCGCCGAGCGCGATCGGCGTCGAGACGAGCTGCGAGATCTGCGCCAGCCCTTCCGGGTTCTCCGACAGCAGGGGCTCCTCGATGAACAGGAGGCCCATCGGCTCCAGCACCTTGGCGAGCTGCTTGGCCATCGGTTTGTGGACCCGGCCGTGAAAGTCGAGCCCGACGTCCACTCCCGCGGCCTGCGCCGCCGCGACCCGTGCGATCACTTCGTCGAACGCCTTGGGCGTGCCGATCCAGTCCATCTCGGCGGTCGCGTTCATCTTGATCGCGCCGAAGCCCTGGCCGGCGCGCGCCGCCGCCGCCGCGGCGACATCGTCGGGCCGGTCGCCGCCGATCCAGGCATAGGCGCGGATATGCTCGCGCACCTTGCCGCCGAGCATCTCCCAAGCGGGAAGGCCGAGCGCCTTGCCCTTCAAGTCCCACAAAGCCTGCTCGAGACCGGCGAGCGCCGACATCAGCACCGGCCCGCCGCGGTAGAAGCCGCCCCGATATCCGATCTGGAAGACGTCCTCGATGCGATAGGGGTCGGTGCCGATGAAGCGGTCGCGCAGGGCTTCGAAGGCGCCCTCGACCGCTTCGGCCCAGCCTTCGAGGCTCGCCTCGCCCCAGCCGACCGCGCCCTCGTCGCTCTCGACCCGCACGAACAGCCAGCGCGGCGCGACCAGGAAGGTCTCGATCCGGGCGATCTTCATCTGTCTTCTCCCGGCTGCAGCCCGGCGATGACGCGCCGGCCGGCGGCGTCGCGATCGCTATGCTCGTCGAGCTTCTTGATCGGCACGACCAGACAGACGCTGGAGGCGGGGAGCACGTTCCGCCAATCCTTGATCAGCTGCTTATAGGCCTTGCCGACGGCGCGGATGTTGCGGTCGAGATCGTAGAGGCCGAGCGGATTGACCCGCCCGTTCTGCTCGCGCAGCGCGGTGTCCCAATCGATCTGGTCGACCAGCGAATACCAGGTGAAGCCCACGGTCGGGATGCCGACGTTGCGCAGGCGCAGGACGTTGGCCCATTCCTTCCACAGCCATTTGACCGCTTCGTCGCCCTTGGGGCCTTCGTTGAGGTTGGTCTCGGTGTGCATGACGGGGAGCCGGTAGCGGTTGTAATATTGCCGGGTGATCTCCGAATAGCCGAACGTCTCGCCCGCCGCCTTGGTCTTGCCGTCGGCGAACACGCGATGCTCGTTCGTCCAGTAATAATCGTTGCCCAGGATGCAGTGCTGCTTGAGGCGCTGGTCGATGAAGAAGTGGTACTCCTCCTTCGTCATGCCGTTGTCCATCAGATATTCGTACATCTCGCTGTCGACCCTCAGGCCGTAATTGAGGTCGAGCGTCAGGAAGCGCTGGGAGTTGAGCACCTCGGCGCGGTGGATCGCGGCCGGGCTGTCGGCGTGGAAATATTCCGAGCTTTCCGACTGGATGAAGATCGCGTCCGGGCGCCGCTTCAAGATCTCGATCATCGCCAGCACATTGGCCTTGACGATGTTCTTCAAGGCGGTGACGAACGAGCGGTCGTCCTTCGCCTGCTCGTTCCACCAGCCATATTTGGCCGAGAAGACCGCGCAGATGAACATCTCGTTGACCGGCGTGTAGAGCTGAACCCAGGGAAAGCGCCGGGCGAAGGCTTCCGCATATTCCGCGAAGAGGCGGGGGAAGTCAGGATTCTGGAAATTGCCGATCCAGTCCGGCACGCCGAAATGGCACAGGTCCACGATCGGCGTGATCTCGCGGCGCTTCAAATCCGCGAAGGTCTCGTCGGCGAACTGCCAGTCGTAGCGGTCGGGGCCGAGGAAGGTGCGGTGCAGCGGCGGGCCGTAGCGCAGATAGTGGATGCCGAGCTCCTCGACGCAGTCGAAATCCTCCCGCCAGCGCTCGTAATGGCCGCTCGCCGCCATCTGATCGACGCGGCTGCGGCCCTGGTTGATCGTGGGAATGCTGTTCTCGATGCCCGTGGCGAACATGAAATTGGCGATGGGACGGCTCCTCGGTGCGCCGGTCGGGCGGGAGCTTTTTGCTAGCGTTGGCCGCCCAGATGGTCAAACAGCGGCAAAATGAGCTGGGCTGAGGCTTTCATCGCGGTCGACTGGGGCACGACCAACCGGCGCGC
>DASVVQ010000012.1:0-2735 GCA_036386475.1 Allosphingosinicella sp. | reverse complement strand
AAGGTCAGCATCTGGAATGAGTGGGCAGACTCGGACGGGGATCTCGGGCCGGTCTACGGGAAGCAATGGCGCGACTGGGAAGGCCCGCGCGGCGAGCATGTCGACCAGATCGCCGAGCTGATCGCGCTGATCCGCAACGATCCCGCCTCGCGCCGCCAGATCGTCAGTGCATGGAACCCGGCCGAGAACCCCCGCATGGCGCTGGCGCCCTGCCACTGCCTGTTTCAGACCCAGGTCGCGGGCGGCAGGCTGAACCTCCAGCTTTACCAGCGAAGCGCGGACGTGTTCCTGGGCGTCCCCTTCAACATCGCCAGCTATGCGCTCCTGACCCACATGCTCGCGCAACAATGCGGCCTCGAGCCCGGCACGTTCGTCTGGACCGGCGGCGACTGCCACCTCTACTCGAACCACCTCGACCAGGCCCGCCTCCAGCTCACGCGCGAGCCGCGGGACCTTCCGACCCTGACGATCAGGCGCAAGCCGGACGCGATCGACCTGTACGAATATGAGGATTTCGAGATCGTCGGCTACGATCCCCACCCCCATATCGCTGCGCCGGTCGCGGTGTGACCATCGTCACGATCGTCATCGCCCGCGCCGAAAACGGCGTGATCGGCAAGGACGGCGGCCTTCCCTGGCGCCTTTCCGACGACCTCCGCCGCTTCAAGGTGCTGACCATGGGCACGTCGATGGTGATGGGCCGCAAGACCTTCGACAGCCTTGGCCGGCTGCTCCCCGGCCGCCAACACATCGTTCTCACCCGCGACCGCGCCTGGGCCGCCGAAGGCGCCGACGTCGCGCGAAACGTCCAGGAGGCGCTGTCGCTTGCCCGCGAGCTGCGCATCTCGGTGATCGGCGGCGCCGAGATCGTCCGCCTCTTCCTCGCCATGGCCTACCGCGTCGAGCTCACCGAGGTCCATGCGAGCGTGGCGGGCGATACCGTCCTCCCCCCCTTCGATCCGGCGCACTGGCGCGAGGCCGCGCGGGAGAGCCGCGCCGCCGAGGAGGGCAGCCCTGCCTACAGCTTCGTGACATTGGTGAGGCGGACCTGAGCATCTGGTTAGCAGGTCCTTCGAGACGGGCCTTCGCCAGGCTCAGTCCCTCCTCAGGATGAGCGATCAATCCTCCGCTCATCCTGAGGAACCGTTGAGCGAAGTCGAAGCAGCGTCTCGAAGGACCGCCCCCGTCCCACGCCATTGCTCACCCCCTCCCCCCTCTCCTATAGCCCGCGCCCATGGAGCGGCTTGACGGCGGCTCGGCGGTTCCGGAGCGGCTTCGCGGGGGCATCGTCGCGCTCGGCAATTTCGACGGGTTTCACAAGGGGCACCAGGCGGTGGTCGCCCGCGCGGTCCACCGCGCCCGCGCCGAGGGCCGTCCCGCCCTCGTCGCCACCTTCGATCCGCATCCGGTCCGCCACTTCAAGCCGGATTTGCCGCCCTTCCGCCTGACCACCCTCGACCAGCGCGAGCGCCTGTTCGGCGCGGCCGGCGCCGACGCGATGCTCGTCTTTCGCTTCGACGCCGAGCTCGCCTCGGTGAGCGCGCCCGATTTCGTCACCGATCACATCGCCTCGCGGATCGGCGCGCTCGGCGTCGTCACCGGCGAGGACTTTACGTTCGGCAAGGGCCGCGGCGGCGACGTCGAGCTCCTGAGCTTCCTCGGCCGCGCCAACCGCCTGTCGGTCGACGCCGTCCCGCCCGTGGTCGAGGACGGCGAGCCGGTCTCCTCGAGCCGGATCCGCGACGCGCTCCAGGCCGGCGACTGCGACACCGCGACCCGCCTGCTCACCCGCCCGTTCGCGATCGAAGGCGTGGTCGAGCACGGCGACAAGCGCGGCCGGACTTTGAGCTATCCCACCGCCAACATCGCGCTGGCAAAATATCTGCGCCCCCGCTTCGGCGTCTACGCCGTCCGCGGCCGCCTCGGGGACGGACGCCTGCTCGACGGCGCCGCCAATCTCGGCACCCGCCCCACCTTCGACCCGCCCAGGGAGCTGCTCGAGCCCTATTTCTTCGATTTCGACGAGGACCTTTACGGGCAAAGCGTCGAGGTCGAGCTGGTCGCCTTCCTGCGCGACGAGGCCCGCTACGACGACCTCGACGCGCTCAAGGAGCAGATGGCGCAGGACTGCGAAGCCGCACGCGGGCGGCTTGCAAAATAGGAAATCATCTGGTTCGCTACCCGGATGTATCCGAACCGAATCAGCGCCGAAAGCCCCAACGCCACGCTGTTCAGCCGACCGTTCCCGGTGCGCCGGGGCATGATTCCCGATGGACCGGGCCGGCGCCCATGGGCATCGCGAACATTGGGACCTTTCGGACCGGGGAAGGCCCGGGGCCTTCGTGCCGCGAACTTCGTCGACTTCGGTTTTGCTGCGGTGCGGCGGTTCCCAAGGCGCCACTTGCCCGCTAAGCCCCGGCCCCGACATGACTGACAAGAAAGACTATAGGGACACGGTCTTCCTGCCGAAGACCGATTTCCCGATGAAGGCGGGTCTCGCGAGCAAGGAGCCGGCGATCCTCGCCCGCTGGGCGGAGAGCGGCCTCTACCGGCAGCTCAGGCAGGCCCGCGCCGGGCGCAAGCGCTACATCCTTCACGACGGCCCGCCCTACGCCAATGGCGACATCCACATGGGCCACGCCATGAACAAGATCCTGAAGGACATGGTGGTTCGGTCGCAGTCCCTGCTCGGCAAGGACGCCCCCTATGTGCCCGGCTGGGACTGCCACGGCCTT
>DASVVQ010000011.1:0-106999 GCA_036386475.1 Allosphingosinicella sp. | reverse complement strand
GCCCCAGGGCAGGCCGAGCAGGACGTCGAGATAGTTGCGCGAGACCGTAGCCTCCGCCGACATCGGCGCCATCGCCTTGAGCTTCTTGAGCTCCTGGGTCGCCTTGGCCCGAGCCTCCTTGCTGAGCTTGGTCTTGGCGATCTTGCGGGTCAGCTCGGCGAGCTCGTCGCCCTCCCCTTCCTCGCCCTCGTTGCCCAGCTCGCGCTGGATCGCCTTCAATTGCTCGTTGAGATAATATTCGCGCTGGGTCTTCTCCATCTGGCGCTTCACGCGCGAGCGGATCTTCTTTTCGACCTGGAGCACGCCCAGTTCGCCTTCCATGAAGGCGAACACCATTTCGAGCCGCTTCACCGGATCGAGCTCGGCGAGCAGAGCCTGCTTGTCGGCGACCTTGATGTTGATGTTGGCCGCGACCGCATCGGCGAGCTTCGAGGGCTCCTCGATCTGGCCGAGCTGGACCGCCGTCTCGGCCGGAAGACGCTTGTTGAGCTTCGAATAATTCTCGAACTGGTCGACCACCGAGCGCATCAGAGCGGAGACCTCGGCGCCTTCCGGATCGAGAGTCTCGATGTCGACGATCTCGGCGACGAGATGGCCGCCCTCCTCGCGCATCGCCTGAAGGGAAGCGCGGCGCTGGCCCTCGACGAGAACCCGGACGGTCCCGTCGGGAAGCTTCAGCAGCTGGAGCACGGTGGCAACGACTCCGAGGTCGTAGAGCGCCTCGCGGTCGGGATCGTCCTCCGCCGGATCGAGCTGCGAGACGAGGAAGATCGACTTGTTCGCCGCCATGGCCGTGGCCAGCGCGGCGACGGATTTGTCGCGGCCGACGAACAAAGGCACGATCATCTGCGGGAAGACGACGATGTCGCGGAGGGGAAGGACCGGGAGGGTCTGGGTCATGGATACTCCACACGGGTGGCGGCCGACGCGCCGCTTCTTGGCTTGCCTCCTATATGGGCCCCGCGGCTGCCGCGATCAATCTCGGCCGTTTCGACCTCCCCTGTGCGCCGCTCCCGTCGTCGCAAACGCGCACCGGGCGGCCGTCCGACGCGGCACCGGCGATTGACCATGCGCTGCGACCGCCATAGTCTCTCGCTGCTACCATGGGGGTATCGTTTTGATGTCACGCGTAATTTTGGCGGTTTCCGCTCTTCTCCTGACGAGCTTTCCAGCAATCGAGGCGCCGGCTCAGGCGGCGGCGCAGGCGAACCAGCCGGACGCGCAGGGCCGCTGCCAGAACCAGCAGTCGCGCCGCCGCCGCGGCAATCTGATCGGCGGCATCGGCAGCCGCGTCCTCGGCCGCGCCGGCGTGCCGAGCAGCGTCGTCGGCGTAGGGCTTCCGACCGAGCAGATACTAAGCGAAGCGATCACCAGCCTGCTGGACTGCCGCGAGCGCGAGCAGGCAGCCACCGCCACCAACGAAGCCATTCGCGGCGGTGTTGGCACCACCTCCAACTGGCAGAGCGAGACTCGCCCGGGCGTCTCGGGCTCCGCCAGCTCAACCGGGGAACAGCGCACAGCGGACGGGACCCACTGCGTCACCGTCACCAATGTCGTCATCGTCGATGGCGAAGAGGCAGAGGCCACGGAGCGTCTCTGCCGCGGACCGCGGGATCGCGGCTATGCGCGGGTCTAGATTTCGGCTCGCGCGTCTCGGTTCGTTCGGCGCAGCACTCGCCTTGGTCGCAGGTTCTGCGGCGTCAGCCCGGGAGGCGATGGACCCGAGCAACCCCAGCTGTCCGGTCAGCCCGAACTGGTCCAACTACCCGGAGATGCGCTTCACGCTGGAGGATACGGGCCGCGCCGACGGACGCCTGATCCTGTTGGCGGAGGGTCGCGTAGACGACAATCTGATCCCTCGACTGCAGCAGGCCTTGCGCGAGCCGGAGCGGATCGG
Organism: Allosphingosinicella sp.; assembly: GCA_036386475.1. Lineage (GTDB taxonomy): Bacteria > Pseudomonadota > Alphaproteobacteria > Sphingomonadales > Sphingomonadaceae > Allosphingosinicella. The sequence goes on along the minus strand of DASVVQ010000011.1, from coordinate 105,102 downwards.
CGAAATCTGGATTCGCTCGCCCGGTGGCAACGCCCGCGTCGGCAACGAGGCTGGCCGACTGATCCGGGCAAGCGAGATACCGACCCGCATTCCGGCCGGTTGGGCGTGCTTTTCTGCCTGCAATTTCCTCTTCATGGGCGGCAGGATCCGCTACGTCGATGAGGGCGGACTCTTCATAGTTCACATGTTCACGCACACTGGCGACCGCGAGGCGATCCGGGCGGAGGTAAACCGCGGCGTCGACAATACGATCGGCCTTATCGGCGAGATCGAGCAGCAATCGGCTCTCCTCGCGACGGAGGACAATGCGTTCCTCCTCCGCATGGGCGTCTCACGACTTCTGCTCACCGAGGTGATGTATCGAACGCCTGCCGTCGCGGCGCAGAGCGGAGACCGCTCGACCAGGCGCTGCCTCAGCCAGGACGAGGTTCACCGATATCGGGTGGCCAACGCGCGCTAGCCTGGCTGACGGCAACTATTACTTGAGCGTGGGATCCGCCGAGTAACCCGGCTTTTCGAGATATGCCAGCTTATCCAGATAAGTCTGCTTTTCCTCCCACCCATCCAACCGATACATCCGGCTGTCGCCGTCCTCGCGGATATAGAGGAGGGGCTTCGTCACCTCTTGGCCATTCACGATCGCGATGGTGGACACGGCAATGATCGTATAGCCGTCCTTGTCGTAGGTCTGTCCGATTTCCCATCCGCTGTCGGGCCCGTAGTCCGGCTTCTGGTCGAATAGCCAGTCGTTGTATGGGACATATCGGGTGCTGTCGGGCACCCGTATGAGGACTTTCGGAACCAACTCTTCTTCGCCGTAGCTGTTTATGATGATGTCCGTGACGGTCATGATCTCGGTTCCCGGCGGAACGTTCAGCTTGTCCTCGAGCGGCGTCTGCTCCGCAGTCACAACATCGGCCAGCAACGGCATGGTTTCGAAAATCATCGATTCGAAGAATGCCAAGTCGAGCTCATACATGTTCGTTCCTCCCCCAAAGTGGGAGAGGTTGGATCACCTCGGTTGTCGATGCAACAGGCACGCAAGCCGAATTTGGCGTTTCGGGCTGACGAGGGTGAACGCCGGTGCCGCCCTAAGCCTCAGGCCGCGCTTTCGCCCTTTTTCTCGGCGTAGACGCGGACCGGCTCTTTGCGGCCCTCGACGACGTCCTTGTCGATCATCACCTCGTCGACCCCGTCCATCGAGGGGAGGTCGAACATCGTATCGAGGAGGATGTTCTCGAGGATCGAACGCAGGCCGCGGGCGCCGGTCTTGCGCTCGATCGCCTTCTTGGCGATCGCGACCAGGGCGTCGTCGGTGAAGGAGAGCTTCACGTCCTCCATGTCGAACAATTTGGCATATTGCTTGATCAGCGCGTTCTTCGGCTCCTTGAGAATCTTGACCAAGGCGTCGACGTCGAGGTCCTCGAGCGTCGCAATCACCGGCAGGCGTCCGACGAACTCGGGGATGAGACCGAATTTGAGGAGATCCTCCGGCTCGCCCTGACGCAAGATCTCGCCGGTGCGGCGCTCCTCGGGGGCGGCGACATAGGCGCCGAAGCCGATCGACTTGCCCTGGAGGCGGTCGGCGATGATCCGCTCGAGCCCCGAAAAGGCGCCGCCGCAGATGAACAATATGTTGGTCGTGTCGACCTGCAGGAATTCCTGCTGGGGATGCTTTCGCCCGCCCTGCGGCGGCACCGAGGCGGTGGTGCCCTCCATCAGCTTCAGGAGCGCCTGCTGGACGCCCTCGCCCGAGACGTCGCGGGTGATCGAGGGATTGTCGGATTTGCGGCTGATCTTGTCGATCTCGTCGATGTAGACGATGCCGCGCTGGGCCCGCTCGACATTGTAGTCGGAGGACTGGAGCAATTTCAGGATGATGTTCTCGACGTCCTCGCCGACATAGCCCGCCTCGGTCAGCGTCGTCGCATCCGCCATGGTGAAGGGCACGTCGAGGATCCGCGCCAGAGTCTGCGCGAGCAAGGTCTTGCCGCAGCCGGTCGGCCCGACGAGCAGGATGTTCGATTTGGCGAGCTCCACGTCCGCGCCCTTGGCGCCGTGGGCAAGCCGCTTGTAGTGGTTGTGGACCGCGACCGAGAGAACGCGCTTGGCGTGGCTCTGGCCGATCACATAATCGTCGAGGACGTTGCAGATCTCGAGCGGCGTCGGCACGCCGTCCCGGGTCTTGACCAGCGAGGACTTGGTCTCCTCCCGGATGATGTCGTTGCACAGCTCGACGCATTCGTCGCAGATGAACACGGTCGGGCCGGCGATGAGCTTCCTGACCTCATGCTGCGACTTGCCGCAGAAGGAGCAATAGAGGGTGCTCTTGGAGTCGCCGCCGGAAAGCTTCGTCATTCTCAACCTTTTCAGGCGATTGCCGCCTGCCTCAACCACGCCGCCCGCATCCTGACGGCAAACCTACACGATCACAATGGCCTAAACGTTAAGCCGCCGATTCGGGTGCCGCGGCGGACCGGCCCGCGGCCGCGCCCGAATGCGCTGCGTTACGCCGCCGCGGCCTTGGCCGCTTCCTCGTCGGCGGGAGCGGGCCGCTTGTCGAACACCTCATCGACCAGACCGAAGGCCTTGGCTTCGGACGCTGAGAAGAATTTGTCGCGCTCGACGTTCTTCTCGATCTCCTCCAGCGGCTGGCCGGTATAGAGCGACATCAGCTCGTTCATCCGGTGGCGGATGCGCAGGATTTCCTTGGCCTGGATCTCGATGTCGGAGGCCATGCCCTGGGCGCCTCCCGAGGGCTGGTGGATCATGATGCGGGCGTTGGTGAGCGCGACCCGCATCCCCTTCTCGCCCGCGGAAAGCAAAAAGGCGCCCATCGAGGCCGCCTGGCCGATGCAGACCGTGCCGACGCGCGGGCGGATATATTGCATCGTATCGTGGATCGCCATGCCCGCCGTCACCACCCCGCCCGGCGAGTTGATGTACATGTAGATGTCCTTCTTCGGATTTTCGCTCTCCAGATACAGGAGCTGGGCGGTGACGAGCGTCGCCATATGGTCCTCGACCGGACCGGTCACGAACACGATCCGCTCGCGCAGGAGCCGCGAATAGATGTCGAAGCTGCGCTCGCCGCGATTCGACTGCTCGATGACGATGGGGACGAGGCCGGAGACGATGTCGCGATGGTCGGGCATGAAGAAGGATCCTGTTTGAAGCTGCCCCGGCTACATCGCGCCTCCAAGGCCAAGGTTCAAGGCCTGCCGAGGAACGGCTCGTGGCTCCGCCCGTTCGTGCGGCGCCGCCCCGACGGGGCCGAAACAGGAGGAAGACATGAACGTCACTTTCAAGCGCGCACTGCTCGCCGCCGCCGTCCTGACGATGCCGGCTGCCCCCGCTCTCGCACAGGAAGATCTGAAGGAGCGCGCGGCCGAGATCGCCGAGCAGGCCAACGAGGTTCAGGAGCAGGCCGGCGCGCTCGCCAACGACGCCGTCAACGCCCAGGAACGCAGCGAGCGCGACGCGCGCGATGCGAGCGGCGCCCGGGACGGCGACCGTGCGGGCAATGATGCCGACGGCACCCGCGCCGCGACCGACGAGGAGGGCGACGGATTCGACTGGGGCCTGCTGGGCCTTCTCGGCTTAGCCGGACTGCTCGGCCTGAAGCGCCGCGACCATGTCCACACGGACGTCCGTCGCGATCCGCGCCCCTGAGCCGCTGTCGGCGGCATGAAAAAGGGCTGGGCGATCCGCGTGATCGCCCAGCCCCTCATACCGCGGGAAAGGAATCCCCGGCGCCGTCGCAGGAACCGAATCCTCGGCGGAGCCGCGCTTCTACGCCCACCGCATCGCCGCGCCAAGGCCCTTCAAGCGGCTGAAGCGAATTACTTTTTTTCCACTCGAGAGGGAAACCTGCCGTGCGGCGTGCCGCCGGTCGCGAACGCGTCTTTGCCGGTCGTAGTCGCCGATGCTGACCCCGCTCCTTTCTTTTGCTAGGCGGACAACATGAAGCTGGAGCTTTCCTGGCTTGTTTTCGCTGCGGCCGCCCAGCCGATCGCACCGCCCGCGTCGCTGCCTCAGCTCCGCACCGCCCCGTCGCCCGCCGATTGCAACGCGCCGAAGGAAGGAGACGAGATCGTGGTCTGCGGCGAGCGCGAATCGGACGAGCGCCATCGGCTTCCGCTGGTCCGCGACCGGCGCTTCGATCCACGGGGAAATGTGGACAGCGTGTCGCGCGAGCGGAACCGCCTGCTCGGGCCGCCGGGCGGCACGCTCGGCGCCTGCAACAATGTCGGCCCTAACGGCATGACGGGCTGCCTCGGCCTGGGCGTCTGGCAGCGCCGCGAGCAGAACGGGCGCTGAGGGTCACTCCACCCGGAAGTCGGTGACGATCAGGCGCGCCCGGCCGGTGGCAAAGACGCCGTGGCCGTAGCCGTCGCCGCCGCCGAGAACGAATCCGACCTGGTCGGCATGGGTGAGAGCATCGCGAAAGGCCGCGGGATTGCTGCGCGCGCTCGACGCGCCGACGGCCGTCCAGGCGCCGTCGAGAGGCGCGACGATCTCGAACGTGCCCGGCGCCACCGGCGAGCGAGTCGCGAAGGTCGCGTACCAGCGATAGGTTTCGTACCGGCCGCGGCCGCGCCAATTGTCGCCGCTGCGCTGGAAATAGAGCGTCATCATCGACGGAAGCTGCGGGTTGGTTGACGGCAGGATACGGACGCCGGCATCGGCCTCGATCCGGCCACGCATGACGATCCGGCGCTTCCCCGCGAGCGAACCGTGACGGAATGTGACGTAATGCACGCTTCCGGGCGCGCGCGGCAGGTCGATCTGCCAGCCTCCGCCCCGCCGCGCCGCCGGGTTGAGTGGCATGTTCACCGAATAGTTGCGCCCGCTTATGATCGGCCCGATCGTCCAGGCGGCGGCGCTGCGGGGATCGTCGCCCTGACCGGCGCTCGCCTCGGACGCGTCGCCGCAGGCAGAGAGAGCGAAAGCGGCAAAGGCGATGGCACGAAACAGCATGTCTTGTCTCCGGACGTCGCATTCCTTGGCACGAGCGCGGCTTACCGCACCTGAACGGCGACCGGGCCGTGTCCGGAGCCGAATATACGAGCAGCGTGGCTGCGCCGAGCAGCAAACGGGTCTTGAACAGTCCAGCCCCATGATGCCGTGCGAACGGCGCGCTCGACAAGGGGCGCGGGTGTCACCATGATGGCCGTTACGGGCCCGTATCCTGTCCGCCCCTTGCCGACCCCGAGGTGCCGGATGATCTACGAAGCCCGCCATTCGCAGCCGCTCTATTTCGGCCTCGCTGCTGCCTGCGCCCTGCTCTCGATCCTCGGCTTCGCGGCCGCCGGCGTCATTCCGACCGCGAGCGGCAGCGCCCCGCTCATCGGCTGGGCGATCGTCCTCGCCTGCTTCGCCGCCGCAGCGGTCTTCGTCCGCCGCGCCCTCGACCGGCGACCGCAGGTGCGGCTGGACGCGGACGGCGTCTACGTCCGCGCCGTCTCGGAGCGGACGATTGGGTGGGACGAGATCGTCGGCTTCCAGCCGCTCGCACTCGGCATCCAGCGCATCGTCCGCTTCGAGCTGCGCGATCCCGCCGCGCTCGGCCCGGGGGCGCGCGTCGGGAGCGGCCGCGGCGTGCTCAGCTACGGTCATTTCGGCGTGAACACGACCTTCTACGATCGCGGCATGCGGGAGCTTCTCACAATCCTCAGCCGCCACCGCCCCGACTTCGCCTGAAGGAGCCGGCCATGAACCGCCAACGCGCCGCATCCCTCGTGCCGATGGCCCATGTCGCGGGGATCGCGGCTTCGATCGCCTTTTACGAGCAGCTCGGCTTCGCGATCGAGGCCAACTTCACGCCCCCGGGCGCGGCGGAGCCCGCCTGGGTGTCGCTCCGGTCGGGCGGCGCCGGCTTGATGCTGGCGCAGGCCTCGGAACCAATCGTCGCCGGGCAGCAGGCCGTGCTCTTCTACGTCTATTGCGAGGACGTCGCGGCGATGCACGCGCAGCTCGCGGCGGCCGGGATCGCCGTCTCGCCGATCGCGGCGCCTTTCTACAATCCGCGCGGCGAATTCCGAGCCGTCGACCCGGACGGCTACGTGGTCATGGTCGCACATCTGTGAGCGCGCATGCGTGAGCGTGCAGCGTCGGCCCGCTTATTCGACGAGAATCCAGCCCTTCATGCCGAAGGCGGTATGCAGGCTGTGGGTGCAGCGCAGGCGGTAGCGTCCCGCGGCGGGAACGAGCCGAATCTCGCGCACCGAATTGGAGGGGACTTCGACGGCTCCGCGCAGCACGAGAGCGGCGGAGGCCGCATCGACCCGCGCGGCCGCGAAAAATTGCGGTGCGCTGAAATTGTGCCCGCCGCCGCCACGATTCTCGAGCCGAAGCAGGACCGGCACTCCCGCGCGCAGGCGCAGCGTCGCGGGCGCGAAGTCGAAGCTCGAGAGGCGCACCACTACGGGCTCGGCCGGCGCGCCTTGGTGCGCGGCATCGGACCCAGCGAGGATCAAGGCGGCAAAGACGAGGATGCCCATCGGCGGTCTCCTCGGCGCAGCTTAGCGCATCGCTGCGCGATCGGGAACGGCTCCCCGTCCCCGGCCAGCGGCGGAGGCGCCCGCGGGTCCGCCGCGAGCGCCTCCCTGCCCTGCTTCAGGCCTCAGCGATCGGGGGTCGCGTCCTTGCCCTTGGTGTTGACGTCGACGTCGGGATTGCCCTTGTTGTTGACGCCGACATCGACGTCCACGCCGGGAATGCCCGGTGCGTCGATATCGACGTCCGGTCCGTCGACGTTGACGCGGACGCGGCTGCCGTCGGCATCGACGCGGTAGGAGATGCCGTTCTCCTCGACTATGCGCGATCCGGCGGGAAGGTTGGCGGCGCTGTTGCCGCCCGCGCCGCTCGCGGCGCCGTTGCCGCTATCGCCGCCGCCCGCGGCGCCATTGTCTCCGTTGGCGAGAGAGTCGTTGCCGGAATCGGCGTTGTTGCCGCTGCCGGCGTCGTCGCAGGCCGCGACGGCCAGGCAAGCCGCGCCGAGCGCGGCGGTCAAAGCGAATTTTCTCATGACTTCCTCCATCTTGCCCGGACGAGGCCGGGACCGTGGCCGCTCGCGCTCTCCCTCCGCGCGCGCCGACGCCCGGCGCGACGCCGGGTCGACGGATCGGCAGGCGTTCAATGCAGGGCCGGCACGACGGTTCCGGATTGCGCGGCCCTCAGTCGACGGGCGGCGGCATGACCAACGGCTCGCCGCCGGCGATCACGGCCGTCTCGGCGCCGTCCGGGCCACGGCTCCAGGAGACCTGGCTGACATAGAGGCAGCGCTTGAACGGGCCTTGGTCGCGCTGGCGGTCGGGGTCGCGGTTCCAGCCGTGGAAGAAGGCGTAGGTGCGGCCGCGCCGTTCGAGCAGCGACTGGTGGCCGGGCCCGATCAGGTCCGTCTCCAGATGCGACCAGAGGATCGGATTCTCGCCGGGATCGGTGCAGGGGCCGCGCGGGCTGGCGCAGCGCAGATAGCCGACCGAATAATTGCGGTTGCCGAAGAAATTGCCGGTGTAGAAAAGGTAATAGAAATTGCCGCGGCGGACCATCGTCGGCGCCTCGACCACCCGCCATTCCCAATTGTCCTCGCGTCCCGGCGAATCGTTGCTGGCGACGAGGCGCGTCGGCGGCCCCAATGCGGCGAGGCCGTCGGGGCTCATCCCCTGCACCCAGATCGCCGAGCCCGGCCCGCAGCAATTGCCGTCGTCCTTGTAATAGAGGTAGAGCGCCCCGCCCGCCGCCTCGTCGCGGAACGGGCTGGCGTCGATCACGCCGTGCGCGAATTCGGAGCAGACGAGCGGCTCGGAGACGCCCGTATAAGGCCCTTCCGGCCGGTCGGCGATGGCGGCGCCCAGGCAGTGGCGCTGGAGCACGCGCGGACCGTCGGGCGGCGTCTCGGTCCGCGTCAGGGTGCGGTGGCGGGCGTTGAAATAAAGCACCCAGCGGCCCCCGATCGGCATCGCCTCCGGAGCCCAGACCTGCGGATGGTTGCGGTCGATCCATTCCGGAAAGTGCGAAGCGGGCATCGCTTCCACGGGCGCGCTCCAGCGCCTGAGGTCGGTCGTGCGGACGAGCTGGACGTGGCGGCCGGCGACGCCCGTTCCGAACGCATAATATTGCCGTCCCGCCCGGATCAGGAACGGGTCCGGAAAATCCTCGCCGAGGACGAGATGCGGCGCGTCGCGGCCAAGCGCGGCGAGGGAAACGCCCTCGGCGGGCCGGCCCGGACAGGGCGCGGGGCCGGTCTGCGCCGCTGCCAGCACCGGCGACAGCGCCGTCGCCGCCGCCAGCGCCGCTGCCATGCCTCGTCTCGTTCGCGCGCCCATCGCCTTCTCCTGCCGGAGACAGGCCTTCTTTTCAACGCCGCGCCCGCCGCCTTCACTCCGCGCTTCTTTTCCGATTAGAGGGCGCGATGAATTCGCACGGCATCGGCCTCGGCGAGGCGGCGCGCGTCTGGGCGCGGATCGCGCTCTTGAGCTTCGGCGGGCCGGCCGGACAGATCGCCGTCATGCACCGCATCCTCGTCGAGGAGAAACGCTGGATCGGCGAGGCGCGCTTCCTGCACGCGCTCAATTACTGCATGCTCCTCCCCGGCCCCGAAGCGCAGCAACTCGCCACCTATCTCGGCTGGCTCCTCCACAAGACCAAAGGCGGCCTCGTCGCCGGCCTCCTGTTCATCCTCCCGGGCATGGTTTCGATCATGGTCCTGTCCTGGATCTACGCGGCCTGGGGCGAGGTCGGCGCGGTCGAGGCCTTGTTCTTCGGGCTCAAGGCGGCGGTGCTGGCGATCGTGCTCGAGGCGGTGCGGCGGATCGGCAGCCGCGCGCTGGTCACCCATTCCGCCCGGGCTCTCGCCGGCGCCGCCTTCGTCGCCATCTTCTTCTTTGCGGTCCCGTTCCCGCTGATCGTGCTCGCCGCCGCCGTCCTCGGTTACGTCTTTTCACGGCACTTCGCGGCCGGCGGGGGCCACGGCGCCGGCGGCGCCGCTCCCGTACCCGACGCCGAGACTGCGCTCGGCGAGTATGTGCCGGACCATGCCAGGCCCAATTTCGGCTGGTCGCTCAAGATCAGCGCGGCCTTTCTCCTCCTCTGGCTGGCCCCGGTGGCCGCGCTTTTTCTCCTGCTCGGGCCGGACGACGTCTTCACGCGCATCGGCCTCTTCTTCTCGCAAATGGCGGTGGTCGCGTTCGGCGGCGCCTATGCCGTCCTCGCCTACGTCGCCCAGCAGGCGGTCGAGGCCCAGCACTGGCTCGAGCCCGGCGAGATGCTCGACGGGCTCGGCATGGCCGAGACCACGCCCGGGCCGCTGATCATGGTCACCCAGTTCGTCGGCTTCCTGGGGGCCTTCCGCCAGGCGACGGGCCTGTCGCCGATGCTCGCCGGCACCCTGGGCGGGCTGCTCGCCACCTGGGTGACCTTCACGCCCTGCTTCCTGTGGATTTTCCTCGGCGCCCCCTTCGTCGAGCGCCTGCGCGGCAACAAGGCGCTCGCCGCCGCCTTGTCGGCGATCACCGCCGCGGTCGTCGGCGTGATCCTCAACCTCGCAATCTGGTTCGCGCTCCACACCTTGTTCGCACGCACCCGCGCCTTCGCATCGGGCCCGATCCAGCTCGACGTGCCGGTCCTCGCCAGCATCGACTGGGCGGCGGTCGCGCTCGCCGCCGCCGCGTTGATCGCCGTCTTCCGCTTCAGGCTCGGCACTTTGTGGGTCCTCGCCGGATGCGCGGCGGCAGGCCTTGCGATGAGGCTCGTCCTGCCGGCGTAGCGAAGGCGGCCGCGCCGGGAGCGCAGCCGCCCTCCTTGTTCACCCCAGATTACATCCGGACCGTGGCGCGCGCGTAGAAGAAGGTGCCGGGCACGTCGTAGGTCGTCGGGTCCATATTGTTAAGGCCGCAGGTGAAGCAGGCCGGCGGATCGACGTCGAACAGATTGTTGGCGCCGATCGCGAAGCCGAAGCCCTCGTCCAGGTTCCAGCGCAGCTGAAGGTCTGTGTAAAAGGTCGAGTCCATGCGGTTGGCGTTGGATTCGACCACCGAGCCGATATAGCGGCCGGTCACCGACGCGCCGAACTCGCCGCGAGTCCAGTCGAAGACGGCCAGGCCCTTCCACCGCGGGAAAGCCTGGTCGGGGCTGCCCTGCTCCGTTCCCTCGCGCTCGATTCGGGTGACGCCGACGGTCGCCGGCACGCTTACCGTATAGTTGAGGAGGCGGGTGCCGGAGACGAACACGCCGAACGTGCCCGCGCCCGTCTCGGGGCTGCGCCAGTTCACGGTCGCATCGATGCCGTCCGTCTCGATCGAGGCGATGTTCTGGAGAGTGCCGCGGATCTGCGCGATCGCGCCGGAGGCGGTGCGGGTGATCGCCGCGCAACTCAAGGGGTCGGCAGTGCCCGTGCAGCGCCCGAGCAAGGTGCCGGCGTCGATCGCCTGGATGGCGCCGTCGACGCGGATGTTGAAGTAATTGGCCTCGAGCGTGAAGCGCGGCGCGGGCCGGAAGACGGCGCCGAAGCCCCAGCTCTCGGAAGTCTCGGCGTCGAGATCCTCATTGCCGCCGGTGACGACCGGGAGTTGCGGATTGGCCTGGACGTAGCTGCCGTTGGCCGGCACGCCTTGGGCGATGCAATTGGCCCGCACGGCGGCCGGGATCTGCCCGCCGACCGCCGAGCAGGGATCGACCAGATCCTGGTCGAAGCGCGACGGCGTGCCGAACAATTCGCCGATCGACGGCGCCCGGAAGCCTTCGGCCCAGTGGCCGCGCAGGAGGAGGCCGTCGAACGGCTCCCAGTTCGCGCCGGCCGAGAAGGTCGTCGCCGAGCCCGATGTCGAATAGTCCGAATAGCGCGCCGCGCCGGTGAGCTCGAGGCGGTGGAAGCCGGGCGTGTCGGCGAGGAGCGGCAGGCGCACCTCGGCATAGGCTTCGTCGACATTGTAGCCGCCGCGCGTCGGCAGGGCCGGAATGTCGGAGCCGAGGCCCGCAGCGACGGTGGCGTCGGGATCGAAGCGGCCGCTCTGGTCCCTGTGCTCGACGCCGATGGCGAGGCCGACCGGCCCGCCGGGCAGGTCGAACAGGCTGCCCGACAAGTTCGCCGACACGTCCCACAGCTCCTGCCGCGAGCGGTCGCGCTGGGTGAAGGCGACGTAGTTGATCATCGCCGGCGTGATCGTCCCGCTGCCGCCGAAGATGTTGAAGGGAACGCAAGCGCCGGTGCAGGCGGCGACCGGCCCGAGCGCACGGGCGAGGTTCGCGGCATTGACGTTGCCCAGCACGGTCTGGCGTGCGCTGTTCTCGCCGTAGAGGCCGTTTATGTCCCAGTACCAAGTGCTCTCGCCCATCCGGAACGAGCCGTCGAGCGTCGCCGCGCCGTAATAGGTGTCGACGCTCTGATTGTAGCGCCGCGGGCCGTTCTCGATGAAGCGGCGCCCGATGAAGGCATAGTTGGTCGTGTTGAGCGTGACGCCGAACGGATTGAACGGATTGGTGGCGTCGATCGAGATCGTGTCGAGCAAATTGCCGTTTCCCGCGTCCGGCCCGACGAACAAAGGCAGCGGCGCCGCCTGGTTGCGCGAGTTGCGCCGGTTGTAGACGGCGCGCAAAGTCAGATCGACGCTGCCGCCCAGGCCGGCGGTGGCGGTCGCGAAGCCGCCATAGCGCTCGAGCGGGATCTGGATGAGGTTGAACGGCGCGAAGTTGAACCGGTCGGGCGCCCCCGCGAACGGGCGAAAATCGGCCACCGTCGGCGTCCGCCCGACCACCGGCGCGATCAGCGTCAGGTCCTGGCCCAGCACGATGAACCGCCCGTTGGGCGTTCCCGAGCTGCACGAGCTGTCGCAGGCGGTCGCGCCGGGCGTCGGGAAGAGGGAGATGTCGCGCGCCGCCGAGCGGATCTCGTCCTGGCGCACGTAATTGCCGCCGACGACGATCCGGATCGGGCTGTCGCTGCCGCCGATGCCGTAGCTCAATTGGTAGTTTTGGAGGTTGCCGTCGCCCTCGTTCATGATGCCGAGCTGGGCCGAGCCGAGGAAGCCGTCCTGCTGGCGGCGGGTGATGATGTTGACGACGCCCGCGATCGCGTCCGAGCCGTAGATCGACGACGCTCCCGCCTGGAGGACCTCGATCCGCTCGATCATCGCCTCCGGGATCGAGTTCAGATCGGTGGACCCGGGAACGCCCGAGGCCGAGGCGCCGTTGACGTAGCGCAGCCCGTCGACGAGGACGAGGACGCGGCGCGAGCCGAGATAGCGAAGGTCGACCTCGGCCGATCCGGCGCCGACGCCGCCACCGTCCGGCGGGTTGCCGAAATTGCCCGAATTGTTGAAGCGCGAGTTGAGCCCGCCGCCGGAGCTGGGCAGGCGCTGCAGGATCTCGGCGGTGTTGGAAAGGCCGGTGCGGTCGAGGTCCGAGCGGTCGAGGAAGACGATCGGCTGATCCTGGTCGAGCGGGTCGCGGCGGATGCGCGAGCCGGTGACCACGATCGCCTCGTCGTCGCGGGACGCGGGCGATGCGTCCTCTTGGGTCGGCTGGTCGGGCGCCGTCGTCGAGGGCTGGGCGAATGCCGGCGCCGCGGCGAGCGCCGCAGCCAGTGCGAGGAAAGCGCCGCCGATGCGAAGCGTGCTGGAAAGCCGTGCCATGTCCGTCCCCATTCCTGCGGCGCCGCAAAGGGACGAGCGGCGTCTCTGCGCAGCAAGAGTAGCGCACGGCTGCTCCGACGCCGAAGAAAAAAGGCGGTTGCGGCGCCCTTTTTTAATCCTCGTTGCAAAGCAGTAACAATGCAGAGCCACATCCCCCCGCGGCAACGTTTCCGCAGCACTACTCCACGAAATAGCGCCTGGTCTTCATCGAGGACCGCCTCAACCCTCCCCCACCGCCGGAAAGCTCAGATAGTGGAGCCGGCGCACCTCGCGCCTTCCGCGCACGACCGTGTCGAGGATGAGGCCGCACATGAAGCTCAAACAGGCGACGATCATCAAGCCGGTGGCGAGGATCGCGGTCGGGAAGCGGGGGACGAGACCGGTCTTCGCGTAGGTGAGGACGAGCGGGATCGAGAGGGCAAAAGCGAGCAGCGCGAGGGCGAGGGCGAAGCTGCCGTAGAAGAGGACCGGGCGCTCGATCCGCACGAGATGGAGGATCGTCTTGAGAATGCGCCAGCCGTCGCGCCAGGTCGAGAGCTTCGATTCCGAGCCTTCCGGACGGGCGCCGTAGGCGGTGACGATCTCGCCCACCGGCATGGCGAGCTCCAATGCGTGGACGCTGATCTCGGTCTCGGTCTCGAAGCCGCGCGAGAGCGCCGGGAAGGACTTGGCGAAGCGGCGCGAGAAGACGCGATAGCCCGAGAAGATGTCGCTGAAGGTGCGGCCGAACAGGCGGGCGAGGAGGCCGGTGAACAGGCGGTTGCCGAGGCGGTGGCCGCGGCGATAGGCCTCCTCGACCGCGGACTTGCGCGCACCGACGACCATGTCGAGCCGCTCGTCGACGAGCCTGGCGACGAGCGCGGGAGCGGCAGCGGCGTCGTAGGTCGCGTCGCCGTCGGCCATGACGTAGATGTCGGCCTCGACGTCGGCGAACATGCGCCTCACGACATGGCCCTTGCCCTGCATGCGTTCGCTGCGGACGTTCGCGCCCGCCGCGGCCGCGACCTCCGAGGTGCGGTCGGTGCTGTTATTGTCGTAGACGTAGATCGCGGCCGCCGGCAGCGCCGCGCGGAAAGCCGCGACCGTCTGCGCGATCGCCGCTTCCTCGTTGTAGCAGGGCAGCAGCACCGCGATGCGAAGCCGGTCGAACTGAGCCACGTTTCCCCCGAATTCGGTTGCGGCGCCCGTTGCCGCCATTCCCCCGCCGTCTAGGCGATGCACGGCCGCATCGACAACCGCCATTGCCGCTGATAGCCTCCAGGTCTCTGAACGGGGAGGATTTCATGTCGGTGATGTTGGCGGCGGCGACGCTCGCGCTGGTGCAGCCCGGCGACGGCGGCATCGACCTGCACGGACCGCCCCGCGACCCGATTCACGCCTGGGTGCGCTGCATGGCGCAGGCGGCGACGCCGCTCGTCATGTCCGGATCCAACGGACGCCGCGCGGTCCGCCGCGCCGGGCGCGACTGTGCGCCGCTCGAGGCGCCGATGTCGGCCTTCATCCAGCGCTCCGAGCAGGCAGCGGGCCGGACCGTCGACATGGCCGAAGCGAACCGGATGGCGGAGACGGTCCGCGCCGAGCTGCGCGGACCGATTATCCAGACGCTCGACATCCTTCGCCAGACCATGCCGCCGCGCTAAGGTTGGAAAAGGCCTCGGAGACGGCATGAACTCGGAATCGTCCTGAGAGGCGCCGATCGGGTCGCTCTCTTCTCACAGGTCCGTGTGCATGGATCCCGACTTTCGTCGGGATGACGAATTTCAAGCGAGTTGAGTAGGAACCCTTCCGGCTAGGCCTGTGGAAACCAGGCCGGCCTCAGTCCGCCTTCTTGGCCTTGGCTTTCTTCGCCGGCTTGTCGGCGGCCGCGACCGGCGCATTGGCGGCCTTCTTCGCCGCGGCCTTCTTCGCTGGCTTGGCGTCCTTGGCGGGAGCCGCGTTCCCGGCCTTCTTGCCCTTCTTCGCCTTGGGCTTGTCGCCATGGTCGTGGCCGCAATCGGGCCCGTGAACATGGCCTTCCTCGGCCTCGATCGCGTGCTGCAGCTCCTCGCGGCTCGCGCTGCGCTCCTCGACCTCGGCGCGGGAGAATAGATGGTCGACGACCTTGTCCTCGTACAGCGGCGCCCTGATCTGGGCCGCCGCCATCGCGTTGTCGCGAACATATTCGGCGAAGCGCTGGCGGTCCTCGGGGCGATATTGCTGGGCAGCCTGGGCGACGAGCTGGTTCATCTCCTGCTGGCTGATCTCGATGCCGTTCTGCTGGCCGATGTCCGAGAGCAGGAGGCCGAGACGGACCCGACGCTCGGCGATGCGGCGATAATCGTCGCGCTCACGCTCCATCTCGGCGCGGGCGGCCTCGGGATCGGGCTCGTGGCTCGCCTCGTGCTCGAGCTGCTGCCAAATCTGGTCGAATTCCGCCTCGACCATCGAGGCCGGCACCGGGAAATCGTGACGTTCGGCGAGCGCGTCGAGAAGCTGGCGCTTCATATGGGTTCGGACGAGGCCGTTCAGCTCCTGCTGGAGCTGGCCCTTGAGGAGCTCGCGCAGCTGGCCGATGCCTTCGAGGCCCATGGACTGGGCGAAGGCGTCGTCGAGCTTCGTCGCTCGCGCGGTCTGAACCTCGTTCACCGTCACCTCGAAGACGGCATCGCGTCCCTTCAGATGATCGACATTGTAGTCGTCGGGGAAGCGGACGTTCAAAGTCCGTTGCTCGTTCGCCTTGGCGCCGACGAGCTGGTCCTCGAAGCCGGGGATGAGCCGCCCCGAGCCGAGCACCACCGCCATGCCCTCGCCCTTGCCGCCCTCGAACGGCGTGCCGTCCACCGACCCTTCGAAGTCGATCAGCACCTGATCTCCGACCGCCGCCGGGCGCGCGGCCGGCGCCGGCTCGTAGCTCTTCTGGCCCTCCGCGATACGGGCCACCGCCTCATCGACCTCGGCCTCCGAAGGCTCGACCGCGAGGCGCTCGATCCTGAGATCGTCGATCTTCGGCGTCGGGACGTCGGGGAGCGTTTCGAGCTCGACCTTTACGACCGCGTCCTTGCCCGGCTCATGCGCCTCGAGCTCGACCGCCGGCTGCATCGCGGGCCGCAGCCTGTTCTCGCTCATCAGCCGCTGGACGCCGTCCTGGATGGCGCTCTCCAAAGCCTGCTGCTCGAGGCGCGGCCCGTGCATCTTGCGGACCAGGTTGGCGGGGACCTTGCCGGGACGAAATCCGGGCATGCGAACCTGCGGGGCGACCGACTTCAGCTCCGCGTCCACCCGGGCGTCGATGTCCTTCGCCTCGATGGTGATCCGGTAGGCGCGCTTCAGCCCCTCGTTCAACGTCTCGACAGTCTGCATTTGAAGGCCTTTTCGGGTCTTTCCAGAATTTCGGTCCGGGCGCGGGCGCGATCCGCGGAAGCTGGTGCGGGCGGAGGGGCTCGAACCCCCACATCTTTCGATACCAGGACCTAAACCTGACGCGTCTACCAGTTCCGCCACGCCCGCCGGGCCAGGGCAAGGCGGCGTCTATAACAGGGCTGGTCGCAAGGGCAAGGGACGCGTAGATGCGGCGCCGTCACCCCCCTTCCCAGAGGCCGAAAAACCGATGAAGCTCAAGCGTTTCGCTGCCGCCGCCGCCCTCCTCTCGCTGTCCGCTGCCGGTCTTGCCCAGGACCCCTCCGCCGACTTCACGCCGCAGCGTTTCCGCGCCCATGTCGCCTTCCTTTCCGACGATTTGCTCGAAGGCCGCGACACCGGCACGCGCGGCTACGACATCGCCGCGCGCTACGTCGCCGCCGGATTCGAAGGCCTCGGTCTCAGGCCCGGCGCGCGGGACGGCGGCTGGTACCAGCAAGTGCCGTTCGTCCGCTTCGCCATGACCGCGCCGGCGCGGCTGACGGTCGGCGGCGTGAGCTTCCCCCAGGGCGAGGGAGCCTCCTTCCGCCAGAGCCCGATTGCGGGGCGCACGGAGCTCAGCGCGCCCGCGGTCTTCGCGGGCTATGGGCTCGAGGCCCCCGCCTTCGGGCTCAACGACTATCGCGGCCTTGACGTGCGCGGCAAGGTGGTGGTCGTCCTCGACGGCACGCCGCAGGGTCTGCCGAGCGACGTTGCCGCCCATCTCAATGGCGAGAAGCGCCGGCTCGCCGCCCGCCGCGGCGCGGTCGGCCTGATCACCCTGCGCACGCTCGCCGCCGCCGCACGCGCGCCGCTGCGTTCCGCGCGCCTGCCCGATGCCGGCATCGGATGGGCCGATCCGCAGGGCCGGCCCTTCAGCGACGCGCCGAGCCTGCGCTTCGTCGCCAACGCCGATCCGGCGCTCGGCGAAGCCTTGTTCCAAGGCGCGCGTCGCAGCTTCGCCCAGGTGATGGCGGAAGCGTCGCGCCCGGCGGCGCGGCCGCGCGGCTTCGCCCTGCGCGGGACCGTCGCCTTCGAGCGCGAGAGCGCGAACAGCGAGATGACCAGCTCGAACGTGGTCGCCGTCCTCCCCGGCACCGATCCGGCGCTGGCCGGCGAATATGTGGTGCTGATGGCGCATCTCGACGGGCTCGGCGTGCGCGAAGCGGACGCCGGTGACCTGGGGGGCGACCGCATCCGCAACGGAGCGATGGACAATGCCACCGGCATCGCCACCCTGCTCGAAGTCGCCCGCCAGATGAGCCGGCCGGGCCACCGCCCCCGCCGCCCCGTCCTGTTCGCCGCCGTCACAGCCGAGGAGAAGGGCCTGCTCGGCGCCCAGTATCTCGCGCGCAACCCGGTCGTCGACGGCCGCATCGTCGGCGTCGTCAATCTCGACATGCCGGTTCTGACATACGATTTCACCGACGTCATCGCTTTCGGCGCCGAGCATTCGACGCTCGGGCCGATCGTCGCGCGGGCAGCGGCGCGGATGAACGTCTCGCTCTCGGGCGACCCACTCCCGGAGCAGGGCCTGTTCACGCGCTCGGACCATTATATGTTCGTGCGCGAGGGCATACCGTCGGTCTTTCTGATGACCGGCTTTGCCGGCGAGGGCGAGGCCCGCTTCCGGAGCTTCCTCGCCGGCGAATATCATTCGCCGCGCGACGACATGAGCCTCCCCTTCAACTGGAATGCAGGCGCGCGCTTCGCCGAGCTCAACTATCTCATCGCCCGCGAGATCGCCGACGCCCCCGAGCCGCCCCGCTGGTACCGCGAGAGCTTCTTCGGCACCGCCTTCGCCCCGGACGCGCCCAAGGCGCCGCGGCCGCAAGCCGCGCTTCGCTAGGCTCGGCCCTTCCGCGGCGCGCGTCATCGCCGCGGAGGCCGGGATGACGGTCCTGGACTTCGCTTCCGCGCCTGAACGGCGGCTGCACGCGGCTTAACGCGCGCTGCAAGGATCATTCAGCCTGGTTGCACAAGCGAGTCGGTATAAGCGCGCCTGTCGGTTCGTGGAGAGTATCCCACCAGTGTTCCGGCCCCTCGCGTCGCGTAACGAGGGCGGGGCCGGTTTCCTCCACGGAGGCCGGCCCCGAACTCGTTCTCGCAGCCGTCAAACGCGCCGGATCATCCAGCCCCGCCCCCGATAGGTAGCGATCAGCTCCTCGCCGCCAGGCAGCGCCGCCAGCTTCTTGCGGATGTTCGAGATGTAGACGTCGACGATCCGGCTCTCCTTGGGCGGGCTGTCTCCGTACAGCGCCGCGAGGACATCGCCGCGGGCCACGATCGTGCCGCGTTCGCGCGCCAGCAACGCCAGCACCTTATACTCGGTCTCGTTGAGGCTGACCTCCTGCCCGTCCGCTTCCGCCGAGCGCCGCAGCGGGTCGAGGGTGACCCGGCCGAGCCGCAACGGCATGCGTTCGGCATCGGCTGCAGGCGACGGCGCGGCATCGCCCTCGCCGCCGCCGCGCCCGCGCCGGTGGCGGCGCAGCGCCGCGCGCAGCCGCGCCAGCATCTCGCCGGGAAGGAAGGGCTTGGCAATATAGTCGTCGGCGCCGAGATCCAGCGCCTGGATCTTGTCGCGCTCCGAGCCGCGGCCCGAGACGACCAGGATCGGAACGTCGCTGATCCCGCGGAGCGAGGTCAGCACCTCGCCGCCGTCCATGTCGGGCAAACCGAGGTCCATGAGGACGGCGTCGAAGCCGCCTTTCTCGAACGCCTTCAAGGCGCCCAGCCCGGTCTTGACCGCCTCGCTGGAAAAACCGCCGAAGCCGATCGCGGCGGTCAGGATCGAGAGCAGAGCGGGATCGTCCTCGACGAGCAGGATGCGCGCGGTCATCCGCTCGTCTCCTCCACACGGGCGCTTGACGCAACGCTCATCGGCCTCCCCTGGGGCGCCATGCCCCGGCACGCAGCGCTCCTAGCAAAGCCCCCCGCCCCTGTCACCCGCGCCGGCATACGCATGGTCTCGACAGCGGTGATCGCCCTCCCGTAACGGCCGTGGAACCAATCGCCGAAGAAATGGTTTGCGCCTCCAAGTAACGGGAACCATGTCTTCTTCATAAATCGAAGATTTACTTTGTAAAAGCGTAGTTAACTTGCGCCCTTGCTACTGCTTATTTGTCAAAAGGGGCTGGGACGACCGGGAAACATCCGTCTGACATTGTGAGGGAGATGCCAAGATGTGCTGGATGTGCGATCTGGACAAAGCCGAGTTTCGGGATGCCTGGTGGGCGAGCTATGGCGGCTCGACCAGCCTTGCGTCCGCCCATGCCTCGAAATCGACGACGAGCAGCATCGTCCCCGCCGGCGACATCGTCACCGATACGCTTGACGATGTCGATGATACGGCGCCGATCGGCGGCGTCACGCTGCCGGTGCCGATCCTCGACGACGTCGCCGACAACATCGGCACCACCGCCACGCTGACCGTCGGCGGCGCGCGCGTCTATTCGACGATCAACACGCCCGGCGACCAAGACTTCTACAAGGTCCAGCTTGTCGCCGGCGTGACCTACGAATTCGGCGTCTACGGCACCAAGCAGGGCTTCAGCGGCGTGCCGCTCGCCGACGCCTGGGTCGAGATCTACGACGCCGGCGGCAAGCGCCTCGACTTCACCGACGGCGGCAGCCCCAACGACTCGCTCGGCCTCGACGCGCGCCTGACCTTTACCGCACCGGCGACCGGCACCTATTTCGTCAACGCCAGGGCATTCGACGAAGCACCTCAGAACGGCACCACCGGAGACCTCGTCGGCGACTATGAGGCCTTCGCGCGGGTCTCGACCTACAAGCCCGAATATACGCTCGACAGTCCCTTGCACTCGCTCGACTGGGGCACGCAGTTCGACGGGACCTCACGCAATCCCGACGGGCAGGAAGGGCCGCGGCCGACCGGCCATGAGGTCGAGAACAAGATCGGCGGCAAGAACGTTCTCACTTACTATTTCGCGCGCGAGGGCGAGCTGTTCGTCGACAATGCCGCAAACCCGCTCAACCTCACCACGACTATGGTCGCCAAGGGCATGGAGCAGTGGGAGAAGGATGCCTTCGTCCGCGCGACCAAGGAATATGAGAAGGTAGCCGATCTCGTTTATCAGGAGACAGACGACCGCTTCGCCGCCGACATCGTCGTCATCACCTATACCGGCACGCCGGGCCGCTCCACGCCGAGTGTCCTCGGCCGGATGAGCGCGCCCGACACGGCGAGCGAGGGCCAGACCGAATATAATTCCGGCGATTATCGCTGGACCCCGGAAGGGACCGCGCCCGGCGGCCTGCTGTTCGGAACGCTCATCCACGAGCTCGGCCACGGCCACGGCATGGCCCACCCGCACGACAATGGCGGGCGTTCGAGCATCATGCGCGGCGTCGAGGAGATCGAGACCGCCGTCTACACGCTCGGCGACTATGATCTCAATCAGGGCGTCTACACGATGATGTCCTATATGCGCGGCTGGCAGACCTCGCCCTATGGCCAGTCCTCGTCGAGCTCGGGCTACGGCATGATCGGCAGCCTGATGGCCTTCGACATCGCGGTCATCCAGGACAAATATGGCGTGAATGAGGAGTGGGCGACCGGCGACGACGTCTATACGCTCAAGGACGTCAACGCCAACGGCACCTATTATTCCTCGATCTGGGACGCCGGCGGGACCGACTCGATCGTCTATGCCGGCGCCAAGGACGCGGTCATCGATCTCCGGCCCGCAAGCCTCAAATATGAGGAAGGCGGCGGCGGCTGGATTTCCTATGCCTTCGGGATCCACGGCGGCTTCACGATCGCGCACGGCGTCACCGTCGAGGACGCCACGTCCGGCAGCGGCAACGACAAGCTCACTGGCAACGACGCCGCCAATCGCCTCTCGTCGGGCGCAGGGAACGACGTCATCGTCGCGGGGGGCGGCGACGATACCTTGCTCGGCGGCGCCGGCACCGACACGATGTCGGGCGGCGCCGGCAACGACCTGTTCCGCTTCACGGCGCGAACCGACAGCGCCGTCGGCGCAGCCCGGGACGTGATCGCCGACTTCGCGGAGGGAGACAGGATCGATCTGAGCGCGGTCGGCGCGACCACGTTCATCGGCGGCGACATGTTTCGCGGCCGTGCGGGCGAGGTGCGGACCGTTCAGCTCGCCGATCAAACGATCGTCGAATATGATGCGGACGGCGACGCTCTCGCCGACATGCAGATCGAGCTCAGCGGCGCGATCGCGCTCGACCGGCTCGACTTCGTCGGTCTGAGCGGGACCGCCACCGGCGCCGATGACGAACTGTTCGGCACTGCCGGCAACGATTCGATCCACGCGCTCGCCGGCAACGACAGCGTCTATGGCTATGCCGGCACCGACACGATCGACGGCGGCGCCGGCAACGACGTCCTCGTGGGCGGCCGCGGCCGCGACATGCTGATCGGGGGCGCCGGAAGCGACCTGTTCGTCATCGAGGGCTTCCAGGACAGCACTGCCGGTGCCGGCCGCGATGCGATCCTCGATTTCACCAGAGGCGTCGACAAGATCGACCTCAGCGCTCTCGGCGGCAATTGGTCCTTCATCGGCAGCGGCGCCTTCACCGGCGCCGGCGAGCAGATCCGGTACACAAACGGGTTCGGCTCGACCTACATCGAGGCCGATTTCAACGGCGATCTCATCGCCGACCTCCAGATCGAGCTCGCCGGGACGATTCCGCTCACCGTCAACGACTTCGTTTTCTGAGGAGCACTCCCTCGTTCCTCGGAGGGGCCGCCGGCGAGGAGCCGGCGGCCCCATCTTTTTGCGTTCGGCTGCGGACAGGCTAAGTGCGCGCGATGAGCCTTCCCCCCATCCTCCGGCGCCTGCGGCTCCCGGTCGTCGGCGCGCCCTTGTTCATCGTCTCCAACCCCGAGCTCGTCATCGCCCAGTGCAAGGCGGGCATCGTCGGCTCCTTTCCGGCGCTGAATGCGCGGCCGCAGTCGATGCTCGACGAGTGGATCCACCGCATCACCGAGGAATTGGCCGCCTGGGACCGCGACCATCCGGACCGCCCGGCCGCGCCTTATGCGGTCAACCAGATCGTCCACCGCTCGAACGACCGGCTCCAGGCCGACATGGCGACCTGCGCGAAGTGGAAAGTGCCGATCGTGATCACGTCGCTGGGGGCGATCGTGGAGGTCAACCAGGGAGTCCATTCCTGGGGCGGGATCACGCTCCACGACATCATCCACGACCGCTTCGCCCGCAAGGCGGTCGAAAAGGGCGCGGACGGCCTGATCGCGGTCTCGGCCGGTGCCGGCGGCCATGCCGGGACCCTGTCGCCCTTCGCCCTCGTCCAGGAAATCCGCCAATGGTTCGACGGACCGCTCTGTCTTTCAGGAGCGATCGCGACCGGGCGCGCCGTCCTCGCCGCGCAGGCGATGGGCGCCGACCTCGCCTATATCGGCTCGCCCTTCATCGCGACCGACGAGGCCAATGCGGTCGCGGCCTACAAGCAGGGCATCGTCGAGGCCCGCGCCGGGGATATCGTCTATTCGAACTATTTCACCGGCGTGCACGGCAACTATCTCAAGGCCTCGATCGAGGCGGCGGGGATGGACCCCGCCAACCTTCCCGAAGGCGACCTTACCAAAATGGATTTCACGGGCGGGGAAGGTTCGAAAAAGGCCTGGAAGGACATTTGGGGCTCCGGCCAGGGCATCGGCGCCATCGACCGCGTCCAGCCGGCGGGGGACTATGTCGCGGAGCTCGCCCGGGAATATGAGGAGGCGAAGGCGGAATTGCTGCCAGCCGCCTAGCTCCTCCCTGGGACGGGGAGGATCAGGTTACGCGAATCCCCTCCAGCACGCGTCGCCATCGCTCCGGCAACGCGACCGGCCGGCGCGTCTCGCGCCCGACATAGACGTGGACGAAGAACCCCTCCGCTGCCGCTTCGTCGCTCCCCTTCGCGAACACGCCGAGCCGGTAGCGAACGCTCGATTGCCCGAGCCGCTCCACGGCCAGCCCGACCTCGACCGGCTCGGGATAGGACAAAGGCGCGGCGTAGCGGCAGGCGGTCTCGACGACGAGGCCGATCGGATCGCCGGCCGTCACGTCGAGCAGCCCGGCCTCGATCAGCCAGGCGTTCACCGCCGTGTCGAACCATTGACAAAAGACGGTATTGTTGACGTGGCCATAGGCGTCGTTGTCGGCCCAGCGCGTACCGATCTCGCGCCAGACCCTGTATGCCGCGCGAGCCCGCATCGCTTCCCGGCTCACAAAGCGGCCTCGTAGAGCCGGCGCGCGTCGGCCTCGCCGATCGGGCATGGATTGTTCACCAGCAGCCGCTCCTGCTTCATTGCCTCGGCGGCGAGCAGATCGAGGTCGGCAGCGGCGACGCCGACCTCGGCCAGGCGCTGCGGCAGGCCCGTGGCCCGCGACAACGCGATCATCCGCTCGACGAAGGCCGCGGCCTGCGCCTGGCGACCGTGCGCGGCCGAGGCCGGCACCAGCAACGCGCCCAGCTCGGCATAAAGCGGCAGCGCCGCGTGCATGTTGTGGCCGAGCACATGGGGCAGCATCAGCGCGTTGGAAAGGCCGTGCGGGACGTGGAAATGCCCGCCGAGCGGATAGGCCAGCGCATGGACCCCGGCGACCGGCGCGTTGGCGAAGGCGACGCCGGCGAGGTGGGAAGCGAGCAGCATCGCGCTTCTCGCCCCGACATCGTCCGGCGCCTCGCAGGCGCGCACGAGATTGGCGTCGATCATCCGCAGCGCCTCGCGGGCGAGCGCATCCGACAGCGGATTCTTCAGCCGCGCCGACGTGAAGGCCTCGATCGCGTGGACCGCGGCGTCGAGGCCGGTCGCCGCGGTGACATGGCGCGGCAGGCCGAGCGTGAGCTCGGCGTCGAGCAGCGCCCAGTCGGCGGTGAGGGGCGCACTGTTGACCGCGAGCTTGAGGCTGCCGCCGACGGTGATGACGCTGATCGGCGTGGCTTCCGAGCCGGTTCCGGCCGTGGTCGGGACCAGGGCAAGAGGCAGCCGCGGTCCGGACGCCTTGCCGACGCCCCAGATCGCGTCCAGCTCGTCGCCGCTGCCGAGAAGGTAGGCGGCGAGCTTGGCGACGTCCATCGGGCTGCCGCCGCCGAATCCCGCGACGGAGGTACAGCCGCCGTCCGCCCCGGCCGCCACCGCCGCCATCAGCGTCTCGCGCGACGGATCCTCTTCGACCGCGTCGAAGATCACCGGGTCCGGCAGGCCGTCGAGCGCCGCGTCGGCGAGGCCGAGCGAGCGCACCGTCGCATCGGTGACGAACAAGCATCGGCCCGGCGGCAGCAGCTCGCCGAGCCGCGCCGCCGAGCCGGGCCCGGCGATCAGACGCGGGCCGTATGCGAACTCGAAAGGCTTCATCGGGGCGAGACTTAGCTGATCCTCCCCGCAAGCGGGAAGGAATTACAGCGATCGCTGCAGCCGGTTGAGCAGGCTCCTCGCCGGGCTTGCCTGTTCCTCTTCGGGCGCCGCGCCATCGTCGATCCGCCGGATCCGCTCGTACAGCTCGCGGCTCGAACGGATCAGCGTCAATGCCGATTCGGGGAGCAAGGGCAGCACCGCCTCGTCGCTTTCGGGTGCGTCGCCGAGGCGCCGCTCGGGCGCGATCGCCGCGTCAGGTGGCAGTTCGCCGGCGGAGATCGCGCGCCTGGTCAGCAGCCAGGCGACGATCTGCATCAGCCGCGTCGTCACCTTGAGCGATTCGCAGGCGAAGCCGATCCGCACCTTGGGATCGAGCGCGAGGCGGTCGTCGCGACCGGCGGAATCGAAATAAGCGCGCGCCTCGTCTGCAAGAACCATCGCCTCGACATAGAGCGAGTCGATCACTCTCGGCGTCAGCTCGGCGCGCGCTTCATTCCCGGTCATCGCAGGAGCCTGCCACAAGGGACGGGCTCCGGGAACGCAGAAAGAGGGTTAAGGCGTTCAGCTGCCGACGCTGAAGCGCGCCAGCGCCTGACGGGGCAGCGCCCAGCCCGGCCGCAATTGCTGCGCCCGGCGATAGTCCCGGTAGGCCGCGGCGTCGCGCCCGGCGAGCTCGTTGGCGACCGCGCGGCCATAATAGCCGACCCACGGCCGCTGCGGTCCCCCGGCGAGCCCCTGGTCGATGAAGCGCAGCGAGGCGTCGACATCCTGCCCTGCCGCCAGCATCGTGATGCCCCGGTTGATCATGGCATCGGGCTGGCCGGCCTCGATCTCCATCGCGGCGTCGAAATCGGCGATCGCGGCGTCGAAATTCTCGAGCCGGAACTGGACGATGCCGCGGTTCACCAAAGTCGCCATCTGGTCGTAGCGAGTGAGGTCGGTGTTGCGGAGCGCCTTGCTGCAGGTTTGGACGGCGGCGGGCCGGCGCGCCTCGGAATCGGCGGCGCGGAAGCAGGCGATGGCGTCGGCATTGGTGCCGAGCACGGAGATCGAATGGGCGTTGGCGGTACCGGCCAGAAGGGCGGTCGCGCCGATAGCGAACAGGACCTTGCGGATCATCTTGGCCTCCTCGTTGCTGAACGTTGCGACATTATCACTTCCGCATGGGGGCGCGTGCGTGCTTTTCGACGAACGACATAGGAGCCACGGCAAACGACGCGGCGCGATCGCGCCGGTCGGTTAGGCGATGATGTCGGGGACGAGCGCGTCTTCGAGCTTGGCGATCTCGTCCTTGAGGCGCAGCTTGCGCTTCTTGAGGCGAGCGAGCTGGAGCTGGTCCGAGGCGAGCTCGCGCTCGAGCGAGTCGATGGCTGCGTCGAGGTCGCGATGCTCGGTGCGCAGCCAGGTCAATCGTGCCGCGGGATCCGCCGCCGCCGTGTTTGCTTCCATCTGAGGGACCTCCATCGCAAGGGATGAACGGCTCCGACGATAAACCCTAAACGGGTCGTCGTACATATGTCTTGAGCCGGCTCAAGGCGCGAGACAAAGGCCGCCGGCTTTGGTCTAACGGCAGGAGCGACCCAGAGCGGAGAAGGAGACGGGAATGGATCAGGCGCGTATCGCGGCACTACAAACGCAGCATGCCGGACTCGAGCGGCGGATCGCCGAAGAAAGTCAGCGCCCCCTCCCCGACAGCGCGCTCATCGCCCGCCTGAAGAAGGAAAAACTCTGGGTGAAGGAAGAGATGAACGGGCTCCATATCCAGGCGAGCTGAGCAGGCGCGACCGGCGCGCAATTGCGAGATCGTCATCCCGGCGAAGGCCGGGATCTCAGGACGAGAAGACGCTGCGATATGGGCGGCGCTCCAATTGCGCCGCGCTTTTCACCCGCCGAGATCCCGGCCTTCAGCCTTTGGCTGAAGTTTACCCTGAGCGCCTGGGTTGCAGCCAGTCGAAGGGCCGGGATGACGGACCCTGCACGGCCGCCCTCGCCGCCCAAACGGCGAGGGCGCCTTGCGATCAATCGTCCCGGGAAACCCGCTCGTTGCGCTCGTGGCGCTCCTGGGCCTCGACCGTCATCGTCGCCACCGGGCGCGCCTCGAGACGGGCGAGCGAAATCGGCTCGCCGGTCACTTCGCAAAAGCCGTACTCGCCGCTGTCGATGCGGCGCAGCGCCGAGTCGATCTTCGAGATGAGCTTGCGCTGCCGGTCGCGGGTCCTGAGCTCGATGCTCCAGTCGGTCTCGCTCGAGGCGCGGTCGGTCAGGTCCGCCTCGCGCAGCGGGCCGCACTTCAGCTGGGCGATCGTGCCCTGCGATTCGCGCAGGATCTCGTCTTTCCAGTTGAGCAGCTTCTGCCGGAAATAGGCCAGCTGCAGCGGATTCATGAACTCTTCGTTGGCGCTGGGCCGATAGCCCATGTCAGGAACAAGCGCCCGGTCCGCCCCAGCGTGCGAACCGTAGATGTCACTCAAAGCCGTCGCCATACACCCCTCCACTCCCCTGCACCGGCCCCAACCGGAACAGGACCTCTCCAAATCACCGTTCCGCTTCGCACACAGGCGGAATCGGTGCTTGCCCCAGCGCGCCTATACTCCGGCGGTTGTGTCTGCACAAGTCACTCAAAATGCGGATGAAAAGTCTTTGGCTTTTCCCTCTTCGGACAGCCGGATTCGGTGGCGGAACGCCACTCTTTCCGGGCGTTTCCGCGCCCCGCGAATCGTGGGCGAATCGGGCTCGGGGGACCGCCCGCGATTCGCGGAACCTGACGTCCGGGACGCCAAGTCAAAGCGGCATGCCTTTTACCGGAGGAACCAGCCTGTCTTGATTTGGGACGCAAGCCCTCCGGGGGGCCCCAGAACAGCTCCAAACAAGGGCAAAGATGGTTAACGCGCTTGAACTTAAACCAATCCTTTGCATCTGCTGATCATAGCCGAAGCAGCGACGGAGTACTTCGGATCGTCGAAGGCACGAGGCGCTGCTGGCCAGGAACAGGTGCTATATGTCGGTACGAATGGCTTTGGCGCAATTGTGCGCATGCGCATGTGGAGGGGCGATCATCGGCGGAGGCGCCGTGCACGTCGCCGAGAACCCGCCCTCGCGCCCGGCGATCGTCAAGCAGGCGCGCGCGAAGGCGTCCTCTTCGCAAGTGCGCCGCTCCCGTCACCACGCGCAGCGGCGCGTCGTGCGCAGAACGGTCCGCCGCGCGGTCTGCCCGGCGGCGCCCCGCGTCACCACCCGCACGATCACGCGGCCGGTGCCGGGCTTCGTTCCGCCCCCGCTCCCGCCCTTGATGCCCGGGCCGCCGATGGTCGGCAGCAGCGGCGGACCGGCGCTGGTGATCGGCGGCAGCGGCGGCTTCGGATCGGGCTCGGGCTTCGGCGGCGGCTTCTTCTCGGGCGGCTTCTTCGGCGGCTCGTCGAGCGGCAACGCGATCTTCACCGCCTCCACCAGCACGTCGACGGGCGGCGTCTCGACCACTTCCGGCGGCAGCTCGACCTCGACCTCGTCCGGCGGCAGCTCGACCTCGAGCTCCACTTCCTCGGCAAGCTCGACCGGCGGCGCGTCGATCTCGACCTCGAGCGGCAACGTCGACGTCTCCACGTCGACCGGCGGCGTCTCGACCTCGACGGGCGGGGTTTCGACTTCCACGGGCGGCGTCTCGACGTCCAGCGGTGTGTCGACTTCGACCGGCGGCGTCTCGACCTCGAGCGGCACGTCGGTGGTGATCGACAATTCCAACAGCAATACGAACAGCAACAACCAGAGTCAGAACCAGCAGCAGCAACAGCAGCAGCAGCAAACCAGCAACAACACGAATACCAACAACAACAGCAACTGGAACGAGAACAACAACACCAATAACAATACCAACAATAACAATAACAACAATAATAATAACAACAATAACAACAACAGCACGAGCACGTCAACAGGCTCGAACGGCGGCACGCCGGTGCCGGCGCCGCCGATGATCCTGCTCTTCGGCGCGGCCGCTGCAGCGCTCGTCGCCCGCCACCGGCTCGCGCGCAAGGAAGCCTGAGCCCAGGCCTGCGGCGTACGAAAAGGCCCCGCCGGACGATCCCGGCGGGGCCTTTTTCCTTGGGCAGCGGAAAAGGCTGCTATTCGTGGGCGAGCAGCACCTTCTCGATGTCCTGGACCGGCATGTTGGTGAGGTCCTTGGGGATCTCCGCGGCGAGGCGCTTCTCGACCTCCTTGTGATAGTGCTTGCGAAGCTCGCCGAGCGTTTTGGGCGGCGCGACCACGACCAGCTGCTCGAAGCCGTTCCGGAGAGCCATGCGCTTCAGCATGTCCGCGGTCTCGTGCGCGAAGCGGTCCTTTTCCAGCTGATGGAAGTCGGTCTCCTCATAGGCGCTGCGGCCCGGTCCGACGCCGTGCCGCCGCCCGGCTTCGTCGGTCTTGTGATCGACATTGGACGGATTGGCCTGCTCGCGGTTCCGCTCGACGATCAGCTGCGGATAGTCGGCGTCTCCCTCGTTCCGGAAGAAGAGCATCTTCTCGCCGTCGGCGACGATCACGAAGCTGTTATGGGGAAGCCGCATCTCATACTCCTTCAGTGGACCTCGGCCGACCAACGCCGCAGGCCGGCGCGGGTTGCCGCAGGCGGACGGGCTGGGGTCCGAACTCGATACCCGCAACGGCCGTGACGGAGCGGATTTTGGGTCAGGGCGAGGAGCAAGGAGGGAGCGATGCTGTCGCATCGTGACCGACGAGGGACGCGGCCCTGGCCCAAAAGCCGCCCGCCCCGAAGGGGTCGCCCGGAGAGGCGATCACGACCATTGCGGGTATCGAGTTCGGACCCTAGGCATAGCGGCGGCGATGCGCATTCTCCTCACCAATGACGACGGCGTGAATGCGCGCGGGCTCAAATTGCTCGAGACGATTGCGAGGCGCTTTTCGGACGAGGTCTGGGTGGTCGCGCCGACCGAGGAGCAGTCGGGCGCCGGCCATTCGCTGACGTTGACCGTGCCGGTGCGCGTGCGCCGGCTCGGCGAGCGCCGCTTCTGCGTCACCGGAACGCCGACGGACGCGGTGATGATGGGCCTCGCCGAGATCATGAAGGAGGCGAAGCCGGATCTGGTGCTGTCCGGGATCAATCGCGGCGCCAATCTGGGCGAGGACGTCACCTATTCGGGGACCGTCTCGGCGGCCATGGAAAGCGCGCTCGCCGGCATTCCCTCGATCGCGCTCAGCCAATGCTATGCGCGCCAGGGAATGGGCGACACCGTGCCGTTCGGTGCCGCGGAAGCCTGGGCCGAGCGCGTGCTGGCACCGCTGATCGCGACCGAAATGGCGCCGCGCACACTCGTCAACGTCAATTTCCCGGCGGTGTCGCCGGACCAGGTGCGGGGAGTGCGCGTCGTCCGTCAGGGCCTGCGCGACTACGGCCGGCTCCAGATCGACCATCGCACCGATCCGCGCGGCTACGATTATTACTGGTTCGCGCTCGGGCCGATGATCGAGACCCCGGGCCACATGACCGATCTCGAGGCGGTCGCCGACGGTTTCGTCTCGGTGACGCCGCTCCACCTCGATTTGACGCACGACGCATCGCTGGCGCGGCTCGCCGAGCTCTACGCGCAATGAGGCAGGGCCGCCGCGGGCCGGAGCATCTGCTCCTCAGGCGCAAGAACCCGCTCCCGGTCTGGGCGCAGCTCGCCTGGCGCGTCGCGCTCGTGCTCGGCCTCCTCGTCCTGGTGATCGCTCTGCACTGGATCGAGCGCGAGGGCTTGCACGACCAGCATGACGGCCATGTGAGCTTCGTCGATGTCATCTACTTCACGATGATCAGCATCACCACGACCGGCTACGGCGACATCGTCCCGGTCGATAGCAACACGCGACTGTTCGACGCGCTGGTGGTGACGCCGATCCGGATCTTCTTCGTGCTCATCTTCGTGGGAACCGCCTACACCTTCGTGTTGAGGCGCAGCTGGGACAAATGGCGTATGGAACGGCTTCAGCGGACCTTGTGCAACCATGTGATCGTCGCTGGCGCGGGCACGAGCGGCTCGGAGGCAGTCGACGAGCTGATCGCGCGCGGCACGGCGGCCGAGCGCATCGTCGTCATCGACCTCGATCCCGAAGCGCTCGAGCGGCCCAAGTCGCTCGGCTGCCTGGTGCTCGAAGCGGACGGCACCCGCGACAAGACGCTCCAGGAGGTGCGGATCTGCGACGCGAACGCCATGATCGTCACGGCCGGACGCGACGACACGTCGATCTTGATCACCCTCACCGCCCGCCATCTCGCCCGCGATTTGCCGATCAGCGTCGCCGTCAAGAACGAGGACAATGAGCTGCTCGCCCGCCAGGCTGGCGCCTCTACCGTGATCAACCCGGTAAGTTTCGCCGGGCTGCTGCTGGCCAGCTCGACCGACGGGCCGCACATCTCGGACTATATTGCGGACCTAGCTTCGAGCTCGGGCGGGGTGCAGCTCTCCGAGCGACCGGTGCGCGACGACGAATGCGGCAAGCCACTCTCAGCGATCGCAAAAGGCCTCGGAGTCCGTTTCTACCGCGACGACGTCCCCTACGGCTTCTGGGAGCCGGAAGCCGCTTCGCTGATGCCCGGCGACGTCATCGTCGAAATCCTACCCACGACCGAGCGCGAAGCCGCCGTGTCTGGCGACCCCGCCGCGCGGATCTAGATCCTCACCTGGCTGCCGACCTCCACGACCCGGTTGATCGGCAGGCTGAAGAATTCCATCGGCGATTCGGCGTTGCGCATCATCCAGGCGAACAATTTCTCGCGCCAGCCCGCCATGCCCTTGATCTCCGAGGTGGCGAGCAGAGTCTGGCGGCTGAGGAAGAAGCTCGTGTCGATCATCCTGAACGGGAAGCCGCAGCTGCTGACTCCTTCGAGCGCGACCGGCACGTTCATCTCCTCCATGAAGCCGAACTTGAGGACGATCCTGTAGAAGCCGGAGCCGAGGTCCTCGACGCGGCAACGCCTCCCCTCCTCGACCGTCGGCACGTCCTGGATGTCGACGGTGAGGAAGATGCAGCGCTCGTGCAGCACCTTGTTGTGCTTGAGGTTGTGCAGAAGGGCGTGCGGCACGCCGTCGGACTGCGACGTCATGAACACCGCGGTGCCGGGCACCCGGATCGCCGACTTGGTCGCCGAGCGGATGAACAGCTCGAGCGGAATCTCGCCTTCGCCGAGCTGTTTCTTGAGGAGCTTGCGCCCGGTCGCCCAGGTGGTGAGGAAGGTGAAGGCGATGAGGCCGATGAGAAGGGGGAACCAGCCCCCCTGGGGAACCTTGAGAAGGTTGGCAGCGAAATAGGCGGCGTCGACGATGAAGAACAAGGCGAGCAGGCCGCCGGCCAGCCAGCGATTCCAGCGCCACAGCGAGAACAGGACGACGGCGAGCAGGCAGGTGTCGATGAACATCGCCCCGGTGACGGCGATGCCGTAGGCGGCGGTGAGGTTGCTCGACGTCTTGAAGACCATGACGAGCAGGATCACCATCACCATCAGCGCCCAGTTGATCGCCGGGATGTAGATCTGGCTGTAGGCGGCGGCGCTCGTGTGGGTGATCCGGAGGCGCGGGATGAAGCCGAGATGGATCGCCTGCTGGGTCACCGAGAAGGCTCCGGAGATCACCGCCTGCGAGGCGATCACGGTCGCTGCGGTCGCGATCAGTACGAGCGGCAGCCGGAACCATTCGGGCGCGAGCATGAAGAACGGGTTGGTGATCGCGCCCGGCTCCTGCATCAGCAGAACGCCTTGCCCGAGATAGTTGAGCATGATCGCGGGCAGCACGAAATAGATCCAGCCGACCTTGATCGGCCTGCGTCCGAAATGGCCCATGTCGGCGTACAGCGCCTCTGCGCCGGTCACCGCCAGCACGACCGAGCCCATCGCGACGAAGGCGTAGAAGCGCTCCTCCATGAAGAAATCGACGGCATAGGTCGGGAGCAGCGCCCAGAGCACCGAGGGGTCGCTGGCGATCCAGATCAGGCCCAATGTCGCCAGCGTCAGGAAATAGATGCAAATGACCGGTCCGAACAAAGCGCCGACCGCGGCGGTGCCGCGGCGCTGGATCATGAACAGGCCGACCAGGATGCCGATCGCGATCGGCACGACATAGGGCTGGAGGCTGCTTTCGACGACGACGAGGCCTTCGACCGCCGACAGCACCGACACCGCCGGCGTGATCATGCTGTCGCCGTAGAACAGGGCGCAGGCGAAGACTCCGAGTAGGACGATGCCGGTGCCCCAGCGTACGCCTTCCGTCTTGCGCGAGATCAAGGCGAGCAGCGCGAGCGAGCCGCCTTCACCCTTATTGTCGGCGCGCATCAGGATGCTGACATATTTCAATGTCACCACAATCATCATCGACCAGAAGATAAGGCTGAGGACGCCAAGCACGTGGAGGTCGTCGACCGGAAGGCGATGATGCCCCGCGAAGGTCTCGCGGAAGGCGTAGAGCGGCGAAGTGCCGATGTCGCCGAAGACGATGCCGATCGCACCGATCGTCAGCTTGAGAAGCCCCGCCTGCGAATGGCCATGCCCCGCATGCAGGTCGCGCACGTCCGGCAGCGCTCCGGCAGCAGGCGAGCTTTCCACTTGCTCCCGATCGGTCACTCGAAAACAGCCTCCGCCCCGCCCGGTCGCGGGCCGGGGGGCGCACTAGTCCAAGCCCGGCCCAACGTAAAGCGGGCCTTCGCTCTAGCGGCGCACGGCCGGCGCGGTCTGGGGGCCTTCGCTCGGGCCGGCGATGCGGGGCCAGCCGTCTTCCCAGACGAGCCGATCGATCAACAGGACGCGGCGGGCATTGGGCTCGTCCTCGGGCCGGGTGCGGGTCTGGCGAGCGTCGACGGCGTGGTAGACGATCCAGTCGGCGCCGCGCGCGTCGCGAATGACGCTGTTGTGGCCCGGTCCGATCCAGCGTTCGTTGCGCTCGAGGATGACGCCGCGCCGCGCGGGCATCACCTCGAACGGCCCGGTCGCGCTGCGCGAGCGGGCGACGAGGGCGGCATAGTGGATGTTCGGGCCGCAGCAATTGTCGCCGGAGAAGAAGAGATAATAATAGGGTGCACGCCAGACGACCCAGGCCCCTTCCACGAGCCGGCGGTAATTGGCGGGATCGTCGGTGGCGTCGATGCCCACGAGGTCGATCGCACGGCTGCCGGGTGCGAAGGAGATACGGTCCTCGGCGAGCTCGCGGACCTTGATCGGCCCGAAGCCGGACCCCCAATAGAGCAGGCGCCGGCCGGTCCGGGGATCGTCGAATGACATCGGATCGATGTTGACGAAGCTTTCGCCGCATTGGAGCGGTTGGCCGACATCGGTGAACGGCCCTTCCGGGCGGCTGGCCGTCGCCACCGCGAGGCAGAGGCCGCGCGTCTGATCGGTCAGCGCCGCATCCGGCTTGGCGGAATAATAGAGATAATAAAGTCCGCCATGCTCGGCGACGTGCGGCGCCCAGAAATCCTGGGTACGAGACGCCCAGGCGGGCTTGACCGGTAGAGCATCGCCAAGATGCTGCCAGGCGACGAGGTCGCGCGAACGGGCAATCTGGATGTTGTAGGTCCGCCCCGCCAGCGTCGTCTGGGTGGCGTAGGCGTAATAGAAACCGTCCTCGGCGCGCAGCACGGCTGGATCCGGAAAGTCCTGCGCCAGGACAGGATTCTCGAAGGTCGCGGGAGCGGCGGCCGTGGGGGCGTCCGCGCGCGGGACGCAGGCGGAAAGCGCGGCGAAGATCGCGAGCGCGGCGATGGGTCTGGTCATGGTGCCTCGTGTCGCACCGCGCAGTTGCGCGTGCAACCGGCGGCTTTTGCCCGGGCCCGGGCTCGGCTAGAAGGTCGGTAGCCGGGGGAGGATGATGGCGAGCGCCGTTCCGTTATTGCCGGACGAAAATCCCGGCGCGAAAGCGCCGCGCCTGCGTCGTTTCGTCCCCAATCTCTTCCGGCCGCCGGCGCGCTTTCCGACGCCCGTCGAGGCTGCCTTCGAGGCCGACCAGGCCGCGCGCTCGGCCGCCGCGCGACGCGCCGCCCTGGTCCTCGTCCTGCTGGTCTGGATCGCCTATTTCGGCTGGGACATATTGCACAGCTACCGCAACAAGGAGATGCGGGCCTTCCTGCCCACCATCTTTGCGCTGCGGCTCGCCGGGGCGGCCCTGATCGGCGTCTCGGCGGCAGTGCTCATCCGGCGTGCAGCGGGCGCGAGAGCGACCAATCTCGTCCTGTCGCTCTCAATCAGCGCGCTCTATCTCCTGGCCCTGGCGATGGTCGCGCAGACCCCGTTCCCCTACAATTACCAATTCTACTTCATCTGCCTGCCGCTGATCATGATGTTCATGTTCGGCCTGTTCGGCACCCGCTCGCGCACCCTCTACGGCCTCGCCGCCTTCGCCGTCGCGGCGAGCTTTGCGGTCCTGCCTTTCGCCCAGATCCTCGAATGGAATCCCGGCTCGGACAAGACGTTCGATTATGTCCTCTTTCGCTCGTGGAATTACTATTTCCTCGCCTCGATCCTCTATCTGGTCTCGTTCGCGGCGATCGGATGCGCGGTCGCGGTGGAGCGCGAGCGCGCCGCGCGCGAGGTGTTCGCAAGGGAACGCGAGCTCGAGGCGCTCAACGAGGCGTTGCGCGAATCGGAGCGCGACACCCAGGCGAAGACCGCGGCCCTGGTCAAAGCCAAGGACGCCCTCCGGGACCTCGCCGAGCGCCAGAACGTCGCAAAGTCGAAGTTCCTCGCCGACGCCGCGCACGATCTTCGCCAGCCGATGCAGGCGCTCACGACCCTGCTCGCCGCGTCCCGCCACGCGCTCGGGCAGGGCGACACGGCCAAATCCGCCGAACTGCTCGCGCTCGCCGACGACGCCACGAGGCTGACCCGCAGCACGCTCAACGCCGTCCTCGAAATCTCCCGTCTCGAAACCGGTTTCGTCTCGGCCGACTACAGCTGCTTCGATCTGGGCGCGCTGATCGAGGAAGCGATCGCGCCCTGCCGGGCGTTCGCGGAGGAACGCGGAGTGTCGGTCCGCGTCCGCCTGCCGCGCCGCGGCCGCGTCTGGACGAAGAGCGATCGCCATCTCCTGGCCAGAGTGATCGGCAACCTCGTCTCCAATGCGATCAAGTACGGCGATCCGGCGAAGCCGAAGCAGAAGGTGATCGTCGGCGTGGTCGCGCTCGCCAACCGCGTCCGGATCGACGTCGTCGACAACGGCGTCGGCATCGCCGAACGCGACTGGCCCAAGGTGTTCCAGCCCTTCGTCCAGCTGCATAATCCGGAGCGCGATCGTGAGAAAGGAGTCGGTCTGGGATTGTCGATCGTCCAGGCGATCGTACCGCTGCTTGCCGAGCACCGGCTCGACATGCGCTCGCGCGAGGGCAAGGGCACGCGCTTCTCGCTCGAAGTGCCGCGGGTCGAATTGCCGGACGAAGTCGGGGACGCCGCGCCGCTGATCGTGGCAACGCCCGCGCCGGACGTCGCCGGAACCTACGTCCTCTACGTCGAGGACGATCCGATGGTGCGCAGAGCCACCTGCGCTTTCTTCGACGCGAATGGAATCCTGTACGAAGCCTGCGGCTCCTATGCCGAGCTCGCCGCGATCCTGCCCAAGCTGGAGCGCACGCCCGAGCTTCTCATTACGGACTACCGCCTCCCCGACGGCCGCACTGCCAGGGACGTCGTGCGCGCGACGACAGCGGCATTCGACGAACCCCTCCCCTTGCTGGTCGTCACCGGTGAGATGGGTTCGATCGCGAAGGGCAAGTGGATCGGCGCCGGGCGCGTGCTGAGGAAGCCGGTCGCGCCCGAGACCCTCGTCGCGCAGATCAGCGCCCTGGCGCCGCCGCTGCCGCCGCTCCGGGCGCTGCTCCCGCCGGCCGCGGAATGACGATGCCGCGGCGCGACACCTCGATCAGGAGCTCGGTCCGCCGAGCTACCTTGAACAGTCGGAAGAGCCGCGGCAGATAGTCCTTCCTCACCGTTCCCTCCTCGATCCCCATGTTGCGGGCGATCGATTTGTTGGGGAGACCCTGGCACAGATAATAGAGCACTTCGAGCGAGCGCCCGCTGATGCCGAGCGTCTCGGCCGGAATCGGCGCGGGTGCGGCCGACGGCGCAGGCGTGAAGCCGCCGCGGCCGATCACGTTGGCGGGGAGGAAGACGCTGCCCTGAAAGACGGTGTCGAGAGCGCGCCGGAACAGGCCCTCGCCGTCCATGTCCTTCAGGATGTAGCCGGAAGCTCCTTCCTGGAGGCACTCCATCACCAACTCCTTCTCGGCGCGGCCGGACAGCATGATGGCGCGGGTGTCGACCTCGCGAGCGCGGAGCCAGCGCAGGAAATCGAGGCCGGAGCGGCCGCCCCGGAGGTCGATGTCGAGGAACGCGATGTCGAAGCGCTCCGCCTCGACTCGTGCTACGGCCTCCTCGTAGCTCGCCGCCTCGGCGATGCGGGCGCGCGGCTCGGTGATCTGGATGAGCTCGCGCATCCCGGCGCGAACCAGCGCCTGGTCCTCGAGCAGCAAGATGTCGAGCGCGCGTTCCTCCATGACCCCTTCTTAGCGACGTAGCGGGAGGAGGCTAGTCGCCGCCGGGCGAGGCATCCACCCGACACTTGTCGGAGGAGGCGGAGCCGGCATCTGTCGGGCCGGACTTCCGACATCTGCGGGAATTACTTGGCCGAAACGAACTGCAACAAGGGGCTCGTCGGCAGCGGAGTTTTCAGACCGCGGCCGCATCGACAAGAAACGACCGACAGGGAGACTTTAGATGACCCGTTTCGCCACTTTCGCCGGCTCGACCCTCGCGCTGTGCTCCGCCGCGCTGATCGCCGCCGCAACCCCGGCCTTTGCGCAGACGGCCGACGGCTTCGACCGCCGCGTCATGATCGAGAATCGCTCGGGCCACGGCATCCTATACGTTCGCGGCTCGCCGACGAGCGATCCGAGCTTCGGCGAAGACCGCATCCCCGACCGGGTAATCGGCAACGGCCAGCGCGTGGTCGTGGATTTCGACAGCGGCACTCGCGAGTGCATGTATGATTTGCGGGTGACGCTCGCCGACGGCCGCAACGTCGACCGGATGAACGTCAACGTCTGCCAGGTGTCGCGCTGGACGATCGGCCGCCGCTCGAACAGCATCCGCTAAGCCGGTTCGCGGCGCGGGGCGGGAGGAGGGCCGAAACACCCTCCTCCCCTTTTGCGCCCCGCGGCTCCCCTTCCGGCAAAAACACCACAGATATGAACCGGATCGGCGCAGCTTTGCTTTTGCCCATGCGACTGATTTCGGTTAAGGAGCGTCACAGGGGGACGGGAGAGAGTCGCCGCCACGGCGGACTCTCGGCGAAACGCTCCGGCCACCGGGGCGTTTCGTTTATCGGCCGCGCGCCGCTTTTCGAAAAAAAATCCGCGGCAACGAAAAAGCCGAGGAACCGCCGCCCAGCTGTCACGTTCTAGCCGAACCCCCCCATGGAGGTCAGCTCCCCCCCCCCCCGCTGACTTCCCAGAGCCCCGGCCGGAAACGGCTGGGGCTTTTTCGTAGGGACTTTGTGGAATAGTCCGCTTCAGTCGCGGCTCCTGCGCCTCAGTATGGCGCGCCGACGATGAAGCGAAGTTCGTTGGCGTACCAAGCCGCCTCGCTCCGCCCGGTGGGCTCGAAGTCGCCGACCCGCGCCAGCTCCAAAATGACCTGTCCGACGAACGACTCGAGCGGCTGGCAGCCGATGTCGGCGACGACGAATCGCGTAGGCGTGCCGTCGGGCTCGAGCTTGACGACATAGGGCACCCGGATGTCGAAGCGTCGATGATTCTGCCCCTCGATCCGGCAGCGGCGCTCGCGCAATATGTTCTCGACGCGGCTCACCATGGTGTGGTGCGGCATCCGCCGCTCGCGCAGCTCGGCCGCGGGGAAATTGGCTGGATCGAAGCGGCCGACATCGACCTGCGGCGTCACCGTCGGCGCCACCGGCGCGGCCGCGAGCAATGCGGAAACCATCGAGATCAGCATGAGCAACCTCCGTCGGGCCTCGTCTGGCGCCCTGCCCCGGCCGCGGCCCCTGAGGCCGGGTCAGCCTTCGTCAGAACCGTAGGACGGATGCAACTCCCATTCATCGTTCTTTGCAAGAACTATCTGTGCCCGGCCGTGCCAAATGAATGGACAAGCCTTTGCGGTTGCTGATAATGTTCGGCGATGGATGCGCCCAGGCGGCACCATCGGGAGACGACCATGCTGGCTACGATCACCATGCTGTTGCTCGCGGCGCAGGGCGCGCCCGCCGCTCAGCCCAAGGCTGCCGAAAATCCGGACCAGGTCATTTGTCGCGCACCGCAACCGGTGCTCGGCTCACGCGTCGCCACCCGCCGGGTCTGCCGCACCCGTGCCGAATGGCGCGCGTTCGAGGCGGACCGCGCGCAGTATCGCCGCGATCTGCAGGCCGGAAACTGCGCCGCGGCGAGCAACTGCTATACCCCTGAGTAGCAGACGCCCCGCCCGCAACCCTCGCTGCTTCCCTTGCGGCGCGGTCTAATGCTCTCGCCGCCCTAGCTTTTCGGACCCGCGCGGCTTATCTCGCGCGCATCTCATGGCACTCCAGCTCCCCTCGGCGCCCAAGGTCGGCATGGTCTCGCTCGGCTGTCCGAAGAACCTCGTCGATTCGGAGCGCATCCTCACCAAGCTGAGGTCGGACGGCTACCAGATGTCGCCCGATTATGCCGGCGCGGACGTCGTCCTGGTCAATACCTGCGGCTTCCTCGATTCGGCCCGGGAAGAAAGCCTCGAGGCGATCGGCGAGGCGATCGCGGAAAACGGCCGCGTCATCGTCACTGGCTGCATGGGCAAGGACGCCGAAACGATTCGCCAGCGCTTCCCGCAAGTGCTCGCCGTCACCGGCGCCCACCAATACGAGCAGGTTGTCGGCGCGGTCCACGAGGCCGCGCCGATGCCGCCTTCGGCCTATCTGGACCTCGTTCCCGAGAGCGGCCTCAAGCTGACCCCGCGCCACTATTCCTATCTGAAGATTTCGGAGGGGTGCAACCACCGCTGCAGCTTCTGCATCATCCCCAGCCTGCGTGGCGACCTCGTCAGCCGCCGACCCGACGCCGTCCTGCGCGAGGCCGAGAAGCTGATCGCGGCGGGGACGAAGGAGCTGCTGGTCATCAGCCAGGACACTTCGGCCTATGGCGTCGATCTTCGCCATGCCGCATGGCCGTGGAAAGGCGCCGAGGCGCGCGCGCACATGACCGATCTCGCCCGCGAGCTCGGCAGGCTCGGCGCCTGGATCCGCCTCCACTATGTCTACCCCTACCCCCATGTCGATCAGGTCATTCCGCTGATGGCCGACGGCCTCGTCCTCCCCTATCTCGACATCCCCTTCCAGCATGCTTCGAGAACCGTCCTCAAGGCGATGCGCCGCCCGGCCAACGAGGCCAAGGTGCTGGAACGGATCCGGGCCTGGCGCCAGATCTGTCCGGACATCGCCATCCGCTCGACCTTCGTCGTCGGCTTTCCCGGCGAGACCGAGGCGGACTTCCAGTATCTGCTCGACTGGCTCGACGAAGCGCAGCTCGACCGCGTCGGCGCCTTCCGCTTCGAGCCCGTCCAGGGCGCGGCCGCGAACGATCTTCCGGGCGCGGTGCCGGAAGAGCTCAAGGAAGAGCGCTACGCCC
This sequence comes from Allosphingosinicella sp., assembly GCA_036386475.1. GTDB lineage: Bacteria > Pseudomonadota > Alphaproteobacteria > Sphingomonadales > Sphingomonadaceae > Allosphingosinicella. The sequence goes on along the minus strand of DASVVQ010000011.1, from coordinate 65,100 downwards.
GGATCATGGCGAAGACCGCCGCCATTTCAGCGGCCAAGCTGCGCGCCAAGGTCGGGAGGACGCTCAGCGTCATCATCGACGTCGCCGACGGCGAAGGCGGCGCCACCGGCCGCTCCATGGCCGACGCGCCGGAGATCGACGGCGAAGTCCACCTTCGCGATGCCGGCTCCCTCGCCCAGGGCGACATCGTCCCAGTCCTCATCGAAGATGCCGACGAGCACGATCTCTATGGAGCGCCGGTGGCCGCATAGCGCATCGACGCCGCCGCCCGCTTGCGCCGGCGGTAGCGCACATAGGCCCAGACGATGCCGGCGATCACCAGGGCGAAGAGGCCCAGCAGCGCCCAGATCCAAGGCACCATCTGCTGGGTCAGCTCGTACCCCTGGAGCTCGGGCGGCCGCGTCTGCCGCGGCGTGACGCGCCAGGCGACAACGCGCGCGGGTCCCCCGTCCGCCAGCCTGTGGATCTCGGTGACGGCCCAGCGTCCCGCGCCTTCGGTGACCAGCACGAACTGTTGCCGGCGCGTCGAGCCGCCGCCCGCGATGCTGTTCGTGGAAATGTGATAGCCGACCAGAATCGTGCGGCTCGGCTCCGGCGGGTAGAAAGAAGCGACCTGCTTCATGCCGGGACCGCTTTCAATCCAGACCTGCGGGTCCATCCGGGACGAGAGCCAGGCCTCGTTGCCTGCCTTGAGGTTGATCACGAAATCCTGGGCGAACTGGCGGTCCTCCGCCGAGGACATGGCGTTGATCGCCGTCTCCAGCGAGCACGCGCTCGCCGTCAACGCCGCAATCAGCGCCAGCAGCCACCGCCCGAGCCAGCCCGTCATCTCTCGCCCTCGCCTTTCCGGTCCGCTAGGGGCGCATGATGACAGACCTTTCCGCCCTCCTCCAGCCCGACAAGGGGCAGCCGGCGATTGCGCTCGCTCTCGTCGACAAGAAGAGCTTCGACGCCTGGCTGAAAGGGGAGCCGGCGCGGGTGCGACATGCGGTCGCCGCGCAGGGCTTCAAGGGAGACGGCTTCCAGACCGCCTTCCTTCCCGGCGAGCGCGATCAATGGGCCGCGGCGATCGGCGTCGCGGACGTCGACGCGCTCAGCCCCTGGTGCCTCGCCAAGGCCGCCGAGACCCTGCCCGAGGGGACCTACCGCGTCGCCGGGCGGAGCCCGGGGCCTGCAGTGCTCGGCTGGCTGCTCGGCCAATATGCCTTTTCGCGGTACAAGAAGGAAAATCCGGGGCGGGGTCCGCGCATCCTGCTCACCGACGAGCCGGCGCGGATCGACGAGACAGTGGCCCTGGCCCAAGCGACCTTTTTCGTCCGCGACCTCGTCAACACGCCGGCGCAGGACATGGGTCCGCAAGAGCTGGAGGACGCGGCCGGTGCACTGGCCAGGGAGTTTGGCGGCGAACTGTCGGTGACGGCGGGGAAGGAGCTCGAAGCCGGCTATCCCATGGTGGCGGCCGTCGGCCGCGCGGCCGTCCCAGCACGCGCGCCGCGCCTCATCGAGCTCTTCTGGGGCGACCGGCGCCACCGCAAGATCGCGATCGTCGGCAAAGGCGTCTGCTTCGATTCGGGGGGGCTGGACATCAAGCCTGCCGACGGCATGCGGCTCATGAAGAAGGACATGGGAGGCGCCGCTCACGCTTTGGCCCTCGCGCGCCTCGTCATGGCCTCGCGCCTTCGCGTCCGCCTCCATTTGATCGTGCCCGCGGTCGAGAACGCGATTTCCGGAGACGCCTTTCGCCCGGGCGACATCTTGAGGAGCCGCAGCGGCCTCACCGTCGAAGTCGGGAATACGGACGCGGAGGGCCGCCTCATCCTCGGCGACGCACTCGCCCGCGCGGGCGAGGAGACGCCCGAGCTCATGCTCGACTTCGCCACCCTGACCGGGGCCGCCCGGGTGGCGCTCGGGCCCGACCTTCCCGCCTTGTTCGCAAACGACGACGCGCTCGCCGCGGCGATGCTCGAGAGCGGCACCGCCGTCGCCGACCCGCTCTGGCGGATGCCGCTCTGGAAGCATTATGCCGAAATGCTGTCCTCCGACGTCGCCGACATCGGCAATGTCGGCGAAGGCGGCATGGCGGGAGCGGTCACAGCCGCCTTGTTCCTGCAGAAGTTCGTGCCCGAAGGCCTGCCGTGGGCGCATCTCGATACCTTTTCGTGGCGCAGCGCGGCCCGGCCCGGCCGGCCCAAAGGCGGCGATGCGCTCGGGCTCCGAGCCGCCTTCGACATGCTCCAGGAACGCTTCCAATCCTGAACCGAGCGCTTTTTGCGCTGAATTCTCAATATAGTGCGAAACGAAATGGAGTCTGACTGGTTTTAGCCCCGAAACGTGAAATCCTTCACATCGGAAGAGGCGAACCGTGTCCGACCGAGCGCTCAGAAGCTGGATGCAGACGCTGATCCGGTACGTCCGATCCGGCCAGCCGGATCTCACCAACCGCCAGATGGCCCTCATGCTGCTGGTCTACCTCACACCGGGCCCGCACACGGTGCGAGGCCTCGCCCACGTGCTCGGCGTCTCGAAGCCGGTCATCACCCGCGCCTTGAACACCCTGGGCTCGCTCGGCTATCTGCGCCGCGTCCGCGACGAGGCGGATCGCCGCAACGTGTTCGTCGCCAAAACCAGCACCGGACAGGACTTCCTTGAAAGTTTCGAACGCAATCTCGAGCAGGACGGCGCCCCCAGGAAGGCCGCGCGCGAGCGGGGCGGCTTCATCCTCCAGCACGGGTAAGCGGTTCGAGCTCCAGGGCTCCGTAACCACCCTCGATCCGCGCACCCACGCCTTTCGCAGCGACATTGCCGACATCGCGCTCGCCGGACGGGTGATCGCGCCCCATTATGCGCGTCCCCTGATCCGGGCTTGCGGCATGCACGGCGCGCAGCTGCGCGAGAGCCCGGACGGCGAAGCGTCCGCCGTCTCGGAGCTCCTCCCCGGCGAGGAATTCGCCGTGCTCGAATATTCGGGCGGCTGGGCCTGGGGCTATTGCGTGGCCGACCACCGGGTCGCGTATGTCGAGGCGATCGAGCTCACCGAGCCGGTCGAGCCGGGTTACATCGTCTGCGAAGCCTCGGCGCCGATCCATCCCGAAGGCGGCCTGTCTTCGCCGATCCTGTGCCGCCTGCCGATGGGGGCGAGGCTGCACGGCTATGAGAATGGCCCCTGCCTCGCCACCGAATCGGGCTGCGTGCCGCTCTGTCATCTGCGTCCGATCGGCGAGTTCGAAAGCGATCCGGTCGCGGTTGCCGAGCGGCTGCTGCGGTCGCCCTACCGGCCCGGCGGCCGGACCGCCCGCGGCATCGACTGCGCGGGTCTGGCCCAGCTCGCTTTCGGCCTCTGCGGCTTTCCTCTGCCGCGCGAGACGGACCAGCAGCAGGCGCTGGGCGAAGCCGTGCCCGAGGGCGAGCGGCTCGAGCGCGGCGACCTCGTCTTCTCCGGCAACCATGTCGCCCTTGCGGTGAGCAACGACCTCGTCATCCATGTCGGCTTCGAAGCGCGGACGGTGACGATCGAGCCGCTTGCGGCGGCGCGCGAGGGGGATGCGCCGATCCGGGTGCGGAGGCTCAGCCTCTTCGCCGCCTGACCGTGAGAATCAGCGCTGCTGCCGGACCGGCAGCGCTTGCTGTTGCCGCTGGCGCTGCTCGCGGATTTCGCGCCAGCGATCGTGATTGCGCTGGTGCTCTTCAAGGGTGTCCGAGAAGATGTGACCTCCCGTTCCATCGGCGACGAAGTAGAGCGCCGTGGTGGTCGCCGGATTGAGCACGGCGGCGATCGCCTCGCGTCCCGGATTGGCGATCGGGCCGATCGGCAGGCCGGACCGCGTGTAGGTGTTGTAGCCGTTCACCGCGCGGATCTCCGAGGTCCGGATCGGACGGCCGAGCGGCCGGCCGCGCGTGATTGGATAGATGATGGTGGGGTCGGCATCGAGCTTCATCCCCTGGCGCAGGCGGTTCGAATAGACGCCGGCGATGAGCGGCCGTTCGGACGCTTTGCCCGTCTCCTTCTCTACGATCGAGGCGAGGATCACGGCTTCCTCCGGGCTCGACACGACGCTGTTTGGTCCGCGCCGCGCCCAGAGGCGCGCCAGCTCCTCGCGCATCGCCGTCTGCATGCGGCCAAGCAAAGCCGATCGGCTCTCGCCGCGCCGATAGGAATAGGTGCCGGGCAGGACGCTCCCTTCCAAGGGCACGGCGACGTCGCCGCCGAGGAAGGGCGCCCGCATCAAGCGCTCGTGGACGAGCACGGACGGCATGCCTTCGGGGATGGTCACCATACGCTGGACCGGGCGGCCGTGCTGGAGGATGTCGAGGATCGCCGCGGCGCTCGCGCCCGCCGGTATCTCGAACTCGCCCGCCTGGACCGGGTCGCCCGAGCCGAGGACGCGCGCGAAGCGGCGATAGGTCACCGGATCGGCCCGAATGAGACCTTCCCGCTTCAGCTGCTCGGCGACGCTGCCGACGCTCGATCCCTGCTCGACGACGATCGTCTTCGCTTCGGCGGAAGGCCCGGCCCCGGCCCAGAGCGACCAGTAGGTCCAGCCGGCGATCAGTGCGGCGAGGACGGCGGCGGCGAGGAGGAGGTTGCGAAGCGGCGAGCGTGCCCGGCCGGACTTGCGCTTGCGAGATTGGGCAGACGGTCGCTTCATGGCGTGCGCGGCGCGATCAGACCGCCTTCATCACCAGGCTGGCATTGGTACCCCCGAAGCCGAAGCTGTTGTTGAGGATCGCCTTGACGCTGCGCTCCTTGGCTTCGTGCGGCACCAGATCGACGCCGGCCGTGCCTTCGCTCGGATTGTCGAGGTTGAGAGTCGGCGGCACGATCTGATCGCGCAGCGCGAGGATGCAGAAGATCGCCTCGACCGCGCCGGCGCCGCCGAGCAAATGTCCGATCGCCGACTTGGTCGAGCTCATCGAGAGGCGGCCGACCTGATTGCCGAAGAGCCGCCTGACCGCGCCGAGCTCGAGCTCGTCGCCGAGCGGCGTCGAGGTGCCGTGGGCGTTGATATAGTCGATGTCCGAAAGATCGAGGCCCGAGCGCTTCATCGCCGCCTGCATGGCGCGGAAGCCGCCGGCGCCCTCGGGGTGCGGAGCGGTGACGTGATAGGCATCGCCCGACATGCCGTACCCCACGACTTCGGCATAGATATTGGCGCCGCGCTTCTTCGCCTTTTCATATTCCTCCAGGACGACGACGCCCGCACCCTCGCCCATGACGAAGCCGTCCCGGTCGACGTCGTAGGGCCGGCTGGCTTTCTCCGGATTGTCGTTATGCTGGGTCGAGAGCGCACGCGCCTGGGCGAAGCCGGCAATGCCGATCGGGCAGATCGCCGCCTCGGCGCCGCCCGCCAGCATGACGTCGGCGTCGTCCATCGCGATCATCCGCGCCGCATCGCCGATCGAATGGGCGCCGGTCGAGCAGGCGGTGACGACCGCATGGTTCGGCCCCATCAGGCCGTATTTGATCGAGACCTGTCCGGAGATGAGATTGATCAATCGGCCGTGGACGAAATGCGGGCTGACCCGGCGCGGCCCCTTTTCGTGAAGGACGAGGCTCTCCTTCTCGATCCCCGGCAGGCCGCCGATTCCGGAGCCGATCGAGACGCCCATCCTCAGGCGGTCTTCCTCGCTTTCGTCGGTCAGGCCGGCATCCTCGAGCGCCTGGCCGGCGGCGTCGATGCCGAAGACGATGAAAGGATCGACCTGGCGTTGAATTTTGTGATCGACGCGCTTGTTCGGATCGAAGCCATATTCGTGATCCGCCGGCTTCACCTCGCAGGCGATCTTGCAGACATATTCCGAGGCGTCGAAATGCGTGATCCGTCCCGCACCGCTCTTCGAGGCGAGGATGTTCTTCCAGCTGGTCTCGACATCGCCGCCGAGCGGCGAGACCATCCCGAGACCGGTGACGACGACACGGCGCATTGCAATCACTCCTTGGCGCTCTCGGACGGCGACAGCCCTCGCGACCGGATCCGGCGGGAGCGGCCCGCTGCGCGCCGGAACCTCGCAGGGGAGCCGTTACGCCGGCTCGATCGTCGAGAAGGCGGGCGCGGCCGCAAGCTCAGGCCTTGTTGTTCTCGATATAGTCGATCGCGTCCTTGACCGTGGTGATCTTCTCGGCGGCATCGTCTGGAATCTCGACCGAGAATTCTTCCTCGAAGGCCATGACGAGCTCAACGATGTCGAGGCTGTCGGCGCCGAGATCGTCGATGAAGCTCGCGTCCTCGGTCACTTTGTCGCCTTCGACGCCGAGATGCTCGACGACGATTTTCTTCACCCGATCGGCGGTCTCGCTCATGTTCACCTTCCTCCTGTTCTGCTTTGGACGTGCCCTAGCCGCATGGCCGGGCGAAGCGCAAGTGGGCGCGCCGCCACCATGGTGCCGCGACCCGGCCGTCTCTGGCGCAACGGCTCAGCGGCGACCGCTGAAATCCCTGCGGCTCGTCTCCATTACGGCTCTGAAGATGAGGAAGGTTCCGACGAGCTCGGCGCCGTCGCCGCCGTGGCGCTCGACGCTGCTGCGCACCGCCGGATCGAGGCGCCCGAAGAACTCGGTCAACCGGTCGCCGGCGTCGCGCCCGCGCGCCGACTCGATCACGGCGCTGTCGGCGAGCAGCGCGCGCTCGATCGCCGCGACGTCGACGCCGCGCCCTTCGAGATCGCGGCGCGCTTCGCGCTGTCCGATTTCCGCGAGATTGAACATCAGCGCCTGCTCGGCTTCGGCCTCGGACCAGCCGAGCCGCTGGCGGCAGGCATCGATGCTGGCGTAGAAATCGGGCATCGGCTCGTCCCCCTGGCGGCGAACGATGTCGGTCACCCGCGCGAGCTCGCCGGGGCCGAGATTGCGCACCGGGCAGTTGATCTGCCCGGGATCCGCCGCGGCCGCCGGTGTCGCCGCGAAGGCCCATGCAGCGACAAGCAGCCCCGCCCCCATGTTGAAGAATCCGCCACCCCGAGTCATCGGCCCCTCCGCCAGGAAAGCGCCGATCTTATGGCCGCCGGCGCGTCTGGCAAGCCCCGCATGCGTGCCGAGCGCGCCGCGGGCGCCGCGGCCGCGTCACAGCATCGCCATGCCGCCGTTGACGTGGATGGTCTGGCCGGTCACGTAGCCGGCCTCGCGGCTCGCCAGGAAGACTGCCGCCGCGCCGATATCCTCGCCGACGCCGAGCCGGCCGACCGGGATGCGGCCGAGAAGCGCCACCTTCTGCGCCTCCGCAAGGACGTCGGTCATCGGCGACTGGATGAAGCCCGGGGCGATGCAATTGACGGTGATGTTGCGGCTGGCCACTTCCTGGGCGAGGGCCTTGGACATGCCGACCAGCCCGGCCTTGGACGCTGCATAATTGGCCTGCCCCGGATTGCCGGTCGCGCCGACGACGGAGGTGATCGAGAGGATGCGGCCGTACCGCGCGCGCATCATCGGCTTGAGCGCGGCGCGGCTGAGGCGGAACGCGGCCTCGAGATTGACGCGGATGACGTCCGACCATTCCTCGTCCTTCATGCGCATGGCAAGATTGTCGCGCGTGACGCCGGCATTGTTGACGAGGATGTCGAGCTTGCCGAGCGCGTCTACCGCGCGCGGTACCAGAGCATCCACCGCTGCGGCGTCCGAAAGGTTCGCCGCGAGCACCGGAGGATCCCCCCCGAGCCCCTCGGCGACGCCGCGCAGCGCCTCCTCCCGCGTCCCCGAAAGCGCCACCCGCGCGCCTTGCCCCGCCAGCGCCGCTGCGATTGCCGAGCCGATCCCCCCGGAGGCTCCGGTGACGAGGGCGGTCATACCTGTCAGGTCGAACATTCTCAGATCTCCTTCACCAAAGCGTCGATGTCGGCCATGGTGAGGACGCTGGTGACCTTCGCGCCGGGCGCGATGCGCTTGATCATCGGCGCGAGGACCTTGCCGCCGAACTCGACGAACTCGTCGACGCCCGCTTCGACCATGGCGGCCACGCTCTCGCGCCAGCGCACCATGCCGGTGACCTGGTCGACGAGGAGCGTGCGGATCTCGGCCGGGTCCCCGACGGAGGCCGCGGTGACGTTGGCGTAGAGAGGCACGAGCGGGCGCGCGATCTCGGCGTCGGCGAGCGCCTGCTCCATCGCCCGCGCGGCCGGCTCCATCAGAGGCGAGTGAAAGGGAGCGGATACCGGCAGCAGCACGGCGCGCTTCGCACCCTTTTCCTTGGCGATCTCCAGCGCCCGTTCGATTGCCCCGCGGTGCCCGGAGATGACGACCTGGCCCGGGTCGTTGTCGTTGGCGACGGCGCAGACCTCGCCTTGCGCTGCCGCGTCCGCGACCGCGCGGGCGATCCCGACGTCGGCGCCGAGCAGAGCCGCCATCGCTCCCTCGCCGACCGGCACCGCCGCTTGCATCGCCTGGCCGCGCAGCTTGAGCAGGCGCGCCGCCGTCGCGACGTCGAAAGAGCCTGCCGCAGCCAGAGCGGTATATTCGCCGAGGCTGTGGCCGGCCACGCAATCGGCCTTGGCGATGGCGATGCCCGAAGTCCGGAACGTTGCGAGCGCGTTCGCCATGATCGCGGGCTGCGCATTTTCGGTCAGCGTCAGCTCCTCCATGGGGCCCTCCGCCATCAACCGCGCGAGGCTCTGTCCGAGCGCTTCGTCGACCTCCTCGAAGAGTTCTCGCGCGATTCTGCTCGCTTCCGCCAGCTCCTTGCCCATGCCGACCGACTGGCTTCCCTGCCCCGGAAAGACGAATGCGCGCATCTCGGTCCTCGCTCCGTTTCGATTGCCGAGCCCGCTAGGCGATCCGCGCCGCGATTGCCAGAGGACGGCCGATCGGGCAGCAAAGCGGAATGGACGAAGCAGCCGAGCGGCGAAGCGGGGAGCGGCAGCTCGGTTTCTGGGCCGCGCTCGCCCTCGTCGTCGGCAACGTCATCGGTTCCGGCGTCTATCTGATCCCGGCCGAGCTGGCGCCCTATGGCTGGAACGCGATTTTCGGGTGGATCGTCACCGTCGCGGGTGCGCTTTGCCTCGCTTTCGTCTTCTCGGTCCTCGCGCGCGCCCTGCCGCAGGCGGGGGGCCCCTATGTCTATACGCGCGCCGCCTTCGGGGAAGGCGCCGGCTTCGCAGTTGCATGGAGCTATTGGATCTCGGTGTGGACCGCCAATGCGACGATCGCGCTCGCGGCCGTGAGCTATCTCAGCCTGTTCTGGCCCGCAGTCGCCACCGCAGCGGGCCTGCCCTCGATCCTCGCCGTCGGTCTCGTCTGGACGCTGACGCTGGTCAATTGCCTAAGCGTCCGCGCCGCCGGCCGCGTCCAGCTCGTCACGGTCGCGATCAAGATCGTACCGCTCGTCGTCGCGATCGCGATCGGGGCGGCGCTCCTCGTCTCCGGAGAAGCGGCACGGACCGCACCCGAGCTGCGCGCGAGCGACATCACCGCCGGCGCGATCGCCGCCACGGCGGCCCTGACGCTGTGGGCAATGATCGGGTTCGAGGCAGCGACGGTTTCCGCCGGCAAGGTCCGCAATCCGGAGCGCAACGTGCCGCGAGCGACGTTGATCGGCACGTTCGCGGCGGGGATGATCTACCTTTTCGCCTGCTCGTCCGTCGCTCTCCTGCTGCCCCGCGACTCCGCCGCGGCGAACACGGCGCCCTTCGCCGCCTTCGCCGACGCGTTCCTCGGCCCCGGCCCGGCGCTCGCCGTCGGCCTGTTCGCGGCGGTGAGCGCGCTCGGGGCGCTCAACGGCTGGGTCCTCGTCCAGGGCGAGCTCCCCCTCGCCCTTGCCCGGGACGGCGTATTTCCGCGCTGGTTCGCGGCGACCAATCGCGCCGGCGTCGCCGTCCGCGCACAGATCGTCTCGAGCGGGCTCGTCACTCTTCTGATCGCGGCGAATTCGAGCCGGACGATGCTCGGGCTCTTCGTCTTCATGGCGCTGCTATCGACCGCAGTGACGCTCTTCACCTATCTCTTCTGCGCTCTCGCCGCCCTGAAGCTGCGCCGGCGAGGCGCCTTGCCGGGCGGCACGGCCTTGCCGACCGCCGCACTGCTGGGCGCCGCCTACGCCCTCGGGACCTTGTGGGGCGCCGGCCGGGAAGCGGCGCTGTGGAGCGCCGCTTTGCTCGCGAGCGGCGTTCCCGTGTGGCTGCTGATGCGGCGTTTCGGGGCGCCCCGGGCCCAAAGAAGCTCCGTGGGGGCGTAGGTGGCGGAGCCGGTCCATCTTCATGGATACCGATACAGCGTCTACACCCGGATCGCCCGGCTGGTTCTGCTTTTCAAGGAGGTCGAGCACCAGACGATCGAGGTCGACCCGTTCGCCGAGCACTCCGCGGACGATTGGACGCTGCATCCGTTCGGACGGGTGCCCGTGCTGACCCATGGAGCTTTCCAGTTGTTCGAAACGAGCGCGATCACGCGCTATGTCGATCGGGCCTTCGAAGGCCGGGCGTTCCAGCCCGAGGATGCAGCCGCTTTGGCCAGAATGGACCAGGTCATCGCGGTCGTCGACGCCTACGGCTATTGGCCGATGGTGAGGCAAGTCTCATCCCACGGCTTTTTCCGCGCGTATTTCGGAGAGGAGTCGAGCCGAGAAGAAGTGGCCTCGGGCCTGGAGGCATCGCTGAAAGTCCTCTCGTTTCTGGACGGGGTCGCTGGAGAAGGCGTCGTCCTGAACGGGCGCGACATCACCCTTGCCGATTGTCATCTCGCACCGACGATGGACTATTTCGTGCGCGCCGAGGAGGGAAAGGCGGCGCTCTCGTCTCATCACGCATTGCAGGGATGGTGGGACCAGGTGTCCTGCCTGGACCTATTGAAAGCGACGGATCCGTTTACGGCTCACCAGTGAATGCCGTGCGTCCTGCAGTCAGGATGACCGCTTTCGCCGCTTCCGCAAAGCGCCCGCCGGGTGTAGCCTCCTCCCCTATCGAGGGGGATCGTCATGACTTCGCGCATGCTTAGGCCGCTTCTGGCGATCGCCGCGCCGCTCGCTTTGTTCCTTTCCCCGGCACCGGCCGCCGCGCAGGCGCGACTGTCGCCGCAGCCGCCCGAGGTGCCGCTGTGGCGGACCGACGCGGCCGGCAACGCGATCCAAAACGATCTCGGCTTCTTTCTGCCGCCGCGGATCGGCAGCTTCGAGCGCAAGGGCTTCACCTCGACCCGCGAGGACGGCGGCAGCGTAATGAGCTGGTACGAGAGCGCAGACGGACGCCTGATTCTGCGCATCCTCCTCCAGCTGCGCGCGGACATAAGGGGCATTACGCTGGAGGGCGCCGACGGCGTCGAGCGCAACTGGCAATTCCTGGAGCGCGTCGGCGACGCCGAGTTCGGCGCAGGCACAGGCGAAGAACTCGCCGAGCGGCGGATCGTCTGGGGGACGGGCGATCATCCCAACGCGATGATGCGGCTCAGCCGCTTTGCCGATCCGTCGGGCGCGCCGCGCGTCCAGGGCCTCTGGTACCGCAATATCGGAATGTGGGCGGTCGTCATCGTCGCCAGCGGACCGGAGGCAGCGCGCGGCGAAGTCGAAGCGGCCGGCGCGGCGGCCATGGCCCTGCCCTGGCCGCGCGCGCCGATGACCGCGGAGCTGCTCGCCATGCGGCAGCATTTCCGCGAAACCGCGCGCGAATGCCGCGATTATGAGCGCAGCGGCAGCGGTCGCCCGGTCCAGCCCGGGCCCGCGATCCGGGCGATGCTCGCGCTCGGCCTCGCCGTCACGTTCCTCGATACTGCCCGCGCCGTCCCGCACCCCGCGCTGCAGCCGGATCTTTATTGCCGGATCGAGACCTTCCGCGTCGGCCAGGACGAATATATCGCGCTCGGCCGGATCGGCGACACCAATGCCTATCCGGCCGCGCGCTACGCCTTCATGCGCTCCAGCGGCGGCACGCTCTACCAGATCGAGAGCTTCTTTTCGGGCGAGGAAGTGCCCGCCGAGGAGCGTCGCGGCATCTCGCGCCTGGTGTGGCTGACGGCCAGCAACCATCGGCGGGTGACCGCCCTGCGCGTCTTCAGCGACTGGCCGAGCTATGCCGACGCCAAGGCGATCGTGACCCAGGCGGCGCGCGGACAGCGCGACGGGCTGGCCGAGCTGATGCCGACCGGCTTTCTCGACATCACCCACCCGGCCGCCGGCATCACAATCAACATGGACCCCTCGCGCCCGGCCCCGCTCCCGTCGGCGCCGTCGGCGCCGGCGGAGCCGCCGCCGGGGAAGTAGCAGCGGCGGCGCGGCCGAGGCGACCGCGCCCTTGCTCACCTACTTGTCCTGCGCCGCCGCCGCTCCGAGGCTGCAGCCGGTTAGGCGGGCGGCATTTCCCGCCTCGCCTCCGGGATGATCCGGCGGAGCTTCCGTGCGAAGCTCCTGAGGCAGACCTCGCTCCGCCCGAGCGGGCCGGGCCGGTAGCTCGGCGATTCCATGCCTTCCTGGACGCGGGCCACGAGCGCCGTGTCCTCATCGTTGACGCGGCGGTTGATCCGCCAGTTGAGATAGCGCGCCGCCTTCATCTCGCGGCGCTCGTCGGGCAGCGCGTAGGCGATCTCGCGGATTAGGGTGTGGGTCGGCGTAACCGGCAGGAACTGCATGAAATCGACCTGGTCCGGGTAGATGTCGAAGGCGAGGTTCGGCCACAATTTGTAGTAGATCCAGAGCCGCTGCCGGTCGTCGGCAAGACCCGGCACGCGCGGTAGCAGCACCTGATAGGCCCGCTCCGAGGGATTGCGGGACGGGCGCTCGCCGAGTCTCCCCTCCATCCTGTCGACATGCTCGCCGGCCTCGATGCGATAGTCGCGGCCGAACAGCCGGAAGAGCCCGGGATGGGCGACGGCGATATGGAGACCGTCCGAATAATTGTCCGCGATCGCCTTCCAATTGACCGCCCGCGGCCGCAGCGTCACCCGTCCGATCGCCCGCAGATCCTCGAAGCGATAGGGCGCGAGCTCGTCCTCGTAGGGCGCCATCATCTCGGCGACGCGCGGCCCGCCCGAGGCGAGGCGGACGAAGACGAATCCGCGCCAGATCTCCGTCTCGAAGCGCACGAGACCGAGGCAAGCCGGCTCCAGATCCTCGTAATCCTCGCGCATCGGCACGCCGACGAGGCGGCCCTCGAGGTCGTAGGTCCAGCCGTGATAGGGACAGGTGAAGCGCCGCGCGCACCCGGCCTCGCCGTCGGCGATGCGCGCGCCGCGGTGCCGGCAGACATTGGCGAACGCGAGGACACCGCCGTCGCGCTGGCGGACGACGAGGATCCTCTCGCCGAGATAGGTGAAGGCATGCCAGGCCCCCGCCTCTTTGATATCGCTGAGGTGGCAGACGAGTTGCGCCGCGGGCCGCAACACGCGCTCGGTCTCGAGCCGGAAAAAGGCGGGGTCGTGGTAGAGCCAGCCCGGCAGGCTCGTTCCCGCCAGCGGATCGGCGGCGCCGGTCTCGACGAGCTGGAGCGCTGTGTCGGCCATGGGCTGGCTCTACGACTGCGGCCGGGGCCCGACAAGCGCTGCTTCCGGCAACGCCTTGTATTCGCGGCCGGGTCTGCTATGTCCCCGGCCTGCCGGGGCTGAGGCGCGTTCCTCCAGCCCCGGTCCAATTTCGAGACGACAGCCGGAGGGGCGTCCGCATCGGGCGGCGTCAGCGATCGGCCAAGACAAGGAATATGCGCACATGCCGCTCTACGAGCATGTCTTTCTCGCGCGCCAGGACCTCGCCCAGGCCCAGGTCGACGCGCTGGCGGAGACCGCCACCAAGATCATCGAAGACAATGGCGGCAAGGTCGTCAAAACCGAGACCTGGGGCCTCAGGAACATCGCCTACCGGATCCAGAAGAACCGCAAGGCCCACTACGTCGCCCTCGATTTCGACGCGCCGGCGCCGGCCGTCGCCGAGCTCGAGCGGCAGACCCAGATCAACGAGGACGTCATCCGCTACATGACGATCCGCGTCGACGAGCACGAAGCCGGCCCCTCGGCGATGATGCGCCGCGGCGAGCGCGACCGCGACGGACGCGGCGATCGCGGCGATCGAGGCGATCGCGGGCGCGGACGCGACGGCGACGACCGTGGGGACCGCGGCCCGCGCCGCCCCCGCGAAGACGCCGTCGAAGCCTGAGATAGAGAAGGATTCAGCACATGGGTCGCCCATTTTTCCGCCGCCGCAAGAGCTGCCCCTTTTCGGGCAAGGACGCTCCGAAGATCGACTATAAGGACGTCCGCCTGCTCCAGGGCTTCGTCTCGGAGCGCGGCAAGATCGTCCCGAGCCGCATCACCGCCGTATCGGGCAAGAAGCAGCGCGAGCTGGCGACCGCGATCAAGCGCGCCCGCCATCTCGGCCTGCTCCCCTATGTCGTGAAATAAGGAGGCCGAGCAATGGAAGTCATCCTGCTCGAGAGGATCGAGAAGCTCGGCGCCATCGGCGACGTCGTCAGCGTGAAGGCGGGCTTCGCTCGCAACTTCCTGCTGCCCAACGGCAAGGCGCTCCGCGCCAACGAGGCGAACCGCAAGGTCTTCGAAGCCAATCGCGAGAAGATCGAGGCGTCCAATGCCGAGCGCCGCGCCGTCGCCGAGACGGATTCGAAGGGCCTCGAAGGCGTGTCGGTCCAGCTCATCCGCCAGGCGTCGAACACCGGCCAGCTCTACGGTTCGGTCTCGGCCCGCGACCTCGCCGAGGCCCTGGAAGCCCAGGGCCACAAGGTGGCGAAGAACCAGATCGTCCTCGATCGCCCGATCAAGGCGATCGGCATTCAGGACGTGAAGGTCTCGCTCCACCCGGAGGTCTCGGTCGCCATCCGCGTCAACGTCGCCCGCTCGCCGGAAGAGGCCGAGCTCCAGGCGGCCGGCGTGGACGTCATGGCCGATATGTTCGAAAAGGACAGCGCCGGCTTCACCGAGGACTACGACCCCAATGCCGAGCCCGGCGAGACCGCGGTCGCACCGGGCGACGCCACGGCCGATGCGCCAGCCGCCGCCGGCGAGGCGGAGGCTGGGACGACCGGGGACGAAGGCGAGAGCGAGGACGAGGAGGCCTGAGCCCTCTCGCCGCGCGACATGAAAGGCCGCCCGCTCATGCGAGCAGGCGGCCTTTTCTTCGTGTAGTTCGCCAAAAGCTCGGCACCCGCGCGCCGGCGGCGTTCAATTGATCGTGATGACGCCATCGACCGCGCGCCATTCGGCGGGGCGGATGAGATGGTTGTGGGCGATGCGGATCGAATGGAGCGTCGCCTCGATCTCGCGCCGCCAGTGGTCGAGGAAGCGGTGCAGGACCGGGAATTGCGGCGCGACGTCGTACTCCTGCCAGACGAAGAGCTGAAGGAGAGCGGGATGGTCGGGCATGTAGTAGCTGACTTCGGCGGTCAGCAGCCCATAGCCCTCGATCTGCTTCAGGAAATCGCGGTCGCTCATCGCGCACTCTCCCTTCCGAAACCTCGCTCCAGCATCTAATCACGAATATGGTTAACGGGCGATCAACGAAGCTGGAAGACGGCGCAGGCGCCCTCCACTTCCTCCTTGATGAAGCGCAGGACGGCGCGGATCCGCGCGAGCTGGGCGAGGTCCTGGTGGACGATCAGCCATAAGGAGCGGGTCAGGCTGACCTCGTCGGCGAGCACGCGCACCAAACCGGGCTCCTCGGCGGCGAGGAAGGCCGGGAGGACGCACAGCCCCGCTCCGGCCAGAGTCGCCTTGAGCTGCGCGACGAGGTTGGAGCTTTCGAGCGAGGTCGCGCCGCCCGGGGCGACATGCTGCAGGAAATCGAGCTCGGGAAAGTGGAGCAGCTCGCCGATATAGCTCACGAAGCGATGCTGCGGGAGGTCCGCGGCCGAGCGGATCGGCGGGGCGGCCTCGAGATAGGAAGGCGCTGCATAAAGCGCGAGGTCGTAGTCGATCAGCTTCGAGGCGTTGAGGCGGCCGGCTGGCGGACGGCTGACCGCGACGACGATGTCGGCATCGCGCCTGGAGAGGCTGAACACGGCCGAGGCGGCGACGAGCTGGACGGTAAGGGCCGGGTGGCGCGCCCGGAGACCTGCGACGCGCGGCGCGAGGAAGTAGGAGCCGAACCCCTCCGGCGAGCCGATCCGCACCACTCCGTCGACCGCGGTCGCGCTGCCGCCGACCGCGTCCGCAGCGCCGATCGACAGCCGTTCCATTTCTTCCGCGACCGGCAGCAGGCGGCGGCCCTGCTCGGTCAGCGAGTAGCCGGTGGGGCTGCGGTCGAAGAGCTTGGCCCTAAGGCCGTGCTCGAGCGCGCCGAGGCGCCGCGACAAAGTGCTGTGGTCGATACCGAGGCGCGCGGCAGCCACCGTCAGCCGGCCGCTACGGGCGACGCCGAGGAAGCTTTTGAGATCGTCCCAGTCGAATTCGCGCACGGCCCTTATCTCTCATATGAGAATTTCCGCACAGCGGTATCGGCACATTCCCTGTGGCGCTCGCCGAGCCCTTATGGGAGAGGGCAGCCTGCGGTTCAACAGAAAGAAGCACCGATGTTCGACGCCCAGAGCAGCGCGACCGAGGCCTTGGCCGCCCGCGATTTTGCGCCGCAGAATGTGGATTTCCGCACACCGGCCGACCCCGAGGCGGGCTGGGCCGCTCGGAACCCGGACCGCGCTCTCGCCTTTCTGTTCGTGAGCCCCCGCGACTGCGGCGCCCTCGACGAGCTGATGGCGCTCTGATATCGGCCCGGGGGTCCGACCGGAGGCCCAATTGACCGACAGCCGAGTCTTCAAGCTTCCCGAAAACGTCCCCTCCCCCGCCGATCTCGCCGAAGCCTGGTCGAAGGTGATCGCTAGCGCGCTCAATCTGGGCGCGGCAACTACCGAGCGCGCGCTGGATCCCCATGTCCCGCAGGCCTTCGATCCCGCCGCGCCGGCCCGCGCGTTCGGCGCCTTCGCGGCCCATCTGTGGACCCATCCCGAAGAGGTCTTCCGCGCGCAGCAGAAAGCGGGCGCGGACTGGATGAAGCTGTGGGGCACCGCCGCCGCGCGCGCGACTTTCGCCGAGCCCGAGCCCGTCGCCGCCCCCGAGCGCGGCGATCGCCGCTTCAACGATCCCGCCTGGAGCGAGGAGCCGGTCTTCGATTATCTCAAGCAGGCCTATCTGCTCACCGCCCAGCGCGCCGTCGAGCTGGTCGAGAACGCCAAGGGCCTGGACGAGGGGACTCGCACCAAGGTCGAATTCTTCACGCGCCAATATCTGAACGCGATTTCGCCTGCCAATTTCGCCTTCACCAATCCCGAGGCGATCCGGCGCGCGATCGACACCGGCTCGATCAGCCTCCTTTCGGGTCTCGCCAACTTGCTCGCCGACGCCGCCGACACGCCCGGCATCGTCAACCGGCGCGCCGAGAAGGAGTACGAGCTCGGCGTCGACATCGCGGCGACGCCCGGCAGCGTCGTCTTCCAGAACGAGCTGATGCAGCTCATTCAATATGCGCCGACGACTGACCGGGTCTGGAAGAAGCCGGTCCTCTACGTGCCGCCGCTTGTGAACAAATATTACCTGTTCGACCTCCAGCCCAAATCGAGCCTGATTCGCTGGCTTGTCGGCGAAGGCCATACGGTGTTCGTCGTCTCCTGGGTCAATCCCGGGCCCGATCTCGCTGACATGGACATGGCCAATTATATCCGCCTGGGGCCGATCGCGGCGCTGGATGCGATCGAGCAGGCGGCCGGCGAGCGCGAGGTCGACCTGTTCGGCTTCTGCATGGGCGGCACCCTCGTCGCGATGGCACTCGCCTATCTTGCGGCCAAAGGCGAGGGCGGCCGGGTCGCGACCGCGACGACGATCGGATCGCTGTTCGACTTCGCCGACCTCGGCCAATGGTCCGCGTTCACCGAGCCCGAGCAGCTGCGCGCGATGGAGCGCAATCTCCTCCACAAGGGTTTCATGGCCGCCCAGGACCTGCAGGCGCTCTTCTCGGCGGTGCGGGCCAACGATCTCATCTGGTCGAGCGTGGTCAACCACTACCTCATGGACCGCGAGGCGCCGCCGTCGGACATCCTCTACTGGTTCGCCGACGGCGCCCACATCCCGCGCGCCTTTCTCTTGAGCTATGCGCGCGAGCTGCTGCGCGACAATCTGCTCAGGGAGCCCGGCGGGATCATTCTCGACGGAGTGCCGCTCGATCTCGGCAAGGTGACGACGCCATTGCTCGCGATCAGCCTCAAGGACGACCATGTCTCGGCCTGGACGGCTACCTATGACGGCGCCCGCCTGTTCGGCGGCCGGATCGAGTTCCTGCTCGGCGGAAGCGGCCACAATGCCGGCGTCATCAATCCGCCCGCGGCCAACAAGCACGGCTATTGGACCAGCGACAAGCTGCCCGAGACGGCGCAGGCCTGGCTCGAAGGGGCAACCCGCCACGAGGGCTCGTGGTGGCCGCACTGGCAAAAGCGCCTAAGCGGCGGCGGCAAGGCGAAGAAGGTCCCGGCGCGCGTTCCCGGCGACGGCGGGCTCAAGGTGATCGAGCCGGCGCCTGGCGCCTACGTGCGCAACCGCGGCTGACGAGCGCGAGACAAAGCCGCTCTCACTGGGCTAGGGTGGCGGCATGAAGAAATCCGCCACCGACGTCATGCAGGACATCCTCTTCGCCGCCACGATCGACGGAATCATGGCGCTGAAGGCGGCGTCCAAGGGTCTGCCCAACACCCTGCTTCGCGACCTGAACGCGATCCACGCCAATACGACCCTCCCCGATCTGCCGCCCGAGCTTCAGGCAGCGATCTCGGCGGGCGTGCGCACAGCCTTCGCCATGCTCCTGCGCGAAGGCTATTCGGTGGCGCCGGGGACTAGCGGCCCGCCGCGGCCGCCGCGGCCCCAGGGTGGGCCCGGGGGTGCCGGCGGCGGGCGCGGGCCGGGCGGCGGCGAACGGCGCCCCCATGGGCGCCCGGGACCGCGGCGCGAAGGCGGTGGCCCCGGCGGCGGCGGGCGTCCGGCAGGGCCGAAGCGCCCGCGCTGACCCCAATCAGCCGCTGCAGCGCCAGGCGCCCTCCAGACGAAGCGCCTCGACCTCCCGCCGCAGCCGGTCGGTGAGGGTCAGCCGGGCCGGCCAGGTCGTCGCTTTCTCAACGGTCACGCCCGCATCCGTCAGCCGGCCGATGCTGATCGAATAATGCGCATTGGCGAAGAAGCCGCCGCTCGGCTCCGTCGGGCCGATCCGCGCGAGGCGGACGACCGTGCCGTTAATCCGCGCCAGCGTCTCGCCGGTCGATCTGGCGACGAAGAGCAGGCGCCCATCCTCGGAAAACTCGCACCCGCCGCCGGGGCGGATCGCGGCCTGGAGATCCTCCGGCCGGATCGGAATCAGCGCCGGCCCCGGCGGCTCGGACTTGGGTGCCGGGGCTACGTCCGCGACCTTCTCGATACTTTCGGCGAGTTGCTGGTCGTTGAGCGCGGGCTCGCTCTCGCCGCAGCCTGCCAGCGCCGCCACACCGGCAAAAAGCGCCCAGGCCTGCCTGCCCATCAATAGCCCATCAGTGACAGCACTTCGCGGCGGCTGCGCTGATCGTCGCGGAACGCGCCCATCATCCGGCTTGTCGTCATCATGACGCCCGGTGTGCTCACGCCGCGCGCGGTCATGCAGGCATGGCTCGCCTCGATGACGACGGCGACGCCCTGCGGCCGCAGATTCTCCCATACGCAGTCGGCAACCTGGGCCGTGAGGCGCTCCTGGACCTGGAGCCTGCGCGCGAAGGCATGGAGGACCCGCGCGAGCTTTGAAATTCCGACCACCCGCTCGCCCGGCAGATAGGCGATCGAGGCCTTGCCGATGATCGGCGCCAGGTGGTGCTCGCAATGCGATTGGAACGGGATGTCCTTGAGCAGCACGATCTCGTCATAGCCGCCGACCTCCTCGAAGGTGCGGCTGAGATGCTGCGCCGGATTCTCGGCATAGCCGCGCCCATATTCGCGCCAGGCCCGCGCCACGCGCTTGGGCGTATCGAGCAGCCCCTCGCGCGCGGGATCGTCGCCAGCCCAGCGGATCAGGGTCCGCACTGCGTCTTGAACCTCGTCCGGCACCCGGATCTTCGGCGCCGGGCGGATCAGGTCGCCGTCCTCTGGGGAAGAATCTGCGTCGCTCATCCGCGCCGGGTGACACTCCCGCCGATATTTTGCAATGTCGCCCCTTTCTGAGGAGTCCCGGTCTGCCGACCACGCGCCGCATCGCCGCGCTCGCCGCTCTGCTGCTGCTGATCGCGGCCGGCCTCGGGCTGACGATGATCGGCCGGTCGCGGGACCTTGCCAGCTGCGAGGCGTTTTCGGCGCCGGGCACCGAGGTCTGGCTCGCGGTCGGCCAGTCCAACGCCGCCAATTATGCCGAGCACAGGGTCGAAGCCGGGCCGGGCGTGGCGATGTTCGACGGCCGGCGCTGCCGTCCCGCGCGCGATCCGCTTCCCGGCGGAGACGGCAAGGGCGGCTCGCTATGGACGCCGCTCGCCGACATTTGGATCCGAGAGGGCGGCGCCAACCGCGTCCTGATCGCGATGAGCGCCCAGTCCGCCACCGCAATAGCCGAATGGCAACCGGGCGGACGCCTGCATCGGCTGGCCCTCGACACGGTGTCGGCGCTGCGCAGCCGCGGGCTGCGCGTGACCCGGATCCTGTGGGTCCAGGGCGAAGCGGACTCGATCCTGAGCACGCCAGGGCCCACCTACGCACGGGCGCTCGCGGCCGCGCTCGAGCCGCTGCACCGCGCGTCCGGCGCCCCGGTCCATGTCGCACTGGCCGCCCGCTGCGGCGATGCTTTCAGTTCTGAGGTGCGCGAAGCACAGGTGCGCGTCGCCGCGGGCTTCGCGTGGACGCGGCCGGGACCGGACCTCGACTCGATCGGCCCGGGCGAACGCTTCGAGCGCTGCCATTTCGCGCGCACAGGCCAGATCCGAGCGGTGGCGCTCTGGAAGGAGGCGCTGGCTGCAAACCCGGATTTAAGGAACCGCCGCTAAGCTGTCGTCGTGACGATCGAAGCCAGCACCGCCACCAAGGACGCGCGCATCGCCGACCTCGATGCGCTTCGCGGCCTCGCGGCGCTCGCCGTCGTCCTGTTCCACTATACGACGCGCTACGACGCCCTTTACGGGCATGGGTCGCGGCCGTGGCTCGACCTGCCGTGGGGCCATTTCGGAGTGCAGCTCTTCTTCGGGATCAGCGGCTTCGTCATCTTCATGACGCTCGACCGGACCCGCAGCCTCGCCGATTTCGCGGTCTCGCGCGCCTCGCGCCTCTATCCGGCCTACTGGACCGCAATGGTCGCGACGACGGCGGTGATGCTCGTCGCCGGCAGGAACGAGCTGCTCGTCTCGCCGGCCATATTCGCCGCCAATTTCACCATGCTCCAGAGCTTCGCCGGGCTGCCCTCGGTCGACGGCGTCTATTGGACGCTTGCCGTCGAGCTTGCCTTCTACGTTGCGATGGCGGCGCTGTGGCAGTTGCGGCTGCTCGGCCGCATCGAGCTGATCCTGCTCGGCTGGATCAGCCTCAAATGGGTATGGACCTTCGCGCCCGCGCTGGCCGGCGTCGAGCCCTCCTGGCTGCTCGGCGCGCTGCTCGTGCAGCAGCACATTCCCTTCTTCGCGATCGGCATCGTCGCCTATCGGCTGCGTTCCGGGACCGCCGATCCCCGCTGGCCGGCCGCGGTGATTGCCGCCGCGCTCGTCACCGTCGCTGCCTGCGACGATTTCGCCCACCTTCTCGTCGCCGCCTTGACCGCCGGCGTCCTGCTCCTTGTCGCGCTGCGAGGGCTCGAGCAGCTGACCGCGCGCCTTCTCGTCTGGCTCGGCTCGATCTCCTACAGCCTCTATCTGCTGCACCAATATATCGGTTTCGCGCTCCTCGCGCGGCTCGAGGCGGCGGGCGTGAACGCCAATGCGGCGATCGCGCTGACCCTCGCGACGGCGCTGCTGCTCGCCGCGGCCGCGACCTTCTGGATCGAGCGTCCCGTTCTCCGCGCCGTCCGCGGCTGGTATCGCGGCCGCGCCGTGCCGAGGCCCGCCGTCGCGGCGTGAATGGTGACCCCGACAGGATTCGAACCTGTGGCCTACTGATTAGGAATCAGTTGCTCTATCCTGCTGAGCTACGGGGCCGAGCCGCCGAGCGGCCTAAGGCCGCGGCCGCGCGGGGTCAATTCTCCTCGCCGGGTTCGGCTACCGGAAAGGGCAGAGGCGCGATCGCGATGCCTTCGTCGATCAGGCTTTCGGCCTGGTCTCGGGTTGCGCGCCCGTGGATCGCGCGCGCGTCGGCCTCGCCGAGATGGATTGCGCGCGCCTCGTCCGGGAAGCGCTCGCCGACATGCTCGGACTGCGCCAGTATCTTCTTCTGCTCGGCGGCGAGCGCCGCGAGCATGCGCTTGACGCTTTCCGGATCGGCCGAGAAGAGGTCGCGCGGTGCGCTGTTGCCCTTCGCAGCGACCGCCGGCGCCATTACCGCTTTGTCGACCTCGCTCGAGCCGCAGAGCGGACAGGAGACGAGGCCGCGCGCCTGCTGCTCGTCATACTCGGCCGAAGATCCGAACCACCCTTCGAAAACATGCCCTTGGCCGGCGCATTTGAGATCGAAGATGATCATGGAAGCGCGAATTCGCGTCGGTGGGCAAGCACCGGAAGGCGACTGCGCACCTCGTCGAGCTGCCCGAGGTCGAGCTCGGCGAAGCCCGTCTCGCGTTCCGCCGTCCCCATGTCGAGCAGCACCGCGCCCCAGGGGTCGACGACCAAGGAGTGTCCGTAGGTCCGGCGACCGTCCTCATGCGTGCCGCTCTGCGCAGCGGCGATCGCGAAGCAGGCGCTTTCGATCGCGCGGGCGCGGATCAGCACGTGCCAGTGCGCTTTGCCGGTCGGCACGGTGAATGCCGCGGGGATCGCCAGCGCAGCCGCGCCGGCGCCGCTCAGCGCCGCATAGAGGCCGGCAAAGCGAAGGTCGTAGCAAATGGACAGGCCGAGCGGGCCGAGCGGCGTCCCTTCTACGACGACCGCGCGCGCGCCCGGCGCGTAGGAGGCCGATTCGCGCCAGCTCTCGCCGGTGGCGAGGTCAACGTCGAACAGGTGGATCTTCTCGTAGCGCGCGCGAATGCCGCCGCCATCGTCGATGACGAAGCCGCGATTGACGAGCCGTCCGCCCTCGCCGCCTTTCAAGGCGAGCGAGCCGAGATGCACCCAGATGCCCTCTTCGCGCGCCGCCGCGCGGACGGCGGCCAGCACTCCGTCGTCCTCCTCGGTACGCAAATGCTCGTTCGCCCTGGCACGGTCCTGGTCGAGCAGGCCGCTCATCTCCGGCGTGAACAGCATTGCGGCGCCGCCGGCTTTGGCCTCGCGGACGGCGCGAGTGAGGTCGGCCGCATTGGCCGCGGGATCGATCCCGCTGCGCGCCTGATAGAGGGCGAGCCTCATCCGGCCGCGAGCAAGGG
Source organism: Allosphingosinicella sp. (assembly GCA_036386475.1). Taxonomy (GTDB): domain Bacteria; phylum Pseudomonadota; class Alphaproteobacteria; order Sphingomonadales; family Sphingomonadaceae; genus Allosphingosinicella. The sequence goes on along the minus strand of DASVVQ010000011.1, from coordinate 41,770 downwards.
GTCGAGCCGGCCGCCGCGCTCGAGCTCGGCAAGATCGTCGGATCCGCCGACATGGCGGCCGTCGATGAAGATCTGCGGTACGGTGGTGCGGCCGCCGGCGCGCTGGACCATCTCGTCGCGCTTGGCTCCGCCGCCGCTCACCTCGATCTCCTCATATTGGACGCCCTTCTCGTCGAGAAGCTTCTTCGCCCGGGCGCAATAGGGGCACATGAACTTGGTGTAGATCTCGACGCGGGCCATGATAGCGAAGCTCCTTCCAGATGCCGCCTTGCGGTGCGCATCGGGCCGCGCGATGTCAATTCCCGCGTCGAGCGCGGCGCGAAGATCAAGCGTCGCTGCCTCTCACCACGCGCGCCCAGCACAGGAGCCGGACTTCCGCGGCTCCCGCCCGCTTGAGCGCCAGGGCGCAGCCGTTCGCGGTCGCGCCGCTGGTGAAGACGTCGTCGACCAGCACCACCGTCCTGCCCGCGACCGCCGCCCGCCGCCGCTCCGGCACGTTGAAGGCGCCGCGCACCGCCAGCGCCCGCTCGCGCGGCCCCATGCCCCTGAGATACGGCGTCGCCTTGCGCCGCTCGAGCGCGTCGAGGAGCAGCGCGCAACCTCTCCGCCGCGCCAGCGCCGCGGCGATCAAGGCGGCCTGGTTGTAGCCCCGCTTCCAGATCCGCCAGCGGTGCAGCGGCACCGGCGCCAGCACCGCGCCGGCCCCCCCTTCAAAATGCCGCTCGATCAGCCGCGCCATCGTCTCGGCGACGCCGGGCTTGCCCCCATATTTGAGCTTGAGCGCCACCTTCCTCGGAATCTCCCCATAGGCCACTGCCGCCCGCACCCGATCGAAGCGCGGCGGATGAGCGAGGCACGCGCCGCACTCCGCCGGCCCGCCCCCGTCATGCTCGAACGGCAGCCCGCATTTGACGCAGCAGGGCTCGCCGAGAAAGACCAGCTGAGACCAGCAGCCGAGGCAGAAGCTGTGCTCCTCCTCGACGATCGCCCCGCACCCCGGGCAGCGCGGCGGCAGAGCGAAGTCGACGATGGGGCGCAGGGCAAAACGGGTGAAGGCGACGAGCGCTGCCATGGCGGCCAAGCTGACCGGCTCGGCGAACCTTGCAAGCCTAGCTTCAGAAATGGAGCGACCTTGCGCTTGGCAACCCTTGCTTCGCACTCCGCACGACTGAGCGCGGCGCGGGCTGACAATCGGCCCATATTCCTTTATGCGCGCGCCATTCCTGAAGAACCGAATGACGACACGCGGCCGTCTCGCCTCGCGTCCTGGAGCCTGTAGCATGAACGCCGCCGCCCTGCCCCGCGCCGACGACGCGATCACGACCGCGGAGCGCCGCACCTTCGCGATCATTTCGCATCCCGACGCGGGCAAGACGACGCTCACGGAAAAGCTGCTTTACGCCGCCGGCGCGATCCATGAGGCGGGCGAGGTGCGCGCGCGCGGCGACCGTCGGCGCGCCCGCTCGGACTGGATGGCGATCGAGCAGCAGCGCGGCATCTCGGTCACCTCGTCGGTGATGACCTTCGAGAAGGACGGGATCCTGTTCAACCTGCTCGACACGCCGGGCCACCAGGACTTTTCCGAGGACACCTACCGGACGCTGACCGCGGTCGATTCCGCGATCATGGTGATCGACGCGGCCAAGGGCATCGAGGCGCAGACCCGGAAGCTGTTCGAGGTCTGCCGCCTCAGGAACATCCCGATCGTCACCTTCGTCAACAAGGTCGACCGCGAGGGGCTTTCGCCTTTCGCTCTGCTCGACGAGATCGCCGAGACGCTGCAGCTCGACGTCGCGCCGATGAACTGGCCGGTCGGCATGGGCGGGCTCTTCCACGGCCTCTGGGACTTCGAGAACCAGGATCTGCTGCGCGCCGAGCGCAGCGGCGGCACGCAGGCCGCCGGCGTCCTCGAGACGGCCGGCCTCGACGATCCGGAACTGGACGAGCTGCTTCCCGCCGACGTGCTCGCGACCCTGCGCGAGGAGGCCGAGCTCGCCGGCGCCGCCTATCCGCAGTTCGAGCTCGCGCCCTTTCGGAACGGCGACCTCACCCCCGTTTTCTTCGGCTCGGCGCTGCGCGAGTTCGGGGTCGACATCCTGCTCGCCGGCCTGGGACGCTTCGCGCCGCCGCCGCAACCTCAGCCGGCCCGCGCCGGCCCGGTCGCGCCGGGCGAGAAGCTGTGCTCCGGCTTCATCTTCAAGGTCCAGGCGAACATGGACCCTAATCACCGCGACCGGATCGCCTTCATGCGGGTCTGCTCGGGCGCGCTGAGGCGCGGCATGAAGCTCACCAACGCCCGCGCCGGCAAGGCGATTGCGATCCAGAACCCAATCACCTTCTTCGCCCGCGACCGCGAGCTGGCCGAGCTCGCCCGACCCGGCGACATCGTCGGCATCCCCAATCACGGCACTCTTCGCGTCGGGGATACGCTCTCGGAGCGCGGCGACGTCTCGTTCACGGGACTTCCCGACTTCGCACCCGAGATCCTGCGCCGCGTCCGCCTCGACGATCCGATGCGGTCGAAGCAGATGAGGAAGGGCCTCGAGGACCTCGCGGAGGAAGGCGTGATCCGCATCTTCAAGCCCTCGATCGGCTCGAACTGGATCGTCGGCGTCGTCGGCGCGCTGCAACTGGACGTGCTCGCGACGCGGATGGAGGCGGAATATGGTCTCAAGCTCGGCTTCGAGGCCTCGCCTTACGAAGTCGCCCGCTGGGTCGCCGCCGACGATCCCGCCGAATTGAAGCGCCTGTCCGAGACCCACCGCTCGTCCATGGCCGACGACGGCGACGGCGATCCCGTTTTGATGATGCGCAACGCCTGGGAGCTCGGCCGCTTCCAGCAGGACTGGCCGGGCATCCGCTTCACCAGCGTCAAGGAGCGCCACTGATGCAGACGATTACGTCCTTCGCGCCGCACGTCTTGCTGCGCGCGGCGCTGCTGATCCTCGCCTCGCTCGGCCTTACCGCTCCCGCTGCCGCGCAGGGGCCTGCCGCGTCGCCGGACCTCGCTCCCGCGCGCTACGTCCTCGCCCATGTCGACGTCGAGACTACGGGCCTCGATCCGGCATTCCACGAGATGATCTCGATTGGCATGATCTACACCGATCTCGAAGGGGTCGAGATCGGGCGGATCGACTTGCGCATCATGCCGCCCCACCCCGAGCGGATCGAGGCGGGCGCCCGCGCAGTGAACGGCTTCGATCCGGCTCTGTGGCGGCGCCAGGGTGCGATCGACGAGGGCGAGGCGGTGCGCAGGATCCGCGCCTTCCATGACGCGATGCGTGGCGATCGAACGGTGATCTTCACCGCCTACAATGTCTGGTTCGATCAGGCCTTTCTCACGGCGATGCTGCGGCGCCAGGGGAGCGAGTGGCGCGACCTTTACCATTATCAGGTGCTCGACATTCCCTCCATGGCATGGGCGATGGGCTGGCGGCAGCTGGGCGGGACCAGCCTCGCCGCAGCGCTCGGCATCCCCGATGAGACGAGGGTGCCGACGGAGCATACCGGCATCACCGGCGCGGCGTTCAACGTCTCGATCTACCGTGCGCTGCTGGCAAGACGGAAGCCCGCCTAGCGCGCGACCTCGAGCCGGTGCCCGCTCTCGAAGCCGCTGCGCAGCATCTCCAAGATCGCCTCCGCCACCGCGCTCGGCGGCTTCACCGTCGCTTCGTCCTCGCCGGGGAAGGCGCGGGCGCGCATCATGGTGCGGGTGGCGCCGGGATCGACGATCGCGCAGCGGATCGACGTCGCGTTGCGGACCTCCTCGCCATAAGCGAGGACCAGTGTCTCGAGCGCGGCCTTGGATGCACCGTAGGCGCCCCAAAAGGCGCGTGGGCTGGCGCCGACCGACGAGGTGAGCGCGATCAGCGCCGCGCCTTGGCTGTTCCTCAGCATCGGGTCGAAGGCGGCGATCATCGCCTGCTGGGCGAGGACGTTGAGCGTCAGGACGCGATTGAGCTCTTTTCCGTCGATCGCCGGCACGGCCGCCAGCGTCCCCAGCATCGCCGCGTTGAGGACGAGGACGTCGAGCGCGTCCCAGCGCCCTCCGACCGCGGTCGCCAGCCGGGCGATGCTGTCGCCTTCGGTGAGATCGAGCGGGGCGATCGTCGCGGTGCCGCCGGCGGCGGCGATCCGCTCCTCGACCGCCTCGAGATCGGCCGCAGTCCGCGCCGTCAGCACGACATGCGCCCCTGCCCCACCCAGCGCCTCGGCGATCGCGGCGCCGATCCCGCGACTGGCGCCGGTGACGAGGGCGATCCGTCCCTCCAGAAACCTGTCTTTCATGGCCGTGCCCCTAAGGGCGCGTGATCGCCTTGGCTAGGCGTAGCGCTCGCCGTGCAAAGCGAGCTGGTCGATGGGCTCGACCTCTTCCTGGTCGGTGAGGCGGGTGGGATAGTCGCCGGTGAAGCAGGCGTCGCAATATTGCGGCTGCGTTTCCTCGCGCATGTCCTCGCCGAGCGCGCGGTAGAGGCCGTCGATCGAGATGAAGCCGAGGCTGTCCGCCTTGATGTAATGATTCATCTCCGCGACGTTCATCTGCGCGGCGAGCAGCTTCTTCCGCTCGGGCGTGTCGACGCCGTAGAAGCAGCTGTGCCGGGTCGGCGGGCTGGCGATGCGCATATGGACCTCGCGCGCGCCGGCTTCGCGCAGCATCTGGACGATCTTGAGCGACGTCGTGCCGCGTACGATCGAATCGTCGACGAGGACGAGGCGCTTGCCCTGGATGAGCGCCGAATTGGCATTGTGCTTGAGCTTCACTCCCAGGTGCCGGACCTGGTCCGACGGCTGGATGAAGGTGCGCCCGACATAGTGCGAGCGGATGATGCCGAGCTCGAAGGGGATGCCGCTTTCCTGGGCATAGCCGATCGCGGCCGGCACGCCCGAATCGGGTACGGGCACGACGATGTCGGCCTCGACCGGATTTTCGCGCGCCAGCTCGGCGCCGATCGCCTTCCTGACCGTGTAGACCGAGGCGCCGTCGAGCACGCTGTCGGGCCGCGAGAAATAGATATGCTCGAAGATGCAGGGCCGCGGCCGGCCTGGTGCGAACGGGCGATGCGAGCGAACGCCCTGCTCGGAGACGATCACGATCTCGCCCGGCTCGACGGTGCGGATGTAGGTGGCTCCGACGACGTCGAGCGCCACCGTCTCCGAGGCGAAGATATAGGCCTCGCCGAGCCGGCCCATGACAAGCGGCCTGATGCCGAGCGGATCGCGGCAGGCGATCATCCCCTCGGCGGTGAGGCAAATGAGGCTGTACGCGCCTTCGACCTGCTTCAAGGCGTCGATGAAGCGGTCGAGCAGCGTCCGGTACGTGGAGGTCGCGACGAGGTGGATGATGACCTCGGTGTCCGAGGTCGACTGGAAGATCGAGCCGCGGCGGTTGAGCTCGCGCCGAAGGCGCAGGGCATTCGATATGTTGCCGTTATGGGCGACCGCGAAGCCGCCCGAAGACAGCTCCGCGAACAAAGGCTGGACGTTCCTGAGCGCCGTCTCGCCCGTCGTCGAGTAGCGGACATGGCCGATTGCGGTCCGGCCGGCGAGGCGGCGGATGACGTCGTCGGAGCCGAAATTGGTCGCGACATGGCCCATGCCGCGGTGGCTGTGGAAGGTGCGCCCGTCCCAGCTCGTCATTCCCGCCGCTTCCTGGCCGCGATGCTGGAGCGCGTGAAGGCCGAGAGCGACGACGGCCGCAGCCGTGTCCGCGCCCCACAGGCCGAACACGCCGCATTCCTCGCGCAATTTGTCGTCGTCGAATGGATCGGTGGTCAGCATGGTCCCGCTCGCATCGCCGCCTCGCGCCCCGGCTATAGGAAAGGGCGACGCGCTTGTCGCCCCGCCGGCCCTGAATTTGATGTGGATAAAGGAACGGCTCGCCCGATAGCGCCGCCCGGCTGAACCTTATCTGGCCGGCGCGCATTGTTACGGATGCGATGAAGAAAAGCGCGCTCGCCTTGCCCCTGCTCCTCCTTTGCGCCTGCCGCGCGCAGGAGAGCCTCGGCAACAATGCCGCGGCCTCGACGCCCGCCAAGGCCGCGCCGGTGGGGTCCGCAAGCGGCACGACGGGCACCGCCGCCCCGGCGCCCGCCCCGGCGCCGGTCCAGACGGCGACTCTCACCGGCCTCTACGAAAGCGGTCCGGCGCCGCGGCGCAGCCAGATGTGCGCGATAGAGCGCGGCGGCAGCACCCGCTTCGCCCTCGTCGTCTGGTCCGGCGCCGGCGAGAGCTGCAGCGGCAGCGGCACGGCGGTGCGCACAGGCAATGCGCTGCGCCTCACCATGGCCGGGGACGAGGCCTGCACCATCGAGGCGCGGATCGAAGGGACGCGGGTCGCCTTCCCCGCCTCGCTTCCCGCCGGATGCTCCTATTATTGCAGCCGCGGCGGCCGCCTCGCCGGCGCGTCGTTCGACAAGACCGGCGGGGTCGAGGCGGACGCGCAGCGCGCCGAGGACCTGGCCGGCGACCGGCTCTGTTCGTCCTAGGGGCGGACGCGCAGCCGCGGCCAGACCATCGCCGATAGCCACAACGTGCCGAGCAGGACGATGAGCCCGCCGAGGCCGATCATCGGTCCCATGTCCCCGCCGCGAACGGTCAGGTACAATGCGATCACCATGGTCGCGACGCCGAGATTGTGGATCGCCCAGTGGACGGGAGCGAAGCGCGGCAGGCCCTCGGCCGGGCCGAGCGACCAGAGCAAGGCGAACAAGGCCGAAGAAACCCAGCCGAGCAGGCCCATATGGGCGTGCGGCGAGGACATGCCGAATTGCTGGGTGATGCCCAGATAGAGGCCGAAGATCATCGTCCCGATGAACCACAGCAAAGCGGTGCGCGCCCACAGCGCGCTCATCCTGTTGAGCGTCATGCCGTCTCCCCCGTTGAAGTGCGCGAAACCTAGCCCGGACCGCCCATCGCGCGAAAGCCCCCGTTTCGTCCGACCCCGTCATCCCGGCGAAGGCCGGGATCTCAGCGGGTGAAAAGCGCAGACGTCGATGCCGCGCCACGCGCGCCAGCGACATCTCGTCCTGAGACCCGGCCTTGCGCCGGAGTGACAGCCGGCTCGGCCGCCCCTCCTTGACGTTGACGTGAACGTAAACTAGTCCGCGCCGATGCCGCACTCCGCTCTCCACGCCGATTTCGAGCACAAGGCGGGGAGCGTGAAGACCTACACGATCACCGATCTGTGCGAGGAGTTCGCGGTGACGCCGCGGGCGCTGCGCTTCTACGAGGACGAGGGTCTCATCGCGCCCGCCCGCCAGGGGCTGGCGCGCATCTATTCCTGGCGCGACCGCGCCCGGCTCGCCTGGATCCTGCGCGGCAAGCGCGTCGGCTTCAGCCTTGGCGAGATCCGCGAGATGATCGACTTGTACGATCTCGGCGACGACCGCGCTTCGCAGCGCCGCGTCACGCTGGAGAAATGCCGCGCCCGGATCGACCTTCTGCGCAAGCAGCGTGTCGACATCGACGCCACCATCGCCGAGCTCGAGCGCTTCATCGACATGGTCGAGGCCGCCGGGCCTTCCGCAAAATAGGACGAACATGCCCAGCTACACCGCCCCCGTGCGCGACACGCGCTATGTCCTGGACGCCGTTCTCGGCCTCGATCGCTACTCGAACCTGCCGGGATTCGAAAACGCCACCTCCGACATGATCGAAGCGATCCTGACCGAGGGCGGCCGCTTCGCCGCCGAGGTCCTCGCACCGCTCAACCGGGTCGGCGACGAGCACGGCTGCACGCGCAGCGAGGACGGCTCGGTCGCCACTCCCCCCGGCTTCAAGGATGCCTGGGACCAGTTCGTCGCGGCGGGCTGGACCACCTTGTCGGCGCCCGAGGAATTTGGCGGTCAAGGCCTGCCTCAGGTCGTCGGCACCGCCGTCACCGAATATCTGCTCAGCGCCAACCAGGCGTTCGAGATGTATCACGGCCTCACCGCCGGCGCAGTCGCCTCGATCCTGGTCAAGGGCTCGGAGGAGCAGAAGCGGACTTGGGTCCCCAACATGGTCGCCGGCAAATGGACCGGGACGATGAACCTCACCGAGCCGCATTGCGGCACCGATCTCGGCCTCCTGCGCACCAAGGCCGAGCCGCAGGCCGACGGCAGCTACAGGATCACCGGCACCAAGATCTTCATCTCCTCGGGCGAGCACGATCTGGCCGAGAACATCATTCACCTCGTCCTCGCCAAGATCGCCGGGGCGCCGGACAATGTGAAGGGCATCAGCCTCTTCATCGTCCCCAAGGTCCTGGTGAACGAGGACGGCTCGCTCGGCGCCCGCAACGGCGTCGTCTGCGGCTCGATCGAGGAGAAGATGGGAATCCACGGCAATTCGACCTGCGTGCTCAACTACGACGACGCCACCGGCTGGCTGGTCGGCGAACCCGAAAAGGGCCTCGCCGCCATGTTCATCATGATGAACGCGGCGCGCCTCGGCGTGGGCTTGCAGGGCCTGGCGCAAGGCGAGGTCGCCTATCAGAACGCGGTCGCCTACGCGAAGGATCGCCGCCAGGGCCGCGCCCTCGTCCCCGAGCTGCGCGATGCCGAGGCGAAGGCCGATCAGATCATCGCCCATCCCGACGTGCGCCGGATGCTGATGGAGATGAGGGCGTTCAACGAAGGCGCCCGCGCCCTCGTCCTCTGGGGTGCGCTCCAGGTCGACATCGGCCGCAAGGCCCAGACCGAGGAGGAGCGCGAGGCGGCGACGGACCTGCTCGGACTGCTCACGCCGGTCATCAAGGGCTATCTTACCGACAAGGGCTTCGAGGCCGCGGTCAATGCCCAGCAAGTCTATGGCGGCCACGGCTACATCCGTGAATGGGGCATGGAGCAGTTCGTCCGCGACGCCCGCATCGCCCAGATCTACGAAGGCACGAACGGCATCCAGGCCCTCGACCTCGTCGGCCGCAAGCTCGGCGCCAATGGCGGCCGCGCGATCCAGGCTTTCTTCACCATCCTCGCCGAGGAGACGGCCGCAGCCAAAGCTCCTCCCCGGAATGGGGAGGGGGACCATGCGCAGCATGATGGAGGGGCCGGCGAAGCCGGTGCTGACTCCATCGCCACGGTCGCGACCGCCCTCCAGAAGGCCACCGCCGACCTCCAGACCGCTACCATGTGGCTGATGCAGAACGGCATGGCCAATCCGCTCAACGCCGGCGCCGCCGCCTACCCCTACATGACCCTGCTGGGCACGGTCTGCCTCGGCCTCATGTGGCTGCGCATGGCGAGGGCGAGCACCGAGGCGCTCGCCAAGGGCGGCGACGACGACGCCTTCCACCAGGCCAAGCTCACCACGGCGCGCTTCTTCGCCGAGCGCATCATGCCCGACACCGGCGCCCTCCGCCGCAAACTCGAAGCCGGCGCGGACACGCTGATGGCCCTGCCGGTGGAGGCGTTCTGAGCGGCGAGGAGCTTCTCTTCTCCTACGGCACCCTGCAGCTCGGATCCGTGCAGCTCGCCAAGTTCGGCCGCCGCCTCGAGGGAGAGCCGGACGCGGCGCGCGGCTTCGCCGCGACGACCATCCTGATCGAGGACCCGGAAACAGTCGCACTGAGCGGCAGCGACCGGCATCTCATCATGACGCCGACCGGCGACCCGGATGACGCGGTCGAAGGCATGGTCTTTCGCCTCAGCTCCGCCGAGCTCGAGGCCGCCGACGCCTACGAGGCCGAGGAATATGTCCGCGTCGCCGTCCCGCTGCGCTCGGGACGCACCGCCTGGGCCTATGTCAGCGCCGCATGATCCGTTTCAGCCGATCCGGCGCATCCGTTCAGGCTGCACGGGACGGTCGAGCACGACGCCGAGGAAGTGGGCGATCGGGTTCGGGCGACTGATAAGATAGCCCTGCACCTGATCGCAGCCCTCGTCACGAAGCGCCTCGAGCTGTTCTGCGGTCTCGACGCCTTCCGCCACCACCGGCACGCCGAGGCCGCGGCCGAGACCGATGACCGACCGGATGATCGCCCGCGCCTGCGGATTGTCGATCATCTCTCGAATGAAGCTCTGGTCGATCTTGACCTTGTCGAAGGGAAACATTCGAAAATAGGCGAGCGAGGAATAGCCGGTGCCGAAATCGTCCATCGATATCTGCACGCCCATCGCCTTCAGCCGCCGCAGGATGGCGATCGCCCGTTCGGCGTCCTTGATCAGCAGCCCCTCGGTGACCTCGAGTTCGAGCCGTTTGGGGTCGAGCCCGGTCTCGGCGAGGATACGCTCGACCGACTCGGCGAGATCGTTCTGCACGAACTGGACCGGAGATAGGTTGACCGAGAGCTTGAGCGGTGGATCCCAACGGGCGGCTTCGGCGCAGGCCTCGCGCAGCACCCATTCTCCGAGGCCGACGATCAGGCCGCTTTCCTCCGCGAGGGGGATGAAGATGTCGGGGCCGACGGCCCCGAGCGTCGGATGCGTCCAGCGCAGCAGCGCCTCGAAGCCCAGGATGCTGCCCGTCTCGAGAATGGCGAGCGGCTGGTAGTGAACGGCCAGCTCGTCATTGTCGATCGCCTGCTTGAGGTCCGCGTCGAGCTGCCGCCGCTGGCGCAGCGCCTCGTCCATCGCCGCCTCGTAGAAGCGCGCCGTCCCGTTGCCTTCCGCCTTGGCGCGATACAGGGCCATGTCGGCGTTCTTGATGAGATCGGTCGGCGTCGCCGCGTCCTCCGGGAACAGCGCGATGCCAATGCACCCGCTGATCCTGACCATCCGGTCATCGACATCGAACGGCTCGGCGAGCGCGCCGAGGATACGCTCCGACAGCATCCCGGCGTGGCTAGGCTGGCCGCCGCCGAGCTGAACAACCGCGAACTCGTCGCCGCCGAGCCGCGCCACCAGCTCGTTGCCGCGCACCACGGAACGCAGCCGATGGGCGACCGCCATGAGCAGCGCATCCCCGGCCGGGTGGCCGTAAACGTCGTTGACCGCCTTGAAGCCGTCGAGATCGATGCACAGCACCGCCATCTCGGACTTCGCCGCGAGGGCCTGCTCGACGGTTCTGGCGAGGTGATCCGTGAAGACAGCGCGGTTGGGAAGCCCGGTCAGCGCATCATGATAGGCGAGATGGGCGATCCGCTCCGCCGCCTCCTTTCGCTCGCTAATGTCGCGGACGGCGAGGAGGCGCAGCTGCGATCCACGCCAGTTCAACGGGCGCATCAGGACTTCGACGTCCTTTCTCGATCCGTCGGCGCAGATCAGCTGTGCTTCCGAGGCAGTCGACTCGTTTGCCGGCGAGTGCACCGCTTCCTCGAACTGCGGAAGCAGCGCCGTCAGCGAGGACGGCGCGTCGGGCACCGAGGAATAGCCGGCAAGCTCGAGAAGGCTGCGATTGGCGTCGACGACGCGCGTGCCGTCTACGACGATCAGCCCCTCGATCGCGGCATCCGCGAACGTCCGCAGGCGCTGCGCTTCCTCGAGCGCGTTGCTGGCGAGCTTGCGGTCGAACAGGACGATCGCGAAGCTGATCGAAAGGATGATCGCGGCCATGCCGATCACCGCTGCGATGAGCGTGCCGCTGCCGATCGCCTCCTGGGGGACGGCAATCAGCGAGCTCGGCGCGATCGCGGCGGCCGCCATCGCAGTGAAATGGAGCGAGCAGATGGCGAGCGTGAAGATGAGCGCCGGGCGCCACGGGAGCCCTTGCGGCTTGCGGCGGTGCTCGGCGAGCGCTGCAATGCTCAGAACGATGCCGAGTCCGATCGAGACCAGGACCAGTACCCGGTCCCAGAGGAACCAGCCCGGCAGCTTAACCGCGGCCATGCCCACATAGTGCATCGTGCCGATGCCGAGACCGATCGCGATGCCGCCCAGAAGCGGCGCGGCGCGGCTGCGACTGAGTGCGACGGTCCATCCCGCGCCCGCGATCACGATCGCGGCGGAGACGGAGAGCAATGTCAGCTCCAGGTCGTAACCGATCGGCATGTCTGGCTTGAACGCCAGCATCGCGACGAAGTGGGTCGACCAGATGCCGGTCCCGGAGACGAACGCGGCAAGTCCCACCCAGAGGCCGCGGCGGCGCACCGCCTGGCGTGCCCGTTCGAAGGTGGCGAAGGCGGTGAACGCCGCGAGAAGGCAGATCAGCCCGGCGACGAGAACCAGCCGCAGATCATGTTCGTGAACGATGCAGGTATAGACGCGCAGCAAATGGTGTCCCCCCGGACGGGAAGACCGCGATAGGCCGGGGTGGTAAAAGGAGCGTTAAAGCCTCGCCGCGATGCGGAGCTCGGCCAGCCGCTCCCGCCTCTCCTCCCTCGTCATGGCGAGCCCCCAGGTCCACGCCGCGTCATAGTCGTAGCCGCCCGGAATCCGCCTCTCGATCGCCACCATGCGATCGGCGAAGTCGCGGCCGTAGAGATCCGCCCAGGCGTCGTAGAGGAAGAGATAGAGGATGCGATGGTCGTCCAGGTCCGTGCTGCGCGGGAGCAGAAACGCGAGGCGATGGCCCAGCTCGTGGACGAGGGTCGCCGTCTTGTAGGCGGTCCTGTAGCCGGCGCGGAGGCGCAAGGTGCGGCCGTCATAGGACATCATCGGCGGCCCGTCGGAGACGAATGCCTCGATCGGCGGCGCGGGAAATTCGACGCCGGCCGCCGCTTCCAGCGCGGCGATCATGCGCCCGCCCTGGTCCACCCAGATGCGACGATATTCCTCCGTATCGGCCGCAAAGCGGGGCTCCATCGGGGTGAAAGACAAGGGTGGGACCGCTGCTCCGAGCAGGCAGGCGGAGACGAGAAGAAAAGCGCTGCGGACGAGGTTCATCGCGGGGCGGCGAGTCCCCGCACCTTTGTCCGCACCCGCGCCAGCATGGTGTCTGACGCCAGGAACAAGGTCCGGCCGTCCTCGCCGAAGGTGCAGTTGGCGATCCTCGTGCCGGTCGCGATCAGGCCGAGGGGGCGGCCGTTCCAGGCGATGACGTGGACGCCGCCGGGACCGGTTGCGAAGAGGTTGCCGCTCTGGTCGATCGCCATACCATCCGGGAGCCCCGGATTGTCGGGGCCGACCAATGCGCTCAGGTCGGCGAAGACGCGGCCCTCTCCGAGGCGGCCGTCCACCAGCGCAAAGGCCAGGATCACGGCGCGGTCCGGATCGGACAAGGCAACATACAAGGTCCGCTCGTCGGGCGAGAGGAGGATGCCGTTCGGGAACCTGAGCGCGTCGGTAAGAAGCGTCACCGTGCCGTCGAGGTCGAGGCGGTAGACGCCGTTCCAGGCGAGCTCCCTCAGCGGTGAGGCATTGCGGCCTTCTAGGCCGTAGGGCGGGTCGGTGAAGTAGATCGTGCCGTCGCGGGCCCGCACCAGATCGTTCGGCGAGTTGAAGCGACGGCCCTCGAAATGCGTGGCGAGGAAGGTCTTCTTGCGCGTCGCCAGATCGAGGCTGGCGACGCTGCGATTGCCATGGTCGCACATCAGGATCGCGCCCCGCGGGCCGGGGACGAGGCCGTTCGAGCCGGGCTCGGCGAAGCCGCTCGTGTCCGGGCCGGGATGGCCCGACGGGTCGAGGAAGACCGACAGTGCCCCTCCTTCCGACCAGCGGTACATGACGTTGCCGGGGACATCGCTCAGCAGCAAATAGCCGTCGTCCTCGATCCACACCGGACCCTCGCTCCAGACGAAGCCTTCCGCGAGCACCTCGACCGGCGCCTCGGGGTCGATCAGCCGGTCGAGCGCCGGCTCGTAGCGGCGGATGCTCCCGATCCGGCGGTAGGGCGGCGGGCAGCCGCGCGCCCTCATTTCACCTTCCCCTTCACCAACGTCACCTGGGCGACGTCGATGCCGCCGCCGCGAAAGCCGCCCTCGCAATACATGAGATAATAAAGCCAGAGCCGGTGGAACGGCTCGTCGAAGCCCGGCGGCAGGCGCCCCTCCGCGACCGCCGCCTCGTAGCGCAGCCGCCAGCGCCGCAGCGTCTCGGCATAATGGAGGCCGAAGCCCCGCCGCTCGCTCCAGGCGAGCCCGGCGTCCGACGCGATCCGGCGGAAGCGATCCTCGCTGAGCAGCATGCCGCCGGGGAAAATGTAGGTCTGGATGAAGTCGGCGCTCGCCGCATAATCCTCGAACAGGCTTTCGCGGATCGAGATGAGCTGCAGCGCGGCCCGTCCGCCGGGCTTCAGCAGCCGGGCGACCGTCTCGAGATAGGCCGGCCAATAGTCCTGGCCGACCGCCTCCGCCATCTCGACGCTGGCCACCGCGTCATAGGCGCCGGCGGCGTCGCGATAGTCGGTCAGCTCGATCTCGACGCGGTCCGTCAGCCCGGCTGCGGCGATGCGCGCCTCGGCATAGGCCTTCTGCGCGCGCGACAGGGTCAGGCCCGTCACCCGTACGCCGTAATCGCGCGCCGCGACCTCGGCGAGGCCGCCCCAGCCGCAGCCGATCTCGAGCAGGTGCTGCCCCGGCTTGAGAGCGAGCCGATCGAGCAGCCGCCGCATCTTGCGCGCCTGCGCATCCTCGAGCGGCTCGTCGGGGGAGATCGGTTCGGCGAAGATCGCGCTCGAGTAGGTCATGCTCTCGTCGAGCCAGGCGCGGTAGAAATCGTTGCCGAGATCGTAATGCGCCGCGATGTTGCGCCGCGCCCGCGCCTTGTCGTTGTGGCGCAGGCGGTGGCCGATCCGGTTGACCAGGCGGAACAGCCCCTTCGCCCGCGCCGTCCGCCCGAGGCTTTCCGCGTTGCGCATGAAGAGGTCGAACAACGGGACGGGATCGGGGCTCGACCATTCGCCCTTCTCCCAGGCCTTGTACCATCCAACGGACCCCGATGTCGCCAGCCGCACCAGCGCCCGCCAGCTGTGCAGCCGCACGACCGGCATCGGCCCCGGCGCGCGTCCGCCCAGGAGCCGCGTCGATCCGTCCGGCAAGGTCGCCTCGATCCCGCCTTCCAGCAGAGCCGCGCCGATCCGGGCGAGGATGCGGTCGAAGCCGCCACCCGCGAGCCGCGCCGCCGCTCGCGCGGCGATTCCGCCGCCGGTCGCGAAGCCTTTGTCGGCCGATACCAGGTGCCGTCCGCGCGGCTGCTGCGCCATCGCAGTCCCGATCAGCGCCCACCGCGGATGCAGCGCGTATCCGTCGCTTCCGCGTAACGCCAGGGTCGGAAATGCCGCCTGTATCCCCGGAAGAAGGCGCGACGCAGCGGTCCGTCCTCCCATTCTTCGAGATGGTCTTCGCCGTGGCAATAGTCGCCATTCTCCTCGGGCATCTCCCAGAAGAAGGCGAACTGGCCGCGCGTGCCGCGGTCGTCGAAGGGCACGGTCGCGACCAGCATCCGCGTCCCGCCCGGCCAACCGCGCGCATGCGCCGTCAGCCTCAGGCGCGAGCCCATCGCAACGCGCGGTCCCGAAATGTGGCGGACGACGCGGATGCGGCCCTGATAGAGTTCGGCGAGGCAGATCTCCTCGGCCGGATCGGCGTCCGGAGGCGAACCCGGGCAGTGCGCCGGAAAACCGATCATCGGGACGCCGCGCGGGAATTCGACGACCATGATGCTGGGTTCGGGCGCCACCGGCGGCGTCTCCGCCGGTCCCTGTGCGGCCGCCAGCATGGCAAGTGCGCCGAGAGGGACGAGTCCCACCATCAGATGGCGTGCGGCTCCTTGGTCACCATCCAGCTCTGGCCCTTGGCGACCAGGGCCTGGAGGTCAGGCGTCTTGCCGGCCGCCGCCTGCTCGTTCTGCGCTACCACCGCCGCCTCGAAGGTCGGCGCCGGGTCCTCGTAGACGACGCCCAGCGCCATCGGAAAGGCGCCCAGCGGCATCTCGACCAGCATGTGGGCGACGGAGCCGTTCCTCGGATCGTGGACGATCACGCCCGCTGCCTCCCAGTCGCCGTCCTCGACCTCGACCACCTTGAGGCAGAGCCGCTCCCGGTCGAGCGTGATGCCCTTGGCGCCGCCGGCGAACAGCATCGGCTTGCCGGCCTCGAGCCAGAGCTGGTTGCCGGCATTTTCCTTGGCGGTGAATGGCGCGAACACGTCGTCATTGTAGACGATGCAGTTCTGGAAGATCTCGATGAACGCGGCGCCCTTGTGCCCGTGCGCCGCCTTGAGCACTTCGACCAGATTCTTGCTGACGTCGATGCCCCGGGCGACGAAGCGAGCGCCCGAGCCGAGCGCGAAGGCGCAGGGGCTGACCGACCTGTCGACCGAGCCGTAGGGCGTCGAGGGACTGCGCGTCCCGACCCGGCTGGTCGGCGAATATTGGCCCTTGGTGAGGCCATAGATCTCGTTGTTGAACAGGAGGATCTGGCAGTCGAGATTGCGCCTGAGGACATGCATCGTGTGGTTGCCGCCGATCGAGAGTGCGTCGCCGTCGCCGGTGATGATCCAGACGTCGAGCTCCGGATTGGCGAGCTTGATGCCGGTCGCGAAGGTCGGCGCGCGGCCGTGGATCGTATGGAAGCCGTAGGTCTCCATATAATAGGGAAAGCGGCTCGAGCAGCCGATCCCCGAGACGAAGACGACGTTTTCCGGCCGGACGCCGAGCTCCGGCATCGTCCGCTGCACCGCCTTGAGCACGGCATAGTCGCCGCAGCCGGGGCACCAGCGCACCTCCTGGTCGGTGGCGAAGTCCTTGGCGGTGAGCGCGGCCATCTCGTTCATGATGCCATTCCGTAAAGCAGATACCAGATCAACGCGACCACGATGACGAGCAGCAGGACGAGGCGAACGAGCCCGGGCGTGGTCATGAGGAGAATGCCCCGTCCGAGATCAAAGCCTCCTCGATCGCCGCTTCGATCTCGGCGATCTTGAAGGGCTGGCCGGACACTTTCGTCACCGGCCGCGCATCGACCAGATACTGGTCGCGGAGCAAGGTCTTCAGCTGCCCCTTGTTCATTTCTGGTACGATGATCCGCTCGTAAGATCTTAACAACGCGCCCAAATTTATCGGCAGGGGCCAGATGTGGCGAATGTGGACGTGGGCGACGTCGAGCCCGCGCCGCCGCGCCCTGCGCACCGCCTGGTGGATCGGCCCGAAGGTCGAGCCCCAGCCGACCACGGCGAGCCTGCCGCTCGCCTCGCCGAGGCAGACCTCTTGGTCTCCGATCGACTCCGCCACCCCGAGCACCTTGTTCGCGCGGATGTCGGTCATCGCCTGGTGGTTGGCGGGGGCATAGTCGATATGGCCGGTGGCGACATTCTTCTCGATGCCGCCGATCCGGTGGCGGAGGCCGTACGTGCCGGGCTTGATCCAGACCCGCGCCAGCTTGCCGTCCCGCGCATAGGGATTGACCTTCTCGCCCTCCGCCGGCTCCTCGTCGTGAAAGCGCACCGGAAAGGGCGCGTAGCCGGCCATGTCCGGCACCCGCCAGGGCTCGGCGGCATTGGCGATATAGCCGTCGGTCAGCAGCATCACAGGCGTCATGTACTGCGTCGCGATCCGGACCGCCTCGATCGCGCAGTCGAACGCGTCGGCGGGCGAGCGCGCAGCAATGACCGGCATCGGTGCGTCGCCGTTGCGCCCGTAGACCGCCTGGTAGAGGTCCGACTGCTCGGTCTTGGTCGGCAGGCCGGTCGAGGGTCCGCCGCGCTGCGAGTTGACGATGACGAGCGGCAGCTCGGTCATGATTGCGAGGCCCATCGCCTCCGCCTTCAATGCGATGCCCGGCCCCGAGGAGGAGGTGACGCCGAGCTGGCCGGCGAAGCTCGCGCCGATCGCGGCGCCGATCGCGGCGATCTCGTCCTCGGCCTGGAAGGTGGTGACGCCATATTCCTTGAGCCGCGAAAGATGGTGGAGGATCGCCGAGGCGGGCGTGATCGGATAGCCGCCGAAGAACATCTTGAGTCCGGCGAGCTGCGCGCCCGCGACCAGCCCGATCGAGATCGCCTCGGCGCCGGTGACGGTCCGGTAGAGGCCCGGCTCCGCGGGCGCGGGATCGAGATGGTGCTGGCGGATCTGGCCGCCGATCTCTGCCGTCTCGCCATAGGCATGGCCGGCGTTCAAGGCGGCGATATTGGCTTCGGCAAGCTCGGGCATCGTGGCGAACTTGGTCTTGAGCCAGTCGACGATCGGTTCGCGCTCGCGGTCGAACATCCACAGCGCAAGGCCCAGCGTCCACATGTTCTTGGACCTGAGCGCCTCCTTGTTCCCGAGCCCGAACGGCTTCACGGCGTCGAGCGTCAATTGCGAGATGTTGAACGAGAGGACCTGCCACATCGACAGCGATCCGTCCTCCAGCGGGTTGGCTTCATAGCCCGCCTTGGCGAGGTTGCGCGTCCCGAATTCGCCTTCGTCGGCGATGATCAGCCCGCCGGGCTTCAGATCGTCGACGTTCACCTTGAGCGCGGCCGGGTTCATCGCGATCAGCACGTCGGGCGCGTCGCCCGCCGTCTCGATGTCCGACGATCCGAAATTGATCTGGAAGGCGGAGACGCCGAAGGTCGTCCCCTGCGGCGCGCGGATCTCGGCCGGGAAGTCGGGAAAGGTGGCGAGATCGTTGCCCGCCAAAGCGGTCGACAAGGTGAACTGGCCGCCGGTCAGCTGCATGCCGTCGCCGCTGTCGCCGGCGAAGCGCACGACGACGTTTTCGAGCACCGGATCGGAACCGGCTTCTTCGGGGGTGACGAAATGGGTGGCCGTCGCCATTTACATGCATGTCCTGAGGCTTAAGTCGCGCCCCTCTTAGCGGCGGCGGCGCCTCACCCCAAGGCAGAAGTTCCCATTCGCGTTGGGGGCAGCTACGTAGCGGTCCCTCATCGCGCCCGGGAGCCTTCCTTGTCCGAGCCTTATGTGCGCCCAGACGTGCGCCGATTCCTCGATTTCCTGAACGCACTGCCCGGGCCCAGGAGCCACGAAGTGGGCCCGGCCGAAGCGCGGGCGATGATGCTTCGCTCCCGCCATTTGGCAGATGCTCCGACGGGCGAGCTGGCGGCGATCCGCGACCTTTCCTGTCCCGGCCCGGCCGGTGCAATCGCCTTGCGCCTCTACGACGCTCGCGAGGAGCGCGGCCCAGGGCCGCTCCTCCTCTTCTTCCACGGCGGCGGCTTCGTGCTCGGCGATCTCGACACGCACGAGCCTTTCTGCGCCGAGATCGCCCGCCTGCTCGACCTGCCCGTTTTGGCCGTCGATTACCGCCTCGCGCCCGAACACCCCTTTCCCGCCGGTCCCGAGGACTGCATCACCGCCGCGCGCTGGGCGGCCGACTCGCCCGAAGCGCTCGGCCGCATCGTCACTGGCCTCGTCTCCTGCGGCGACAGCGCCGGCGGCAATCTCGCGATCGTGGTCGCGCTCGCGCTGCGCGACGAGCCGGCCGCCGTCCCCGTTCTCGCGCAATGGCCGATCTATCCTGCCGCCGATCCGGCCAAGGGCTATCCGAGCTACGAGGATTTCGGCGAAGGCTATCTCCTCAGCCGCGAGGGGATGCGCTGGTACGACGATTGCTACGCGCCCGACGGAGGCGACTGGCGCTACTCACCCCTTCGCAAGAGCCAGGCGGGCCTGCCGCCGACCCTGATCGTGACCGCGAGCCTCGATCCGATCCGCGACCAGGGCCGCGCCTACGCCGCCGCCTGCATCGAAGCCGGCGTCGACACGATCTTCCTCGAGGCGCGAGGCAATATCCACGGCTTCATCAACCTCAGGAAGGCGATCCCGTCCGCCGGCAGCGACCTCGCCCGCTGCGCCGCGGCGCTGGAGCTGATGCTGCGTGGACACTACGCAAAACCCGCTAGGGCTGAGCCTGTCGAAGCCCGGTCCGTCGCACTGGAATCCGCCCTTCCACAGGCTCAGGGCTAGCGGGTAGGAGCAAAATGGACTGATGACCCAGGACCCCTCCTCCCTGCCCTACCGGCCCGGCGCCGGCGTCATGCTGGTCAATCGCGACGGCAAGGTGTTCGTCGCCCAGCGCCTCGATTCGACGCTCGAGGCCTGGCAGATGCCGCAGGGCGGCCTCGACGAAGGCGAGGACCCTGAGGCCGGCGCCCTGCGCGAGCTCGAGGAGGAGACTGGCATCCCCCCGGCCAAGGTCGAGATCCTCGCCCGCTGTCCCACGGAGTTGACCTACGACCTGCCGGACGACCTCGTCGGCAAGCTGTGGAAGGGCAAATGGCGCGGCCAGGAGCAGCACTGGTTCCTGGCCCGCTTCCTCGGGACGGACGAGGATGTGAACATCGAAACCGAGCATCCCGAATTCCGCGCCTGGAAATGGTGCGATCCCGAGGACCTCCCGAAGATGATCGTGCCGTTCAAGCGGGAGCTGTACGAAGCCGTCCTCGCCGCCTTCCGCGACCGGATCTGATCCCCCGCCTCAGCGTCCCCGCGCCAGCCAGTGGAAGAGGTTGCGGGCGAACCCGGCATTGTCGTTGCCGGGCGCGTTCATCCCGAACTTCGCCCCGCCGTCGTCGATCTGGGCGGTAATCATCGCCGCCTCGCCGAGCACAGCGACCCGGCCGGAGCCAAAGGACAAGGCGACGGCCTGGCGGTGGCCGCCGGCGGGAACCGGCCGCAGCGCCGGGCCGGGCGGGACGAACTCGATGGCGTCGGCCGGGAGGAGCAGAAGCGGCTCGCCGGCGCCGGTCAGGCTCTGTCCGGTGAAGGTCAGCACCCGCGCCAGCCCGGCATTGACCGGATGTGGGCGCAGCAGCCCGTTCGCGCTCGTGAACTGCAGCTCGCCGCCGCTGCGCGCCGGGCTGCCGCGCGGAACCTCGACGAAGCCGCCACCCATGCCGATTCCGAAGGCCGCGCCGAGCGCGCGTGCAGCGCCCCCGAAGGGCGCATGGTCGGCGACGAGCAGAAGCGCGCCGCCCTGGCTGACCCAAGCCCGCAGCAGCGCGACCTCCGCGGCCGTGAAGGCGGGATCGCCGCGCTCGCCGCCCCTTTTGATCGGCAGGTTGATCGGACCGATCCTGAAGCGGCCGCCGCCGGCCCCATTGGCGACGACGAGGATCCGGCAGCCGGCGAGCGACGCGGCACTGAACCGGCCGCGGTGGCGGCGCACCTCATAACCGTCCGCGCGCAGCAGGTCGGCGAGCGGGCGATAGCGTCCTGCGGCGCTGTGGGCGTTCCAATGCCCCTCGTCGACGCAGACGACGGGGTGCGCGGTGACCCAGTTCGGGGCGGCGACCGCCGGCCGGTAATCGGGATCGACGCGCTGCCCGAACGGAATCAGCAGCAGCCCGCTTATGCCGAGCGCGATCGCTCCCGCCAGTCCGGCCAGCGCGTATTTGAGGACGCGCTTTGCCCGCCCGCCCCTCATCGGGCGGCACTCCGCTTACTTTGTAAAATCGGACAGCGCGTTAAGCCCGATGAACGCAGCGGCGAGGAAGACCGCCGCCGCCGCCGTGATCGCCACCATCCAGCCGAATCTCCGCAATCCGCCATCGCCGCTCGCCTCCCTCGTCCGCGAGGCGGCAGCTGGCGGTTCGGCGGGGGCGGGTGCAATGTGCGGCGGTTGATGTACGGACGGTTGATATGTCTGCGTCCCCTCGTGCGCCGCCAGCGCCCGCGCCGCATCGACCCGGTTCGCGGCCTGCAATGTCTGCATGGCGAGCCTCAGGCGCTGGTCGACCGTGTGCCGCGAGATGCCGAGCGCCCGCCCGATCTCCTTGGACGACATGTGGCGCAGCACCATCCTCAGGCATTCGCGCTGCCCTTCGCTGAGCCTGTCGATCCGGTCATCGTCCATCGACGCCACTCCTATCGCAGGCCGAGGCAAGGGAAAATGGGCCGAGGCGCACCGCGCCGGCTTTAAAAATAGGATTTCGGCCGCCACCTTCGCCTGGTGCCGATGCTTCGCGCCCCGAATTGCGCACCCGCGCTCTCCGCCATTCCCGCCCGGAAGCCCGATTCCCCCTCGACATATCGCGAACTTCGTCAACTTCCGAGCCGCAGCTTGGCTTTCGCGGCCTCCCGCGGGTAGAGGCGCAGTGATGCGGGGCCTTTCCAAAATCGAAGCGGCGGCGGCGCAAGCGGCGGCCGGGGAGCCGATGCTCGAGCAGGTCCGCGCCTGGGCCGCGGTCAACAGCGGCTCGCGCAACCTCGCGGGCCTCGCCGAGATGGCGGGAATCCTCGCGAACGCCTTTTCGGCGCTCCCCACAGACCCCGCCTTGTGCGAACCCGCTTGGGCTGAGGATGTCGACGCCTCCGGGGCGGCCCGCTCCATCCAGCACGGTCGCAACCTCCACCTCCGCGTCCGCCCCGATGCGCCGGTGCAGCTCCTCTTCACCGGCCACATGGACACCGTCTTCGCCGCCGAGCATGATTTCCAGGATGTCTTCTGGCGCGAGCCGGGCAAGGTGCTCGGCGGCCCCGGCGTGGCCGACATGAAGGGCGGCATCGCCGTGCTGCTCGCCGCGCTCAAGGCCGTCGAGGCGTCCCCGCTCGCCCCGCAGCTCGGCTACGAAATCGTGATCAATTCCGACGAGGAAGTCGGGTCCACCGGCTCCGCGGCGCTGATCGCCGCCGCCGCCCGCGGCAAGAAGGCCGCCTTCACCTACGAGCCCGCCGCTTTTCCCGACGGCACCCTTGCCGGAGCGCGCCCCGGCAGCGGCAATTTCGCGCTCGTCGTCGCCGGACGCAGCGCCCATGCCGGCCGCAATCCCGAGGAAGGCCGCAACGCCTTGCTCGCCGCCGCGGATCTCGCGCTTCGGCTCGATCGCGCCAAGGCGCCGGGACTCTCGGTCAATCCGGCGAGAATCGACGGCGGCAGCCCGACCAACGTCGTGCCGGACCATGCGGTGCTGCGCATAAATATGCGTCCCCGTACCCCTATCGACGAAGAGCGCGGCCGGCTCCTCCTCGACAAAATCGTCGCGGCGGTCGCAGCGGAGCGCGATGTGCACATAAATATTCACGGCGGCTTCGGCCGCCAGCCCAAGCCGCTGACGCCCGGGGCCGAAGCGCTGTTCCGCTTCGTGGCGCGTTGCGGCGCCGACCTCGGCCAGCACATCGCTTGGCGCGACACGGGCGGCGTCTGCGACGGCAACAATATCGCCGCCTGCGGCGTGCCCGTCGTCGATACGATGGGCGTGCGCGGCGGCGCCATCCATTCGGAGGAGGAATATCTGATCGTCGAGAGCCTCGCCGAGCGTGCGTCCCTGTCCGCCCTCGCCATCCTCAGGCTGGCATCGGGGGACGCATTATGAGCTTCCGAGTCCGTCCCGTCCGTAACGAGGATTTCGACAGCGTGTACGAAATGGCGAAGCTGACCGGCGGCGGTTTCACCAATCTGCCGCCCGATCGCGGCGTCCTCGTCGACAAGATCGTCCGCTCCGAGCACGCCTTCGCCCGCGAGAGCGGCGGTCCCGCCGACGATCTCTTCATGTTCGTCCTCGAAAATGCCGACACCGGCCAGATTCGCGGCACCTGCCAGGTGTTCAGCCAGGTCGGCACCGACACGCCGTTCTACAGCTACCGCATCTCGACGCTGACCCAGACGTCGAAGGCGCTCGGCCGCACTTTCCGCAACGAGATGCTGACTCTGGTCACCGATTTCGACGGCTGCTCCGAGGTCGGCGGGCTTTTTCTCCATCCGGGCGCCCGCGCCGGCGGCCTCGGCATGCTGCTGGCGCGCAGCCGCTATCTCTTCATCAAGCTTCACCGCGCCCGCTTCGCGAACCGGGTGGTGGCCGAGCTGCGCGGGGTCATCGACACGCGCGGCGGCTCGCCTTTCTGGGACGCGATCGCGGGCCGCTTCTTCGGCATGGGCTTCCGCGAGGCGGACGAGTTCAACGCCACCCACGGCACCCAGTTCATCGCCGATCTCATGCCCAAGACCCCGATCTACACCGCCATGCTTCCCGAAAACGCCCGCTCGGTGATGGGCGTCCCGCACCCGAGCGGCCGCGCGGCGATGAAGATGCTCGAGCGCGAGGGCTTCTCCTTCGATTGCCATGTCGACATTTTCGACGGCGGGCCGACCATGACGGTCGCTACCGACCAGATCCGCACCGTCCGCGACAGCCGCGAGGAGACGCTTGCCGCCCTCCTCGACGAGGAGGACGATGGCGGCCAGCCGATGCTCCTTGCCCGCGGCGAGCGGATGGACTTCGCCTGCTGCTGGGGGCGCCTGCGCGTCCTGCCCGATGGCGGCGCGGCGCTCGACGCGCAAAGCGCCCGGACGCTCGGGCTCGCGACCGGCGACACCTTTCTCGCGGCCGGCCGCTAATGGCGCTCGCCGAGATCAATTTCGACGGGATCGTCGGCCCGAGCCACAATTATTCGGGTCTCAGCCTCGGCAACCTCGCCTCGACCGGCAACAAGGGCAACGTCTCGCACCCGCGGGCCGCCGCGCTTCAGGGCGTCGCCAAGATGCGCCACAATCTGGCGCTCGGCCTGCATCAGGGCGTCCTCCTCCCCCACCCGCGCCCGGACCGCGCCTGGCTCGCCGAGCTCGCCTCGTCGATCGAGGACGTTCCGGCCTCGCTCCGCCCCGCCGCCTTCTCCGCCTCGGCGATGTGGGCCGCGAACGCCGCCACCGTCTCTCCCGCCCCGGACTGCGGCGACGCACGCTCCCACCTCACCGTCGCCAACCTGGCGACCATGGCCCATCGCAGCCACGAATGGCCCGCCACGCTCGCGCAGTTGCGCCTCGCCTTCGCCGACGAACGCCATTTCGCGGTGCATCCGCCGGTGCCGGCGACGTTCGGCGACGAGGGCGCGGCCAATCACATGCGGCTCGCTTCCCACCACGACGCGCCCGGCGTCGAGATCTTCGTCTACGGCGCCCGCGGCGGCGCCTTCCCGGCGCGCCAGCATGTCGAGGCGAGCCGCGCCGTCGCGCGCAGCCACCGCCTCGATCCCGAGCGCACCCTGTTCGTCTGCCAGTCGGAGGAGGCAATCGCCGCCGGCGCCTTCCACAACGACGTCGTCGCCGTCGCCAACGAGAACCTCCTTTTCGCCCACGAAAAGGCTTTCGAGGATCGCCCGGCTTTCCTTGGCGAGCTGCGCCGCCTGCTGCCCGAGGTCGAGATCGTCGAGGTCCCCGAGGCGGCGGTGAGCCTCGAGGACGCGGTCAAATCCTACCTCTTCAACGCCCAGCTCGTGACCCTGCCCGGCGAAGGGGGCATGGCGCTGATCCTGCCCGAGGAAGCGCGCGAGATGGCGCGCGTCTGGTCCTGGCTCCAGGCCATGATCGCCGGCAACGGCCCGATCCGCCGACTCTTCTTCGTCGACGTGCGCCAGTCCATGGCCAATGGCGGCGGCCCCGCCTGTCTGCGCCTGCGCGTCGTCGCCGATCCGTCGCAGGTCGATTCCCGCTTCCTCGTCGACGAGGCGAAGCTCGATCGCATTGCCGCGGCGGTCGAGCGCCGCTGGCCGGAGCGGCTCGCCCCCGACGATCTCCTCGATCCCTCTTCATGGTCGCAAATGGAAGAGGCGCGCCTGGCGCTCAACGCAGCTTTGGACCTCGACGAGCTCGACTAAGGGAGGCGGCGCAGCCGATCGCTTAGCGCCCACAGGGCGCGGCGCGTGCGCTCGATCTCGGCGCCCGTGGAATTGGCCGCGATCGCGATCACCAGCCGCTCTTCCGGAAACACCCGCAAGAGCGCGAACCAGCGCAGGTTCGTCCCGTCGTGAAAAAGCTCGCCGCCCGGCGCGAGCGGCCAGCCGATCGCGCGGCCGCGCGCCACCGGCCCCTGCAGCATGCGGTAGCTGTCGGGCGCGAGCAGCCGTCCCGCGCCCCCGATCTGGTCTGCCCCGAACCGGGCGAGGTCGGCCATGCTCATGTGCAACCCCCCCGCCGGGCGCATGAACGCGGCATTGTCCGCGGAGGGCGCGTTCGGCGGGATCGGGCCGCGCGGCGAATGTCCCCACGGAACGGCGAAGCTCGTGCCGCGCCCCGGCGCACCGAAGCCGGCGCTGGTCAGGCGCAGTGGTGCCAGCACCTCGTCGCGCAGCAGGTCCTCGAAGGCGCGCCCGGTCGCCCGTTCCATCATCGCCGCCGCGACGAGATAGGAATAATTGGAGTAGAGATAGGTCCTCTCCGGCGCCCCGGCCGGCGGTGCGTTCAGCATCAAACGCGCTGCCGCGAGCCGCTGTCCCGGCAAGTCTCGGATCCCGGCAAGGCGCGCTTCCTCGTCCGGGTGCGGCGAGGCGCCGATGCCGCCGCGATGGGCGAGGAGATCCGCCAGCGTGACCCCGCGATAGGCCTGGGCGACCTCGATCGAGGGCCCAAGTCGCGCACCGACGGTGTCGCTCCACGAGAGGAGACCGCGCTCGACGAGCCGCGCGGCGAGCGTCGCGGCGAACGGCTTGGCGATCGATCCGATATGGAAGGGATCGCCCGCCGCCACCGCAACGCCCGATCCGAGCGCCCGTTCGCCCGCCGCCGCCTCGACGGCCCGGCCGCGGCGCCAGATCGACGCGGCCATGCCGGGCACGCCGATCTCGTGCCGTGTCTCCTCGAGCAGGGTGGCCATGGCCGGGCGGCGCTGGGCGACCGCTGGCTCCGGGCCGAGGACAAGCGCCAGCGCGCAGCAAAAGGCGATGAGGAAGCGCATGCGGAAACCGATATGCCGCATCGCGTGTTTCGATCGCGTCAACGGGAGACGCAAGCCATGCCTGCCAAGTCCAAGTCCCAGCAGCGCGCCGCCGGCGCGGCCTTGTCGGCCAAGCGCGGCGACACGCCCCAGTCGAAGCTCAAAGGTCCCTCGAAGGGAATGGCGGATTCAATGTCGGAAAAGCAGCTCGAGGAGCTTGCATCGACGAAACGCAAGGGCAAGCCGGATCATGCCGGCGGCTGATCACTCGGTCGAGTTCGTGTAGTTTTCCTCGCGCGCATCCATCTCGTTCTCGCGAACGTCCTCGCGCTGGCGCGCTTCCTCGACCAGCCGCCGCCGCTCGATTTCCTCGTCGGCGATGAACTTGTTGAGATGGGCGTCGATCGCCGCAGGATCGGGCTGCGGCTCGCCTCCGCTGCAGGATGATATGGCGAGCGCGCCTGCGGCGAGAACAGCCCCGCCGCGCATTGTCTTCAAATCGGGCATGAGGTGCGAACGTTCCGCAGGCCAAAACGCTGCAAATGCCGATTCATGCCGTCAGCTCGACAATCTCCACGAGCGGCATGGTCCATATCTGGGTGCCGCGCTCGTCCTCCACTTCGAGGGTCTGTTCTTCGCATTGCCGCCGGTCGCGTCCGTCGGCGGCGAGAAGGTCGCGCGCACTTCGATAGGCCTGATACCAGGCGGCTTCGGCATCGGGCAGGCTGACGCCGCGCCGATCCTCGAGGCGGGCCTTACCGTTTTGCAGATGGAAGAAGAAGTGCGGCATGACCGTCTGAACGACGAGCTATTGAGAGAGTTGCAGAAAATAGTGCTAAGCACCTCGTTAACCAACATATTTTTACGTGGGCCGCGGCGGCGTCAATTGCTAATGCTCGTCGTCGCCGGCCCGTCGGGAGGGGGAAATCCATGCTGAGACTGTTCGCGCTTTTCGGGGCGGCTCTGTCGCTGCTTATTGTCACACCCGCAGCGGCGCGCCCCTTCACTGCCCGCGATCTCGCCATGCTCGATCGGGTCACGGCGCCCCGCATCTCGGCGGACGGCCGCCACCTCGCATACAATCTCAGGACGACCGACTGGGCGGGCAATCGGGGCATCAACTCTCTCCAGATCCTGCCGGCTGCGGGCGGCAGCGAGCCGTTGGTCGTCACGCGCGAGGAAGCGGCGCCGGCAAGCGCGCGCTGGTCGGCGGACGGACGCTGGCTGTGGTTTCTGTCGGCGCGCTCGGGCTCGCGCCAGCTCTGGCGCATCCGCGCCGACGGCTCGGAGCGCCGGCAGATGACGGCGCTCCCGCTCGACATCCACAGCTTCCAGCTCTCGCGCGACGGCCGCATCGCCGTCGCCGCGATCGATGTCCACCCCGATTGCGCCACCCTCGCCTGCTCGAAGGCGCGCGACGAGGAGCTTGCGCGCAGCCGCGCCACCGGGCTCCACGTGCGCAGCGGCGCCGGCCGCTTCTGGGACGCCTATGAGGACGAGCGTTGGCTCGGCCTGTTCGCGGTCCGCCTCGACGCCGAGGGAGCGCCGGCCGAAGCGGTCCCATTGATGCGCGGCTTCCGCGCCGACGTCCCCGCGCGTCCGGGCGGCGACGAAGCCAGCTTCGCGCTCAGCGCGGACGGCCGTACCGTCTGGTTCGCCAGCCGCGAGCCGAACGGCGAGCCCGGCGGGGACGCGGTGTCGCGCCTCTACGCCGTCGCGGCCGACGGTTCGGCGCCGCCGCGCATCCTGCTCAGCGCGACCGGGGGCATCGCCCGCCCGGCCTTGTCGCCCGACGCGCGTCGCCTTGCCTATCTCGAAGAGACGGGTCCAGGGGCGACCTATGCCCGCACCAAGCTGATGCTGCTCGACCTGCGCTCGGGACGCAGCCGCGAGCTTTCGCCGGGCTTCGACGCCAGCCTAAGCCGCCTCGCCTGGTCGCCCGACGGGCGCACCCTCCTCGCCACCGGCGAGGAACGCGGCCACGTCCCGCTCTACGCGATCGATGCGTCCACCGGAGCCGAGACGCGGATCACAAGCGAAGGCGTGGTCAGCGACTTCGACGCCGCAGCGTCGGGCGCGACGGTCTTCCTGCGCGAGAGCCTGGGCTCGCCGCAGCAGATCTTCGTCCGCGACGGCGCCGCCGCCGAGCGCCAGCTCACCCGCGTCGGCGAGGCGGTGCTCGCCGAGGCCTCGCTCGGCCCTTCCGAGCGGTTCAGCTTCGCCGGCTGGAACGGCGAGACCGTCTTCGGCTGGGTCACTCGCCCGGCGGACTACATGCCCGGCCGCCGCTATCCGGTCGCCTTCCTGATCCACGGCGGCCCACACGGCAGCTTCGGCAATGCCTGGTCCTATCGCTGGAACCCGCAGGTCTGGGCCGGCATGGGCTATGCGGTCGTCTCCATCGATTTCCACGGATCGTCCGGTTACGGCGAGGCCTTCGGCCGCTCGATCGTCGGCCATTGGGGCGATCGGCCGCTCGAGGACCTGCAGAAGGGCTGGGCGCACGCACTCGCCAGCTTCGACTATCTCGACGGCAGCCGCGCCTGCGCGCTCGGCGGCTCCTATGGCGGCTATATGGTCAACTGGATCGCGGGGCGCTGGAACGAGCCGTGGGACTGCCTGGTCAACCATGCCGGCGTGTTCGACACCCGCTCCATGGCCTGGTCGGCCGACATCCCCGCCTTTACCGAGGCGCAATATGGCGGCTGGTCGCGCCCGGAGGAGATCGAGCGCTTCAACCCGGCCAACCACATCGCAAGCTGGCGCGTGCCGATGCTCGTCATCCACGGCGCCCGCGACTACCGGGTGCCGCTCGACCAGGGCATCGCCGCGCACAATGCCGCCCGCCGCGCCCGCGTGCCGACCGAGCTCCTCGTCTTCCCCGACGAGAATCACTGGATCTTGAAGCCTCAGAATTCGGTGCAATGGTACCAGGTGGTCGAGAACTGGATGGACCGCTGGACCGCGGAGGGGGTGCCCGGGACACAATCTCGCTGAGGGCTACAGGCCGACCACCTTCAGCATCGCCTCGCCGAGCCCCTCGAGGCCGCGGCCGAACAGGCCCGACTGCGCGCCGGCGCGCGGCAGCTCCTCGTAGACGACCATGCCGCGCGGCCCCTGGAAGCGGTCGACGAACAGGCTCTGCTTGCCGGTGAGGAAGGCGAGGAAGGCCTCGCTCCGGTCGACCCTGTGCTCCAGCCCCGCACTCCAGCCCATCGTCGCGGCGCCGGCCACCCTGCGCCCGCCCGCCGCCGGCTCGAGCGCGACGCCGCGCGCGCCCTTGACGATCAGCGCGCAGGGCCCGTGAAAGACGATGTGCCGGAGCCGCAACGTCAGCCAGGAGGCGAGACGATTCAGGGTCCAGACCCGATCAATCCGCAGCGGCCGCTCGGTGCGTCGGACGACGCCGATCAGATTGCGCGGTCGGAAGACCAGGCTCGACCCTGCCGGCAACTCGATGATGCCGACCTCGTCGACCAAATCGCGCGTCGCCGAGACCGCGACCATGGCCTCGCGCTCCCAGGCACGGATCCGCGTGAGGCCGTAGAGGCCGGTGGCGAGGCTGCCGAGCGGAAGGCTGGGGCTGAGCAGGAACTGCGATCCGCTCGCGGCGTCGCCAGGCGAGCTTTGCAGATATTCGGGCCGGAGCAACGCTTCCTCGCCGGGCCGGAGGCGCAGCCGCCAGGTGACGGCGCTGCCGGCCGTGCCGCCGTCGCGCCTTGCCTCCGCCCAGCGCGCCTCGCCTGCGTCGGCCGCGTCGATGCGCAGCGGCCGAAGGCGCCCCGCGATCGGTGCGACGACGAAGAACCAGAAGGCCTTCACCGCCGGCGGCACGACGATGACGAGCAGCGTGACCCACAGCGCCCAGCCGAGCACCGGCCGGACCGCCGCCCACACTCGGCTCGCCCAATGCCCTTCGAGCCGGCCCCTCTTCTCCTCGATCGCGCCGCGCAGTGCGTCGGCCGGCGCGGGCGCGTCGCGAAGCGCAGCGGAAGCGCTGCGATAGCGGTCGCGCGCACGCACGAACGCCGCGTCGATGCCTCGCGCGGCGGCGGCGAGGCGTTGGCGCTCGGAAAGCGCCGCAGCGTGCTCCCGGCGCACCGCGCGCAGTTCCTGCCACGGCCCCTGCAGCTCGCGCACGATCGGCACCCGCTCGACGCGGCTGAGCAGCGGGTGCGCGCGCTCGATCTCGGCGATGCGCTGCGCCAACGCCGCGATCCGCGCGTCGAGCGCGGCGACGCGGACGCCAAGGCCCTGCCTCTGCTCGTGCCGGGCAAGCGCCTCGAAGCGGGCGATGATGAGCGCCGCCTCGCGCCGCAACAGCTCCAGCCGGAAGCCCTTGCCCGCCTCGCGCGCGAGCGCGCTGCCCTCGCCTCGCGCCACCTGCAGCGTCAGCTCGACCCCGCTCGCACGGCCGCTCTCGATCTCGGCGATTTGCCGCCGCACGCTTTCCAGACGCGCGCGGAGCATCGGCCGCTCGAGCCGCTCGACGTCGGCCAGCGCCGCTGACGCCTCGCGCCGCCGGCGCTCGATCTCGCCGCGCAGCATCGCATCGTGCGTCTCGAGCGCCTCGACCTCGGCGGCGAGTGCGGGCAGGCTGTTCCAGGCCTCGGCCGCCTTCACGAACGCCGCCATCGCCGCGACGATCAGCACGAAGAGCAGGACCCGGCTGACCGACCAGGACAGCAGCTGGCGAAGGAGACGCATCATTTCAGGCTCTGCACAGCCATGACCGCCTCACTCTTGCTCGCAATATTCAAGGGAATGAGCCGGCGGCGGCGGGGTTCCGTCCCGCCGCCACGCGACGGCGAAGCGCGGCATCCGCGCCCCTACCTTGTGAACAGCGGGATGCGGGCATCGACGATCACGGTATGTCCGGACGCGTCCTCCATCGGTTCGGCGGGAAAGACGCTCGGATTGATGGGGTAGCCCGTCCCGTTGAACCGCAGGCGTGCTTGATGCCCTTCGGTCGCGTTGAACCTCGAATAGATGCCGAGGTCGCGCCAGCCGTGGGTCCGCTCCTCGAGTACCTGGATCGGTGCATAGCCGATGCTCGTCGCGGTTACGCTCCGCCAGCCTGACCCGGCACGTGCGAACACTTCCACTCCGCACCCCCCCGTTCCGCACACGCCGCTGGCGACGTAGGCGAGCGCCTCGTTGACCCCGTCGTCGTTCAGATCGACCAGGGCATAGGCGTACCTGACACCGGCTCGGCTGAATTGAGATGGCAGGTCGCGATACTCGGCCTGCAGATAGGGGACGAGCCAGCGCTGGAAGTGTGTCCGTTCGAACGAAGCCTCACCGCTTGTCACCGGCGCATGGCAAGCCGGAAGGGCGAGTGCCGCGAGCAGCAAAAGACGGGCGCCTGCCATCGGCCGATTGTCGCATCGGCAGCGTCCGCTTTCCAGCCCTTGCGGACGCGCGGCGCCCTAACCCGTCTTGACGATCACGGTCGGCAAGGGGGTCTCATGCTCGCCCCTTCGTTTGCGCAGCCTGAAACGGCTTTGATATTCGCGCCTTTGCCTCGCAACTTCGTAGAGGACGATGCCCGAGCTCGTCCCGAGGTTGAGGCTCTCGATCATCCCGAACATCGGGATGCTGACGCACATCTCGCTCCTCTCGACGGCGCGGTCGCTGATCCCGATCGCCTCGCTGCCGAACCAGACCGCCAGCTTGGTAAATTCGGTGAAGTCCGCTTCGTGCAGGAAAACGCACCTCTTCGCTTTCGCGTGCGGCGACGTGACGATCGACCTGAATCCCTTCCTCTCGAGATGGTCGTGACATTCGTCGGTGCTGTCGAAACGCTTCACGAACGTCCACTTGACCGCCGACACGGAGGTCTTGGAGACGCCCTTGCTCTCCCGCAGCTCCTGCCAATCATCCGGGAGGGTGCGGCGAGGATCGACCACGTAGACCTTCTCGACGCCGAGCGCGTTCACGTTGCGGATCACCGTGCCGATGTTCTTTACGTCGGTCGGGTTCTCGATCACGGCGACAAGATTCTTGCAGCGGAACGGCTTGATCTCCTTCGCACGCCTGCGGACGGTCGGTTTCGAAGCTGCTTCCTGTTCCATCGTCCAAAACCTAGCACGGAGCCGCCCGATTTCCACTGCCCAAGCTTTTCTTGCGCGGCGAAAGGCCTAGACTGGTGAGCCAAGGCGGCGCGCCATGCGACCGGCGTCGGGAGTTCCCCTTGCTGAACTTTCTCCTTTGGACCAGCGCTGCCTTGAGCGCACAAATCTATCCGGTGAGCGAATGGCTCGCCCCCGCCGACCATAGGGCGCTGGAGGCCGCGGAGATTGGCTGGTCCGGCTCCATTTACAGAATCGTCTATGTCGGTCGCGGCGAAACGACCGGGAACTGGTCCCGCCGGATCACCACATGGTCTGCCCCGAGCGACCTCCTGGGCGGCGGCCCCCTCGCGGCGCGGGCCGGCAACATCCAGGCGACGATAATGGCCGATTGCCCCGGTGCGCGATCCGGCGCGCTGCGCTCGTTCGCCTGGTCCGGTCGGCCCGCAGCGGAATTCTGGGTCGCGTGCGAGCTCTACCCGGAGACGGGCCGCCCCGATCATTATCTCGTACGCCTGATTTCCCGCGAGGAGCATCTCCTTTCAGCCGCGATCACCTTTCGGGCCGCTCCGACGACGGCGCAGATCGCTGCAGCCCGCACCTATCTCGACACTTTGATCCTCTGCACCGAGCGCTCGGAGCTGCCGCCCTGTCGCAGCGTCCCTGCACCTCCGAGGACGGTCGCGGACTGAGCCGCCCTTGCAAGGAAACCTGGAGAAAATTGGCGCGCCCGGAAGGATTCGAACCTCCGGCCCCCAGATTCGTAGTCTGGTGCTCTATCCAGCTGAGCTACGGGCGCGCGGGAGACGGCGACATAGGCGGCACGAACGGACCGCGCAAGGGCGTTGCTCGCGAAAGCCGCGGCGCATAGGAGCGGGCCATGTCCCTTGTTTCTTTCCTTGCCAGATACGACGTCGGTGCTCGCTATGCTGCCGCTCTCGCGGTCGCGGCGCTCGCCTGCGGCTGCACGCCGAAGGGAGAGTTCCCCTCGCTGGCGCCGCGTCCGCTCGAGGCGGAGGACCCGCTTGCGGAGCCGGTCCGTGCGCCGCCCGTCGTCGCCGGCGAGCCGGCGCTGCGCGCGCGGGCGGCCGAGCTTGTCGCGCTGGCGCGACGCGGGGAGAGCGCGTTCGACGACGCCTATCGGCCGGCCGCAGCGGCGACGCGCCGCGCCGGCGCACCGGGAAGCGACAGCTGGGTGCTGGCCGAGCAGGCGATCTCGCGCGCGGAGGCAGCCCGCGCGCCGACCATGGCGGCGCTGGCCGAGCTCGACCGCCTCGCGGCCGAGCGCGCCGCCGTGCCGACCAACGAGGGCGATACCGCAGCGATCCGCGCCGCCCTCGACGAGGCCGAGAACCTGGCGCGCGGGCAGCAGGCGCGCCTCGACGCGCTACGGGCTTCGGTCAGGCGCTGAGCGCCTCGCGGTGGCGCCGCGCCAGCTCGACATAATGGGCGGCGCCGGCGCGCATCCCCTCGATGTCGGCGGGCGAGAGGTCGCGGACATATTTGGCCGGACGGCCCGCCCAGAGCTGGCCCGAGGGGACGGTCCGGCCGGGCGTCAGCATCGCGCCCGCCGCGAGCATGGCGTCGCTCTCGACCGCGCAGCCGTCCATCACGATCGCGCCGAGGCCGACGAACGCCCGGTCGTGGAGGATGCAGCCGTGGACCATGGCGAGATGGCCGATCAGCACCTCCTCGCCGATGATCGTCGGGTGTCCCTCCTCCCGGCCGGGGCGCGGCGAGTCGACATGGACGACGCTGCCGTCCTGGATGTTGGTGCGCGCGCCGATCCGGATCCGGTTGACGTCGCCGCGCAGCACGCAATTGTACCAGATGCTGGCTTCGGCCCCGATCTCGACGTCGCCGATCAGCCGCGCGCCGGGCGCGACGAAGGCGAGCGGGTCGATCCGCGGCGCCTTGCCGCCCAGCGCGATCAGCTGTCCGTGGACCATTCTTCCCTCGCGATCGAATAGATGACGATCGGGCCTTCCGCCCAGGAGACGCCGCCGTAATCGAGGTCCGGCCGCCGCGTCATGCCGAGCCGCTCCATCAGGCCCCAGCTCGGCCCGTTGCCCTCGACGGTGAGCGCGACGACGCGCTCCGCGCCGACGCGCTCGAAGGCGAAGTCCAGCGAGGCGATCGCGGCCTCCTTGGCGTAGCCCCGGCCCCAGCAGTCTTCGCGCAAGCGCCAGCCGATCTCGATCTCGCCTTCGACCGGGCTGCCCGCATCGTCGGCGCGCTTCAGGCCGCAAAAGCCGAGCAGGGCCGCGTCCTCCTTGCGCTCGACCGCCCAGAAGGTGAAGCCGCGCTCGGCCTGCCAGGCCGCGAACTTGTCGATCGCGCCGTCGAGGAACTCGCGCGTCTTCACCCCGCCGAGCCAGCGCATGACGCTCTCGGTATTGGTGTGGCGGAAAAACGGCTCCTTGTCCTCCTCGCGCCACCCGCGCAGGACGAGGCGCGGCGTATCGATCGCCGCCGCGCCCGCCCGGTTCACCACGACCAGCGGATCAGCGGCAGGATCGAGGCGAAATCGTCGGTCCATCCGTCGAAGCCCGGTCGCGGCTCGAGCACCATCCATTCCATGCTGTCCTCGCCGCTAAGCTGGACGAGGCGGTTGATCGCCGCCTGGTTGCGCGACATCGCGATCCAGACCGAGGTGGTGACGTTGCCGGCCTCCTCGTCTTCGCTCGGACGGTAGTGGAGCATCGCGCTGGTCCATCCGCCCGAAGCGGCGAGCTGCGCGATCACCGGTTCGAGGTCGAGATAGCGGTTGGAGATGTGGAAGAGGACGATGCCGTCGCGGTGGAGGGCGTTGCCGTAGACGCCGAGCGCCTCGCGGGTCAGGAGGTGCATCGGCACTGCGTCCGACGAAAAGGCGTCGACGGCAAGCAGATCGAGCCGACCGGCAGGCTCGCGCATCAACGTAAGGCGGGCATCGCCCAGCACGATCCTGCCCCTGGGGGGGCGCTGGCCGAGAACGCGCTCCGGGCCGTGGCCGGCCACCGACACGCCGCCGAGGCAGCCGCTCAGGAAGCTGAACTGGTTCCAGGCGACGTCGACGATCTGCGGATCGATCTCGAAGATGGTCCAGCTCTGTCCGGGCTTCGCGTAGCAGGCGAGCGTGCCGGTGCCGAGGCCGATTACGCCGAGCCGGGCGTCCGCGCCGTACAGGTTTTGCGCATTGCCGAAGGCCAGGCCGACGCCGGAGCGCCGGGCATAATAAGTGGTTGGCTCGCGGGCCAGAGCCGGGTCGAGATTCTGGACGCCGTGAAGCGTCGTGCCGTGGGTGAGGGTCCGCGCGAACGGCTCGCCGGCGGCGCTGCGCTCGCGCACCTCGTAAATGCCGAAATAGCTGCGCGTACGCGTGCCTTCCGACGAGACCTGGATCGTGCTCCAGCCGCCATAGCTCAGCATCAGGGCTGCGAGCCCGGCTGCGAAGGGGAGCGGCCGTCCGAGGCAGGCGAGCGCCAGCAGCGAGATGATGATGCTGCCGATGGCCGCGACCGCCCCGGCGGCGAGCCCGATCAGCTCGACGAGGGTCAGGGAATATTGGTCGGTGATCCAGGAGAGGGCGAAGGCGATGAGCGGCAGGCCGATGGCGAGGACGAGCTTGAGCCGGGGGGGCCAGGGGACGAGCGCGCTTTGCGGCACCAATATGGCGGCGGCGATGATCAGGATCGGATGCTCGTAGGCCCAGTCGAAGACGAGCGGCGCCACGATCGCGCAGAACAGGCCGCCGAGCATTCCGCCGAACGACATTGCGAGGTAGAATCGGGTGAGGTGGCCGACGGCGGGGCGGCGCCGGAAGAGCTCGGTGTGGAGCGCGACGGCGACGGTGAACAGGAGGATGAGGCCGAGGCCGGCGCCGAACATCGCATTGTTGCTGCCGCCGCTGAAGGCGAGGCCGCCGGCGATGAGGATGATGAGCGGCGCGATCATCGTCACGAAGTCCGCAAAGCCGCGCCGCGCCGCGAAGGCGATCACGAAGCTCAACAAATAGATGCCGAGCGGCAGCGCCCACAGGAGAGGCATGGCGACGATGTCGGTGGTGAGGTGTGTGGTCGTCGACAGCATGAGGCCGGACGGAACCGCAGCGATCGCCGCCCAGCGGGCCATGTCCCGCCACGTCGGTGCCGGCGATGTCTCTTCGGGGAGCGCCTCGACCGCATCGGCCGGCACGGTGTAGGCGCAGGCGGCGACGAGCAGAACGAGGAAGGCGTAGAGCGCCGTCCACAGCCAGCTCTGCTGCTCGAGCGTCATCAGCGGCTCGACGATCAAGGGGTAGGAGAGGAGTCCGGCGAAGCTGCCGAGATTCGACGCCGCGTAGAGCGGATAGGGATCGCCGCGCGAGGTTTCGAGCGCGTACCAGCGCTGCATCAGCGGCGCCTGGGCCGAGACGATGAAGAAGAGCGGGCCGATCGAGCTGATCAGGAAAAAGGGCACCCACAAGACCGGCTGGCCTTCCGCCGGCGGCAGCGCGCCGCTGAGACCGATCGGCAGCCAGAGCGCGGCCAGGGCGAACAGGACGAGGTGGACGCCGACCTGAATCCGCGGCCGCACCCGCGCGATCCGGTCGGCGTAGAAATAGCCGCCCAGCAGCAGGAGCTGGTAGACCAGCATGGCGCTGTTCCAGACCGCCGGCGCGCCGCCGACGCGCGGCAGTGCCATGCGCGCGATCATCGGCTGGGTGAGGAAGAGGAGGAAGGAGCCGGTGACGATCGTCAGGATGAAGAGCGGACGCGCATAACGTTCGCGCGAAACGCCGGCGGCGGTCAGTTCAGCCAATCTCATTCTCCCCCAAAAATCCGCTCTAACGCCCGAGCAGCCGCGCCGCCAGCGGCGCATGATAGCTGAGCACGCCGCAGCAGCCAGCTCGCTTGAACGCCATCAAGGTCTCGAGAACCAGCGCGTCGCGATCGCCCGCGCCGGCCGCCGCCGCGGCCTCGATCATCGCATATTCGCCGGACACCTGATAGGCGAAGACGGGAACGTCGAAGCGCTCCTTCACTCGCCGTACGACGTCGAGATAGGCGAGGCCCGGCTTGACCATCACCGCATCGGCCCCTTCCTCGATGTCCAACGCGACTTCGCGCAGCGCCTCGATCGCATTGGCTGGGTCCATCTGATAGGTCTTCTTGTCACCCTTCAGGAGGCCGCCGCTGCCGACCGCGTCGCGAAACGGCCCGTAGAAGGCGCTCGCATATTTGGCGGCATAGGAGAGAATCTGGACGTTGTGGTGGCCAGCGCCCTCCAGGGCCTTGCGGATCGCGCCCACCCGGCCGTCCATCATGTCCGAGGGCGCGACGATGTCCGCGCCCGCCTCCGCCTGGACCAGGGCCTGGTCCGTCAGCATCCGCACCGTCTCGTCGTTGGCGACATAGCCGTGCGCGTCGGTCAGCCCGTCATGGCCGTCCGCCGTATAGGGGTCGAGCGCGACGTCGGTCATGACGCCCACTTCGGGCGCAGCGTCCTTCATGGCCTTCACCGCCCTGCAGAGGAGGTTGTCCGGGTTGAGCGCCTCGCGCGCGTCCTCGCTCCTCAGCGCGCCCGGCGTGTTCGGGAAGAAAGCGATGCACGGGATGCCGAGGCCCCGCGCCTCGCGGGCGAGCGCGCCGAGCCGGTCGACCGAGAAGCGCGATATGCCGGGCAGGCTCGCCACCGGCTCCGCTACGCCCTCGCCCCCCGTGACGAAGAGCGGCCAGACGAGGTCGGCAGGCGTCAGCACGGTTTCGGCGACCAGCGCCCGGCTCCAGGCGGCGGCCCGCGTCCGGCGCAGGCGTGTCGAGGGGAAGGACGGCATCGCCGCGGGGCTTAGCGCGCCCCGCCCCGCGTGCAAAGTGGCGCCGCGCTTGCTTGTGCCCGGCGCCCTTCGGTGGCAAACTCGCGCCGTCTTTTGGGGGGAGACCGGACATGAGGGGAATTGCAACGCAAATGAAGCTCGCCATCGCTCTCGCGCTGGCGACGATCGCAGGACAGGCGCCCGCCCAGGCTCCGCCGCTGCCCAATCCGATCCTGTATCTGACCGGCCTCGAATATTTTTCGAACGCCGCGGGCAATTTCACCCGCTACCGCTACGACGTCGCCAACAAGAGCTCCTACCCGGCGGCGATGTTCGCCGCCGCGCCGAGCCTGCCGCCCTGCGGAGCCAACGCCAGCAGCGCGCGCACCTGGGTCGATGTCTTCGCCGGCCGCACCAACCAGCGCCTGCAGGGCTTTTGCGCGCTCTCCAGCCCGCAGCAGCTCGGCAACATCTGGTTCGCTTTGCCCGAAGGCCAGGTCCCGCCGAGCTACGTCTATATCGAGCTCACCGACCGGCAGACCAACACCCGTTACCGCTCGAACCTCGCCGACACCACGCTCTGAGCGGCCCGCAACCTTCTGCGCCCGGGGCGGGTTACGAGGGTGTGAGCCCAGTCAAGCCAGTCCCCAAAGAGGCGGTGCTGATCGTCAACGCCGCCTCGCGCAAGGGCCGCGACCTCTTCCGGCGCGCCAAGGAAAGGATCGGCGAGGCCGGCATCCGGCTGACCGAGGCGCATGCGGTCGCCAATCCGAAGAACCTCATTCCCACGGTCAAGGAGGCGGTGCGCAGCGGCGCGCCGATGGTGATCGTCGGCGGCGGCGACGGGTCGCTCTCGTCGGCGGTCGACGAAATGGTCGACAATGAATGCGTCTTCGCCCTCATCCCGCTCGGCACCGCCAACAGCTTCGCGCGCACGCTCGGCATTCCGCTCGACCTCGACGGCGCGATCGAGACGATCGCGACCGGCGAGCGCCGCCGCGTCGACCTCGGCATGATCGACGATGATTATTTCGCCAATTGCGCTGCCATGGGCCTGT
The DNA here is from genome assembly GCA_036386475.1 of Allosphingosinicella sp. Classification (GTDB taxonomy): domain Bacteria; phylum Pseudomonadota; class Alphaproteobacteria; order Sphingomonadales; family Sphingomonadaceae; genus Allosphingosinicella. The sequence goes on along the minus strand of DASVVQ010000011.1, from coordinate 2,485 downwards.
CGCCGATGATCGGCGAGGGCGTGCCACACAACCTCAAGCGCTGGTTGGGCCGCGTCGGCTATCTCTTATGGGCGAGCTGGTGCCTGGTCCGCTTCCACCCCTTCCGCCTCAATGTGCGCGGCGAGGGCATAAACGAGACGATCTGGGCGACCGAGGTTCGCATCGCCAACGGCCGCCACCATGGCGGCGTCGAGCTGATCGAGAGCGCCGACCTCGACAGCGGTGAGATCGTCGTCCAGGCGGTCGAGGGCCGCTCGAGCTTCACCCTGATCTGGGACTGGATCGCCAAATATTGGAAGCTCCCCTATCGCGAGCGCACCACCCGCGAATATCACGGCCGCCGCCTCGAGATCACAACCCGCCCACGCCAGCGCATCTCGATCGACGGCGAGGTCCTCGCGCGCACACCGGTCACCGCCCGCGCCGCCGAGCGCGCGATCGAGGTCGTGGTCCCGCGCGGCGCGACCAAGACCGAACAGGACCGCGTCGCCGCCCAGCCGGCCCGCGAAGGCGCAGTGGTGTAGCACGAAACCCTCGCCCCCTTCAGGGGAGAGGGAGAGCCGCGCAGCGGCGAGGGAGAGGGGAGTCGTACGTCGAACGCGCCGACTCCCCCTCTCCCCGACTCTCCCCTGAAGCGGAGAGGGAGCTAGCCCAGCCGGGCCAGCGCCGCCCTGTAGCGTTCCGCGTCCGACGCCTTCGCGGCGTGGTCCTCGCGCGCCTTCTCGACCGCCTCGGGCTTGGCGCGCTCGACGAAGCTGGCATTGCCCAGCCGAGCCGCGAGGGCGTCCCGCTCCCTTTCCGAAGCCTGCGCCGCCTTTTCGAGCCGCGCCCTTTCCGCTCCGACGTCGATCACGCCTTCGAGGGGCAGCACGTAGGTCGCCTCGTCGACCACGATTTGGGCCGCCCCTCCCGCCGGCTCTGTGCCGCCGATCGCCTCGATCCGCGCGAGGCGTTTCAGCGCCGCCTCGTTGCGCCCGAGCCGGCCTTGCGTGCCCTCGCCTGCGTCGCGGACGTGGAGGGAGAGCTTGGACCCCGGCGGCACGTTGAGCTCGGCCCGCGCCGCGCGAATGGCGGAGACCAGCCGGATCAGCCAGTCGATCTCCGGCCCTGCCTCGGCATCGAGCGCGCGCGCGTCCGGTATCGGCCAGCGCGCGTGGATCAGGGGATAGGGCCGCTCGCCCATCGCATGCCAAAGCTCCTCGGTGATGAAGGGCATGAACGGGTGGAGCATGACCAGGATCTGGTCGAGGACCCAGCCGGCGACGGCCTTCGTCTCCTCGTCGACTGCGCCTCTCTCGTCTCCGCTCGAGACGGGCTTGATCAACTCCAGATACCAGTCGCAGAAGGTCGCCCAGACGAAGTGGTAGATGGTGTTCGCGCTTTCGTCGAAGCGCAGCTCTGCCAGAGCGAGGTCGAGCGCCTGGACGGTCTTCACCGTCTCGCCGACGATCCAGCGATTGACCGGCAGCGCCGCCTCCGGCGGCTCCAGCGCGGCCGACGCCAAGATCCCGTTCGCCTGGCAGAAGCGCGCCGCATTCCACAGCTTGGTCGCGAAGTTGCGATAGCCCTCGACGCGCTTCTCATCCAGTTTGATGTCGCGCCCCTGGCTCTCCATCGCCGCCAGAGTGAAACGCAAAGCGTCGGCGCCGAACCGGTCGATCAGGCCGAGCGGATCGACCGTGTTGCCCTTCGATTTCGACATCTTCTGGCCCTTGGCGTCGCGCACCAGGCCGTGGAGGTAGAGCGTCTTCCACGGCTTCTCGCCCATGAAGTGGAAGCCCTGCATCGCCATCCGGGCGTCCCAGAAGAAGATGATGTCGAAGCCCGAGATGAGGACGTCGTTGGGATAATGGCGCTTCAGCGTCGCCGTCTCTTCGGGCCAACCCAAAGTCGCGAATGGCCACAGCGCGGACGAGAACCACGTGTCGAGCACGTCCGGATCGCGGCAGAGCGGGACGCCGTCGCCGGCTTTCGCCTGCGCCTCCTCCTCGGTCTCCGCGACGTAAACATGGCCGGCCTCGTCGTACCAGGCCGGGATCTGGTGGCCCCACCAGAGCTGGCGCGAGATGCACCAGTCCTGGATGTTGTTCATCCACTGGTTGTAGGTGTTGACCCAGTTCTCGGGCACAAAGCGGACATTGCCGCTTTGCACGGCGTCGATTGCCTTTTGCGCGATCGACTTGCCGCTGGGGTCCTGCGGACTCACCTTGGTCATCGCCACGAACCACTGGTCGGTGAGCATGGGCTCCACCACCTGGCCGGTGCGAGCGCAGCGCGGCACCATCAGCTTGTGCTTCTTCGTTTCCTCCAGCAGCCCTTGCGCCTCCAGGTCGGCCACCACCTTCTTGCGCGCGACGAAGCGGTCCAGCCCGCGGTAGGCCGCCGGCGCGTTGTCATTGACCTTCGCGTCGAGGTCCAGCACGCCGATCATCGGCAGCTTGTGGCGCTGGCCCACGGCGTAGTCGTTGGCGTCGTGCGCGGGCGT
>DASVVQ010000010.1:0-5972 GCA_036386475.1 Allosphingosinicella sp. | reverse complement strand
CGAGGTCCAGAGCGAGATTCTCGCTGCCGCCTTCGAGGGCGAGGCGGGCCCGGGCGAACGGGCTTTCGGGAGCGCTCGCCAGCCGTCCGGAGAGCAGCGCCACCGCCTCGACCCGCGCCGAAGCGAGGGCGGCGCCATGCTCCGCCATCCGAGCCTCGAGGGCGGAGAGCCAGGCTTCGTCGCGAGGCCCTTCCTCGGCGAGAAGCTTGTTTCGGGCCCGCATCGCCGCTTCGTAGCGGGCGGCGTGGACGGCGTGGCCCGGCTCAAGTGCGAGAACGAGCCGGTCAAGGAAGCGGCGGCGTCCGCCCGCGCCTTCCTGGAAAAGCCGGTCCATGGCCGGAGTCAGCCAGAGCACCGACAGCCATTCGGACAGCGAGGTGGCGGAAGCCGGAGCGCCGTTGATCCTTACCTGCCGCCGCTCCGGTGCGGCGGGGACGGCGCCGGTGCCGATCTCGACTTCGACCAGGCGCGCCGACACGGCGAAGCCGCCCGCGCCGCCGAGCCTCGCCATCTCGGCAAGAGTCGCTCCGCGCAGCCCGCGCCCCGGCGAGAGCAGCGACACCGCTTCAAGGACGTTGGTCTTACCCGCGCCGTTCTCGCCGGTGAGGACGACCAGGCCCGGCCCCGGCGCGAGCAGAGCGTCGCGATGGTTGCGAAAGTCGGTCAGGACGAGACGGGCGAGGGCCATTCAGTCCCCCTAGCGGAAGGGCGGCCGGGGTGCAGCCGTCATCCCGGACTTGATCCGGGATCCATGAACACGGATCCAGACAAGATTGCACGGACGGTGTTCATGGATTCCGGCTTTCGCCGGAATGACGGTGTCAGATCCCCTTCAGTCCCGCCTCGCGCAGCCGCCTTTGCGCTTCGCGGTAGCGCAGCGGCTCGGCGATGCGCAGGCGCGCCCGGGCCTCCTCCAGAGGCTCGCTCATCAGCGCCTGATAATCCTCGCCGTGGAGCCAGCCGGAACGCCTGCCGCGGCGCCAGCCCTCCCAGACCGCCCGAAGGAAAAAGGTGTCGCCGGTGATTCGAAGGCTTTTCAGGGCGGCGCCCGCTCCGATGAAGGCCCAGCCGAGGCCGCCGGTCTGGGCGTAGGAGAAGGCGACCAGGCAGGCCTCGCCGAGCGGCTCGTCCGCCTCGTAGCCGGTCAAGACGTGCCAGATGTCGTGGACGTCGCGCTCGCGCCGGCCGAACCAGGCGTAAGGATGCTCGACATTGGCCGGGATCTCGGTCTCGGCCACGCTGAGCTCGGCAAGGCCGTCGGCCGAATAGCCGGTCCGGTCGAGGAAGGCGCGATAGGCGGCTCCGACGCTTCCTTCCGGGAAGGAATCGATCCAGGCGCGGTCGCACAAGCGAGGCGCGAGCTCGATCCGCTGGTAGGCGAGCCGGCCGCCTTCGGCGCTTGCGATCAGCCGCCGGTAGTTGCGGTGCGAAGTGTCGCCGTTCAGGGCCCGCATGATCCGGAACACCTGGACCGTGTCGTCGCCGTCGGCGAGCAAGCGGCGGAGCGCCCGGAAGGCCGTTCCCCATTCGCGCTTCATCGGCGCCGCTGGATTGAAGCTTTGGGTAGCCATGCGCGACTCCGCTGCTGACACAGGTGTCAGTGTGGCATCCTGCGCCGTCGAGATCAATCGCGAAGGGAGCCCGCGCCCTCGGACCGGCGAGCCAGGCCCCTGGTCATCCGCCGGCCCATCTCGGTTCCGATCAGCGACGCGACTCCGGCGAAGGTCATCCAGGTCAACGCCCCTTCGGACTTGCCGATGGCGATTGCCCAGACGATCGCGACGACGAACAGGACGGCGGCCACGATGACGATCCATTTCAGCCAGAAATCGGCGGGCCGGAACGATTTGAAGAGCTGGGTCGAGGCGACTCCCGCGATCAGGGCTCCGGCCAGGCCCTGGACGAAGCCGATCGCGACGGCGCCCGGCTTCCAGGCAACGATGTCCGCCGCTCCGCCGAGATAGGCGATGACGAAATTGGCCAAAGCGAGGCAGATGATCGTGACGACAAGGGCGGCCGCATAGGCCCCGGTGCCGGGCGCTTCCTTCTCCATCGTCACACCCGCATCGGCATCAGAACGTAGAGCGCCGCCGCCTTGTCATTCTCACGCAGAAGCGTGGGAGCGGCGGCGTCGGCGAGGTGGACCTCGACCGTGTCGCCTTCGATCTGGCCCAATATGTCGAGAAGGTAACGGGCGTTGAAGCCGATCTCGAGCCCGTCCGCATTATAGTCGCCGGGCACTTCCTCGGCGGCAGTGCCGTTTTCGGGGCTTGTGACCGAGAGGGTCACCCGATCCCGGTCGAGCGCCAGCTTGACGGCGCGGGTCTTCTCGCTTGCGATGGTGGCGACCCGGTCGACTCCCTCCTCGAAGCTTCGCGGGTCGATCCGGAGAAGCTTGTCGTTGGCGGTCGGGATGACCCGGCTGTAATCGGGGAAGGTGCCGTCGATCAGCTTGGAGGTGAGGATTGCGCTCCCGAGGCCGAAGCGCACCTTGGTCTCGGACAGCGAGATCTGGACGGTGCCCTCGAGCTCGTCGAGCAGCTTGCGAAGCTCGGCGACGCATTTGCGCGGGATGATGACGTCGGGCATTCCCTCGGCTCCGGCCGGCCGGGGAACGGTGACCCGTGCGAGGCGGTGGCCGTCGGTCGCCGCCGCCTTGAGAACCGGCTGAGCCTCGTCCGAGACGTGGAGGAATATCCCGTTCAGATAATAGCGGGTCTCTTCGGTCGAGATGGCGAAGCGGGTCTTGTCGATGATCTGGCGCAGGGTCGCGGCGGGCAGCTCGAACTGGGTCGGCAGCTCGCCCTCGGCGATGACCGGGAAGTCGTCGCGCGGCAGGGTCGAGAGATTGAAGCGGGCGCGCCCGGCATTGACCTGCATCTTGCCCTCGGCGGCGCTCAATTCGACCTGGCTTCCCTCGGGCAGCTTGCGCGCGATCTCGAACAGGGTGTGGGCCGAGACGGTGGTGGCGCCGGGCTGCTGGACCTGGGCCTCGACCGTGTCGTTGATCTGGAGATCGAGGTCGGTCGCCATCAGCCGCAGCGTCCCGTCCTCATGCGCTTCGAGGAGGACGTTCGACAGGATTGGGATCGTGTTCCTGCGCTCCACCACCGAATGGACGTGGCCGAGGCTCCTCAGCAGCGTGGCCCGTTCGATCGTCGCCTTCATTGGGTCCCCCAATATGGTGCTTTGAGAAAACCCTAGAGCCGCGATCCGCCCGGGGCTAGTGGCGCGCAGCCTTACCCACAAAAAAAGGCCGTCGCGGCGGGAGCCGGCGCCGCCAGGCGGCGCGGGCGGCGATTTTCGTTGCAACGGCGCCGGAGCCGGGGGATCAGGCGGGCCGTGCCGCGTCTCATCGTCGCCCTCCTCTGCCTTTCCCTCGCGTCGCCGGCGCTCGCCCAGCGGCGGCCGCTCGGCACCTGGTATTTCTGGGGCGCCTTCCGGGACAATGAACGCTGCTTCGCCATCTCGGAGCCGCATGCGGCGTCGGCCGACGCCGGCCAGAGGCCGTTCGCCTCGGTCGCATGGTGGCCGGGGCGCGGGCTCGCGGGGCAGGTCCACGTGCGCCTGGGCCGCGACAAGAGGCAGGGCTCGGCGGTGCTGCTCCGGGTCGATGGGCGCACCTTCCAGCTCGTCTCCGGCGCGCGCGACGCCTGGGCACCCGATGCGCGCGCCGACGCCGAGATCGTCGCCGCGATCCGCACCGGCATCGACCTCACGATCGAGACGAGGAGCGCGCGCGGCGCCGCCATGCGCGACCATTACCGGCTGCGCGGCGCCGCCACCGCGATCGACGCCGCCGCCATCGCCTGCCGCCGCCGGTGAGGTGGTTCATCGCCCGCCACGGCGAGACCGTGTTCAACGCCGTCGCCCGCATGCAGGGAGAGGCCGGGCACACGCCGCTGACCCGGGCCGGCTTCGCCCAGGCCGACGCGATCGGCGCCGCGCTCGCGGCCCGTCTCGGCCCGGACGCGGACCTCGCGCTCTGGGCCTCGCCGACCGGCCGCGCCCTCCAGACGCTGGCCATCGCCGCCGAGCATCTCGGCCTCGACTGGCACGAGGCGCGGACCGACGCGCGCCTCAACGAGATGGACATGGGCGAATGGGGCGGCCGCTTCTACGCCGAGATCGACGCCGAGACCGGCGGCTTCGTCGACCGCCGGGCCGGCCTCTTCACCCGCTGTGCGCCGGGCGGCGAATGGTACGACGCCGTCGCGCGTCGGCTGCGATCGTTCGTCGAGGGCGCCGCGGGCGAGGAACGCGATCGACTGGTCGTCATGCACGGCATTTCGTCCCGCGTGCTGCGGGGCTTGCTCACCGGCGCCTTGGATCGCCCGGGATGCGGCGCGCCGGTTGCAGGCCCCTTGCCGCAAGGATCGGTGGTTTGCATCGAAGACGGGATCGAGACGGTGGTCGGCCTCGGCGAGGGCGACCTCGGCGCCTCGGGGACGGCCTAGGAAAAGCGGCCGCTTTCCCCTACATGGGCCCTCTCATGACAGCGTTGATGCCCATCCCCGGTCATATCGACCCGGTACCCGTGCCGCGCCCGCAAGTGCCGGGCGGGGACGCGCGCATCGACCTCGTCGGGCTGTCCAAGGCCGGGATCCGCGCCGCTCTGGTCGAGGCGGGACTCGACGAGCGCCAGGCCAAGCTTCGCGCCAAGCAGCTCTGGCACCAGATCTACAATCGCGGAGCGACCGCGTTCGACGCGATGAGCGACATCGCCAAGCCGCAGCGCGCATGGCTGGCCGAGCGCTTCGTGGTGGGCCGGCCCGGCGTGATGCTCGAGCAGGTCTCGACCGACGGCACCCGCAAATGGCTTTTGCAGACCCGCGACGGCCACGATTACGAGATGGTCTTCATCCCCGACGCCGACCGCGGCACCCTCTGCGTCTCGAGCCAGGTCGGCTGCACCTTGAACTGCCGCTTCTGCCACACCGGCACGATGCGCCTGGTGCGCAACCTCGAGCCCGGCGAGATCGTCGGCCAGGTCATGCTCGCGCGCGACGCGCTCGGCGAATGGCCTTCGCTGCCTGAAGGCCGCATGCTCTCCAACATCGTGATGATGGGCATGGGCGAGCCCCTCTACAATTTCGACAATGTCCGCGATGCGCTCAAGATCGTGATGGACGGCGACGGCCTCGGTTTGTCGCGGCGCCGGATCACGCTCTCGACCTCGGGCGTGGTGCCGATGATGGCGCGGGCCGGCGCGGAGATCGGCGTCAACCTCGCCGTCTCGCTCCATGCCGTCACCAAGGAAGTGCGCGACGAGATCGTGCCGCTCAACCGCAAATACGGGATCGAGGAGCTGCTCCAGGCCTGCGCCGACTATCCCGGCGCCAACAATGCCCGGCGGATCACCTTCGAATATGTGATGCTGAAGGACAAGAACGACAGCGACGAGGACGCGCGCGAGCTCGTCCGCCTGATCCGGAAGTACCGGCTGCCGGCCAAGGTGAACCTCATTCCGTTCAATCCCTGGCCCGGCGCGCCCTACGAATGCTCGGAGGAGGAGCGCGTGCGGCGTTTTTCCGACCTCATCTTCGAGGCCGGCATCTCGGCGCCGATCCGCCGGCCGCGCGGCCGCGACATCATGGCCGCCTGCGGACAATTGAAGTCCGCCGCTGAAAAGAAGAGTCGCGCGGAGCTCGATCGCATCGCCGAGGAGAAACAGGCCGCGCTCGCCTGATCCCGCGCCCCGGCAATTTATCGCTACTGTTTTTCAAGGCTTTTTTGTGAAGGCTGCTCCCGCTACAGTCCCGTAGCCGAGGGGAGTTTCCGGATCGCATGGCCTTGCACTCGCCGATCGTCACGGCAGAGCCGCCGGAGAGCATGGCCGACCGGGTCGCGCGGTTCGACTGGGGTGCGACGCCGCTCGGCGCGCAGGAGGACTGGCCGGCGCCGCTGCGCTTCGCCATCGATCTTTGCCTGCGCGCCAGCGTTCCGACGGCGGTCTATTGGGGACCGGACCT
>DASVVQ010000009.1:0-42874 GCA_036386475.1 Allosphingosinicella sp. | reverse complement strand
GAGGAGCGCATCCGCGACGCTGGCGCCGAAGGCTACGTGTCGAAGCCGATTTCGGTGATGAAGTTCGTGGAGGCGGTGCGGGCGCTGCTGCCCGCGCCCGAAGGCGAGCCGATCGAAAGCGCCGAGCGCCTTACTTGATCTTGGCTTCCTTGAACTCGACATGCTTGCGCACGACCGGGTCGTACTTCCGGAAGGTCATCTTCTCGGTGATGTTGCGCGGGTTCTTCTTCGTCACATAGAAAAAGCCGGTGTCGGCCGTGCTGACGAGCTTGATCTTGATAGTTGCCGGCTTGGCCATGGCAGCCTCTTCTCACATTTCAATGTCGCAAAAACGAAAGGAGCGCCGGCAAGGGCGCTCGCACGTCGGTGGGGCACATGCTTCGGAAGTCGCCGAAAGTCAAGCCTCCCGCCTACGAGAAAGGGCCGGAGCATCGCTGCCCCGGCCCTCCCTCATTTCAACTGAGCGATGGGACTTTAGAAGTCCATCCCGCCCATGCCGCCCATGCCGCCGCCGGGCATGCCGCCGCCGGCCGAGGACTTGTCCTCGGGCGCTTCGCTCACCGCCGCTTCGGTGGTGATGAGAAGGCCCGCGACCGAGGCGGCATCCTGGAGCGCGGTGCGGACGACCTTGGTCGGATCGATGACGCCGGCGGTGACGAGATTCTCATACACTTCCGTCTGAGCGTTGAAGCCCAGGGTCTGGTCCTCCCCGTCGATCAGCTTGCCGGCGACGACGGCGCCGTCATGGCCCGCATTTTCGGCGATCTGGCGGATCGGCGACTGCAGCGCGCGGCGGATGATGTCGATGCCGCGGGTCTGATCGTCATTGGCACCCTTCATGCCCTCGAGCGCCTTGGTGGCGTAGAGGAGAGCGGTGCCGCCGCCGGGGACGATGCCCTCTTCGACAGCCGCGCGGGTCGCGTGCAGCGCGTCGTCGACGCGGTCCTTTCGCTCCTTGACCTCAACCTCGGACGAGCCGCCGACCTTGATCACCGCGACGCCGCCGGCGAGCTTGGCGAGACGCTCCTGGAGCTTCTCCTTGTCATAGTCGCTGGACGTGTTCTCGATCTGCGAGCGGATCGCTTCCACGCGGGCCTTGATCCGGTCGCCGTCGCCGGCGCCGTCGACGATCGTGGTGTTGTCCTTGTCGATCGTGACGCGCTTGGCCTGGCCGAGCATCGCGACGGTGACGTTCTCGAGCTTGATGCCGAGATCCTCGCTGATCATCTCGCCGTTGGTCAGGATCGCGATGTCCTCGAGCATGGCCTTGCGGCGATCGCCGAAGCCGGGCGCCTTGACGGCCGCGACCTTGAGGCCGCCGCGCAGCTTGTTGACGACGAGCGTGGCCAGTGCCTCGCCCTCGATGTCCTCGGCGATGATGAGGAGCGGACGGCCCGACTGGACCACCGCTTCCAGGATCGGAAGCATCGCCTGGAGGTTGGAGAGCTTCTTCTCGTGGATGAGGATGTAGGGGTCGGAAAGCTCGACCTGCATCTTCTCGGGGTTGGTGATGAAGTAGGGCGAGAGGTAGCCGCGGTCGAACTGCATGCCTTCGACGACGTCCAGCTCGAATTCGAGGCCCTTGGCCTCCTCGACGGTGATCACGCCTTCCTTGCCGACCTTCTCCATCGCCTCGGCGATCTTCTCGCCGACGACGGTGTCGCCATTGGCCGAGATGATGCCGACCTGGGCGATCTCGTTGGAATTGGCGACCGGCTTGGAGCGGGCGGCGAGGTCGTCGACGACCTTGCGCACGGCGAGCTCGATGCCGCGCTTCAGGTCCATCGGGTTCATGCCGGCCGCGACCGACTTCATGCCTTCGCGCACGATCGACTGGGCCAGAACGGTGGCGGTGGTGGTGCCGTCGCCGGCGAGGTCGTTGGTCTTGGACGCGACCTCGCGCAGCATCTGCGCGCCCATATTCTCGAACTTGTCCTTGAGCTCGATCTCCTTGGCGACTGTGACGCCGTCCTTGGTGATGCGGGGGCTGCCGAAGCTCTTGTCGAGGACGACGTTGCGGCCCTTGGGGCCGAGGGTCACCTTCACCGCGTCGGCGAGGATGTCGACGCCGCGCATGATGCGCTCACGGGCGTCGCGGGAAAAGCGTACGTCTTTGGCTGCCATGTTTCCGTATTCCTTCTAAATCTGTGTGCTCCTGCGCAGGCAGGAGCGTTGCGCGCGGGGCTCCGGCCTTCGCCGGAGCACGGCGTCAGCCGACGATCCCGAGGATGTCGCTTTCCTTCATGATCAGCAGGTCCTCACCGTCGAGCTTGACCTCGGTGCCGGACCATTTGCCGAACAGGATCTTGTCGCCGGCCTTGACGTCGAGCGGGGTCACCGTGCCGTCCTCGGCGCGGGTGCCGGAGCCGACGGAAACGACCTCGCCCTCCTGGGGCTTTTCCTTGGCGGTGTCGGGGATGATGATGCCGCCGGCCGTCTTCTCTTCGGCCTCGACGCGGCGCACCAGCACCCGGTCATGGAGCGGTCGGAAAGTCATGCGCGTCACCTCTTTGCTTGCTGCGGAGCGCCTGTCCCGGATCGGGTATGCGGGCGGCCGCCGGTTGAACCTTGTTAGCACTCGCCTCTTGCGAGTGCCAGCCATGCTCATCTAGGTGCTGTTCATGCGCCGTCAAGCGCCGGGCCTGCGATTTTTGCGCGAGCATTTACAGCCGGGCGGGCGTCGTTTAGCCCGGGCGTGAGCAAGAGCAAAGGTACGAGACGATGCGCAAGGTCTGGAAGGTCCTGGTCGGGATCAAGGACGGGCTCGTCCTCCTCTTCATGCTGCTCTTCTTCGGGCTGCTCTTCGTCGGGCTTTCGGCGAGCCCTTATGACGACAGCGCCTTCGAGGGTGCGCTCTTCCTCGACCTCGGCGGGTCGATCGTCGAGCAGGCGAGCGAGCAGGGGCCGGCCGACCTCCTCGCCGGCGGCGTGCTGCGCCAGCACCGCGCCCGCGATCTCATTCACGCCCTCGACAAGGCGGCGACCAGCGACCGCATCCATGCCGTTGCGCTCGATCTCGATCTGCTCATCGGCGGCGGCCAGACCGCGATCGGCGACGTCGGCGACGCGATGGAGCGCGTCAGGCGGGCGGGCAAGCGCGTCCTCACCTATGCGACCGCCTACAGCGACGACGCCTACCAGCTTGCCGCCCATGCCGACGAGGTGTGGCTCAACCCCCTCGGCGGGGTCCTCATTACCGGCCGCGGCGGCAGCAACCTCTATTATGCCGGCCTGCTCGAGCGGCTCGGGATCACCGCCAACGTCTATCGGGTCGGCTCGTTCAAGTCCGCGGTCGAGCCTTATACGCGCTCGGACATGTCGCCCGAGGCACGCGAGAATGCCCAGGCCCTTGCCGATGCGCTATGGCGGGATTGGCTGCGCGATGTTTCGGCGGCGCGGCCGCGGGCGCAGATCGCGCCTTATGCCGCCGCCGCCGTCGAACGCATCGCCGCCGCCAATGGCGACATGGCGCGCGCGGCCGCCCAGGCCGGGCTGGTCGACCGCGTCGGCGACCGCACTACCTTCGGGAGGCGCCTGGCCGAGATCGTCGGCACCGACGAGGAGGGCGTACCCGGCAGCTTCCGAACCGTGCAGCTCGACGCCTGGCTCGCCGAGAACCGCCCGCCGACGGGGGGCCGGATCGGCGTCGTCACCGTTTCCGGCGAAATGCAGGACGGCGAAGGCGTCGGCGATACGGCCGGCGCCGAGACGGTCGTCGCCGCGATCGAAGACGGGCTCAGAAACCACGATCTCGCCGCTCTCGTCGTCCGGGTCGATTCGCCCGGCGGGTCGGTCACCGCGGCGGAGCGCATGCGCCGCGCGATCCTGTCGGTACGCGAGCGGCGCATCCCGGTCGTGATCTCCTTCGGATCCGTGGCGGCGAGCGGCGGCTATTGGATCGCCACCGCCGGCGACGCGATCTTCGCCGAGCCGTCGACGATCACCGGCTCGATCGGGGTGTTCGGCATTCTGCCGAGCTTCGAAGGGGCGCTCGAACAGCTCGGCGTCGGCGCCGACGGCGTGCGCACGACTCCGCTGTCGGGCGAGCCCGATCTCCTCCGGGGCCCGTCGCCCGAGGTCGACCGACTTCTCCAGATGGGCGTCGAGACCACCTATCGCCGCTTCCTCGGCCTCGTCGCGCAGGCGCGGCGCCTGCCGGCGGCGCGCGTGCATGAGATCGCGCAGGGCCGCGTCTGGGACGGCGGCACGGCGCGCCAGATCGGCCTCGTCGACCGCTTCGGTTCGCTGGACGACGCGATCGCCGAGGCGGCGCGCCGCGCCCGGATCACCGTCGCCGATGCCGGCGTCGTCTGGCTCGAGCGCGAGCCCGGCTTCTGGGAGCAATTCTTCCAGGGCATGGCCGGCGATGCCGCCGCGCCCCGCGCTGCGACCGATCCCTTCGGTCGACTCGGCGGGCGCCCGGATGTGCTCGTCGCCCGCGCGTTGCGGGATGCGCAGGGCATGGTCCGCGGCCCGGCCTTGCAGGCGCGCTGCCTCGAATGCGGCTTCGCGGTCCCGCTCGTCGCGCGGGCGCCGGCTGCGGGCGGTTCGCGGATCGAGCGCCTGCTGGCGCTTCTGGGCATGTGATCCTGCGGCTCGCCGCGCCGGCCGACGCGGCCGCCATCGCTTCCATCTACGCGCCCTATGTGACCGACAGCTTCGTTTCGTTCGAGGAGGAAGCTCCCGGCGAAGCCGAGATGCGGCGGCGCATCGAAAGCGGCCGCGGCCTCTATCCCTGGCTCGTCGCCGAGGACGAAGGCGGCATCGCCGGCTATGCCTCGGCCTCGGCCTTCCGCCCCCGCGCCGCCTACCGCTACGCGGTCGAGACATCGGTCTATCTCGATCGCGAGCGGTGCGGCCTCGGCCTCGGCCGCCAGCTCTATGAGCGGCTGCTCGAGCTGCTGGAGCGCCAGGGCTTCGTCCAGGCGATCGGCGCGATCAGCCTGCCCAACGAGGCCAGCGTCCGCCTCCACCGCTCGCTCGGCTTCGCCGAGGCCGGCCTGTACCGCGACGTCGGCTGGAAATGCGGCGGCTGGCACTCGGTGGGGCTGTGGCAGCGCGCGCTGGCGCCGGCGTCCTCGCCCCCGGTGGAGCCGAAGCGCGTGGCGGAGGTGTGGGAGGGCTGAGGGCCGCGAGCCGAGTGCTGCAACCCGCCCTTCGACAGGCTCAGGCTAGCGGGGTGAGAAGTTCGCTTCGTTTCACCGCTAGGGCTGAGCCTGTCGAAGCCCGGGTTGCAGAGCGGCCTACTCGCTCCTGAGCAGCGCATCCCAGTCGAGCGGGCCGGTCGCGAAGCGCTGGCGGAGGCGTTCGAGCGAAACGCGGTTTCCCTCGCGGAAGAAGCCGAGCAGTTGGCGACCGGCTTCCGTGTCGGCATAGCCGGCGCCGGTGAGGCGCACGCGGGTGCGGTTGTCGCCGAGCGGCTCGATCTCGAACAGGCTGGTGACCTGGGCGTAGGTGTCGAAATGGGGGAAGCGCTCGGGCGCGCGCACGGTCCGGAAGACGAGCAGCCGACCCGGAATCGAGGCGATGACGCGTTGGCGGATGGTCGACGGATCGCCGGGCTGCGCAGTCGGCGTGTAGCTGGTCTCGATGATGTCCGGTTCCGGCGCCCAGGCGACCGGAACGGCCCAGGTCCGCCAGCCCCCGATCGTCGAGATCGCCTGCCAGACCTCGGCGGCCGGGGCATCGACGACCGTTTCGTGGACGAGGCTGTGGCTGCCGTCCGGCCCAAGGCTCGTCGAGACGGCGACGGGCGCGGCGACGCGGACGTAGCGGACGGTGCGGTTCATCGACGGCGCCTGGGTCGATGCCATCACGGCCTCATAGGCATCGTCGCCGATGCGCTGCCAATGGGTCGAGATCGTGATCCGCCGGCCCTGCGGATCGGTATAGGTCTCGTCGCCGAAGCTGAGGCGGTCTTGCTCGGGGCGCATCGTCCCGCGACTGACGCCGCCCGACGAGTTCCAGTAGGTGTAGGAGACGACGTTGGCGCGGCCGTCCCAGCTGTAGATCGTCTCGCCGGAATAGGCGCGCGCGCCGCCGATGACTTCATGCCGGTCGCGCAGATGCTGGCCGCCATAGGCGCTCTCGAAGCAATGGCGGTCCTTCTCGCCGCCGGCGAACGTGCCCTCCCAGCAATGGCCGACCAGGAAGGAAAGCGGCTCCAAGCCTTGCCGAAGGGCCGGCCCCGCGGCGGGCTGCTGGGCTGCGAGGACAAGCGCGGCAAAGGTCGACATCAGCATGGCAAAGGCTCCTTGAGGAGGCTGTCGAAATGGAGGCGGAGCTGGGCGACAGCGCGATCGAAATAGCCGACGTCGCGGTAGGTGCGGGCCTGCATCACCGCGCCTTCCATCACCGTGAGCACGAACTCGGCCGTGGCCTGGAGGTCGAGGCGGGCGGGCAGCCGATCGCTCGCAGCCTCGAGGCAATCGCGGATCGCGGCCGTCCAATTGTCGAAATTCTGGGCCATGCGCTCGCGCACCACCGGGTCGGGCTCGTGGATCTCGAGCGCGAGGCTGCCGATCGGGCACCCGTAGCTGCAGTCCGTCTCGACTATCAGCGAGCGATATTTGGCGAGAAGCGCGAAGATGCGCTCGATCGGGTCCTCGACGCCGGCCCAGGCCGGCTCGAGCAGCATCGGCCCGATGCCGTCGCGATAGGCTTCGAGGACGGCGACGAGCAGGTCCTGCTTGCCCGGAAAGTAATGATAGAGGCTCCCCGAATTGACCTGGGAGCGGCTGAGGATGTCGGCGATCGAGGTCGAGCCATAGCCTTTCAGCCAGAACAGCTCCATCGCCGCCCCGACGATTCGTTCTCTTGTGTCTCGGGACGGCGCCATAGTGCGAGTGTTGATTGAACGTTCAATCAAGTCAATCCTAATCTGTTCAGTCGTGGTAGGTCGGGAGCTTGAGGCGCCGGACGATGGCGGCGCCGCGCAAGGCGAAGCCGGCGAGAAAGGCGACCGGTCCCGCGACCGCGCCGGGCAGGCCGATCGCGAGCAGGGCGACCGTCAGGGCCGCCGACAAAGCGGCGGCGGTGACATAGAGCTCGGGGCGGAGCAGGGTCGAGGGCTCGCCCGCGAGGACGTCGCGAATGATGCCGCCGAGGCAGGCGGTGAGGACGCCCATGCCGATCGCCGGGATCGGCGCGACGCCGAAGGCGAGGCCCTTGGCGGCGCCGAAGCTCGCATAAGCGGCGAGGCCGGCCGCATCGAGCCACAGCAAGGCGCGCTCCGAAAGCCAGCGGCGCGGCGCGAACCAGGCCGCGAGCGCTGCGCCGACGCAGATGAGCAGGATCGCATTCTCGCGGATCCAGAAGACCGGCGCGCCGATCAAGAGGTCCCGCACCGTCCCGCCGCCGACGCCCGTGACGACGCCGAAGAAGATGAAGGTGACGAGCGTCTGCCGCTTCGCCGCGGCGAGCAGCGCGCCGGACAATGCGAACACGGCGACGCCGGCATAATCGAGGAAGTCGAGCGCGGGGCCGAGCGCCTCGGGGAGCGGAGTGGCGGACATCAAGCTCCCCTACGGTATGCCGGCGCAAGCTGAAACGCCACGATCGTGCTCCTGCGAAGGCAGGAGCCCGGCGGCCAGGGGTTCCTGCCTCCGCAGGAACACAAAAGTGCTCAGACGTGAATCGGCTTGCCGGTCACCGCCATTGCCGCTTCCTTGATCGCCTCGGAATGGGTCGGATGGGCGTGGCAGGTGTAGGCGATGTCCTCGGACGTGGCGCCGAACTCCATCGCCTGGGCGGCCTGGGCGATCATCGTGCCCGCGACCGAGGCGATGATGTGGACGCCGAGCACCCGGTCCGAGCGCGCGTCGGCGATGACCTTGACGAAGCCTTCGCCCTCGCGGTTGGTCTTGGCGCGGCTGTTCGCCATCATCGGGAACTTGCCGACCTTGATCTCGACGCCGGCTTCCCTCAATTCCTCCTCGGTCTTGCCGACCGCGGCGATCTCGGGCCAGGTGTAGACGACGCCGGGGATGACGTCGTGGTTGACGATGCCGATTTGGCCGGCGAGGATTTCGGCCACGGCGACGCCCTCGTCCTCGGCCTTGTGGGCGAGCATCGGGCCGGGCGCGACGTCGCCGATCGCGTAGATTCCGGCGACGTTGGTCCGAAACTCGTGGTCGATTTCGATCTGGCCGTATTTGTTGGGCGTAATGCCTGCCGCCTCGAGGGCGAGCCCTTCGGTGTTCGGCCGGCGGCCGATCGAGACGAGGACGACGTCCGCCTCGAGCGTCTGAGGCTCGCCCCCCGCGGCAGGCTCGACCGTCAGGGTCACGCCTTCGCCGGACTTCTGCGCCCCGGTTACCTTGGTCGAGGTGCGGATCTCGAAGCCCTGCTTCTTAAAGATCTTCGCCGCCTCCTTTCGAACCTCGCCGTCCATGCCGGGAAGGATCTGGTCGAGATATTCGACCACCGTGACCTTCGCGCCGAGCCGCTTCCAGACCGAGCCGAGCTCGAGCCCGATGACACCGCCGCCGATCACGACGAGGTGGCCGGGGACTTTCGCCAGCTCGAGCGCGCCGGTCGAATCGACGATCCGCTCCTGATCGATCTCGACGCCGGGGAGCGGCGTCACCGACGAGCCGGTGGCGATGACGATGTTCTTCGCGCTGTAGGCGGTGCCCGCGACGTCGATCGCATTGGCGCCGGTGAAGCGGGCATGGCCCTTGAGCCAGGTCACCTTGTTCTTCTTGAACAGGAACTCGATGCCCTTGGTCAGCCCGCCGACCGCCTCGCGCCGGCCGGCATGCATGACGTCGAGGTCGAGCTCGACCGAGCCGAGCTTGACGCCCCATTTGGCGAGCGTGCCGTGCTTTGCTTCCTCGAACAATTCGGACGCGTGGAGCAGCGCTTTGGACGGAATGCAGCCGACGTTGAGGCAGGTGCCGCCTAGAGTCTCCCGACTCTCCACGCACGCCGTCTTCAGACCCAGCTGCGCCGCCCGGATCGCCGCCACATAGCCGCCCGGCCCGGCGCCGATCACGATCACATCGAAATTGGTCTCACTCATTTTCAAACCCTTCGGTGCTCCGGCGTAGGCCGGAGCGTTGGCCTCAGGCGCATATCTCGGCGAAGAGATCGCGCCAGTTCGGATTGTTTCCTTCGATCACGCGCAATTTCCACGCGCGTTTCCACTTCTTCATGCGACGCTCGCAGGCACGTGCCTCCTGCAGATCATCATAATATTCGTACCAGACGAGCAGCTCGCAACCCTTGTCCTTCGAATGGCCTTCGACGACCCCCTTACGATGTTGCCATACACGCTGCGGAAGATTGCTCGTGACTCCAAGATAGGTTTGCCCGCGGCGATGGTTCGCCATCAGATAGACGCAACCTGATTTCATCGCGCTCCATCCAACGCTTCGGCCTTCGCCGGAGCACGAATCATTATCCTAGTGCTCCGGCGAAGGCCGAAGCGTTGGCCAGTCGCTTCCGGCCTCATCGCATCTAACCCAGCGCTCCGGCCTTCGCCGGAGCACGACCATCACAAATCGATCAGCAGTCTCGTCGGGTCCTCGATCGCCTCCTTCATGCGGACGAGGAAGGTGACAGCCTCGCGGCCGTCGATCAGGCGGTGATCGTAGGTCAGAGCGAGATACATCATCGGGCGCGCGACGATCTGGCCGCCGCGGACCACCGGGCGCTCCTCGATCCGGTGCATGCCGAGCACGGCCGATTGCGGCGGATTGACGATCGGAGTGGAGAGCAAAGAGCCGAAGACGCCGCCGTTGGAGATGGTGAAGGTGCCCCCCTTCATGTCCTCCATGGTCAAGGTGCCGGCCTTGGCGCGGCTGCCGAAATCGGCGATCGTCTTCTCGATCTCGGCGAAGCTCATCGCCTGGGCGTCGCGGATGACGGGCACGACGAGGCCGTTCGGCGCCGAGACCGCGACCGAGACGTCGAGATAGTCGCGGTAAACGATCTCGTCGCCCTCGATCGCGGCGTTGACCGAGGGGACGTCGCGGACGGCGAGGGCGGCGGCCTTCACGAAGAAGCCCATGAAGCCCAAGCGGACGCCGTGCTTCTTCTCGAACAGGTCCTTGTAGCGACTGCGCGCGTCCATCACCGCGCTCATGTCGACGTCGTTGAAGGTGGTGAGCAGGGCGGCGCTGTTCTGCGCCTCCTTGAGGCGGGTCGCGATGGTCTGGCGCAGGCGCGTCATGCGCACCCTCTCCTCACGGCGCGTGCCGGCGGCCGGGGGCGCAGGCGCGGCAGGAGCGGGCGCCGGCGCGGGAGCCGCGGCGGCCTTCTGCGCCTGCGCCGCCGCGAGCACGTCGTCCTTGGTGAGGCGGCCGTCCTTGCCGGTGCCGCGGATTCTCGACGGGTCGAGGCCGTGCTCGAGGACCAGACGCCGGACCGAGGGGGACAAGGTGAGATGGGGGCCTTCGCCGTCGCCGGCGCCGGCCGGGGCCGCGTCGCTGCTGCTGTCCTCGCCCTCGCCCGCATGAGGGGCGGTCGGATCGGTGCGCAGGCCCGGCGTCTCGCCGGCGCCAGCCGGATTGACTGCCGCAACGGAGGCTTCGGCGGCCGCCGCGCCGCCATTGCCTTCGATCCGCGCGATGACCGCGCCGACCGCCACGGTGTCGCCCTCGGCGACGAGCGCCTCGCCCATCGTGCCCGCGACCGGCGAGGGGACCTCGACGGCGACCTTGTCGGTCTCGAGGCTGGCGACCGGCTCGTCGGCCTTCACCGCATCGCCCGGCTTTTTCAGCCACTGGCCGAGCGTCGCTTCGCTGATCGATTCGCCCAGTGTCGGTACGATGAGGTCGGTCGCCATCTTGTCCCTATCCCGCCTTGCGCTGCGGCGCGGCTTCGCTGCTATGGCCGAGCGCTTCGGCGATCAACGCCGCCTGCTCCGCCGCATGGCGCTTGGCAAGGCCGGTCGCGGGCGAGGCCGACGCCGGCCGGCCGGCATAAAGGGGCCGGCGCGGCCTCAGGCCGGCCTCGCCGAGGCGGCGCTCGAGGCGCGGCTCGACATGCGCCCAATAGCCCTGGTTCTGCGGCTCCTCCTGCGCCCAGACGACCGCTTCGACGTTGGTCATCCGCCCGAGACGCGCGAGGAAGGCCTCGCCGGGAAAGGGGTAGAGCTGCTCGATGCGCAGGATCGAGGTACTGGCATCGCCGGCCTTGTCCCGCGCTTCGAGGAGCTCGTAGGCGAGCTTGCCGGTGCACAATACGAGCCGGCGGACGTCCGCATCCGCCGGCGCCTCCGGATCGGAGAGGATCCGCCGGAAATGGCTCTCGCCGGTGAAGTCGGCGAGGCTCGAGACGGCGCTCTTGTGACGCAGCAGCGATTTGGGCGTCATGATCACCAGCGGCTTCCGGAAGTCGCGGTGCATCTGGCGGCGCAGGATATGGAAATAATTGGCCGGCGTGGTGCAATTGGCGACCTGCATATTGTCCTCGGCGCAGAGCTGCAGGAAGCGCTCGGGCCGCGCCGAGCTGTGCTCCGGACCCTGGCCTTCATAGCCGTGGGGAAGGAGCAGAACGAGGCCGCTGGCGCGCAGCCACTTGGCCTCGCCGGCCGCGATGAACTGGTCGATCATCACCTGCGCGCCGTTGGCGAAATCGCCGAACTGCGCTTCCCACAGGACGAGGGTCTGGGGATCGGCGAGCGACCAGCCATATTCGAAGCCGAGCACGCCGAATTCGGAGAGCGGGCTGTCGCGCACCTCGAAGCGGGCCGGGCCCACCTTGGTCAGCGGGATGTACTTGGCGCCCGTATTCTGGTCGACCCAGACGGCGTGGCGCTGGCTGAACGTGCCGCGGCCGCTGTCCTGTCCCGAGAGGCGCACCGGATGGCCCTCGCGCAGCAGGGTGCCGAAAGCGAGCGCCTCGGCCGTCGCCCAGTCGAAGCCCTCGCCGCTTTCGAACATCGCGCGGCGGGCGTCGACGATCCGGGTCAGCGTCTTGTGCACAGCGACGTCGGCGGGGACCGTGGTCAGCACCGCGCCGATCTCGCGCACCATCTCCTCGGGACAGCCGGTCGAGACGCCGCGCCGCTCGGTGACCGGAGTCGACGGCTTGCCGAGGCCGCTCCAGGCGCCTTCGAACCAGTCGGCCTTGTTCGGCAGATAGGAGGCCGCCGCCTCGAACTCGCTTTCGAGCAAGGCGGTGAAGGCCGCCTCCTGCGCCGCCACCCACTCCTTGCCGATGACGCCTTCCTGCTCGAGACGTGCCCCGTACAGGGCGGAGACCGGCGGATGCCGGCGGATCTTGGCGTACATGAGCGGCTGGGTGAAGCTCGGCTCGTCGCCTTCATTGTGGCCGAAGCGGCGGTAGCACCACATGTCGATGACGATGTCGCGATTGAAGCGCTGGCGATATTCGATGGCGAGCTTGCAGGCGAAGGTGACGGCCTCGGGATCGTCGCCATTGACGTGCAGGATCGGCGCCTGGACCGCCTTGGCGACGTCGGAGGGGTAAGGCGAGGAACGGCCGAACTGGGGCGAGGTCGTGAAGCCGACCTGGTTGTTGATCACGAAATGGAGGCAGCCGCCGGTATTGTAGCCCGGGATGCCCGAGAAGCCGAAGCATTCGGAGACGATGCCCTGGCCGGCAAAGGCCGCATCACCGTGGAGAAGGACGGGCAGCACGCTGTCGCCCTCGATGTCGTTCTTGGCGATCTGCTGCGCGCGGACCTTGCCGAGCACGACCGGATCGACCGCTTCGAGATGGCTGGGATTGGGGACGAGCGAGAGGTGGACGCTGACGCCGTCGAACGCGCGGTCGGACGAGGTGCCGAGATGGTATTTGACGTCGCCCGAACCGCCCACGTCCTCGGGATTGGCCGAGCCGCCGGCGAATTCGGAGAAGATCGCGCGATAGGGCTTGGCCATGACGTTGGCGAGGACGTTGAGGCGGCCGCGGTGCGCCATTCCGAACACCATCGACTGGACGCCGAACGCCCCGCCATATTTGATCACGGCCTCGAGCGCCGGCACCATCGACTCTCCGCCGTCGAGGCCGAAGCGCTTGGTCCCGACATATTTGCGGGCGAGGAACTTCTCCCACTGCTCGGCCTCGATCACCTTGGCGAGGATCGCCTGCTTGCCCTCCGGCGTGAACCGGATTTCGGCGGCGCGGCCCTCCATCCGGTCCTGGAGGAAGCGGCGCTCGTCCAGGTCGTTGATGTGCATATATTCGACGCCGATTTTTCCGCAGTAATTGGCGCGCAGGATCTCGACGAGCTCGCGCACCGTCGCCTGATCGAGGCCGAGGGCGCCGCCGAGCCAGACCGGACGGTCGAGCGCGTCGCCGGCAAAGCCGTGGAATTCGGGCGTGAGCTCGGCGGGCAAGTCCCGCTTGGCGAGCCCGAGCGGGTCGAGATCGGCGGCGAGATGGCCGCGCACGCGGTAGGTGCGGATCAGCATCATCGCGCAGATCGAATCGTTCGCCGCGCGGCGGACGTCGTCAGCGGGCGCGCCGGCCACCTGGGCGCGGCTCGCCGCCTCCTGCGCGACCACCTCGATCGCCTGGCGCGTCGGATCGAGGCCCTGATTGGCCTCGTCGAGCTCGACGAACGGCCAGTTTTCGCGCGCCCAGCTCGGGCCCTGCTCGCGCTCGCCGATGCCTGAAATGTCCACTGAACTCGCCTTCTTCCCGTCTGGTGACGGACCAACGCCCGGCAACGGCCGCTTATCCCTCAAGCCCTGAGAAGCTCGCCGAGGGTGCGTCCGAGCTCAGATGGGCTCGGGCTGACGCGGATTCCAGCCTCCTCCATCGCCGCGATCTTGTCTTCCGCCCCGCCCTTGCCGCCGGAGACGATGGCGCCGGCATGGCCCATGCGGCGCCCCGGCGGGGCGGTGCGGCCGGCGATGAAGCCGACGGTGGGCTTGGAACGCCCGCGCTTCGCCTCGTCCTTCAGGAACTGCGCCGCATCCTCCTCGGCCGCGCCGCCGATCTCGCCGATCATGATGATCGACCGGGTCTCGTCGTCGGCCAGGAACAGCTCGAGCACGTCGATGAAGTTGGTGCCGTTGACCGGGTCGCCGCCAATGCCGACGGCCGTGGTCTGGCCGAGGCCTTCGTTGGTCGTCTGGAATACCGCTTCGTATGTCAGGGTGCCCGAGCGGCTGACGACGCCGACCGAGCCTTTTCGGAAGATGTTGCCCGGCATGATGCCGATCTTGCATTCCTCGGGCGTCAGCACGCCGGGACAGTTCGGCCCGATCAGCCGCGACTTCGATCCCGCCAGCGCGCGCTTCACGCGCACCATGTCGAGCACGGGAATGCCTTCGGTGATGCACACGATCAGCGGCACCTCGGCGTCGACCGCCTCGAGGATCGAATCCGCCGCGAAGGCCGGCGGTACGTACACGACGCTGGCATCCGCCCCCGTCGCCTCGACCGCCTCGGCCACCGTGTCGAACACGGGCAGACCGATATGGGTCGTGCCGCCTTTGCCGGGCGTCACGCCGCCGACCATCTTCGTGCCGTAGGCGAGCGCCTGCTCGGTATGGAAGGTGCCGGTCTCGCCGGTCATCCCCTGGGTGATCACGCGGGTCTTCGAATTGACGAGGATGCTCATCTGCCGTCGGTTTCTCTTGCTTCGATTGTGTCAAGTCGCGCCTCGCGGCGCTGCGCCCCCCAAGCTGCCAGCATGACCGAGACCCCTCCTCCGACGAAGAGGCCCACGAGCATGAAATGGGCGACGAACGCCATCATCCAGGCGGCATCATTGGCGTCGCTGCCGTGCGGCCCAAGGTCGCCCAGCATCGGAAAGAGATAGGCGAAAGCGGTCATCGCGACAGCGACGCCGAAGGAAAGCAGGAAGGCAGTCTTGCGCCCTGCCCAGGCGAAGCCGAACGCGAGCAGCAGGCTGATCGGGTAAAGATAGATCAGGCGAGCGATGGCTCGATCCCCTTGCAGGCGACGAGCAGCTCCTTCACCGCATCGACCGACACCGTGAAATTGCCTTGCGCCGCCTCGTCGAGCTCGATCTCGACGATGCGCTCGACGCCGCCGGCGCCGATCACAACGGGGACGCCGACATAGAGGTCGTCGATGCCGTACTGGCCGGTGAGATAGGCGGCGGCCGGGAGGACGCGCTTCTTGTCCTTCAAAAAGCTCTCGGCCATTGCGAGCGCCGCCGTGGCGGGCGCGTAATAGGCCGAGCCGGACTTGAGCAGGGCGACGATCTCGCCGCCGCCCGAGCGGGTGCGCTGGACGATCGCGTCGATCTTCTCCTGGCTCGACCAGCCCATTCGGACCAGATCCGGAATGGGGATGCCGGCGACGGTCGAATATCGGACGATCGGCACCATCGTGTCGCCGTGGCCGCCGAGCACGAAGGCCGTGACGTCCTCGACCGAGACGCCGAACTCCTCGGCGAGGAAATGGCGGAAGCGGGCGCTGTCGAGCACGCCGGCCATGCCGACGACCTGGTTGTGGGGGAGGCCGGAGAATTCGCGCAGCGCCCAGACCATGGCGTCGAGCGGATTGGTGACGCAGATGACGAAGCTGCCCGGGGCGTGCGCCTTGATGCCCTCGCCGACCGCCTTCATCACCTTCAAATTGATGCCGAGCAGGTCGTCGCGGCTCATCCCGGGCTTGCGCGCCACGCCTGCGGTGACGATGCACACGTCCGCGCCGGCGATCGCGGCATAGTCGCTGGTCCCGGTGAGCTTCGCGTCATAGCCTTCGACCGGACCCGCCTGCGCGAGATCGAGCGCCTTGCCCTCGGGAATGCCCTCGGCGACGTCGACAAGGACGATGTCCCCCATTTCGCGGATCGCCGCGAGATGGGCGAGCGTGCCGCCGATCATGCCGGCACCGATGAGCGCGATCTTCTTGCGAGCCATGAGCTCCCCAGCCTTTCCTGTTCGAAGCGGGTGCGTGGCTGCGAGGAACAGCCGCGGAAATGTGGCGTCCGCTTAGTCTCCGCATAGCCCAGGGGCAAGGTTCAAGGCGGGATTTGCGCGTAAATCCTCCCCGAGCTTGCTCGGGGAGGGGGACCGCTCGAAGAGCGGTGGAGGGGCCGAGCCCATCGGGCGCGGTCTGACGCTCCGCTTCGCTCCGCGCCCCTCCACCAGCCTGCGGCTGGTCCCCCTCCCCCAGCGAGCTGGGGAGGAATGTTACCCTCGTGCGCGCCGCCGCGGCCGCTGCTCGGGGCCGGCAAGCATGCGGATGAGGTCGGTCCAATGGTCGATGCTTTCGTAGAAGGAGCGCACCGGGACCCGCTCGTTGAGGCCGTGGGCGCGGGCATCGTCGGGAATGACGCCCCAGCCGCCGGCGACGCCGTAGACGGGAAGGCCGCGGGCGCGGAAGAAGAGGGCGTCGGTCGCGCCGGTAAGCATGGTCGGGACGATCGCCGAGCCGGGGTGGCGGGCGTGGACGGCCGTCGTGAAGGCCTGGAGGACGTCCTGGCGCAGCGGCGAGGCCTCGGTCGGCCGCGCCTGCTCGATCGGCTCGACGATTACGCCGGAGGGCTGCGCGAGCGCCCGCAGGGCCGCCAGCACCGCGGCCGGGTCCTCGCCGGGAAATATCCGGCAATTGACCGTCGCCGCCGCCCGCTGCGGCAAAGCATTGTCGGCATGGCCGCCGTCGAGGCGCGTGGCGACGCAGCGCGTGCGGGTCGTTCCCGTCTCGGTCTCGGTCGCCTCGATGAGGTCGGCGGCCTCGCCGTCCGCCGGATTGGCGAGCCAGCGCGTGATCGCAGCGGCCAGCGCCGGCTCGGCGGTCCGCGCGCGCTGCGCCAGATAGGCGCGGGTGGTGTCGTTCAGACGCGGCTCGAAGCGGTGCGCCTCGAGACGCTGCAGCGTCCGCATCAGATCGTAGATCGCGTTATCGGCGCGTGGGCGCGAGCTATGCCCGCCGCGGTTGCGGGCGGTGAAGGTGAAGCTCTGATAGACCTTCTCCGACGTAACGAACTGGAAGCCGGCATTGGTGCCGTCGCGCAGGAACGACCCGCCGCCGCCGTCGGCATTGAGGCCGTATTCGATCGTCGAAAGGTCGAGCCACTCATTCGCCGCCCGCTCGGCGCCCTCCTGCGCCGTCTCCTCGTCGCCGGTGAGCAGGACGATGATATCGCGATCCGGCCGAAAGCCCTGGGCGCGCAGGCGCAGCAACGCCGTCGTCACCGAGACGACGCCGAGCTTGTTGTCGCCGGTGCCGCGGCCGTAGAAATAGCCGCCTTCCTCGACCAGCTCGAAGGGATCGCGCTCCCAATCCTCACGGCGCGCCTCGACCACGTCCATATGGGCGAGGATCAGGATCGCCTTGTGCCCGGACTGCCGCGCCGCGGGCCAGCGCACGATCATCGACTGGGTGCCGCTATGGTCGAAGACGCGGACGTCGCCGATCCCCGCCGCTTCGTACTGGCCGCGCAGATAGGTGACGAGCTCGCCCATCTTCCCCCGTCCGGCCACCGTCGGGATCTCGACCGCTCTCTCGTAAATCTCCCGCCCCTTGGCGTGCCAGGGATCGGGCTGCGCCTGCTGCGCGACGGCTGCGCCGGCGGCAGCGAGAACGAAGGCGGCGGCGATGGCGAAACGGCGCATAGGGTTTCCTTTCGGGAACATATTAGTCCTCGCCGTGCCCGGCGGCGAGATAATCCTGGCTCTGCATCTCGATGAGGCGCGAGACGGTGCGCTGGAACTCGAAGGCGCCGTCGCCTTCGGGATAGAGGGCGGCGGGATCGGCGTCGGCGGCGGCGAGGAGCTTGACCTTGTGCTCGTAAAGCGCGTCGACGAGGGTGACGAAGCGCGCCGCCTCGTTGCGCTTTTCGGGGCCGAGCACGGGAATGCCGACGATCAGCACACTGTGGTAGCGCCGCGCGATCGCGAGGAAATCGGCCGCGCCGCGCGGCTCGGCGCAGAGGCGCTTGAACGAGAAGACGGCGACGCCCTTGAGGCTCTTGGGCACATGGAGCGTGCGCCCGCCCTGGACGGGGATGTCCTCGGACGGGACATTGGCGCGATCTTCCGGCGGATAATCGGTGAGGCGGAAGAAGGCATCGGACAGGGCGGCCGTCGCCTCCGGTCCGTTGGGCACGTACCAAG
The DNA here is from genome assembly GCA_036386475.1 of Allosphingosinicella sp. Lineage (GTDB taxonomy): Bacteria > Pseudomonadota > Alphaproteobacteria > Sphingomonadales > Sphingomonadaceae > Allosphingosinicella. Next base: position 24,860 of record DASVVQ010000009.1, on the reverse strand, counting down.
TCGGGCGGCCGCCGAGCCGCTGCAGCCGATAGTCGGTCGGCCCGTTGAGCGGGACGATTTCGAGCTCGCCCTCCACCAGTTGGATGAAGGGCAGGAACAGCTCGCGATTGAGGCCGCCGAGATAAAGGTCGTGCGGCGGGCGGTTCGAGGTGGTGATCACCGTCACGCCTTCTTCGAGCAGGCGCGAGAACAGGCGGGAGAGGATCATCGCGTCGGCGCTGTTGTTGATCACCATCTCGTCGAAGGCGAGAAGCCGCGCTTCGGCCGCAATCGCGCGCGCCACCGGAGGGATCGGGTCGCCTTCCTCCTTCATCCGCTCCGCGCGGAGGCGCTCGTGCACTTCGAGCATGAATTCGTGGAAATGGACGCGGCGCTTGGGCTCGGCGTCGATCGCGCAGAAGGCGAGGTCCATCAGCATCGACTTGCCGCGGCCGACGCCGCCCCACAGATAGACGCCGCGCGGCGCCGGCCCATCGCTTCCGAACAAGCGGGAGAGGAAACGGCCCTTGGGCCTGGGCCTGAGCTCGGCGGCGAGCCGGTCGAGCAGCGCGACCGCTCTTTTCTGGTCCTCGTCGGGGCGGAGCTCGCCGGACGCGAGCAATTCCTCGTAGCGCGCGGCGAGCGCGGTCACGGCCGCGGCAGGTTCTTGCGCAGCGTCCCCGACCAGGCGGCGACCGTCTCTCCGTCCTGGACGACGAGGCCGCGCAGAAAGGCAAGGCGCTTCGTTTCGCGCAGCAGCTCGACGGTGGCGTCGAGCGGAGCTTCGATCTCGCCCGGCGAGAGGAATTGCGCCGACAAATCGAGCGTCACCGAAAAGGCGATGTCGGCGCCCGCGGCGTGGCCGCCAGCGAACATCGCCATGTCGATGAAGGTCAGGATCGCGCCGCCGTGGACGACATTGCCGAGATTGGAATGGGCGATGGTCGGGAACATCCGGCAGCGCGCCTTGCCGTCCCCCTCGCCGCGCACGATGAGCTTGCCGAGCGTCGCATTGTAGCGCTCGGCGCCTGTCGGCCGCTCGGCGATGTCCCAGGTCCACCAGCCCGGATGGTCGGGATCGGGGACGTGACGGATGAGCGGGTGAAGAGGGCGAGCCATGGCGCGGCGATACAAGGAAAGTCGCGGAAGGGAAGTCCTGCCAGACCGTCACCCCGGCGAAGGCCGGGATCTCAAGGGGTGAAAGGCGCCGCGATCGCGCGGGGCGCGCTCCACGAACGCCTGCGCCCTTCACCCGCTGAGATCCCGGCCTTCGCCGGGATGACGTGTGTGGGGCCGGGTTGACGCCTCGCGTCAGACCGCGCGCTCGACCAGCATCTTCTTGGTCTCGGCGATCGCCTTGGCGGGGTTGAGGCCCTTGGGGCAGACGTTGGCGCAGTTCATGATCGTGTGGCAGCGATAGAGGCGGAACGGATCCTCGAGCTCGTCGAGCCGCTCGGGCGTCGCCTCGTCGCGGCTGTCGGCGAGCCAGCGATAGGCCTGGAGGAGGATGGCGGGACCGAGGAAGCGGTCGGAGTTCCACCAATAGCTCGGACAGGAGGAGGAGCAGCAGGCGCACAAGATGCACTCGTAGAGGCCGTCCAGCTTCGCCCGGTCCTCCGGCGACTGCAGGCGCTCCTTGCCGGACGCGGGCGGGGCGCCTGTCTGAAGCCAGGGCCGGATCGAGGCATATTGGGCGAAGAAGTGCGTGAAGTCGGGGACGAGGTCCTTGATCACGTCCATGTGCGGCAGGGGCGTGATCCGGATCTCGCCCTTGAAATCCTCGGTCGCGGTCGTGCAGGCGAGGCCGTTCTTGCCCGCAATGTTCATCGAGCAGGAGCCGCAAATGCCCTCGCGGCACGAGCGGCGGAAGGTCAAAGTAGGGTCGACCTCGTTCTTGATCTTGATGAGCGCGTCGAGGATCATCGGCCCGGTGTCGTCGAGGTCGATCTCGAAGCGGTCGTAGCGCGGGTTCTCGCCGCTGTCGGGATCGTAGCGGTAGATGCGGAAGCTCTTGACCCTCTTGGCGCCCGCGGGGGCCTTGTGCTCGCGGCCCTTGCCCTTGATCCGGCTGTTCTTGGGGAGGGCGAATTCGGCCATGATCAGTCCTTCTCTCGGACCGCAGCGATAATGGCAAGCGGGGCCGGGCTCAATGCCCTTGCCGCGCGAGCCGCCGCTCGAGCAGCTCGCGCGCGACCTCGTAGGTCCGGGCGTTGTCGACATCGATCGCCTGGGTGCCGTCGGTCACGACCAGCGCCTCGCCCCGGACGTCGAAGCGGCGCGACATGCGCTCGATCGCCGACTGGAGCGAGATCAGGCCGAAGCGGAGGAGAAGGAGGTTCACCAGGCCGAACGTCTCGGCGAGGCGCTTCGGGTTCTTGGCGAACTGGCCGCCGCTGCGGAAGATCTCCGCCAGCTTCAACGCCCGCGGCCCGTTGATCCCGTAGAGGTTGCAATTCGAATAGCTGCCGCCGCGCAGCTTGTAGAAGCGGCGCTGCCCTTCCGGGTGGGCCGTCAGCACCGCCTCGCGGGTCGCCACGGCCACGACGCCCTCGGCGCCGGCATGCATCAGGCGCACCATCTCGGCGGCGACCTCGGGGGAAAGGTTCACATTGTCCGCGGTGGTGATCAGGGCGGGCCCTTCGATGCCGTGCGCTGCCGCATAGACGCTGTCGGCGAGGCTGGCCGCCGCCGTGACGAAGTCGACGGGCACGCCAAGCTCGCCCTTGGCGCCGCGGACCTCTCGGACCGCCTCCACCGCCTCGTTCTCGATGCTGATATGGATGCGGGCCAGCCCCGGCACCTTCGCAAGAGCCCGCAGCACATGCTCGAGCAGCGGCTTGCCGACGATCGGCACCAGGCATTTGTGGCTGACGCCCGCGCCGGCTGCGAGCGGATCGAGGCGGCCGCCGCGCTGGGCGGCGAGGACGATGGCGGTGAACCGCCCTTCAGAGGAGGCCATGCCGCCTTAGGCTCTCGCACAGGATGGTTTCGATCAGCTGGGCCTGGGAAAGGCCGGCGAGCGCGGCCGAGCGGCCATAGACTTTTTGCGACCACAGGTTTGCCTGCAGGTTCACCTCGAGAAAGTCGATCTTGCCAGTCTCGAGATCGACGCGGAATTCGAAGCGGCCGTAGTCGAACGGCCTGAACTCCTCGGCGATAGCGCGCGTATAGTCGGCGATCTGCGGCATCAACTCGGCGCCGTCGAACGGCACGAGCCGATATTTCTGGGCCCGATCGACCAGGTCGCGCTTCTCGTAATAGGTGCGCAGGTGCGTCGGATCCGCCTGCTCGAACAGCATCATCGGCATGATCACGGGCTCGCCGTCGATCGTGATGACGGGCACCTCGACGTCGCTGCCGTTGAGGAAGGGTTCGACGATGGCGTCGTGGCCCTCCGAGTGGATCTGGGCAACCGCGGCCTCGACGCCGGCCCAGTCGCGCGCGTCCTGGACGCCCCAGCTTGCCGAGCTGGCATTGGGCTTGATCACCAGCCTCTCGCCGGCAGGGCAGCGCGACTCCTCGACCGGGGCGCCGCGGCGGTAGACCGCCCACGGCGCGGTCGGGATCGAGCGGGCGTGCGCGGCCATCTTGGTCAGGTGCTTGTCGTCCGCCATGCCGCGCAGGATCGGCGAAGCACCCAGGAACGGGATGCCGTGCCGTGTGCACAGCAAGGGCATCAGCATCTCGCTGTTGAGAAAGCCGCCGCGGTTGAGCAGCGGAAAGACGAAGTCGACGTCCGGCTTGTCGAACAGCACGTCATATGTGTTGGCGAAGTCCAGATGGCGAAAGCCGAGCCCTTTGAGGATTTCGCGCACCTCGACATGATAGAGGGCGTGATTGCCGTCTTCCGGATGCAACCCTTCGTCCCACAAAGCGTGCTTGGCCACGAACAGGATGCGCAGCCGCTCCCTGGCTTCTTCGGGTATGACGAGGGGGCGGATGTTTGACACGCGGGACGGCGCCTTTCAGGGGAGGGGCGTCGCGCACATAATGCGGTGCGCCTGGAGAGCCAAGAGCGAGGCCTGCGTGACTTCGAACGAGAACCCGGCCCGCAGCCGAGCCACCCGGCTGATGACGCAAGGCGGAGATGCGCGGATCGTGCTCGATTCCGCGACCGGGCTCAACCGCTACTTCTCCGCGCCGAGGCCGAGCGACACGCTCGCCTTCGCCTCGTCGACGGCGAACGATATCTCGCCCGCCGCCTTTGCCCATGTCGAGCAGGTGCTCGCGGCAATAAGCGAGGACCTTGGCGGCGCGGAATATGCCCAGCGACTGGAAGCCGTGCGAGCGCGCATACGGGCAGCGTATGCGCTGGCCGAAGATGTCGAGATCGTCTTTGCCCCCTCGGGCACGGACCTCGAATATGTCGCTCTCGCCTGCGTCGAAGGGCAGGGCGAGGCGGGGACGCACAACATTCTTCTGGGCGCCGAGGAGGTCGGCACGGGCTGCATCCACTCTGCCTTCGGCCGCTACTTCGCCGAGGCCACCGCGCTCGGCATCGCCACGCAAGCGGGAGCGCCCGTCCCGGGCTTCGGCGAGACGCGGGTCGAGATGATCGACATCCCGGTCCGGGATGCGCACGGTCGTCCGCGCCCCTCGGCCGAGATCGCTGCGAAGATGGACGACGCGATCGAAGCCGCCGCCGCGGCCGGCCGCCACGTCCTCGTCCACGTCGTCCACGGCTCCAAGACCGGGCTCATCCTGCCGTCGCTCGCCGACATCGACCGCATCGGCGCGCGCCACGGCAACCACATTACCTTGCTCGTCGACGCCTGCCAGGCGCGCATCACCGCCGCGGCCATCGCCGACTATCTCGATCGCGGCGCGATCGTCTTCGTCACCGGATCGAAGTTCATGGGCGGTCCGCCGTTCAGCGGCTTTGCGCTCGTGCCGAAATCCGTCGCAGCCGCCGCGCCCGCGATACCGTACGGCCTCGCCACGATTTTCCGCCGCGCCGAATGGCCGCCCGGATGGCCCGGTGCGGACGGGCTCCCGGACAGCGCCAATCCGGGTCTCCTCCTCCGCCTGGAGGCGGCGCTCTTCGAGCTCGAGCGCTTCCAGGGCCTTTCTCTCGACGCGGTCACGCGCGTCGTCCTCGCCTTCCACGCCGCGGTCAGGAAGGAGATCATCGAGCCGACGCCGGCCCGGCGCGTCGCGCCCTATCCGCCCGGGGAGCGCGAGGCGGCCGACACCCATCCGATCGAGATGCGTACTCTCTCGACGCTCGATCTGTCGGGTCTCGGGGGCGGCGGCGCGACCTTCGAGGATGCCGGGCGCTGGCACAAGGCGTTGGTCGCGCGCGGCGTCCGCCTCGGCCAGCCGGTCAAGTGCGTCCGGCTCGCAAGCGGCAGCTGGGGCGCGACCCTGCGGATCGGCCTCTCCATGCCGCTCGTGACCGAGCGTGCGGCCCTGTCCGGCGAAGCGCTCGACCGCGCGTTCCGTGCCGAAATGGTCCGCGTCCGCGAGAGCCTGCTCGCCGTCTCGATCTAGGCCGCAGCCGGCGGCGCATCCGCGTTCACGCGCTTGCCCCAGTCGATGTTGCGAGTGAGGTACATGACCGCCGCCAGCGCCGCGAAGAGCATCAGCGAGCCGATCAGCAGCGAATAGGCCTCCAGGTTGAGGAGCACGAACAGCACCGCGTAGAGCGCAGCGAGCAGCACGCCGATATAGGCGGCCCTCTTCCAGCTCCTCAGCACCGCGGCCGAATACGCGGTGTTGAGGAACGTGATCGCGGCCGAAGCGGCGATGTAGGCGAGGGTGAAGCCGATCACCTCGGCAAAGGCGAGCAGCAGAACGAAGAACAGGATGAGCCCGGCGCCGACCAACAGATATTCGACCGCCGACACCCGCACGCCGCCGATCACGTCGAACAGCAGAAAGGCCAGGAAGGTGAAGCCGATGAACAGGAAGCCGTATTTCGTCGCCCTGTCGACCTGCGAATACAGGTCGACCGGCTGGACGAGGCTCACCTGCGCGCCGCTTCCGGAGCCGGGGACGGGGGCGATGGGCGGCGCCATCTCGGTCCCGGTGCCCGGCGGCGGGGGAGGGGACGCTGGTGGCGCAATCGGACCGCCGCCAGTCGCCCGGCTGCTGACGAGGGACTGGCCGAGCGCGAGATTGCCGACCCGGTAGACCGCCTCGAAGCCTTGGGCGCTCACGCGGCGGGTCGCCGGGAGGAACCCGCCCTGGAAGCTGGGATGCGGCCAAGGCGAACGCAGCAGCCAGCGCGTCTCGCCGGCGCGCGGCGTCAGTCCGATCGAGCCGTTGCCGCGGAAGGCGAAGGCGAACTCGACCTCGATCGGCCTGCCGCGAAGCCCACTCGCGTCGAGCCAGGCGAAGAAGCCCGAGCCGCTGCCGCCCCCGGGCTGAAGCCTCAGCCTCTCGCCGCCCGCCGACACCTGCGGATTGGCGCCGAGGCCGCGCGGATCGGAAAGGCCGAAGCGCAATTCGGCGCGGGCGAGGTCGAGCGACTCGGGCGCGATCCCTAGCCGCGCAAGGTCCTGCGGGATGGCGAAGCGGGCGCGCCCGCGGACCGCGGCGTCGTAGACGACCACCTCGTAGATGGAGCGCGTACGCCGCTCCGGCCGCACTTGGGTGGTGAGGTCGGCGAGCTCGGGCGCCAGCGTCAGCTCGTGGCGCGCCTGGACCGTCCGCGTCACGTTGCGCTCCCCTTCGCGCACCGTCTCGGTAGAATTGACGGCGTAGGGGATAACCAGCAGCGGCCCCGACATGCTCTGGGGACCGGCCCAGCCCTCGGCGATGCTCTGCTGAGCGAACTCGGATTGCGACTGACGGTCGTAGACGATCAGCCAGACCGCGAAGAGCGGGAAGGAGAGGAAGAAGCCGACGGCGAGGACGAGGCCGAGCTTGGCCGCCGGGGTTCGCTCTTGTGCGGGCTGCATTCTACCGACTCCCCGACATCATCGATTCGTCTTACTTTCAGCACGTTTCGTCGTCAAGAGAGCGACCGATCACGGCGTTGCGGCCGCGATCCGCGGCGAGAACGAAGTGTGAGGGAAGGTGGGTGGCGTCTAGAGCGTGCCGCCCTCGGGCCAGTTCGACCAATGCGTATTCGGCTCCTCGCTGGCCCGATAGAGGTCCGGGTCCCCTGCGGCGAGGACGGCGGCGAGCTCACGAAACGTCGCGGTCTCGCTCGGCAGGACCTCGGCGGCGAGATCGGGGTGGTGCCAGTCGTCGAGGACGAGCAGCCGTTCCACGCCGGCGGGAAGATTGGCTCGGCGCTCCTCCTCGGTGGCGAGCACGGCCTCGCGGCGCTCGCAGGCGAGGGCGCGGCACAGCTCGAAAATGAAAGTCCGGTCCGGCCTCTCCCGTTCGATGCCGGCCCGGCGGTAAGCCTCGTCGGCCGGCAGCGGAACCGTCTCGCCGCGGACCTCGATTTCGGCCGTACCCTCGGCGACATCCTCCTCTTCGCCGATCCAGACCTCGCCGCCGATCGGGTGATGGAAGCCGATCTCGTCGTGGGGATGCTGGCGCAGATAGGCTTCGCGCGCCTCGGCATCGGGGAAGCGAGCGCCGAGGTCGCCGCGGACGAGCGTGCTGCCGAAGGTCACCACCTGCAGGTCGGGCTCGAAGGCCCGCGGAGAGAAGCCGAAAATCTCGAAGACGAGCGCCCAGTCGTCGGGGGACCGGTAGAGATTCAGGCGCGATGCCGCAAGATAGTAATAGCCGTTGTCGAGCATCGGGAAGACGAAGCCGCGGGCGCCGTCGTCGAGTATGGCGAGAATATCCTCTGCCGAGTGGCGCAGGGCCACGTCAGTACACTCGCGCCTTCGGCTTGATATATTCGATCTCGTCGCTCAGCGTGTAATCGTGGACCGGGCGGAAATCGATCCGAACCGAGCCGCCCGCGCCGCCCCAGCCGTCGAACCAGGCGATCGTGTGCTTCATCCAGTTCACGTCGTCGCGGTCCGGATAGTCCTCGTGCATGTGGCCGCCGCGGCTTTCCTTGCGGTTGGCGGCCGAATGCATCGTCACCGCCGCCTGGGCGATCAAATTGTCGAGCTCCAGCGTCTCGACGAGGTCGGTATTCCAGATGAGGCTGCGGTCGGTGGTGCGGATGTCGGACATCTCGCGGTAGATTTCGTCAATCCGCGCCTGGCCCTCGACGAGCGTCTTTTCGGTGCGGAAGACGGCGCAGTCGGACTGCATCGTCCGCTGCATGCGGGTGCGGATCTCGGCGGTCGGGCTCGCGCCCGCGGCGAAGCGGAAGCGATCGAGCCGGGCCAAAGCGAGGTCCTCGCCGCCCGCCGGGAGCGGCGGCAATGCGGTGCCGGGCTTGATCGTCTCGTTGAGCCGCATGCCCGCCGCGCGGCCGAAGACGACGAGATCGATGAGGCTGTTCGAGCCCAGCCGGTTGGCGCCGTGGACGGAGACGCAGGCCGCCTCGCCGACCGCGAACAGGCCCGGCACGATGCTGTCCGGATTGCCGTCCTTCAGCGTCACTACCTCGCCGTGATAATTGGTCGGGATCCCGCCCATATTGTAATGGACGGTCGGCAGCACCGGCAGCGGCTGACGGGTGAGGTCGACGCCCGCGAACACCTTTCCCGTCTCGGTAATGCCGGGCAGGCGCTCGGCCAGGATCGCCGGGTCGAGATGGTCCAAATGAAGGTGGATGTGGTCCTTCTCCTTGCCCACCCCGCGTCCCTCGCGGATCTCCATCGCCATCGAGCGCGAGACGACGTCGCGGCTGGCCAGGTCCTTGGCGGAAGGAGCGTAGCGTTCCATGAAGCGCTCGCCCTCGGAATTGGTCAGGTAGCCGCCCTCGCCGCGTGCGCCTTCGGTGATGAGGACACCCGCGCCGTAGACGCCGGTCGGGTGGAACTGGACGAACTCCATGTCCTGGAGGGGCAGGCCCGCGCGCAGCGCCATCGCATTGCCGTCGCCGGTGCATGTATGCGCCGACGTCGCGGTAAAGTACGCCCGCCCATAGCCTCCCGTCGCCAGCACCACGGCGTGGCTGCGGAAGCGGTGGACCGTGCCGTCCTCCAGACACAGGGCGACCACGCCGCGGCACGACCCGTCCTCGGCCATGACCAGATCGAGCGCGAAATATTCGATGAAGAAATCGGCGTCGTACTTGAGCGACTGCTGGTACAAAGCGTGCAGCATCGCATGCCCGGTCCGGTCGGCCGCTGCGCAGGTGCGCTGCGCCGGCGGCCCCGCCCCCATGTTCTGCATCATGCCGCCGAACGCGCGCTGGTAGATCCGCCCCTCGGTGGTGCGCGAGAAGGGCACGCCGGCATGTTCGAGCTCGTACACCGCGGCGGGCGCCTCGCGGCACAGATACTCGATCGCGTCCTGGTCGCCGAGCCAGTCGGAGCCCTTGACGGTATCGTACATGTGCCAGGTCCAGTGGTCGGGACCCATATTGCCCAGCGACGCCGCGATTCCCCCCTGCGCCGCCACCGTATGCGAGCGGGTCGGGAAGACCTTGGTGATGCAGGCGGTCCGGAGGCCTTTCTCGGCCGCGCCCATGGTCGCGCGGAGGCCCGACCCGCCGGCGCCGACCACGACCACGTCATAAGCGTGGTCGACGACCTTATAGGCCTGCCCCGCGACTGCCGTCATCAGACCCGCCCCCCGAGGGCGGTACGGGACGAGGCAAGACGGACGTCGATGCGCTGCATGAGAAGGACCCCTGTCGGCTCCCTCCTGCTATTAGCCGCGAGGCGGTGGGATGCAAGGGCGCGGACGGCCCCTCAGTTCTTCCGCCCCGGGCCCCGAGCGGCGGCGGCGGCGTGGGCATCGACGTCGGGAATCGTCGCCCCCTCGAAACGGCGGGTGCAGGCGGCGGTGAGGACGATGTGGAGATTGGTGCCGGGCTCGGGGCGGCGAACCGCCTCGGCGATCGGCACATCGGCGCTGCTGCCGTCGGGGCGGAAGGCGGTGAGCTGCGTCGGTCGTGCGGTCATCTCGGCGCAATCGCCTTCGTAGCGGGCATGGGTACGGCCCGTCGTCCGCGCCGGCGGAAAGAAGACGACGGCCACGGTAAAAACGATGCGGTCGCCGTCGCGGCGAACGCTGTCTGCGTCGATATAGCCCAGCGCGCCCTCGGTGGCGGTGGCGACGCGCCAGTCCATCGCCAGCGCGCTTGTGCCGCAGCAGGCGAGCGCGAGCGCGGCGAACGATCGGACGTATTTCATCTCACCTACCCTCAGGCTGCGGTCCGGCCCGCATCGCCTGCCAAGCTGCGCCAATAATCCTCGCCGTGCAACGCCGCACTGCCTTCAGCGGGAGCGGCGCCGGGGCTGCGGGCGTGGCGGGTAAGGGAGGATGAGGCAGGCCTCGGCGAGGCTGGGCTCGCGGCGCATAAGATCGAGGATGCTGAGGCGGGTTTCGCCGGGTCGGGCCTGGTGCATGCGATAAGAACGTTCCGGCGGCGGATTCGTGCCGAGGCGAGCGCAATTTCATCGCGCCTGCATTCAGCCGTCGCTTTCGCCCTCCACCACCGGCGCCTCGGTGCGGTAGTCCGGCGTTTCGGGCGCCTTGAGATAGGAGAGGGTGACGAGCGCGGCGAGCGCCAGCCCGCCCTCCCAGCTCCAGAACGCGAGCGCGGCGGCGCCGAGGAGCAGCGCCGTCGTCACCATATATTTGCGGTCCAGCCGGTCGACATAGGCAGGATCGAGCCGGGTATCGACGTCGCCGGTCCAGCGCCCGGTCTTCCACTTGATCAGCCATGTGAGGCCGGTGGCGGCGAGCGCGCATACGTAGAAGATGGCGCCCGCCGCGCGAGCCTCGGGGTCCATGATGTGCTCGGCGAAGGCGCGCGAAGGGTAGGCGATGAATCCGATCGCAATCAGGAAAAGGACGGTCGCGAGCAGGAAATGATGACCGGTCGTGCGGTAGATGGCGCCCGAGAAATGATGGTGGACCCAGTAGATGCCGATCACGAGCGCGGCGAGGCCATAGCCCAGGTAGAAGGGCCAGAGATCGAGCAGGCGAGCGCCGAAATCCGGCCCGGCTTCGGGGACCTTGAACTCGACGACCGGCAAGGTGAAGGCAATGGCGAAGACCGCATCGGCGAAAATCTCCATCCGCTGCGTGCCGCGCACGGCGCCGTCGCCAGGATGGTCGTCCGAGCGGGGCGCGACTTCAGGATCATTCGATTGGACCATTCTCTCCTCCCGCGGCCAACCGGCGCGCGGCCGGTTTCGTTCCGATATTGCATCTGACAAGCGCGCCGCACGCGGTTAGTCTGGCCTCGCGCAGCGGACGGGGGACGACACGATGCTGGACAGACGCGCTTTCCTGGGGGCAGCGGCGGGCGGCCTCGCCGCATTAGCCGGCGGCGAGGCGGCGGCACAGACGATCCTGCCCGGCGCAACCGGGCCCGGGAGCCCGCAGGGGACCTCGCCGTTCCCGCCCGAGGTGTTCCGCGAGCGTCGGCGGCGGCTGATGGAGGCGATGGGCGAGGGAGTCGCCGTCGTGCTTGCGGCGGAGAGCCTGAGCGGCGGCGGCCCGATCGCTCTGGGCGGGCGGCAGGACAGCGATTTCGCCTATCTGACCGGCATCCACGACGAGGCCGGCGCCGCGCTGCTGCTCGCGCCTGGGGAGCGCACCCACAAGGAGTTCCTGCTGCTCGCGCCGCGCAACCCCGATACCGAGCGCTGGGACGGCGAGCGCCTGATCCTCGGCCAGGCGGTGAGGGAGCGCACCGGCTTCGAGCGCATCTGGCGCTCGGACCGGCTCGGCGCGCGCCTCATCGAGCTGGCAAGCCGCGCGCCGCAGCTGCATTTCCTCGGCCCCCTCGCGCCGCCTGCGGCCCCGGTGCCGCGCGCGCTGGCGCTCTATCACGACGTGACGGAGCGGCTGCCGGGCGCGAGCATCGTCGACAGCAGCGGACTCCTCCCGGCGATGCGGCTGGTCAAGGAGCCGCGCGAGCTCGAGCTGATCAGGCGCGCGATCGCCGCGACCGAGCGCGGCCTGCTGGCCGGGATGGCGGCGGTCCGCCCCGGCATGCGCGAGTTCGAGCTCAAACGGATCATCGAAAGCGAGTTCGCCGCCGCCGGCGCCACCGGCCTTGCCTTCCCGAGCGTGATCGGCACCGGACGGAGCGGTGCGGTCGCCCATTATGGCGGCGGCGATGCCGTCATCGGCGCCGGCGACCTCATCGTCGCCGATGTCGGGGCGGAGGTCGGCCGCTACGCCGCCGACGTCACCCGCACCTTCCCCGCAAGCGGGACATTCTCCGCCGAGCAGCGAGGCGTCTACGAGACCGTGCTGCGCGCGCAGGAGGCGGCGATGCGGCGACTTCGCCCCGGCGCGATGTACGAGGATCTGTTCGCAGCGGCGACCGACGTCATCCGCGCCGCGGGGCACGGCGACGACTTCATCCACGGGCTCGGCCATTCGGTCGGGCTCGACGTTCACGACCCGTTCGACCAGTCGCGCCCGATCCCGGCCGGCGCGGTGCTGACGATCGAGCCCGGAATCTATCTCCACGGCCGTTTCGGCGTGCGCATCGAGGACGATTTCCTGGTCACCGCCCGCGGCTACGAGCATCTCAGCGCCGGCGTCCCGCGCGCTCCGGACGCGGTGGAGGCCGCCGTCCGCCGCTGAGGCCCCCCAATTGGGTTATAGGAGGCGGCGCGCAGTCATGGTAGGATCGCGGCATCGGAGGAACGCCATGACCTTGATCGCAGCAGCTTTTTTCGCCTTTGCAGCTTCGTCCATGCCGGCCGGGGACGCGCGCGGCGCGGCCGGCCCGGACGAGGTCGGGCGGGCCGCGTTGACCGGCATCGTCGACGCGCGGATCGACGGACGCGCGCTGCACTGCCAGGGCGTGCTTCTCATCCCGCGCAGCGAAGAGGTGGATCAGGAAATCGCGCGGGTCTTCGGCACCCTCGACGAAGGCGAGCGGATCGTGCGCTATCGCGAGATCATCCGCCGGCGTCATCTGCGCGGCGGCGCATATGCCTCCGGCGCCCGCGAGTCGGACTGCCGCGACAGCTACACCGTCGCGCGGTTCAGCTTCGATAACGTGCCGCCCGGCGAATATTACGTCACCGCCTATCTGTCGCCGTCGCTCATCACCAACGAGAATGAGCTGCCGCGCCGCGGGCTCGACCTGATGCGGCGGGTCACGGTCGGCCCGGGCGGCACGGCGGAAGTGACCCTGACGCGCCCCTGAGCCGGGAAGCGCGGCAGAGAGATCCGCCGGACCGAGCCGGATTCCGCTCGATGGCCTTCGGCGCCGCATCGGTCGCTGCAGGACAGGCGGACTTTGCCGCCGGAGCAGGCTAGGGCAATCCCCGGACACTTTCGAGGTTTGCGCATGTCCCGGGACAAGAAGACGATCGAGGCGTTCGACGCCAACTGGTCGCAGCGCGCCGGCGAGGCCGACCGCTTCGCGGCGGCGGCGTCCGAGGCCGAGCGCTCGTTCCGGGCCTTCTTCTCGATCTTCCCGCTCGCATCGGTGGCGGACGGCGAGGGCTTCGAGCTCGGCTGCGGATCGGGACGGATCGCGCAGCACGTCGCGCGGCGCGTCGGCTTCCTCCACTGCATCGAGCCGACGAGCGGCGGCATCGAAGGCGCCCGCGAACGGATGGCGGCGATCGGCAACGCCGCTTTCCACCAGGTGGGGGTCGACGACATGCCGCTGGCCGACGGCAGCCAGGATTTCGGATATTCGGTCGGCGTCCTCCACCACGTGCCCGACACGGAAGGCGGGCTCGGGCGGTGCGTCGACAAGCTGAAGCTCGGCGCGCCGTTCCTCCTCTATCTCTATTACCGGTTCGACAATCGGCCGGCCTGGTTCCGCGGGCTGTGGCGGGCTTCGGACCTGATGCGGCGCGGCATCGCGCGGCTGCCCTTCGCGGCGCGGCGCGCGGCGAGCACCAGCCTCGCGGTCCTGGTCTACTGGCCGCTCAGCCGGGCCGCGCGCGCGGCCGAGCGTGCCGGTCTCGACGTCGAGCGCTTCCCGCTCGCTTATTACCGCGCCAGCAATCTCACCGTGCTCCGCTACGACGCGCTCGACCGCTTCGGGACGCGGCTGGAGCAGCGCTTCACCCGCGCCGAGATCGAGGCGATGATGCGCCGCTGCGGCCTCGAGCGGATCGCCTTCCGCGAAGGCCCGCCATATTGGGTCGCGGTCGGATACAAGACCGATCGGCTGCGGTGAGCGGCGTGACGCGAAGGGTGAGGATCGAGCGGCGCTTTTGCGGGCCGCCTGCGAGCGGCAATGGCGGCTATGTGGCGGGGCTGCTCGCCGCCGAGCTCGGCGGATCGGACTGCGAGGTGATGCTCAAGGCGCCGCCGCCGCTCGAGCGGCCGCTCGCGATCGGGCGCGACGGGCCGTCCGTCCTGCTCAGGGACGGCGACAAGGTCATCGCCGCCGCGGCGCCGGCACAGGTCGAGCGCAAGCTGCCGCGGGCGCCTTCTCTCGCAGAGGCGATGGCGGCCCAGGCGAACTATGCCGGGTTCCGGGCGCATCCGTTTCCGGGCTGCTTCGTGTGCGGGCCCGAGCGCGAGGAAGGCGACGGCCTTCGCATCTTTCCCGGCCCGGTCGCAGGCGGCGTGGCGGCGCCCTTCGCCCCCGGCGCCGGCCTGTGCCGGGACGGCCTGCTGGGCTGCGAGTTCGTCTGGTCGGCGCTCGATTGTCCCGGCTATTTCGCGGTGCAGGACCGCGCCGGGCCGGCCTTGCTCGGCAAGATCGCGGTCCATGTCGCCCAGCCGATACGCTGCGGGGAGGACCTGGTCGTCCTTGGCTGGCCGATCGGGAGCAGCGGCCGCAAGCACCGCGCCGGCACGGCCCTGTTTCGCGGCGGCGAGGCGCTCGCCTGGGCGGCCGCGACCTGGATCTCGATCGGGCACTAGCCGCCGCCTGCGACGCGCCGGGCGAGGATCATGGCGCCGACGACGCAGCCGCCGAACAAGGCGCCTTCGAGCGCACCGGTCGCGACCTGGCTGACCGGGCCGAAGCCGTTCTCTCCGAAGAGCGCGCCGATCTGGTCGAGACGCAGGCGCGAGCCCGGCAGGTGGCGGGCGAGCTCGTCGAGGCTGCCGCCCATCAGCCGTCCGCCGAGCAAGGCGATGAGGACTCCCGCCGCGCCGCCGGAAACGGAAGCGGCGGCGACGCTGCGGCGGAGCGGCAGGCGTCCTTCGCTGCGGCTGCCCAGCCAGGCGCCGAGGCCGACCGCGCCGCCGAGCAATGCGCCCTCGGCCGCGCCGGTAATGTCGCCCGGCGAACGGCCGAGGAGAAGCTGGAAGGCGTCGAGGCCGAGCAGCTTGGCGAACGCGCCGACGAGCAGCCCGCCGGCGGCCCCGCCGGCAGCGATCGAGACCGCGCCGCCGCCGCGCGCGAAGCCGGCTGCGGCGATGCCGAACGCGACGCCGGCGCCGCCGATCAGGGCGACCGCGATGGTGAGGAAGAGGAGGACGAGCAGCACCGAGGCCGCGCCCATGCCCGGAGCGAGCGGCTGGGCGGCGCCGGCGAAGCCGTAGAGCAGGCCGCCGACCGTGCCGGCCGCGCCGCCGCCGAGCATTCCCGCGGTGCCGAGCAGCGCGACCGCGCGCCAGGGCGAAGGCGCGGCGCTGCCGGGTCCGGCGGGCGCGTCCGCCGGCGAGGGTTCGCCGGCGGCGGCAGCCTCGACCGCCGCGATGAAGCGATAGCCGTGCTTGGGCACCGTCTCGATGAAGCGCGGGCGCGCGGCATCGTCGCCGAGCTGGCGCCGCAGCGTGCGGATGCACTGGGTCAGGGCCTCGTCGGTCACCGGCACGCCGCGCCAGACCTCGTCGTGGAAGCGCTCCTTGGTGACCAGCCGCCCCTGCTCGCGCACCAGCAGAGCGAGCGCGTCGAAATAGCGGGCGTTGAGCTCGACCGGCGCGTCGCCCCGGCACAGGCGGCGATCGCCGGTGTCGAGGGTGAAACGCTCGAAGCGAAAGCGGGCGGGGTCCATCGGTCGGCGCAACCTTGCAAAGTGTCCGCGACAATGGCTTGCCGTCGAAGCGGCGCCGCTATAGCCGTCTCGCTGGGGCGCCGATACCGGCCAAGACGGATTCGGCGCTTTTCGGGGAACAGGGAGGGATCGACATGAAGACTGACACGGCTCTGCGCCTGGGCGGCGCTCTCACCGCGGCCTTGCTGCTCGGCGGCTGCCAGCCGAGCGTCGCCGACATGGACTGCGCCAAGATCGCCGAGGAATCGGTGCGGATCTGGGGCGAGGCCAAGGACCGGCCGCTGCGCGTCACCGCGATCGCCAAGGAGCGCGAGGTTTCGCGCAGCGAGAAGGAAGCGCGCTGCGTCGGCGAGGCGACGCTCAGCGACAACCGCACGACGCCGGTCAACATGCGCGCCTACGAGGCCGACAACGGCACCGTCGTCGTCGAATCCGGCGACACCCCCTTCGCCGAGCCGCCCAGGTAGGAAAAGCGGCGGCGGCAGCGGGTTTCGGCCTGCGGTCCGCAGGGTCCCGACAGGCGGTCTCGGGGCGGGCGGCGGCCGAATGGTCCCAATGTTCGCACTGGCCATGGGCGCTAGGCGGGCACGTCGCCGAGGCCTTCGAGCAGGCCGTCAAAGGCCAAGCGTGCCTCGGTTTGAGGATCGGCGGCGCCGTCCTTGTGCCGTTCCCAGGGCGCGGCGAAGCGGCGGGGATCGAGCCGGGCGAGCAGCCACATCAGCAGCTTGTCGCTCGGCACCTTTCTCTCCGCGACCAAAATGCCCTCGTGCCAGACTTGGTGAGTAGCGCCGTGGATGGCGCGATCGAATGCAAGAGCGGCGAGCCGCCCGACCGCGAGCTGGTCGGCCGTGTCCCAGGCCGCGGCGAAGGCGGGCGAGCGCGCCCTCAGGCGATAGGCCGAGCGCGCGGAGAGGCGCGCGGAGGCGCTGGCGAGATGGACCGAGCCGGTCTCGGCGAGCGCGCAGAGGAACAGCCGCTGGCGCTCGGCGCACCAGCCGGCGAGCCGCTTGCGGCTGTCCTCCAGGACGACGCCGTCGAACGGGGTGGCGGCGGGCGGGGGTTCGCAAGAGGGCGAGGCGTCGGCGGAGGCGGCAAGCGGCTCAGCTTGGGGAAGAGCCTCCGTCACGGGACCATCGTCCCGCGACGTCGATCGGGTTCGCTCCGCGACCCGTCGGCCGGCCGTTCGCGCCGCTTCGCGACCGGCGCGCTGCTCCGCTGCGACGCCTCGCTCCGGCGCGGGCGGCAGGAGGTCGGTCGGCCAGACCTCGCCGCGCTCGCGCGCCGGCACTAGCGAGAGGCGCGGCCCGCCCTCCTCGTCCGCCGCCTCGGCGACCGCCTCGAAGCCGTCGGTCGCCGCCGACCACGCATCGTAATCCTCGACGGTCCACTCCTTGGTCGTGTGACGCTTCATGATCATCGCTCCTCGGTTCGTGAAGGAGCGAATCATTTATCCCATGCGGTACAGTGTAGGAAAATGGTTTTTGGCGGCGCGGCTGTGAACAGCGATTCCGCTGGCTCTCCGGACCCGTTGGGCCTGTGCCCGAATTCAGGCGGCGCCGGTGGCGCGGGCGGCCTGGAGGGTGTCGGTATATTGCTGGAACGCGGCCGCCTTGCCGCCCGCGACGCGCCAGACATGGGCGAACTGGGCATCGAGCGACCGGCCGGTGGCGCGGTGGGTGCCCCGGTAGCGGCCGAGGACGACGATCGCGGCGCCCGCGTCGAGGAATTCGTCCGGCACGGCGGCGAAGCCTTCCCACTCCGAGCCCAGCCGCGCGAACACGCCGGCGAGGATCGCGTCCGGCCCGCGATAGGGATTGCCGTCCGCATAGGGAAAATTCTCGGCCTCGTTCCAGACGATGTCGCTCGCCATGCGCGAGACGACGCCCGGCACGTCGCCGGCGGCGAAGGCGGCATAGAGGTCGCGGACGAGTTCGAGATCGGCGGACATGGCGCGGGCTCCCCTTCGGCTGTGGCGGCGGGACAGTGGCATGGCGCGGCGGCGGGGGGAAGCCGGGGGGGCGCCCGCCTTCCGCCGCCGGCTCGCGCCGGCCGCCGCGGCCGCCGGCGCGGGGCTGGGGCCGACGCGGCGTTTGCTCTATGCCGGCGGCATGGACCGCATCTTCACCGCCGCGGCGACGCGTATCGCCGCCCTCGCCGGGCAGCCCGCTGCCTTCATCGCCGCTTTCGGCCTGATCCTGCTCTGGCTGGCCTCGGGGCCGCTCTTCGCCTGGTCGGACACCTGGCAGCTGGTCGTCAACACGGCGACGACGATCGTCACCTTCCTGATGGTGTTCCTGATCCAGAACAGCCAGAACCGCGACGCAGCGGCGCTTCAGGCCAAGCTCGACGAGCTCCTGCGCCCCGTCGAAGGCGCGCGCGCCGAGTTCATCGGCATCGAGCATCTCCCCGACCACGAGATCGAAGCGATCCGCAAGGCGCTGGAGGACGAGGCCGCGGAGCAGCCGCCGGTGCGGCGGAGGGCGGAGACGGTGCGGCGGATGCTGGTGCGGAGGTAGGGGAATAGCCGCCCGTCGGTTCGCGCGTTTGGAGATCGACCTCGACGAGGCGCGTTTCCTCCTGGCAGTCGTGGCAGAAGGCGTAATCGTAGGCGGCGCCGAGGGTCCATTCCTGCGCGGCGGCGTCCCACTCCGCCCAGGCGTCGCGGGTGACCGTGTTCCCGCCGCAATCGTCGCAAATGTAGTCGACGCGCTTCGGCTCGGCGGGCGGTGGAGCGGCGGCCTTCATGTCGTTGAGCTTGCCGCGAGCCGGCGCGCGTCCCCGGCCATGGCGGCGAGGCACGATTCGCAGCCGTCGAGCTCCCACGCCTGGTCGGCGACGGCGAGCTCCAGCTTGAGCGCGAGCGCGGGGAGGTCGGGCGCATCGAGGCGGAACAGGCGGCGCAAGGCGGCGAGCCGGAAGCTGTCGAGGCGCCCGAATTCGTCCTCGAGCGCCTGGCACGCGGGGTATGCCGGCCGCTCCGCCGGCAGAAGCGCCTCGGCAGCCTTGAAGGCCGCCACCCGCACCTCCGCACGCCGATAGGCGGCGAGGGCGCGGGTCCAGCGATGTTGATGCCCGACCCTGCTACCCCGATAGCCCTGAGCCTGTCGAAGGGCGGGTTGCGGTGCCCTGAACCCGGGCTTCGACAGGCTCAGCCCTAGCGGATTTGGGTGATCGCGCGCCCGAGCGGCGAGAGCCGCGAGCGGCACGCCGGCCGCCGCGCCTAGCAACGCCCGGCGCGTCAGGTTATGCCTCCCGGCAGCCATGCCTGAGGGTCCTTTCTGAGTCGGTCAAGAATATTGACCACGAAGGAACGCGTCAAGGGATTTTGTTCTGACCGCTGATACGCTCACGCCTGTTCAATGCCGCATGGCTCGGGCGGCGCTGCAATGGTCGCTTAACGAGACCGCCAAGGCGGCTGGCGTCAGCTACCGGACGATCTTCCGCCTGGAGAACGAGCAGCGGGACGTCCAGGCGGAGAAGGTGGCGGCAATCCGGCGCGCCTTTGAGGGGGGCGGGGTGCGGTTTTTAGACATAGGCCGGGACGCGGGCGGCGTGGTCGCGCCGCACCTTCGTTCTGCGCCAGGGTAGAATTTTGTCAGCCGCCCGTTGAGGGAAGGGGGACAGTTACGAGTAGCTGTCCCCGATCGGCGGCTCGCCACTGACAACGTCTACGCGCGTCACGGACTGCCGTCAGGATGTGAGCGACTGAAACTGGCGCTTGATCGAGCTTCTCACGCTTGGCGAAATCTGGCCCTTGTCTAAGGCTGATCTCACCCAGGCTTGCCCGTGGCCGCCGACTTCAGGGACGTAGTTTTCAATCTCCCCTTCCTCAAGTATCAACACGCCCGCGTCTCTCATAACCTCAATAAACGCGACAGTCGAGGCGTACAGCTCCCCCTTTGGAAGCGCAGCCAGACCCGCGCTCTTCAGAACCCAAGATTTACCCAAACTTTCTGCCGACTTCTTGATAGATCTGATCGCCGCAACCCGAGATGGCTCGTCGTCAGCTTCATTAAGGCTGGCTACAACGCCCTCTATTCGCTGAAGGGCATCTGCAGCAGGAGGAACTTTGATCCTCGCCGCCACCTCACGCAATAGCTTGTCGTAAACCGCAAACTCTACACCCACGAGAGGACATATTTTGCACAGGATTTCCGGGCTGAGGAGCACATCTAAGTCGAATATACAACTGACGCGCACGCCAAGCTTCGTTAAATCGGACATGATTGCCGGAATTGCGGCCTTCCCATACGCCGAGAGCCAAAAGCTCTCTTCCAGCCTAGCTCCGGCTACCGTGCCTTCAAGTGCCCATTTAAAAAACATTATGTCGGCCTCGCCCTCGCACACGATGGCCTGTTCGTAGAATAGAGCGTCGAGAGCACTGGTATGAGCCAAAAAAGGCTGCTTAGAAAAAGCATTTACCACCTTGGCGTCTACCGAAAACAAGGGCCGATCCTTGTTGGTATGATCGAGGAATAGGAATATCGTATTAGCGCCTTTGGCTGACAGCGCGCCTTGGATAAAGTCCGAACTATGTGTCGCAATGAACAGTTGCTGTTTTTTATCAGTCGCTGCAAGAGCCATTTCTCTTCCTAGGCGTCGCGCCTGAGGCGGATGAAGGAAGGCTTCCGGCTCATCCATAATCGTTACCGGCCGCGCATCTGCCACCGAGTTTAGCAAAATGCCTGTGTAGGAGCGGATGCCATCACCAAAAGAGTGTATCGGTTGCATGTCATTGACCACAGCAGCCTCGTATGAGGTCGACAGGCGCGCACCATTCGGGGCGTTTCCAAGGTATCCGACCACTTCGACGCCAGTACGATTGATTCGAAAGTCGTACCCAAACGCGTCCTTTATCTTAGCAGAAAAATCGGCTTCTGCGCCTTCCGAGAAGAAAAAATGATGATAGGGGTGCAATTCCGTCTGTTCAATAACATTGGGCGCCTGCGTCCGGTCCGCTAACTGAATACGGTTCTGGGCGTTCAAAAGTCGGACGAGAAAAGATGGATGGCCGGTTCTCTGCTCATGGTAGAATTCTTCAATGTCATGCCGAGCGACCGCGTTGCCAGTCCGGGCATCTCGTAACTGGTTTTCTTTCGCTCCTTGGCGGAAGTGCTTCGAGACGAAAGATATGTAATCATCCCTGCTCCCTAAATCCCACTCTAACTTTTCAATCCATTTCGTGGCAGTTACACGACCAACACGTGCTTGAATTTCATTAAGAAATGTCGACTTGCCGCCGTTGTTTGGGCCTACGACGAAAACAACGACGCTATCGGGCAGGTCAATCGGAGGGAGTCCGACAAGATTTATGCGCTTTATGTATGGTTGATAGGCCGGAGCATCCGGTTTCGTAGGTGGCGCCAAGATATTTTACTCCGCTGCCACCCCAGCCCGCGTGAACATGTCGTCCCCGCCGCCGGCCGCCGCGTCACCCGCAGCGCCGCCGTCATTCGCCGCCTTCGCCGCCTTGCGCCGGTCGAAATTGTCCCAGACCTCGCCCCAATTCCCCCTCGTCGCGGCCTTTGAATATTCGGTGGCCCTCGTTTCGAAGAAATTGGCGTGCTCGACGCCGTTGAGGAGGGGCGCCAGCCAGGGCAAGGGATGCTCGTCGATCATGAACATGGGCTTGAGGCCGAGCTGCCCCAGGCGCCAGTCGGCGATGTAGCGGATATATTGCTTGATCTCCTTGGGGGTCATGCCGGGGACGGCGCCCTGCTCGAAGGCGAGGTCGATGAAGGCGTCCTCCAATTCGACCGTGTGGTGGCAGGTGTCGCGGATCTCCTTGCGCACGGCCGGCGTGTTGCAGTCGCGCTCCTTCACGAAGGCGTGGAACAGGCGGATGATGCCCTCGCAGTGCAGGCTCTCGTCGCGCACGCTCCAGCTGACGATCTGGCCCATGCCCTTCATCTTGTTGAAGCGCGGGAAGTTCATCAGCATCGCAAAGCTGGCGAAGAGCTGCAGCCCCTCGGTGAAGCCGCCGAACATGGCGAGCGTCTTGGCGATGTCCTCGTCCGTGTCGACGCCGAAGGTGGCGAGATAATCGTGCTTGTCCTTCATCTCCTTGTACTGGAGGAACATGCCGTATTCGCTCTCGGGCATGCCGATCGTGTCGAGCAGGTGCGAATAGGCGGCGATGTGCACCGTCTCCATGTTGGAGAAGGCGGCGAGCATCATCTTGACCTCGGTCGGCTTGAAGATGCGGCCGTATTTCTCATGGTAGCAATCCTGCACCTCGACGTCCGCCTGGGTGAAGAAGCGGAAGATCTGGGTCAGCAGGTTGCGCTCATGGTCGGTCAGCTTCTGCGCCCAGTCGCGGCAGTCCTCGCCGAGCGGCACCTCCTCCGGCATCCAGTGGATCTGCTGCTGGCGCTTCCAGAAATCGAACGCCCAGGGATATTCGAACGGCTTGTACTGCTTGCGGGCTTCGAGAAGAGGCATGGCAGGCGTCCTTAGTCGAGGTCGATGGTTTCAATGCCGTCCACCGGGCCGAACAGGCCGAAGCAGAGGGCGGCGACGATCAGCAGGAAAAGCGGGGCCCAGATCATCATGATCCGCCCGATCCTCCTTTCCCCGGGCGTGCGCGAGGAGCGCAGCCCGACAAGGAAGAGTGCGAGGCAGACCAGCGCCGTGAACGCGAGGAAGATCCGGCCGTCCGTCACGCCGCCGCCGTTTCGGAAAGGGTCAGGCCGAGGGCGAGGAGGGCGGCATCGGCGGCGAGGAGATAAGATACGTTCATCCGATCGCCATCCCGCCGAGCGGGTGGAGGAGGGCGAAGGCGACGAGGCCGGCCGAGGCGAGGACGGCGGCGGCCATGACCAGCCGGGCCGGGCGGCGCTTCTCGTCCGGGAGGCGCTCGTCCTCGCGGCGCCACTTGGCGGTGATCGTGCCGATGACGACGAGGTCGAGCACCGCCACCGCGATGAAGATGTGGGCGAGCGTAAAAGTCATGCGAGCGGCGCCTGGCAGAGTGGGGTGAAGCAGCCGGCGGCGTAGAGGAGAGCGCCGGCGGCGGCGCTCCCGATCGCGTGGCGGCGGCCGCCCCGGGCGCGGGCATGTTGCGGGGAACCGCGGCCGTGGCCGCGATGCCGCGCCCAGACGAGGAGCTGCCAGGCGGCGTAGAGCAGCGCCAGCACGCCGGCGAGCATGAGGACGTGCCCCCAGGTGATCGGATCGGGGATCATGCGGGTGCTTCGAGGCCGATGCGCGCTCTCACCCGCCATGCCCTCACCCTCCCACGCCGCTGCGCGGCGCGGGCCCCTCCCTCTCCCCTGAAGGGAGAGGGGGTGGTCCGCCTCACTGACACGCCAAACATTCGTCGTAATCCGTCGTCGCCTCGAGCTGAATCTCCTTGGGGTCGATCGTGTTGTCGGCCTCGACGCCGCCCGCGAAGCCGGCGCGCTGCACGGACTTGGAGCGCAGATAATAGAGGCTCTTGATGCCCAGCTCCCAGGCGCGGAAGTGAAGCATCAAGAGGTCCCATTTGTCGACGTCGGCGGGGATGAACAGGTTCAAGCTCGTCGCCTGGTCGATATAGGGCGTGCGGTCGGCGGCGAGCTCGATCAGCCAGCGCTGGTCGATCTCGAAGCTGGTCTTGAACACGTCCTTTTCCTCGGCGGTGAGGAAATCGAGATGCTGGACCGAGCCGCCGCGCTCGAGGATCGTCGACCAGATGCCGTCCGAATCCTTCGATTTGTCCTTGAGCAGCTGCTGGAGATAGGGGTTCTTGATCGACCAGCTGCCCGACAGGGTCTTGTGGGTGTAGATGTTGGCCGGGATCGGCTCGATGCAGGCGGAGGTGCCGCCGGTGATGATCGAGATGGACGCGGTCGGCGCGATCGCCATCTTGCAGGAGAAGCGCTCCATCACGCCCATGTCTGCCGCGTCCGGGCACGGCCCGCGCTCGTTGGCGAGCATCATCGAGGCTTCGTCGACCTGCGCGCGGATGTGCTTGAAGATGCGCATGTTCCACGACTTGGCCATCGCGCCTTCGAACGGGATCGAGCGCGCCTGGAGGAAGGAGTGGAAGCCCATGACGCCGAGGCCGACCGAGCGCTCGCGCATCGCGGAGTAAGCGGCGCGCTCCATGCCGGGCTCGGCGCGGTCGATATAGTCCTGGAGGACGTTGTCGAGGAAACGCATCACGTCCTCGATGAAGAGCTTGTCCTTGCTCCACTGGTCCCACGTCTCGAGGTTGAGCGAGGAGAGGCAGCAGACCGCGGTGCGGTCGTTGCCGAGATGGTCCTTGCCGGTGGGGAGCGTGATCTCGGAGCACAGGTTCGAGGTCGAGACCTTGAGCCCGAGCTCGCGATGATGCTTGGGCATCATCCGGTTCACGGTGTCGGAGAACACGATGTACGGCTCGCCGGTGGCGAGGCGAGTCTCGACCAGCTTCTGGAACAGCGAGCGGGCATCGACCGTGGCGCGCACCGAGCCGCCGCGCTCGAGGATCGAGTTCCACACGTTGGTGGAATCCTTCGACTTCTTCTGCAGCAGCTTTTCCAGGTACGGGTTCTTGATCGAGAAGCTGCCCGACAGCGTCTTGTGGGTGTAGATGTTGGCCGGAATCGGCTCGATGCAGGCGCTGGTGCCGCCGCAGATGATGCTGATCGACGCGGTCGGCGCGATCGCCATCTTGCAGCTGAAGCGCTCCATCGCGCCCTGCTCGGCGGCGTCGGGGCACGCCCCGCGCTCCTCGGCGAGCACCATCGAGGCCTCGTTGGCCTTGGCCGAGATATGCTTGAACATCCTGAGGTTGTGGACTTTGGCCATCGGGCTTTCGAAGCCGATGCCCTTCATCTGCAGGAACGAGTGGAAGCCCATCACCCCGAGCCCGACCGAGCGCTCGCGCATGGCCGAATACTTGGCCCGGGCCATCTCGTCCGGCGCGCGGTCGATGTAGTCCTGCAGCACGTTGTCGAGGAAGCGCAGCACGTCCTCGATGAACATGTCGTCGCCGTG
>DASVVQ010000008.1:0-41656 GCA_036386475.1 Allosphingosinicella sp. | reverse complement strand
GGCCCGCCACAAGAGGATCCTCGAGCAGGCGAAGGGCTATTACGGCCGCCGCAAGAACACGATCCGCATCGCCCGCCAGGCCGTCGAGAAGGCCGGGCAATATGCCTATCGCGACCGCAAGGTGAAGAAGCGCTCGTTCCGCGCGCTCTGGATCCAGCGCATCAACGCCGCCGTGCGGGCCGAAGGCCTCACCTACGGCCAGTTCATGCACGGCCTGAAGCTCGCCGGGGTCGACCTCGACCGCAAGGTGCTGGCCGACATCGCGATGCACGAGGGCGGCGCGTTCAGCGCGATCATCGCCCAGGCCCGCGCGGCGCTTCCGGCCCAGGCCTGAGCGTCCGCCGCGCGGAGGGAAATCGGGCGCGGGAGGGTTGTCCTCCCGCGCCTTTTCCATGGTCGTTCTGCCGCGGCGCGAACGATGGACAAATCACCGGCCGCCGGGCAGGCTGGCATACGCCAGGGGCGTCGGGGGTCAGGTCCAGCTATGCGCAAAGCCATTGCCGGCATCCTCCTCGCCGGCGCCTCCATCCCAGCGGCCGCACAGGCGCCCGATGCACCGGCCCGCGTTCGCGAAGCGCCGGCTCAGCGCCCGAACTCCGCGCCCGCCCCGATCAGCGAAGCGCTGGTCGAGCGCCTGATCGCCGCTTACCCGGACCGGCCGCGCCATGCCGTGCGCACCGCGGACCCGGCCCTGCTTGAGCGGATCGAGGCCGCCAACCCCGGGCGCCGCGACAGCATTCGCGAAATCCTGATCGAGGACCGCCGCTGCACGGCCCCGATCTATCGCGCGGGGAACGCCGCTCTCTTTCGCGAAATCGCGCAGGTGCTCGGACCGGACAAGGTCGAGCGGCTCATCCGTTTCTACGAGGGCCCGGCGTATCGGCGCTACCGACAGCTCGTCGCAAGGAACGGGCGCGGGATCGCGACCGCTCCCGAACGAAGCGAGCTGGCCCGGATCGTCGGCGACTATCAGGTGTCGGCCTTTTACGAAGCGTTCGAGGCCGTGGCGCCGCGCGTGCGGCGCGAGCTGGAGGCGAGCGAAGGTCTCGTTCGTTGCGCGAGCGCGCTGCGCGCAAGCCTCGAAGGCGCAGGACTGCGCGCGGACTGATCGGCGTCGGAGCGCGGCGGCGCTCTTCTTGGGCGGCGCCAGGGTTCCAAAGCGCGGCGAATCTCGTCTAGAGCCCCTCCCCATGTCCGATCTCGACCAGATGAGCGGCCGGTTCGTCGCCCGCATCCACGCCGCCGGCGATCTCGCGGCGGTGGAGGCCGAGCGCGTCGCTTTGCTCGGCAAGCAGGGTGCGATCACCCGGCTTCTCAAGTCGCTCGGCGGTATGACGCCGGAGGAGCGCCAGCGCGAAGGCCCGCGCATCCACCGCCTGCGCGAGCAGGTCGCGGACGCCCTCGCCGCGCGCCGGGCCGCCCTCGAGGCGGAGGAGCTGGAGCGCCGCCTGGCGACCGAGACGATCGACGTCACCCTCCCGGTCGCCGCGGCGCCCCAGGGCAGCGTCCATCCGGTCAGCCAGGTGATGGACGAGCTCGCCGAGATTTTCGCCGATCTCGGCTTTTCGGTCGCGACCGGTCCCGAGATCGAGGACGACTGGCACAATTTCACGGCGCTCAACATCCCCGAGAGCCACCCTGCCCGGGCGATGCACGACACCTTCTACTTCCCCGAGCGGGACGGCGCCAAAGAACCGGGCGGGGGCCGGCGCATGCTGCTGCGCACCCACACGTCGCCGGTCCAGATCCGCGCTATGCAGGCGCAGCAGCCGCCCCTCTACGTGATCGCGCCCGGGCGCACCTACCGATCGGACAGCGACGCCACGCACACCCCGATGTTCCACCAGATCGAGGGCCTGGTCATCGACCGCGACATCACGCTCGGCCATCTCAAATGGACGCTCGAGACCTTCCTCAAGGCCTATTTCGAGCGCGACGACATCGTGCTGCGCCTGCGCCCGTCCTACTTTCCCTTCACCGAGCCCTCGGCCGAGGTCGACGTCGGTTACACGATCGTCGACGGCCGCCGCGTCCTCGGCGGCGCCGAGGGCTGGATGGAGCTGCTGGGGTCCGGCATGGTCCATCCGCGCGTCCTCGAAGCCTGCGGGCTCGATCCCGACGAGTGGCAGGGCTTCGCCTTCGGCTGCGGGATCGATCGGCTCGCCATGCTCAAATACGGCATGGACGACCTGCGCGCCTTCTTCGACGGCGACCTGCGCTGGCTCAGGCATTACGGCTTTGCCGCACTCGACGTGCCGACGCTTTCGGGGGGCGTCGGGGCATGAAATTCACCCTCTCCTGGCTGAAGGAGCATCTCGAGACGTCCGCTTCGCTCGGCGAAATCGCCGAGACCCTGACTCGCATTGGGCTCGAGGTCGAAGGCGTCTCGGATCCCGCCGAAAAGCTTGCCCCGTTCACCATCGCGCGCATCCTCACCGCGGACCGACACCCGCAGGCGGACAAGCTCCAGGTCCTGACCGTCGACGCGGGGACGGGCGAGGCGATCCAGGTCGTCTGCGGCGCGCCCAATGCCCGCGCCGGCATGCTCGGCGTGTTCGGCGCGCCCGGCGCCTACGTCCCGGGCAGCGATCTCACGCTCAGGGTCGCGGCGATCCGCGGCGTCGAGAGCCGCGGCATGATGTGCTCCGTGCGCGAGCTCGAGCTCGGCGACGAGCATGACGGCATCATCGCCTTGCCGGACGACGCACCGGTCGGCGCGTCCTATGCGCAATATGCCGGCCTCGGCGATCCCGTCATCGACGTTGCGGTCACGCCCAACCGCCAGGACGCGATGGGCGTTCACGGCATCGCCCGCGACCTCGCCGCCGCCGGCCTCGGAACGCTGAAGGCCATCGAGGTGCCCGCCGTCCCCGGCGCCTTTCCTTGCCCGATCGAAATTCGGACCGACGATCCCCAGGGCTGCCCGGCCTTTTACGGCCGCGTCGTCCGCGGCGTCCGCAACGGCGCCTCGCCCTTATGGCTGCAACAGCGCCTCAAGGCCGTCGGCCAGCGCCCGATCAGCGCGCTCGTCGACATGACCAACTACCTCATGCTGAGCTACGGGCGGCCGCTGCACGTCTACGATCTCGCCAGGCTCCAAGGAGCGATCGTCGCCCGCCGCGCCCAAGCGGGCGAGCAGGTTCTGGCCCTCAACGGCAAGACCTATGCGCTCGACCCATCCGTCACGGTGATCGCAGACGATGCCGGCATCCACGACATCGGCGGCATCATGGGCGGCGAGCATTCGTCGGTCACCGAGGCAACCACCGACATCCTCATCGAATGCGCCTATTTCGACCCCGAGCATATTGCCCGCACCGGCCAAAGGCTCGGCCTCACTTCGGACGCCCGCACCCGCTTCGAGCGCGGCGTCGATCCCGCCTTCCTCGACGCCGGAATCGCCCTCGCGACGACGCTGGCGATCGATCTGGCCGGCGGGGAACCCTCCCATGTCGTCCGGGCCGGCTGCCCGCCCGAGGAAAAGCGCACCGTCTCCTACCGGCCGCGGCGGTGCGCCGAGCTGGGCGGGCTCGACGTCGCCGAACCGCGCCAGCGCGAAATCCTCGAAAGCCTCGGCTTCGGCGTCGAGGAGGGGGAAAGCTGGACGATTTCAGTGCCCTCATGGCGGCGTGACGTCATCGGGTCGGCCGACATCGTCGAGGAGGTCATCCGCATCCACGGCATCGACAAGGTGCCCCCGATGCCGCTCGCGCGCACGCTCGGCGTCGCCCGCCCGACCGCGACGCCAGAGCAGCTCCTCGAGCGCCGCGTCCGCCGCACCGCGGCCGCCCGCGGCCTCAACGAGGCCGTAACGTGGAGCTTCGTCTCCGAAGCCGAGGCGGCGCCGTTCGGCGGCGCGGCCTGGACGCTGGAAAACCCGATCAGCGAGGAGATGAAGGCGATGCGGCCATCGCTCCTCCCGGGCCTGCTCGCCGCCGCCGCCCGCAACATGGCCCGCGGCGCCGAAAGCGTGCGGCTCTTCGAGGTCGGCCGGCGCTATCTTGCCGATGGCGAGCGCCCGACAATGGGCATCGTCCTCGCCGGCGAGCCCGGCCCCCGCGATTGGCGCAGCCGCCGCGCCGCGGGCTTCGACGCGTTCGACGCCAAGGCCGAAGCGCTCGCCATACTCGCCGCCGCGGGCGCTCCGGCCGACAATCTCCAGGCGCTCGGCCCCGCCTCGAGCGTCTATCATCCCGGCCGCTCGGCCCGGCTCAGCCTCGGTCCGAAGAACGCGCTCGCCGAGTTCGGGGAGCTCCACCCCGCCACCCTCAAGGCCTTCGACCTTTCGGGCCCGGTGGTCGCGGCCGAAATCTTCCTCGATGCCGTCCCGCAGCGTCGCCGCGGGGCCGGCCGGAGGCGCGCGGCTTTTGCCCCGCCGGCGCTGCAGGCGGTGAAGCGAGACTTCGCTTTCCTGGTCCCCGAGGAACTGGAGGCCGACCGGCTCGTCCGCGCCGTCCGCGGCGCCGACGGGCAGGCGATCGCCGCCGCCCGCCTCTTCGATCTGTTCACCGGCGCCGGCGTGCCCGAGGGACGCAAGTCGCTCGCGGTCGAGGTCACGCTCCAACCCGGCGTGAAGAGCTTCACCGAGGAGGAGCTTCAGGCGGTCGCCGACAGGATCGTCGCCGCCGCGGAAAAGCTGGGAGCAACCTTGAGGGGCTGATGGGCGAGGAGGCCGTCCGCGCTGCGTTCGCCTCGCAGGCGGGCTGGTGCGAACGCCTCGGCTCTCCGTTCACGGCCCGGCTCGTCAAGCTCCTCGGCGAGCGCCTCGATCGGTCGAGCGGGGTCGGCCGGCGCGTCCTCGACTGGAGGGGAGACCCGTCGCCGGAGGCGGACAACGTTCCCGCCCGCATCGCCGGCGCCCTTCACTTTCTCGTCCGCAGTGGCAAAGCGGTCGCGCTCGCCGCGCTCTACCCCCCGGCTCCGCTTCCGGAGGAGGGCGTGCTCTGGGCCGCGGCCGCGCCGCTCCTGGTTGGCGAGGAGGCGACGATCCACCGCTTCCTCTCCAATGCTCCTCAGACCAACGAAGTCGGCCGTTCCTCGGCCTTGATGGCCGGGCTTCTCGCCGCGGCCGATACCTTCCCCCTGCCGATGCGCCTGTTCGAGCTCGGCTCGAGCGCCGGCCTCAACCTCCTCCTCGATCGCTACGGTCACGATCTCGGCGGCGTGCGTGCCGGCGACCTGGCCTCGCCGCTTCAGCTCAAGCCCGCGTGGAAGGGCCCGCCGCCGCCGCAATCGGACGTGCGCATCGCGGGCCGTTCCGGAATCGACCTCAATCCCGTCGATCCGGCACGGGACGGCGAAACTCTCCTCGCCTTTGTCTGGGCAGACATGGGCGCGCGGATCGCCCGGCTCGAAGCCGCCTTGGCCATCGCCGCGGCCGATCCGCCGCTCGTCGAGCAGGGCGATGCCGCAGACTGGCTCGAACGCATCCTCCCGGCCGCGCCCAGGGACGGCATGGTTCGAATCGTCCTCCATTCGGTCGCCCACCAATATTTCCCGGCGGTCGTGCAGCAGCGCATCGCAGCCTTGATGCACCGCCTCGGCGCCGAAGCCACGGCAACCGCGCCCCTCGCCTGGCTGCGCTACGAGCAGCAGCCCGGCGAACCGGTCCAGAGCCTGCGCCTGCGCACCTGGCCCGGCAGGGACCGCCTGCTCGCCTGGGTCCATCCGCACGGCGCCGAGGTGGAGTGGGTCTGCCACTGACGTCCGGAGACTTCTCGTCCTGAGATCCCGGCCTCCGCCGGGATGGCGAGTGTGGGATCGCCCGCTCGTGCAAAAAACGTCATCCCGGCGAAGGCCGGGACCTCGGCGGGTGAAAAGTACCGACGCCCCTGCCGCGCGCTACTGGGTCTGCACCAGGTCTTCGGCCACGTCCCATCTCCCGTCGAGCCAGGCGACGATCTCGCGAGCCCCCGGATGGTCGATCGCGCCGTAGCGCTCGAGGAGCCTGCCCAGCCGCTCGCCGAGACGGTCGCGCCCCCGATCCTGAAGCACGTTGAGGTCGAGCCGAAGCCGCATCGCAAAATCGGTCCCCAGCACCGCTTCGGCTGCGCGGTCCCAGGCTTCGCCGTAATCGTAGGCCGCGCCGGCGTCGTAGCTCTCCGCCAGCGTCAGCGCGGGGACTCGGCTCAGCACCGCCTGCGACGCCGGATTGATCGCGTGGCCCGCTATGTGCGCCGCGATCCCCGCCGGCCGTCCGGTGAAGGCGCGCAGGTGCAGGTGCAGCGACATGCGGGCGCCGTCGTTCACGGGGTAATTGTCCCAGAGGAAGGGTTTGCGCCCGAGCGCGGCGGCAACGCGCTCGACATGGCCGGGCGTGATCTCCGCGGAGCAGACTTCGGGCCCGGTCCAGAAGATGCCGATCGCCGGATCGATGAGGCGGCCCAGATCCTCGAGATAGCCTGCGGGGCGGCTGCCGAACGCGACGTCGAGGATCGGATCGTCCGAATAATAGCTCGGACAGAAGAGGATGCGCCCGGCGGCCCGGCGCGCCGCCGCGAAATGGACGATGCCCGCCTGGCGCGCGGCGAGGTCCGGAACGTCGCCCCGCATGTCGTCGAACAGCAAGGCGATGTCGTCCGGCTCGAGCGCGGCGAGCATGTCGAGCTTGACGGCGAGCGGCTGCTTCCAGTCGTCGCCTTCGTGGAGATGCAGCTCGAACGGGCTGAGGCCGATGCCGAAGCGCACCCCGTGCGCCCGGCAATGGGCGCGAAAGGCCGCCAGTCTCGCCATCTCGTCGGCCGGATGCGGCTCCTGCCATCTCTTCCTGAGCCAGGCGTCCGCCTTGGGTGCGTAGAGATAGAAGCCATAGCCGTGCGGAGCGAGGAAGCTGACCGCCTCGCAGCGCTCGTCCCAGCTCCAGGGAAGGCCGAAAAAGCCTTCGACGAGGCCGAGCTCAGGCCTCGAGGATGTTGATGGCATCGTGCACCCTCGCCTCGATTTCGTCTCGCTTCAGTCCCGGCGCGATCGGCTCTCCGAAGCGCATCGTCACGGTCCCGGGCCGCTTGGCGAAGCCGCGCCGTGGCCACAGGCGGCCGCTGTCGAGCGCGAGCGGCACGACCGGCAGCTTGAGCGCCCGGTAGAGACCGGCGAAGCCTGGCTGGAGCGGCGGCCGCTCCCCTGGCGCCACGCGCGTGCCTTCCGGGAAGATGACGATCGGCCGGCCTTCCGCGATCGCTTCCTCGGCGGCGCGCATCATCCGCCGCAGGGCGGTCGCCCCGCCCTCGCGGTCGATCGGAATGATGCCGTACATCTTCGTGACTCGCCCGAAGAGCGGGATGTCGGCGAGCTGGCGCTTCATGATCACCGCGGGCCGGTCGAGCAGCACGACCACCTCCAGCGTCTCGAACATCGACTGGTGTTTGGCCGCGACCAGCACTGTGCCGGCTGGGACGGTCCCTTCGACGCGCGAGCGGATCCCCAGGATCGAAGCCGCGCACCAGCGGTGGAAGCGCGCCCACCCCCTCGTATGGCGGCGGACCGCCTCGCGGCCGAACAAGGCGGTTGGAAAGGCCGCGAGCACCGCCAGGAACGTCCCCGTGTAGAAGACCAGCGCGAAAAGCGATGAGCGCAGCGCGTTCATCAGATACCGATGACGTCGGCAAGCCGGTTGAGCACGTATTTGTTATATTCGGTGAAGAGCTGCCTCAGGCTTGGATTGGAGAGCACCGCATCGGCGACGATCGCGATCTCTCCCTCGATTCTCTTTTCGATCTCGAAGCGCGCGCGGGGCATGTGCCAATCGGTAGTGATCAGGCGCATCGACTTGAAGCCGCGCCGCCGCAGCCAGCGCGCGACCTCGTCGGCGTTGGAGCGGGTGTCGACCGCCTCGCGGCCGAGATCGATGCAGCACTGGAAGACCGCGGGATCGACCTCATGTTCGGCGGCGAGCTCTTGAGGGCGGACCGTGCGCGGCACTCCGGAGATCAGCATGCGCCCCGCCTGCCGCCGTCTGAGAATGTCGAGGGCGCGCTCGATCCGGCCGGCGCCGCCGGTGAGCACGACGACCGCGTCGGTCCGCCCGTCGCCTGCCGGCTGCGGCAGGGAAACCACGAAAAATGCATAGCCCAGTGCGTAGACGAGGAGGACGAGCGCGGCGAGGCGGACGAGGATGCGCAGGATCACAGCAGCCGAGCCAATGCCCTGAGGATGGTGAGCCGCGCAACCAGCATGGCAAGGAGCACGCCGGCGGCGGGCAAGCCGAGGAGGATGATCCAGGCGGAATCGGCAAGGTCCGCCGAACCGAGCAGCTCGGAGCCGAGCTCGCGCACCTTGTTGCCGATCAGCACCAGCACGCCGAAGGCGGCGACGAGGCCGACGAGGCTCCCGAACAAGGCGTCGAGCGCGATCCGGCGTTGGAAGAGGCGAGCGACCTGAACGTCGGTCGCGCCCATCAAATGGAGGACCTCGATCGTGCTGCGGTGCGTGTCGAGGGCTGCGCGGGCGGCGAGCACGACGGTCGCCGCCGTCGCTCCGACCATGAGCACGACGAGGGCCGCGGACAGCCATTCGAGCGCCGAGACGAGCTGGGCGAGGGGCGCCAGCCACTGGGCATTGTCGTCGACCCGGGCCGAGGGCGCCGCGGGCGCGACCGCGCGGCGAACCTCGCCGATGCGGGCGTGGAGCTCGGGCGTCAGGTCCGCGTCGATCATCGCCGGGATCGGAACGTCCGCCTGGGCCGCTCCGGCGCCGAGCCAGGGTTCGATCAGCTCGGCGAGCTCGGCATCGGGGACGCGCCGGGCCGAGACGACGCCCGGGAGCCGCTGCAGCGCCGCCAGCGCCGCCTGCGCCTGGCGTTCGCGAGCGTCGGGATTGGCCTCGACGATCTGGACCGTGATCCGGTGCCCGACATTGGCGTCGAGGCTCGCCGCCGCGCTGCCGAGGCCAAGGCCGAACGCGGCGGCGAGGACGGTGAGGAACATCATGATCGCGATCACCCAGGGCATCGGACCCGAGAGGCGGCCCTCGGGGAGCAGCCTCTTGCCCGCCGCGCCGAAATGGTCTGGCACGAACTTCATGCGTCGATCCGCCGCGGCGGGTTGCGCAGCGCCCCGGTCGGGTCGGAGAGCTGGCCGCGGTCGAGCCGCAGCATCTCCGCCCGCTGCACCCGCGCGAAGAGATGGACGTCGTGCGTGGCGACGACGACGGTCGTGCCGAGCTTGTTGAGTGCGTCGAACAGATGGAGAAGCCGCAGCGCCATTTCCGGATCGACGTTGCCGGTCGGCTCGTCGGCGACGAGGAGCTCGGGCCGCGCGATGACCGCACGGGCGATCGCCACCCTCTGCTGCTCGCCGCCCGAGAGCGTGGCCGGACGAGCGCTCGAGCGGTCGGCGAGGCCGACCCATTGCAGCATTTCGCTGACCGGCGTCGAAAGATCGCGTTCCTCGACGCCGGCGACCCGCAAGGGCAGCGCGATATTGTCGAAGGCGGAGAGATGCGGGACGAGGCGAAAGTCCTGGAAGACGACGCCGATCCTGCGGCGAAAGCCCGGCAGGCGTTTCCTCGGCATGGTGACGATGTCCTCGCCGAACAGGCGGATGAGGCCGCGGCTCGGCCGCTGGGCGAGGTAGAGCAGCTTGAGGAGCGAAGTCTTTCCCGCACCCGACGGGCCGGTCAGGAAATAGAAGCCGCCCGAGCGCAGCGAGAAGCTGAGGTCCGACAGGGTCTCGGCGCCGGTGCCGTAGCGCAGGCCGACATTCTCGAACTGGACGATGGAGCCGGCCGTGTTCAAAAATCGCTCCATTCGGGTCTGGCCCGATGCGGGCAAGGCGCGCCTTCACATGGCACGAGCCGCCGCGCGGCTTCAAGCACCGGCATTTGCTTGCATGGCGCGGCGCGGACGTGCTTAGAATCGCGCGCCTTTCCCGCGGGGGCGCGTGCCCATGATCCTGTCCTGCCCAGCCTGCCAGACGCGCTACGTCGTCCCCGACAGCGCGATCGGAGTGAACGGGCGTCAGGTGCGCTGCGCCCAGTGCCGGCACAGCTGGTATCAGGAGCCGCCGGCCGAGACGCCCGCGCCGGCCGCGCGCGCACCGGTCATGCCGCCGCCGCCGGCCGCCGCCTTCGCCTCGCCGCCGCCCCGCCGCGAACCGCCACCGCGGCACGCCGCGGCGCCCGCCCCGCCGGAGCCGGAGCAGGAAGCGCCCTCCTACGACGCCTTCGCTTCCGAACCCCCCTTCCGCCCGCGCCGCAATCCGGCGCGGATGTGGACGCTGCTCGCGGTCGCGGCAGCGGTCCTGATCACTGCAGCCGCGCTCGCCGTCCATTATTTCGGCCTGCCCGGCATGGCCGGCGCGCGCGCCGGTCAGAGCGGAACCGCGCTTCAGCTTCAATATCGCGCCGAACCGCATTCGCTGGGCGGCGGGCGCATCCTGCTGATGGTGAGCGGCCGCATCCACAACCCGACCGGCGAGACGCAGCGCGTGCCCAAGATGCGCGCCGAGCTTCGCGACGGCGCAAACCGCATCGTCCGCACCTTCTCGATCAACGAGCCGGTGAGCGAGCTCGTCCCCCGCCAGTCCGCCACCTTCAACAGTGCCGAGACCGACGTTCCCGCCGAAGCGCGGCGGATGACGATCCGTTTCGCTCCCGGCGGCTGAGGCGCGGACGAGGAGACATCATGCGGATCGGCATCCTGACCGGAGGCGGCGACGTGCCGGGGCTCAACGCCTGCATCCGCTCGGTGACGCTTTCCGCGGACGATCTCGGCTGGGACGTGGTCGGCTTCCGTCGCGGCTGGCAAGGCGTGATGGCGATGGATCCCGGCGACCCCGCCAGCATCGCCGCGAACAGCCTGCCGATCACGCGCGAGGGGGTTCGGGGCATCGACCGGATGGGCGGCACCATTCTCCACACTTCCCGCCTCGATCCGCGCACGCACGAGGACGGCGACAGGACCGCCCACGTCCTCCACGTCCTCGATCGCCTCGGCGTCGATGCGATGGTGACGCTGGGGGGCGACGGCACGTTGCGCTTCTCGGCTCATCTCGCCGAGCAGGGGGTCCCCGTCGTCTCCGTCCCCAAGACGATGGACAACGACGTTTTCGGCACCGACTATTGCATCGGCTTCTCGACTGCGGTCAGCCGCTCGGTCGAGGCGATCAATTCGCTGCGGACCACGGTCGAAAGCCACGAGCGGATCGGCGTCGTCGAATTGTTCGGCCGGCGGAGCGGCGAGACCGCCTTGCTCGCCGGCTTCCTCGCCCAGGTCGATCGCACCATCATCGCCGAGGTGCCCGCGGACCTCGACGCCTTGCTCCCGCTTCTCGCCGAGGACAAAGCGAGCAACCCCGCGGGTTACGCCATGTGCGTCGTCTCGGAAGGCGCCACCATATGCGGCGAGGTACGCGGCGGCGAAGGCGAGATCTCCAAGCCGGCCAGCCAGCGCGACGATGCCGGCGTCGGCCAGCGCCTCGCCCGGGCGATCACGGCGCGCCTCGGCTGCGGCGCCGTCATCCAGGAGCTCGCCTATCTGATGCGCGCCGGCGAGCCCGACGCGATGGACCGGATGGTCGGCTTCGCTTTCGGCGGCCTCGCCGTCCAGCTGCTGGCGGACCGCGAGACGTCCCGCATGGTGACCCTCACCAACGGCAAGTACAGCCACGTCCCGGCCGACACATTGCTCCGCGGCACCAAGTCGGTCGATGTCGACGCCCTCTACGATTCGGAGGGTTATCGCGCCCGCCTGATGCATGTCGAAGGCATGCCGATGTTCCTCTATTGAGGGGGGAACGCCATTGCGCGTCCGGAAGGCCTTTGCTAGACGCCCGCTCCTGCCAGCGCCGGCCCGTCCGGCGTGTTCACGTGCGGTCGTGGCGGAACTGGTAGACGCGCAGCGTTGAGGTCGCTGTGGCCGCAAGGCCGTGGAAGTTCGAGTCTTCTCGACCGCACCAGTGATCCGGTGAGGCTTGCCCCCGGCAAGCCTCAGCCGGTCCGGGGGACGGGCGTGCCGGATTGATCCAGGCCAACGGTTTCTAAGCGGCACGGCGGTTGATTCAGCACGCATTTGCGCCCACATGCCAATTCGGACTGATATTATCCGATTGGAAGCCATGCGCCTCACCTCCTTCGCCGATTATGCCGTGGTCATGCTCGCCGCTGCTGCGCGCCATCCGGCCGGGGCGCGGCTCAGCGCCGCCTCGCTCGCCGAGGAGACCGGCGTTCCCCTCGCCACGGCGCAGAAGCTGATGGGACGGCTCGCGGCTGCGGGCTTGCTCAGCTCGGCCCGTGGGACCGGCGGCGGCTTCGTCCTCGCCCGCGGTGCCGACGGCATCAGCCTCGCCGACATCATTGAGGCGATCGAAGGCCCGATCGCGATGACGAGCTGCGTGGAAGGCGCCGCCAATGACTGCGCGCTCGAAGGCTCCTGCGCCGTCCGGCCGCATATGGGCGTCGTCAACCATGCCGTTCGCGGGGCGCTGCAGAACGTCTCTCTCGCGAGCCTTTCGGAGGCCCGCGCATGACCGACCTGCGCAACCGCGAAGCCCATGAGGCCGCCGAGCGCGCGGCGACC
Source organism: Allosphingosinicella sp. (assembly GCA_036386475.1). Lineage (GTDB taxonomy): Bacteria > Pseudomonadota > Alphaproteobacteria > Sphingomonadales > Sphingomonadaceae > Allosphingosinicella. The sequence continues at coordinate 29,145 of DASVVQ010000008.1, read as the reverse complement.
TATGAATGGGGCTTCACCTCCGACATCGAGCAGGAGTTCGCCCCCAAGGGCCTCTCCGAGGACACGGTGCGCTTCATCTCGGCCAAGAAGAACGAGCCCGATTGGATGCTCGAATGGCGCCTCAAGGCCTATCGCGCATGGCTGACCATGGCGGAGGTCAAGTGGGCCAAGCTGGACATTCCGGAAATCGATTTCCAGGACGCTTATTATTACGCGGAGCCCAAGCAAAAGCCGAAGCTCGGCTCGCTCGATGAGGTCGATCCGGAGATCCTGCGCGTCTACGAGAAGCTCGGCATCCCGATCGAGGAGCAGAAGGTGCTCGCCGGCGTCGAGGGCGCCAGGCGGGTCGCGGTCGACGCCGTGTTCGACAGCGTCAGCGTCGCGACCACCTTCCGCGCCGAGCTCGAGAAGGCCGGCGTCATCTTCCGCTCCATCTCCGAGGCGATCCGCGAATTCCCCGATCTTGTCCGCGAGTATCTCGGCTCCGTGGTTCCCCAGCGAGACAATTACTTTTCCTGCCTGAACGCGGCCGTCTTCTCCGACGGCACCTTCGTCTACATTCCCGAGGGCGTGCGCTGCCCGATGGAGCTGTCGACCTACTTCCGGATCAACGCGGCCAATACCGGCCAGTTCGAGCGCACCCTGATCGTCGCGGACAAGGGGTCCTACGTCTCCTATCTCGAAGGCTGCACCGCGCCGATGCGCGACGAGAACCAGCTCCACGCCGCCGTCGTCGAGCTGGTCGCGCTCGACGATGCGGAGATCAAATATTCCACCGTACAGAACTGGTACCCCGGCGACGCCGAAGGCAAGGGCGGCATCTATAATTTCGTCACCAAGCGCGGCGCCTGCCGCGGCGCCCGCTCGAAGATCAGCTGGACCCAGGTCGAGACCGGCTCCGCCATCACCTGGAAATATCCCTCCTGCATCCTCCAGGGCGACGGGAGCGTCGGCGAATTCTATTCGGTCGCGCTCACCAACAACATGCAGCAGGCCGATACCGGCACCAAGATGATCCACATCGGCAGGAACACCCGCTCGACGATCGTTTCCAAGGGCATCAGCGCCGGTCGCTCCAACAACACCTATCGCGGCCTCGTCCGCGTCCTCGCCGGCGCCGAGAACGTGCGCAACTTCACCCAGTGCGATTCGCTGCTGCTCGGCGACAAATGCGGCGCCCACACGGTGCCGTATATCGAGGTCCGCAACCCGTCGGCCCAGATCGAGCACGAGGCGACCACGTCCAAGATCAGCGACGACCAGCTCTTCTACGCGATGAGCCGGGGCCTCAGCGCCGAGGATGCCGTCGCCCTCATCGTCAACGGCTTCGCCCGCGAGGTCCTCCGGCAGCTCCCGATGGAATTCGCCGTCGAGGCGCAGAAGCTGCTCGGAATTTCGCTCGAGGGGAGCGTCGGATGACTACGCGCATCGACAAAGGCTGGCGCCCTGAAGCCCCTCCCCTTCAGGGGAGGGGTTTGGGGTGGGGCTTGTCCAACGCCCAGCTGAAGGAGCTTCATCGCAGAGCGACCGAGATGCGCCGCAACCCGACGGAGCCGGAGAAGCGGCTGTGGCGGCACCTCTCCAACGGACAGCTTGGCAGCGACAAGTTCCGGCGCCAGTCCGTCATCGGCCGCTTCATCGCGGACTTCCTCTGTCCGGCGAAAGCACTGATCGTCGAGGTCGATGGCGACACGCATGATGAAGGCAGGGACCGCTTGCGCGACGATATGCTCGGCCAGTGCGGTTATCGTGTCGTCCGAGTGACCAACGAGGACGTGATGAGCGACATGGACGGCGTTCTCCAGTACATCCTCAGTGCCGCCACCGCTGCGCCGCCGCGCTGGAACAACCCCCACCCCAACCCCTCCCCTGAAGGGGAGGGGCAGAGCGGGCGCACCATGCACCCCTCCCTTTCAGGGGAGGGGCCAAGGGTGGGGGATGTCGGCCTGGAGAGGGGCGTGGGATGACAAAACTCACGCGGGAGAGGGTGATCCGAGAGATCGATCAACTGGCGGAGCGCGCTTGCCTGGTCGATCACCGCCTTCGGGAGATGGAAGGCGACGCGAGCTATCGGCACCTTTCGCTTGTCGACGTGCGAGCTGCATTTGATGAGACAGCCCAAGAGGTAAGGCTCGCGAAGCAATTCACTTGCGCCAACCGAATCGACTTTAGGCAGATTGAGCTCATTCTAACTGACGAGAGACAATCGCTCTCGGCGATCTCTCAAATTCTAGATCGTGTTGAGAGACGTAATGCCTAAGATCGAATACCTCCACTTCTTCGCGGCCGTTGAGCCGATTGCCAAGGCCCGCGCGCGATGATCGGACTTGCAGCCTTCGTCCTCATGCAGGCGGCCGCGCCGCAGGTCGAGCCGGTTCCGCCGGCGACGGTGCAGGCCTATTACGACTGCGCCGCCGGGCGTACCGAGGCGCTTGCTCGCGAAAGGGCGCGAAGAGCGGTGAGCGATATCGTTGCCTCGGCCATCTCGGCCTGCGCGCACCTCCGCGGCCAGGCGCTCGATGCAGCCCTGGCGCTGATGCTCGAGGATCCTGGGGTGCGGGAATGGATCCGCCGCGACAATGTGCCCGATGCGCAAGCAAGGCAGGTCGGCGAGGTCGAATTCGACCGGGCGCTGCGCCGGCAGCTGCTGCGAAACGTCGGCGCGAACCCCGACGCAGAAGAGGTCCGCGATGCTCAGGATTGACAACCTCCACGCGACCGTCGCGGACAAGCCGATCCTGAAAGGCATCAGCCTCGCCCTGAACGCGGGCGAGGTGCACGCGATCATGGGGCCGAACGGCTCGGGCAAGTCGACCTTGTCCTACGTGCTCGGCGGGCGGCCGGGCTACGAGGTGACGGAAGGAACGGTCACCTTCACCCCGCCTGCGTGCTCCGGCGAAGGCCGGAGCGTTGGGTCGCAAGTCCCCGGCGCGGACGGGCAGGGCTCCGGCCTTCGCCGGAGCACGGGCGAGTCGGTCGATCTGCTCGCAATGTCGCCCGACGAGCGCGCCGCCGCCGGCCTCTTCCTCGGCTTCCAGTACCCGGTCGAGATCCCCGGCGTCTCCAACGTCCAGTTCCTGCGCACCGCCTTGAACGCGCAGCGGCGGGCGCGTGGGGAGGAGGAGATGTCGGCGGGCGATTTCCTGCGCCTCGCCCGCACCCAGGCGGACGCGCTCGACATCTCGATGGAGATGATGAAGCGCCCGGTGAACGTAGGCTTTTCGGGCGGCGAGAAGAAACGCAACGAGATGGTCCAGATGGGGATCATCGATCCCAGGCTCGCCATTCTCGACGAGACCGACAGCGGCCTCGACATCGATGCGCTGCGCGTCGTCGCCGACGGCATCAACCGGATCATGCGCCGCCCCGACAAGGCGGTGCTCCTTATCACCCATTACCAGCGCCTGCTCGATCTCGTCGTCCCGGACTTCGTCCACGTCTTGGCGGGCGGCCGCATCGTCCGCTCGGGCGGCCCGGAGCTCGCGCACCAGCTCGAGCGCGAAGGTTATGCGGAGATCGCCGCGTGAGGGACGTTTTCTTTCCCAGGGAAGCTGGAACTAATGAAACTTCCGCGGGGCGAGGCACCCGCTGATGCTTCTCGATCTCCCCTCGAAGCGCGACGAGGCCTGGCGCTGGAGCGATCTCTCCGCGCTTCCGGTCCTCGCGCGCGCGCGCGCGTTGGACACGGACCTTTCGGACCTTCCGTGGCTCGACTGCGGCCTCGAAGGCCCGCGACTTCTGTTCGTCGACGGGATACTCGACGCGGCGCACAGCGACCTCGGCCCGATCGAGATCGGCCCGGTCGACCGTCATGAGGAAGAGCATCCGCTGGCCCGCCTCGTCGGCGGCGAAGGCTGGGTCCTGCGGCTCGGGCGCGACCACGCCCCCGCCGGCCTCGTCCAGCTTGTTCACGTTTCAACCGGCGCCGCCGACCACCTCCCTGCCAGGATCGCGCTCGCCGCCGACGCCCAGGCCTCGGTCGTCGAGACCTTCGTCGGCGAGGGCTGGATCAACCGGCTCGCCAGCATCACTCTCGAAAAGGGCGCACGGCTGATGCTGGCCCGGCGCCTGATCGGGACCGCCGGCTTCGTCAGCCTCACTGATCGCGCGCGGCTGGGCGAAGGCGCGAGCCTTGTCGCCACCACGCTCGCGGCCGGCGGGGCGGACAGCCGGCTCGACGGCGCGATCCTGCTCGACGGCGCGGCGGCCTATGCCGAGGCGGGCGGCGCGCTCCTCGCCCGCGGCCGCCAGCGCCACGACGCCAATCTCGTCCTGCGCCATGCGCGCGAAGGCGGCGTCTCGCGCCAGGTCTGGCGCTCGGTCGCCGGCGACACCGCCACCTGCTCGGTCGCGGCCCGGGTCGAGGTCGCGCGCGGTGCGCAGAAGACGGACGGCGAGCAGTCCTTGAAGGGCCTGCTCCTCGATCGCGGCGCGACGATCAACGCTAAGCCCGAGCTCGAAATCTTCGCCGACGACGTCAAATGCGCCCACGGCGCCACCGTCGGCGAGCTCGACCGCAACGCTTTGTTCTACATGGCCAGCCGCGGCGTGCCCGCGTCGGAGGCCCAGGCCCTCCTCACCCGGGCATTCGTCGCCGACGCGATCGACCGCATCGGCGAGGAGGCGGTGCGCGAAGCGTTCAGTGAGGATGCGCAGGCCTGGTTCGCGGGAAAGCCCCTCCCCTTCAGGGGAGGGGTTGGGGTGGGGCCTGTCTTCGGCACGAGCGAGTCCCCGACAACCCCCACCCCCGGCCCCTCCCCTGAAGGGGAGGGGGGATAATGGACATGCCGGCCTCCACGCGCCCGCTCGACACGCTCGCCGATTTCCCGGCGATCCCCGAGGGCTGGTCCTATCTCGACACAGCCGCGACCGCGCAGAAGCCGCGTGCGGTGATCGACGCGATCGCGCGCGGCTATGCCGAGACCTATGCGACCGTTCACCGCGGCGTCTACCAGCGATCGTCGGAGATGACTCTGGCGTTCGAGGCCGCGCGCCGCCGCGTCGCCCGCTTCATCGGCGCGCCCTCGCCGAACGAGGTCATTTTCGTGCGCGGCGCCACCGAAGGCATCAACCTCGTCGCCCAGAGTTGGGGCGCCGCCAATTTGAGGCCGGGCGACCGCATCATGCTCTCGGCGCTCGAGCATCATTCCAACATCGTGCCGTGGCAGCTGATCGCGGAGCGCGCGGGCGCGGGGATCGACGTCGCGCCGCTCACTGAAGACGGCCGCATCGATCTCGATGCGATGGCCGCCATGCTGACCGAGCGGCACGGGATCGTCGCCCTCGCCCATGTCTCCAACGTGCTCGGCTCGGTCCTCGACGCCCGCCGCGCCGCCGATCTCGCTCACGGCGTCGGCGCCCTCCTCCTCCTCGACGGCTGTCAGGCGGTGCCGCGCATGCCGGTCGACGTCGCGGCGCTCGGCTGCGACTTCTACGTCTTCTCCGGCCACAAGCTCTACGGACCCACCGGCATCGGCGTGCTCTGGGGACGCAGCGAACTGCTCGAGGCCATGCCCCCCTGGCAGGGCGGAGGCGCGATGATCGACCAAGTGAGCTTCGAAGGCACGACCTACGCGCCGCCGCCGGCGCGGTTCGAGCCGGGCACGCCCCACGTCGTCGGCGTCCTCGGGCTCGAGGCCGCGGTCGACTATGTCGAGCGAATCGGCCTCGAGGCGATCGCCGCGCACGAAGCCGCGCTCGTCCGCGAGGCCCGCGACGCGCTTTCCTCGATCAATTCGATCCGCGTCTTCGGCCCGGAAGACGGCGCGGGCATCGTCAGCTTCGCGATGGAAAGCGTGCATCCGCACGACATCGGCACCATATTGGACGAGAGCCGCGTCGCGATCCGCGCCGGCCACCATTGCGCCCAGCCGCTGATGCGCCGTCTCGGCGTCGACGCCACTGCGCGCGCGAGCTTCGGCGTGTACAATGGCCGCCGCGACGTCGAGGCGCTCGCGGCCGGTATCGAGAGAGTGAGGCGGATCTTCGGATGAACCAGGAGCGCAAGATCGAGATCGAGGAAATCGGCGAGGCGCCGAAGCCGCCGAAGGCGCGGGTCGAGGACGCAGCGCGCGAGACCTTCGAGCGAAAGCGCGATTATCTCGAGGGCTTCCTCGCTCAGAAAACGCCGGAGCCGGTCGCGGCCGCGCCGGGCGGCGACCTCTACGAAGCGGTGATCGACGCGCTGAAGGAAATTTACGACCCGGAGATTCCGGTCAACATTTACGACCTCGGCCTCATCTACGACGTCGAGATCACCGCCGAGCACCACGCCTTCGTCAAGATGACGCTGACCACGCCGCATTGCCCCGTCGCCGAGTCGATGCCTGGCGAGGTCGAGCTGCGCGTCGGCTCGGTGCCGGGGGTCGGTCATGCCGAGGTCGAGCTGGTCTGGGACCCGCCCTGGGACCCGCAGAAGATGACCGACGAGGCCAAGCTCGAGCTGGGAATGCTGTGATGGTCGAGACGAGGACCCGGGTCCGGCCTGCCGCGCTCACCCTGACGCCTGCCGCCGAGGCGCGCATCGCGGAGCTCATGTCCCGCGCTCCCTCAGACGCGATCGGCGTCAAGCTCTCGACGCCGCGGCGCGGCTGCTCGGGCCTCGCATATTCGGTCGACTACGTGACCGAGGAAACCCCGTTCGACGAGAAGATCGAGACGCCGGGCGGCGCCTTTTACGTCGACGCCGCTTCGGTCCTCTATCTGATCGGCAGCCGGATGGATTGGAAGGAGGACGATTTCGCCGCCGGCTTCGTCTTCGACAATCCCAACGCCAAGGGCAGTTGCGGCTGCGGTGAGAGCTTCACGGTCTGACCGGCGGCCCGATCACCAGGCGACGCTGATCCGCAGCGCCGCGCCGCGGTCGCTCTCCATCGCCGCGATGTGGCTGGGCTGGCGGCGCAGGAAGGCGTTGGCGCTGAGCCAGCCGGCGCCGCCGAGCACCGGCAGGCCGTAGGCCGCCTCGAAATCGAGCTCGCGGCCCGACGGCGTCAGGTTGAGCCGCCGCAGCGCATAGCCCGTCGTCAGCGTCGCATAATCGTAGGAGACGGGCAGGTTGAGCAGATAGCCGCCGGAGCCGACCCTGAGCGGCTGCATGATGCGAACGGCCAGCCGGTCGTCCCGTGCGAAGGCGCCCTGGCGCCAGAGATCGACGGCGAAGGCGTCGCTGCGGGCGGTGCCGCCGCGGCCGAGGCCGCTGCCCGACGGCAGCATCGACCAGCCCCGCCGGTAGCTCGCCTGCGCGCCCCAGCCGGCACGGCTCTCCCAGGTCGCGGAGGCGTCTGCGAAATAGGTCGTCGCCCCGCCCGGCGCAAAGGAGAAGCGCCCGCCGAGCATCGTCGAATCTTCGGTCATGCGCGATCCCGCGATCGTCAGCGAGACATTGCCGATCCGGCGGTCGAGCGAGACCGCGCCGATCGAATAGCCGGGTCGCGCCGCGTCGCCGGCGGGGCCGCCCCGCGAGGCGCCCTCCATCCACACCTCGCCGCGCTCGCTGGTCAGCGTCACCGCGACCGGGCCGAGATCGTGGCGGATGCCGAGGCTGGCGCCGCTGTCGGCGTGGAAGCCGGCACGGGTCAGCGGATCGCGCGCCACCAGGAAGGGGAGGCCGTCGGCACCCGAAAGGCGCTGCTGCAGCGTCCGTCCGCTCTCCGAGAGGCCGAACGCGACTGCCGTGTCGGGCGTGATCCGGCTGATCGCGAGGCCGGCGATCGCGCGGGCCCGGCGCGAATCCTCGTAGCTGAGGCCCGTCTGCGCCAGTCCGACTTGCGGCTGGCCGCTGAGATTGCGCCGGACCGTGATCGCGACGGCGGTATTGCCGGCCCTCGCCCAGCCTGTCGAAAGGTCGCCCTGCAGGCCCTGGGCGAGCGGGGCCTGCTGCGGCGCCGCGCGCAAAGTGCGAGCGAGGTCCACCGCGAAGGCGCGCGAATAGCCGTCCAGGATGACGACGCCCACGGGCTGGCGCATCGCTGCGTCGCCGGTGGCCCCCGAGCCCTGGCCGTTCGATTCGGTCGAGACCGGGACGGCCGTCCCGGCCGCCGTCGTGCTGCCCTGGGGCTGCATCGCCCGGGTGATGTTCAGCCGGCCGTTGCCGAAGACCGCGTCGCGGCCCGGTTCGCCGAGATCGTCGGCGGTGGTGAGGAGCAGGCGCACGATCTGCGCGCCGGTGAGATTGGGGAAGGCCTGGGCGAGCAAGGCGGCGGCGCCGCTGATCACCGGCGCCGAGAAGGAGGTTCCCGAATAGAGAAAGCCGGTGCCGGTCTGATCGAACGTACGCACCCGGTACCCGAGCGCGGCGAGATAGTAAGGCGCGCCCGTGCCGGCCCGGTTCGAAAAGCTCGATATCGCGCTGAGGTTGGTAGCGCCGAGCGGGTCGTTGGGATCCGCTGCGCCGATCGATCCGGCGATGATGACATGGCCGTTGCCCGAGCGGCTGGCGGTGGTCAAAGCGAATTCGTCCGGGCTCGGATTGCCGTCATTCCCCGCGGACATGACGACGACGATGCCGGCGCTCGCCGCGCGCGAGACGGCGCTGAGCACGGCGTTGCCGACGCCGTCGCCGCCCAGCGAGATGTTGATCACCCGGGCGCCATTCTGCCGCGCCAGGTCGATCGCGGTGGCGATATCGCGGTCGCCGTGCTTGCAGCCCTCGTCGCCGTCGCAATTGTCCGGATTGGCCGTGTTCAAGGAAATGATCGTGGATTCGAACGCGACGCCCATCGGTCCGCTGGAGTTGCGCGCGGCGGCGATCGTCCCGGCGACGGCGGTGCCATGGCCTTCATTGTCGACCACTCCGCGGTTCGCGGCGACGTCCCGGCTGGCCGGATCGATCCGCCCGGCGAACTCGGGGAGGTCGGGATTGATGCCCGAATCGATGACCGCGACCTTGATGCCGCGGCCGGTCGCGCCGGCGTTCCACGCATCGATCGCGCCCGAGCTCGTGGCACCGTTCGAGCGGCGATATTCCGCGGTATCGTAATTCATCCCCGATGGCGGCGCGGGCGGCGGCGGCGGCGGCGGAGGCGGTGGGGGAGGCGGGGGCGGCGGCGCGGGGGATACGATGGGAGTCGGCTCGACGCGCGGCCCGCCGCCGCCGCCGCCGCACCCGGCGAGCGCCAGCGCGGCGACGCACACCGACAGGACCAGTACAGTCCTCTTCGACCCGAGCTTCATCGGCACTCTCCGCCAAATCCTTCAAAAATCTGGCTTTTTCAGCTTCCCCTTACACTTTGCTAGCTTTCATTTTGCTGAAGCGGGCGACGCGCCTAAGGAGCGGCAATGCTGGCCGCCCTCCGTCACGTCGACGCCTGGATCTTCGATCTCGACAACAGCCTCTACCCCGCTTCGGCCAATCTGTTCGCACTGATCGATCGGCGCATGGGCCAGTATATACAGCAACTGCTCGGCTGCGACCATGTGGAAGCCCGCAGGGTCCAGAAGGCTTATTTCCACGAGCACGGGACGACTTTGGCCGGCCTGATGAAGGCGCACGGCACCGATCCGCACGATTTCCTGGAATTCGTCCACGACATCGATCTCGCCCGCATCTCGGCCGATCCGCGCGTCGTCGCCGCGCTCGATGCGCTTCCGGGCCGCAAGTTCGTCTTCACCAATGCCAGCGAAGGCTATGCGACACGCGTGCTCGAAAGGCTCGGCCTCGCCAATGCATTCGACGGTCTCCACGACATCCACGCCATGGACTACGTCCCCAAGCCGCATCCCGGCGCCTACGAGGCGATGTGCGTCCGCTATGCGATCGATCCGACGCGGGCACTGTTCGTGGAGGACATGGCGCGCAACCTCGAGCCCGCCAAGGCGCTGGGCATGACCACCGTCTGGGTCGACAACGGCTCGGAGCAGGCCGGGCGCGATGCCGATCCCTCCTTTATCGATTACCGCACCGACGATATCGGCCTATGGCTCGAAGAGATTACGAGCGGGGAAGGTGGATGAGCGAGCAGCTCCGGCGCACGATCGAGCAGGCCTGGGAACGTCGCGACGAGATCGGCGCCGCCGACTCGGACGTGCGCGAGGCGGTCGAGGCCGCCATCCGCCTGCTCGATCGCGGCGAGGCCCGTGTCGCCGAAAGGGCCGCGGATGGCGCCTGGACGGTCAATCAATGGCTGAAGAAGGCCGTACTCCTATCTTTCCGACTGACGCCGATGGCGGCCATTTCGGGCGGCCCGGGCGGCGGCCTTTGGTGGGACAAGGTGTCGTCCAAGTTCGAAGGCTGGGACGCCGACCGGTTCGGCGCCGCCGGGTTCCGGGCCGTCCCGGGCGCGATCGTTCGCCGCGGCGCCTTCATCGCCAATGGCGCGGTGCTGATGCCCAGCTTCGTCAATATCGGCGCTTATGTAGGCGAGGGTACGATGGTCGACACCTGGGCGACAATCGGGAGCTGCGCCCAGATCGGCCGCAACGTCCACATCTCCGGCGGCACCGGCATTGGCGGCGTGCTCGAGCCGCTCCAGGCGGGCCCCGTCATCGTCGAGGACGATTGCTTCATCGGCGCGCGCTCCGAAGTCGCCGAAGGGGTGATCGTCGAGCGGGGCGCGGTGCTTTCGATGGGCGTCTTCATCGGCGCTTCGACCAAGATCGTCGACCGCGCGTCGGGCGAGATCTTCATGGGCCGCGTCCCCGCTTATTCCGTCGTCGTTCCCGGCGCTCTCCCGGCGAAGGACGGCGGTCCCAGCCTCGCCTGCGCCGTCATCGTCAAGCGCGTCGACGCCAGGACCCGCTCAAAGACCAGCATCAACGAGCTGCTGAGGGACTGACATGCGCCTCGCGGACCTGCTCGCCGTCGCATCTGCCTTGGGCACCGGAACGGCGGCGGCTCGCCAGCCCGAGCCGCCTACCATCACCCGAGCCGAGCTCCGAGCGATGTCCGACGAGGAGGTCGGCAGGCGCCTTTTCGGGGACATCGGGGCGATCATGCACCTCATCCGCTTTGCCGAACCGGACGAGACCGAGGCCCGCCATCCCGTCCGCGGACTCCAGTTCCTGAGCCGGCCGCGCGGCACCTATCGCATCGGGATCTGCGAGACGGACCGGGTGACCGTCTATTTCGAGCCGGCGCGGGGGCCGGGCCTTCCGCGCGACGCAGCCCGGCCGCGGCGGATCCAGGTCAGCACCAATTATTTCGTCCGCGACGTCGGCCTCGCGCGGCAACATCGGGCGCCGGACAATGATCGGAACGCGGGAGAGGAGCACAGGCTCGACAGCGCTTGCGCCGAGATCGATCCGCGCGGAGCCAACATCGTCATCGCCGCGAACGAGCAGGAGGTTGCCGACGCCGTCGTCCTGCTCGCCGACCTTGCCGCCGCCGTGAGCGCGGGACGAATCGCAATACCGGTCGATTGCAGCGAAATGCTCGGTGCGGTCACGAGCAGCGCCGATTGCCTCGCGCATCTCGAGCGGATCGAACCCGGCGGGTCCTTTTCGGTGCAGATCATTCCCGGCTGTTACGCCGGCGATCCGGCCCTCTTCTGCCGTCGCATCGAGCTGTTCGGCGGGTCCGAGAGGCGGGCGCTGCTGTTCGAATTCCGCCGCGGCAGCCTGCTGCCGGTGCGGATCGCCCTATCGATCGTCCCGCCCGACGAATTCTAGTTCGCGGCGCGCTCCGCTTCCGCAAGCAGCCGCCTGGCGCGCTCGCCGTCCCATTCGGCCATGCCGGTCATGCGCCAGACCTCACGGCCCTCGGCGTCGTAGAGAATCGTGGTCGGCAGGGTGTCGATCCGAAGCGCAGTCATCACTGCCAGATCGCCGTCGAGATAGGGCTCGAGCTCGCCGAACCGCCGCGCCGCGAAGAAGTCCGTGACCTTCTGCCGCCCATCGATATCCTGGCTGAGCGCCAGCACCTGGACGCGCTCGCCCTCACGCGCGGCGAGCCGGTCGAGCGAGGGCATTTCGACCACGCAGGGCGCGCACCAGGTCGCCCAGAGGTTCACCAGCAGCGGCCGGCCCCGGAAGTCGGCGAAATCCGCCGGCTCGCCTTCGGGGTCCTCGAACTGGACGTCCGGCGCTCGCGTCCCGGCCCGCGAGCGATCGAGCCGGCCGGTCGGGTAACGCTGCCCGCCGGGCGTCCCCGCCTGGTTCGCGGCCGGCCCCCCTCCTTGCGGCTCGGCGGCCTTTTGCCTATCGCATCCGGCCGACAGCAGGGCTGCAAGCAGGGCTCCGAGTCCAGGGAGACAGGCGATCACGGGCCGCAACGGCAACTCCAGCAATATGTGGGGCGGAAGGTTCACCGAGGGCCCCTCGGCGCTGATGCGGGAGATAAATGCCTCCATCTCCTTCGACAAGCGGATGTGGCGTCAGGATATCGAGGCAAGCCGCGCCCATGTCGCGATGCTGGCGGCGCAGGGCATCGTCGGCGCGGACGATGCCGACGCGATCTGCGAGGGTCTCGAGCGCGTCGCCGACGAATATGCGACGAGCGGCGTGCCCGAGGACGCGTCCCTCGAGGACATCCACATGCATGTCGAGCACCGTCTCGCGGAGCTGATCGGCCCGGCGGCGGGGAGGCTGCACACCGCCCGCTCGCGCAACGATCAGGTCGCGACCGATCTGCGCCTCTGGGTCCGCGAGGCGACCGACCAGGCGGCGCAAGGCATCGAGGCGCTGCAGCGCGCTTTGGTCGGCCGCGCAGAGCAGCATGCCGCGACCCTGATGCCGGGCTTCACCCACCTCCAGGTGGCCCAGCCAGTCACCCTCGGCCACCACCTCATGGCCTATTACGAGATGTTGCGACGCGACCGCATGCGCTTCGCCGATGCCAGGAAGCGGGCCAACGAATCGCCGCTCGGCGCCGCCGCTCTGGCCGGCACCGGCTTTCCCGTCGACCGCGAGGCGACCGCGCTTGCGCTCGGATTCGACCGCGCCACCGCCAATTCGATCGACTCGGTCTCGGACCGCGACTTCGCGCTCGATTATCTGATGGCGGCGACGCAGTGCGCGCTCCATCTCTCCCGGCTTGCCGAGGAAATCGTGATCTGGGCGAGCCAGCCGTTTTCCTTCGTCGTCCTGCCGGACGCTTTTTCGACCGGCTCGTCGATCATGCCGCAGAAACGCAATCCCGACGCGGCCGAGCTGGTGCGCGGACATAGCGGCCGCATCGCCGGCGCCCTGGTCTCCCTCATCGTGACGATGAAGGGTCTGCCGCTCGCTTATTCGAAGGACATGCAGGACGATAAGCCGCCCGTCTTCGAGGCGCACGATCTTCTCATCCTCTCGCTCGCGGCGATGACCGGCATGGCCGAGACCTTGACCTTCGATGCCGAGCGCATGCGCGCCGCATTGGAGGCCGGCCACCCGACCGCGACCGACCTCGCCGATTGGCTGGTCCGCGAAGCCGGCATCCCGTTCCGCGAGGCGCACGCCATCACCGGCCGCGCCGTCCGACTCGCCGACGAGCGCGCGGCGAAGCTGTGGGATCTTCGGCTCGAGGACCTGAAAGAGCTCGACGCGCGCATCGACGCGCGGATTTTCGATGTCCTCGGCGTCGAGGCTTCGGTAAGAAGCAGGACCAGCTATGGCGGCACCGCCCCCCAGGCGGTGCGCAAGCGGATCGAGGCGGCGAAGAAGGCATTGGGGATGAAGGAATGAGACGCGGCCTCGCGGCGATCGGTCTTGCCGCGCTCCTCGCGGCCTGCGGTGTGAGAGCGCCGCTCGAGCCCGAGCCCGGCCGGCCGCTCCCGGTCCGCCCCGAAACGGCGGCGCGCCAGCCGACCTCGGAGGAGTTGCTCGAGCCGCCGCCCATCGCGCGGCCGGCCCGCGTCGACGAGCTCCTCACACGCTCCGAGGAGCGCGAGGAGGACCGGTTCGATCTTCCCCCGCAATAGTCACGCCGCGAAACGCCCGGCGCGCGTTTTTCAGGAGCATCGATGAAACCGGTCCGCAAGGCAGTCTTCCCCGTCGCCGGGCTCGGCACGCGCTTCCTCCCGGCGACCAAGGCGATGCCGAAGGAGATGCTGACGATCGTCGATCGGCCGCTCATCCAATATGCGGTCGAGGAGGCGCGCGAGGCCGGGATCGAGGAAATGATCTTCGTCACCGGGCGCGGCAAGGGCGCCCTCGAGGACCATTTCGACGTCGCCTTCGAGCTCGAGGCGACGATGAAGGCGCGCGGCAAATCGCTCGAGCCGCTGGCCAGCACGCGCTTTCCCCACGGCGCGATCAAGTCGGTGCGCCAGCAGGAGCCGCTCGGCCTCGGCCACGCCGTCTGGTGCGCCCGGCACCTCGTCGGCGACGAGCCCTTCGCCGTCCTTCTCCCCGACGACCTCATGGTCGGCGCGCCGGGCTCGGTCGCGCAGATGGTCGAAGCCTATGAGAAGGTCGGCGGCAACATCGTCTGCGTCCAGGAGGTGGAGCGCGAGCGCACGGCGAGCTACGGCATCATCACGCCGGGGACCGGCAACGGCCGCCTCACCGAGGTGAAGGGCCTGGTCGAGAAGCCGAGGCCCGAGGACGCGCCCTCGACCCTCGCCGTCGTCGGCCGCTACATCCTCCAGCCCGAAATCATGCAGGTCCTCGGCAGCCAGGAGCGCGGCGCCGGCGGCGAGATCCAGCTCACCGACGCGATGGCGCGGCTGATCGGCACCCAGCCGTTTCACGGCGTCACCTTCGAGGGCGAGCGCCACGATTGCGGCGACAAGACCGGTTTCGTCATCGCCAACCTCGCACTGGCCCTGAAGCGCGGCGACGTCGCGCCGGCGGTTCGGGCCTTCATCGCGCGGCTCTGATGGAAGGGGGGCTCCTCGTCGAAGACGGTGCCGTCCGCCGCCTCTCGGTCGAAGAGGCGAGCGCCTATGCCGGCGAAGGCCTGCTCTGGATCCATCTCGAAGGCCGCGACGAGCATGACCTCGACTTCCTCAAGACCCATGAGGGCATACCCGACATTGCCGCCAACGCGCTGATCGCGACCGAGACGCGGCCGCGCTGCGACCAGATCGAGGACGGCGCGATCGTCAACCTGCGCGGCCCCGGCGACCGCGATCCGGACGATTCGGACCGGCTGGTGTCGATCCGGATGTGGATCCGCAAGAACCGCGTGACGTCGTTGAGCCGCCGCACGATGGCCGCCACCGCGATCGTTTGCCGGCTGACGGCGGACGGCCGGATCCTCGACCCCGGCGACATCGTCGCCGCCTTCGCCCGCGTGATCAGCCGCGAGCTCGACCCGCAAGTCGCCGCGCTCGGCGACGATCTCGACAAATGCGAGAGCGAGCTCGACGACGGCAATCTCTATCGTCTGCGCACCGCGATCGCGCAGCTGCGCTCCGAAGCGATCGCCTATCGCCGTTTCGTCTCGCCCAACCGCGACGCCTTGCTCGAGCTGGCCGGCCTCCCGGTCGAATGGCTTTCGGACGAGGACCGGCTCCACATCCGCGAAGCCGCCGATCGCTTCGCGCGCATGACCGAGGAGCTGGAAGCGGTGCGTGAACGCGCGGCCCTGCTCCACGAGCAGCTCACCGATTTGCGCGCCGAGCAGCTCGATCAGCGATCGCTGCTGATCTCGATCGTCGCCTTCATCTTCCTGCCTTTGACCTTCATCACCGGCCTGCTCGGCATGAACGTCCAGGGCATACCCTATGCAGAGCACCCCTTCGCCTTCTGGGGCGTCGTTCTCTTCTGTCTGGTGGTGGCCATTGCGGTGGTCGCGTTCTTCGCCCGCGAGCGCTGGTTCCGCCGCTGACGGACGGACCCCGTCGTCTCAGGCGTCCAGCTCGACGTCCCAGTAGAGATAGTCGCGCCAGGTCTGGTGGAGATAATTGGGCGGGAAGCTGCGGCCGTGCACCTGCAATTGCCAGCTCGTCGGCCGGATCGGGCGGCGGTTGAGGTTCATATGCGCCTGGGCTGGCGTGCGCCCGCCCTTCCTCAGATTGCAGGGCGCGCAGGCCGTGGCGACATTCTCCCAGCTCGTCCGCCCGCCCTGGGCGCGCGGCACGACATGATCGAAGGTGAGCTCGCGCGGATCGCCGCAATATTGGCATTCGAAGCGGTCGCGCAGGAACAGATTGAAGCGGGTGAAGGCCGGGTATTCGGACGGGCGCACATATTGCCTCAGGGCGATGACGGAAGGCAAATGCATCGCCCGCGTCGGGCTGTGGACCTCGCGCTCGTAGCTGGCGACGATATCGACCCGTTCGAGGAAGACGGCCTTGACCGCCGTCTGCCACGGCCACAGGCTCAAAGGATAATAGCTGAGCGGCGTGTAATCGGCGTTCAGCACGAGCGCGGGGCAGCTGTCGGGATGCCTGAGAAGATCGGGGTGGTACAAGCCGAGCGACTCCCGTTTCGCGGGAGACAACCTCCGAACCGCCCTCTCCCCGGCCCTGTCGCACCCAGAACGTGGGAGAGAAGGCGCCGGCCGTCATCTCCTGTTCCGTCACGCTTTCGCTGCCGCGCGTGACGCCATGATGACACCATATGCAGCGACTCGCGGTCAAGGGCCAGTCTCATGAGCCGACCATGAGCCGGGTCGTCAGCCGCTTCGCACCCTCGCCGACGGGCCGCCTTCATCTCGGCCACGCCTTCTCGGCCGTCCTCGCGCATGATTTCGCGCGGGAGCGCGGCGGCGCCTTCCTGCTCAGGATCGAGGACATCGATCCGGGCCGCGCGCGCCTCGAACATGTCGACGGGATCATCGAAGACCTGCTCTGGCTCGGCCTCGAGTGGGACGGCGAGATCGTCTACCAGTCGGAACGCCTGTCCCTGTACGGCGCGCGCATGGCGGGCCTTAGGGAGCGTAACCTGATCTATCCCTGTTTCTGCACCCGCGCCGACATCGCCGCCAGTGGCTCGGCGCCGCACGGCCCAGGCGGTCCGGTCTACCCCGGCACCTGCCGCCGCCTCTCGCCCGACGAGCGGGCGCGGCGCATCGCGCGCGAGCCGCACGCCTGGCGCCTCGACATCGCGCGGGCGACGGCCGAGGCGCCTTTGCTCTACTGGGAGGACGGCGAGACCGAGGTCCATGCCGAGCCTCGGGCATTCGGCGACGTCGTCCTCGCCCGCAAGGACGCGCCGGTCAGCTACCATCTTGCCGTCACCGTCGACGACGCCGCGCAAGGGGTCACCGACGTCGTCCGCGGCCGCGACCTCTTCGCGTCGACCGACGTCCACCGCCTCCTCCAGGCCCTGCTCGATCTCCCGACGCCGCATTACCACCACCATCCACTGCTCGCCGACGGCGAAGGCCGGCGCCTCGCGAAGCGCCACGGCGCGCCCAGTCTCGCCGAGCTGCGCGCCGGCGGCGCCGATCCCGCCGCCCTCGCCGCATCGCTGCGCGCGGGCGAAATCCCGAGTGGATATTCCGCCGCCGGGCCCTAGATAGAGCCCATGAACACCTTCCTCTTCATCCTCATCCTGATCGCCGCCGGTGCGACCCTGTTCGTCCTCGCGAAGGGGGTGATCGGCATGGCCCAGGGCCGCGACCTCACCGGCGAGCGCAGCCAGGAGCTGATGCGCAAGCGCGTCCTCTATCAGGCCATCGCGGTCGCCCTCGCGGCGCTCCTCCTCCTGCTGATGCGCAGCGGCGGCAACTGAGGATGGTGCGGCTCAACCGCATCTACACCAGGACCGGCGACAGCGGCGAGACCGGGCTTGCCGACGGCTCCAGGATCGCCAAGGACCATCCCCGCGCGGCGGCGATCGGCGACGTCGACGAAGCCAATAGCGCGATCGGCATCGCTCTCCTCCACGTCGCCGACGCGCGTCTCGCCGGGATGCTGCGGGCGATCCAGAACGAATTGTTCGACCTCGGCGCCGATCTCGCCACGCCCGGCGAGGACTTTGCCCCGTCCGAAATGACGCTGCGCATCGTCCAGGACCAGATCGACCGGCTCGAGCGAGAGATGGACGCGATGAACGAGACGCTCGGGCCCCTGCGAAGCTTCATCCTCCCCGGCGGCGGGGCCGGCGCGGCCCATCTCCACCTCGCCCGCGCCATCGTCCGCCGCGCCGAGCGAGCGGCGGTCGCCGCGGCGCGCGAGGTCGCGCTCAACCCGCTCGCGCTCGTCTATCTCAATCGTCTTTCCGACCATCTCTTCGTCGCGGCGCGGGCGGCGGCGGCGAGCGAAGGCGGCGACATTCTCTGGACTCCGGGGGCGACCCGGGACCATTGAGCCGAGCGAATCGTTCGGGATTCCCGATGGCCACGAACAACCGCGCCGGAGAAGCCCAGGATCCCGCCGGGCGCTATCGCGGCGTCCGGGCGCTCAGCCTCGCCATCGCCGCCCCGCTGTCCGACGCCGACGCGACGATCCAGCCGATGCCGGACGCCTCGCCCGCCAAGTGGCATCTGGCCCATACGAGCTGGTTCTTCGAGACGTTCGTCCTGCGCGACCATGTCGCCGGCTACAGCCCGTTCGACGCGCGCTGGTCCTATCTCTTCAACTCCTATTACGAGGGCGAAGGCGAGCGCCACGCGCGCGATCGGCGCGGCATGCTGAGCCGGCCGTCGCTGGACGAAATCCTCGCCTGGCGCGCGCATGTCGACGGCGCGCTCGCGGCCGCATTGCCGGAGCTGCCCGCGCCAGCGCGGGCGCTGGTCGAGCTCGGCCTCCACCACGAGCAGCAGCATCAGGAGCTGATGCTGATGGACGTGCTCGCCGTCTTCGCCGCCAATCCGCTGCTTCCGGCCCTGTTCGAGCCCGGACCGTGCGCCGCCCAGGGCGAGGCGCGGCCGATGGGCTGGATCCAGGGCCGCGAGGGAATCGTACAGGTCGGCGACCAGGGGGCCGGATTCGCCTTCGACAACGAGCGGCCGCGCCACCGCATCTTTCTCCAAGGCCACGCTTTGGGCGACCGCGTCGTCACCAACGGCGAGTGGATGCGCTTCATCGAGGCGGGCGCTTATGCCGAGCCTCGGCTGTGGCTGGCGGACGGCTGGGCGTGGGTGCGCAAGGAGGCGATCGATGCGCCGCTCTACTGGCAGCAGCGGGAGGGGGAGTGGCACCGCTTCGGCCTCGACGGCGTCCTGCCGCTCGATCCGGCAGCGCCGGTCTGCCACATCAGCTATTACGAAGCCGACGCCTTCGCCCGCTGGTCCGGCGCCCGCCTGCCGACCGAGGCCGAATGGGAAGCCGCCGCTTCGGCACACGACCCCCTTGGGGGCAACCAGCTCGACCAGGCCGGTGCACCCCGCCCCGCCGCAGCGCAGCCGGCCGCTGCGGGCTTCTTCGGCGACGTCTGGGAATGGACGGGGAGCGCTTATCTTCCCTATCCCGGCTTCGCCGCGGACGAAGGCACGATCGGGGAATATAACGGCAAGTTCATGTGCTCGCAGATGGTCCTGCGCGGCGGCTCCTGCGCCACGCCTCGAGGACATGTTCGAGCAAGCTACCGCAACTTCTTCTACCCCCATCAGCGCTGGATGTTCTCAGGCGTGCGGCTGGCGCGGAACGCCTGAGTGGAGCCGCTCGCTAGCCTGGCGGTTGCCGCCCATGCGGCCTTTCGCGCGGACGTATTGGCCGGATTCGACCAGCCCAACCGCGCCGTGCCCGCCCGCTGGCTCTACGACCGCCGCGGCTCGGAACTGTTCGAGGAGATCACGCGGCTCCCCGAATATTATCTGACGCGTCTCGATACCGCCCTCCTCGAGGCGCATTGCAGCGAGGTCGCGGCCATTGCCGGCGCAGGCAATGCGATCGTCGAGTTTGGCGCCGGTTCGGCGGCAAAGACCCGGATCCTGCTGCGCTGCGTCGCTCCGTCGGCCTATGTGCCGGTCGACATCAGCGGCGACTTCCTGCGCCAATCGGTCGAGGCGCTCCGGGCCGAGTTTCCGGACCTCCCGATCCACCCGGTGGAAGCCGATTTCATGCAGCTTCTGCCGCTGCCGCCCTCGCTTTCCGAGGAGCCCAAGCTCGGTTTCTTCCCGGGCTCGACGATCGGCAACATGATCCCGAAGACGGCGGTCGACCTGCTGCGCGCGATGAAGCAGGCCCTCGGCGTCGGCGCCTATCTCCTGATCGGCATGGACCGCGTCAAGCCGGCCGAAATCCTTCTCCGCGCCTATGACGACGCCGCCGGCATCACGGCGGCATTCAACCGCAACCTCCTCGCCCGGATCAACGCCGAGCTCGGCGGCGATCTCCCGCTCGACGGGTTCCGCCACCGCGCCGTGTGGAACGACCCGATGAGCCGGATCGAGATGCACCTCGAAGCCGTGCGCGACGTCGCCTTCACGGTCGCGGGCAGGCGCTTTTCAATGCGCGCGGGGGAAACCATCCACACCGAGAACAGCCACAAATACGGCCCCCGCGACGCCCGCCTCCTGCTCCGCGCTGCCGGCTGGAGCCCGGTCGCCGAATGGACCGACGAGGCGGACCAGTTCGCCCTCATCCTCGCCGAAGCCGAAGCCCCGCGCTTCGCGCCCTGAGGGGCGCGCCATTGCTCCGGCGCGGCCCGCTCTCTACATGGCGGGACGCGCGTCTTTGCGGGAGCCATTATGCTGTTCGCCTTGTTTGAGATCCTCGACACCTTGCTGTGGCTGGTGAGCTGGCTGATCATCGGCCAGGCGATCCTGAGCTGGCTGGTTATCTTCAACGTGATCAACACGCAGAGCGATTTCATGCGCAACCTGCTCTATGCGCTCGACCGGATCACCGAGCCGCTCTACCGGCCGATCCGCAAGATCCTGCCCGATTTCGGCGGCATCGACTTTTCGCCGCTCGTCGTGCTCCTGCTCATCTTCGCGCTGCGGACGCTGCTCGGCGGGCTGCAGGCCGACCTGATGGCCTCAGGCTATTGATGAAGGCGGCACGGCTCGACGGCAAGGCCTTCGCCCAGGGGCTTCGGGCGAAAGTCGCCGCGGCTGCCGCCGCATTCGCCGGGCATTTTGGGCGCAAGCCCGGCCTCGCCGTCGTCCTCGTCGGCGAGGATCCGGCGAGCCAGGTCTATGTCCGCGCGAAGAACAAAGCCGTGCTCGAAGCCGGGATGGCCAGCTTCGAGCATCGCCTTCCCGCCGGCACGAGCGAGGCCGAGCTCCTCCAGCTGGTCGCCCGGCTCAACGCCGACGAGCGCGTCGACGGCATTCTCGTCCAGCTGCCGCTTCCTCAGGGTATCGACGAGAAGAAGGTGATCGAGAGGATCGATCCGGCCAAGGACGTCGACGGCTTCCACCCGATCAACGCCGGGCGCCTCGCGGTCGGCGAGGAGGCGCTCGTCCCGTGCACGCCGCTCGGCTGCCTGATGCTGCTGAAAGATCGCCTCGGCTCGCTGGCCGGGCTTGAGGCGGTCGTCGTCGGGCGCTCCAACATCGTCGGCAAGCCGATGGCGCAGCTCCTGCTGCGCGAGCATTGCACCGTCACGCTCGCCCACAGCCGCACGCGCGACCTGCCCGGGGTGGTCCGCCGCGCCGACATCGTCGTCGCCGCAATCGGCCGCCCGGAAATGATCAAGGGCGATTGGCTGAAGCCGGGCGCGGTGGTGATCGACGTCGGCATCAGCCGCGTACCGGCGGATGAGGCGGGCACGACCCGCCTCGTCGGCGACGTCGACTTTGCCGGCGCGAGCGAAGTCGCCGCCGCGATCACGCCGGTTCCCGGCGGCGTCGGCCCGATGACCATCGCCGTGCTGCTGCGCAACACTTTGGTCGCCGCCCGTGCGCGCGCCGGGCTGCCGGCGGCGGAGGGACTGTGATGCGCAGCGACCGGCCGCTGCCGTGAACGAGCTCGGCGCACTCTTCGTATCGGCCTTCGTGACGCTGTTCGTGATCATCGATCCGCCCGGCTGCGCGCCGATCTTCGCGAGCCTGACGCGAGAGGCGCCGCCGGCCCAGCGCCGGGCGATGGCGGTCCGCTCGGTCATGATCGCGGCCGGCATCCTCGTCTTCTTCGCGCTGCTCGGCGAGGACCTGCTCGAAGTGCTCGGCATCGGCCTCCCGGCCTTTCGCATCGCCGGCGGGATCATGCTGTTCATGATCGCGCTCGACATGGTGTTCGAGCGCCGCACCGCCCGCCGCGAGCACCGCGCCCAGGAGGTCAATGCGACGCCGGAACATGAGGACGTCTCGGTCTTCCCGATGGGCATACCGATGATCGCCGGCCCGGGATCGATCGCCTCGGTGATGCTGCTCGTCGGCCGCAGCGAGGGGCCCGAGCAGACGCTCGTCGTCTTCGCCGCGCTCGCGGCCGTCCTCGTCCTGACCGCGCTCGCCTTGCTCGCCGCCGGGCCGCTGATGCGCCTGCTCGGCCACAGGATGGAGGCGATGCTGACGCGATTGCTCGGCGTGATCCTCGCGGCCCTCGCCGCTCAGTTCGTCATCGATGGCGTCAATCGCGCGATCAGCGTCTGACGCGCCACATCCGGTAGGGCGAATCCGCCGGCAGCGGCACCGGCTCGAGCCAGGCCGGGACCTCGCCCCGCGTCAGCTGGACGTAGAAGCCGTTCGGCGCCTCGACCCGGTAGACGGTCGATTCCGATAGGTTCGGGCAGATGAGCACATAGTCGATCCGGTAGCGGCGGACCGTATCGAGCGCCTTTTCGGGCGTGCCGCGCCAGGTCCGCATCACATCGACGATCTGGCGGGCATTGCGGTGATAGGGGCCGATGATCGCATTGTGGTGCGTCATCGTGATCAGCCGCGGCCCGAGATCGACGAAGGTGAGGACATTGCCGCGCGGCTGGCGCGCAATCGGGCGCAATGCCGGGATCGTCGGGCAGAGCCGGTTCGCCCTGCCGATTTCGGGCCGGCCGCGGCTCGGCGGATCGGGGATCAGCCCGAGCGCATAGCTCGTGCCGTAGCCGGAAAAGAACAGCAGGCCGATCGCGATGCCGGCGATGCGGACCGGGACGCTGGTGCGCAGGTACAGCCAGGCCAGCGCCGTCCAGGCGAGCGCCGCCGCGCCGGGGATCGAGAGCAGCTGCGCCGCGGGCCCGGCGCGAGTCTGCCAGGCGAGCAGGCCGACCGACGCAGCGGCGAGCAGCAGCAGGCCCGCCCAGACGGTTGCGCGCTGCGCATTGGCGCGGCCGCGCCAAAGCATGACGATGCAGCCCAGGAGGCCGATCACCGGCAAGGTGGCGGTGTTGGCCGCGGTCTTCCAGCCGTGGCGCCAGATTGGCATCGCCTCGCGCACGCGGTGAAGCCAGAGCTGCTCGAGCTCGGGCGTCGACTGTTCGAGCCGTCCGAGGCAATGCGGCCACATCAGGCCGAAGGCGGCGGCGAGGGCGACGCCCCCGGCGGCGGCGGCGGCGAAGCGGACGACCCGCTTTTCCGGCGACCAGGCGGCGAGCGCGACCGTGAGCGCGCCGGCCAGGATCATCGCCGACAGCCAGACGGGCGACAGAGCGTCGCAGACGGCGGCGCGGTTGGCCTCCGACGTGAAAACGAGGAAGGAGAGGCCGCAGCCGCCGGCGAGACCGGCGCCATAGGCGAAGAGCCGCCGCGCCTGCCCGCCATCCCAGATCCACAGCAAGACCAGGACCGCCCCGGCGAGAGCGAGATAGGGGAGCATCTCCAGGCCGATGGTGAGCGATCCGGCCGTGGCGAGACCCAGGAGCGCGCCGCCGCGCGCTCGCTTCGGGTCCGCGAGCGCCATGACGCATAGCGCCAGCATCGCGAGCTGCCAGCCATGGTGATCGATTCGGAGCGGCAGGAACATGCCGCGCACCGACGCGCCGCACAGCAGCAAGGCGAGCGCGACCGGATAGGCATAAGGCGAGATCAGCCTCCGCGCGGTCACCGCCAGCGCAACCATCGCCACGGCCAGCGGCAGGAGCGGCGCCAGCGTCACTGCCACCTTCTCGGCCGGCGCGCCGCCGATGAACGGCGACAGGAGGAGCTTGATCCCCGCGATCGGCAAATCGACGAGCCGCGACCAGTGTATGTCCGCGCCGGTGGGCGGGCTCATCCGATATTGCCGCAAATCGTACCAGCCTTGTCCTTCGAGCAAGGCGCGGACCTGCATCATCCGCATATTGTCGTCCGTGTCGCCGAGCGCGAACCAGCGTATTCCGTTCCAGCGCTCCCAGATCAGCCAGGCGGCCGCGCCGATCCAGAACAGGGCGACCACAATGCGCCAGCGCGTGTCGATCGCAGCCGCCAGCTGCGTGCCCGCCGCTCGTGCGCTCGCAAGCTTCACCTCGATCCCCGCTTTCCAACCTAGTCGCAGCGCATTAGTCGCTCACCGACAAAGGGCAAGGTCGGGGGCCGGCGCGGCGGATGAAGCTGTTTAAGGACAATAAGGACCTGCTCGCCCAGATGGGGCGCTTCGGCCTCATCGGGGGTCTGCTGACGGTCCTGGTCGCGGGCGGCTATTGGATCGTGGCGGACGTCTTCGGCGTCGAGCCGATGCTGTCGATGACGCTCAACTATCTGGTCTTCACCTGCCTCGGCTACGTCCTCCACAGCCGCTTCAGCTTCCGCGGCCATGGCGGCCGCGACAATGTCCGCGCACGCACCGTCCGCTTCTTTGCCGTCAATACCAGCGGCTTCCTCGCCAACCAATTCTTCGTCTGGCTGCTCGTGAAGCAGATGGGCGGGCCGAACTGGTGGCCGGTCGTCCCGATCCTGTTCGTGACGCCGCTGCTCACCTTCGCGCTCAACCGGCGCTGGGTGTTCGCTTGAGGCCCTTGTCGAGCGGCGCGCGGACGACCCGGTAGAGGACGCTGCGCCCGCTGCGCCACACCGGCTGGAGATCCTCCGCGAAGGCTGGATCGAAGGGCGGCGGGTCGATCGTCCAGACATAGTCGAAGGCGTCGCGCGGGAAGTGCGCCAGGGATTCGTTCAGGGTCAGCCACACCTCCCGGCCGCAGGAATAGTGCGTCACCACCTGGGTCGGATCGCGGACGAAGGGCCAGCCGTCGCGGTAGCGCACGTTGAGCAATTGCGCGCCCGCCATCGTCCACTGGTCGTTCGAGAAAGCGTGGCGGCGGACGATTGCGAGGCCCGGCAGATGCAGGAGCCGGGTCATCGCCCAGGGCTCGCGGCAGCTCCTGCCGACGAAGGAGACCAGCCGCGCGCCCCGCGGGACATGGTCGAGCGCCGCGAGCTCGCGGTCGTAGCTGCGGTCGTACAGCACCATGCTCGCCGTAGTGGCGCCGGTGCGCAGGAGGACGAATCCGAGCGAGGCGGCGGCGAGGCCCTTCATCAGCTGCGCCCTCGTTCCTTCCGGAAAGCGGATCGCAATGAGCGCGACGGCGAACAGATAGGGCGCGAGCCGCATGTCGGCATAGGCCGATCCGAACACGATCCGGGGCAGCGCGATGAACACGATCGAGAGGAACAGGGCCGAGGCGGCGAGATTGCGCGAGAAGTGGATGCGGCGGCTCACCATCGCCCAGAAAATGACGAGGCCGCACAGCGCCAGCGAGGTCTGGTCGAAGGTCTCCCAGCGGTCCCTCAAAGCCATTCGCAGCCAGTCGAGCTTGGCATCGAAATTGAGCCAGTCGCCGGTCGTGCCGCCCGAGCCCTCGCTGCGCCACAGCAGCATCAGCGCCACCGGCGGAGTGAGCGAGAGGCAGTGGACGCTCGCCCGCACGCCCGAGAAGAAGAGGCCGTGGCCGCGGTCGAACTGACGCACCAGCTCGGCCGAGAAGGCGAGCACGCCCAATGTCCCCCAGCCGAAGGCGTGGCAGACCCAGAGCAGCATCGATACGGGCACCATCGCGGCCGCGCGGAGCGGCGTCCGCCCGAGCCGCGCCAGCCTCAGCCACAGGCCGAAGGCAAGGAAGGCGAGGGCCATCGACAAAGCGTAATTGACGAAGCCGAACAGCAAGGGGAAATTATAGGCGAAAGGGACGGCGAGGAGCGCCGTCGGCGGCACCCGGCCGTGGACCTCGCGCGCGACCCAGAGAAAGCCCGCCACGGTGAGCGCCGGGATCGCGATCACGATCAGCTTCACCGCCAGCTCGAGGCCGAAGATCGGCGCGAGCACCATGACGAGAAGATCGATGCCGAGATTGCCGATGACTCCCCATTCGAAGCTGTAATAGTCCCTGAGCGGCGCGGCTCCGCCTGCGAGCTGGACCTCATAGCGACCCATGTGACCGGGAAGGTCGAGGAGAGGGGGCACGTCCGGCCACAGCAGGGGCACGGCCGAAAGCAGGATGAGGACGGCCACGGCCCAGCGCCGCTCCCACCAGCGCAGGGCGGGAGACGCGTCGTTCGGCCCGGCCGCGCCTTCAGCGATCATCTGCCGGCTTTGCCCCGCCGCCGCGCCTCGTTCAAGCTGCGCGGACCGCCGCGGCGGTGCGGCCTACCCGGCCGCCTCGGCGAGCGCACCCGCCAGATCCCGGCTGCGGAACGGCTTCTGCAGCACCGGCGCGCCCTGATAATTGTCGGCGATCCCGTCGACGCCGTAGCCGGTCGCGAACAGGAAAGGGATGCCGCGTGCCCTGAGCACGTCGGCCACCGCAAAGCTGGTCTCGCCGGCGAGGTTGACGTCCAGCATGGCCAGGTCGAACTCGCCTTCCCGGGCCAGGTCCAGAGCGGGGCCGAGCCGGCTCGCCAAGCCGGCGACCTCGTGCCCGAGCGCGAGCAGCATGTCCTCGATGTTCATCGCGACCAGCATCTCGTCTTCGACGACGAGGATGCGCAGGCGCCGTTCAGCCAAGCGGCGGCTCGGCGGCGGTGAGGCCGGAAAGGCTCGCTTCGATCGTGCAGACAAGGCCGTCCGGGCCGAAGTCGAGCTCGGCGCGGCCGCCCAGATCGGCGGCGAGGCCGCGCTCGATCAGCCGCGATCCGAACCCGCGCCGCTCCGGCGGCGCGACCGGCGGGCCGCCGCTTTCGCGCCATTCGATCCGGAGCAATCCGCCCTCCGCGCGCCAGGAGATCGAGACGCGGCCTCCTTCGGCCGACAGCGCGCCATATTTGGCCGCATTGGTGGCGAGCTCGTGGAAGGCCAAAGCGAGCGCCAGCGCCGGCCGCGGGGCGAGCGGCACTTCATCGCCCCGAATCGCAAACCTGCCTTGTTCTCCCGCGAGATATTCGGTGGCGTCGGCGATGATTCGGGCGAGGCTGGCCCCTTCCCAGTTGCGCGCGGTCAGCAGGTTGTGGGCACGGGAAAGGGCCATCAGCCGAGCCTCGAAGCGGTTCCGCGCCTCGGCCAGCGCAATGTCCCCCTTCAGGGTCTGGAAGGCGATCGCCTGGACCGTCGCCAGCGTATTCTTCACCCGGTGGTTGAGCTCGTTGATCAGCAGGCGCTGGCGCTGCTCGGCCTGGGCCCGCTCGACCGCCGCCCAGGTCCGCTCGGCGACGTCGCGCGCCATCGCCGCCTCGGAGCGCTTCCAGAAGCGCGGCTGCGGCTCGTGGACGTAGAGAAGAGCCTTTAGCGCTCCATCGCGGACCAGGGGAACGGTGATCAGCGCCCGCATGCCGACCGCCTCCCAGGCCTCGGACCGCCCTGCGCCCGCGAGCGGGAGGGCGCGGATGTCTGGGATGGCCAGCGTCTCGCCGGTGCGAAGGAAGGCCAGCGCCTCCTCGCCGAATGCGGCGATCGCGCTCGTCAGCCCGCCGAGGCTGCGTGTGCGGCGGTCGCGCGTCCAGTCGCTCCGCACCGAGACCGTGCCGTTCGCCTCGTCGACTTCGGCATAGCCGACCCGGCTGGCGCCGAGATAGCGGCCGAGCAGCTCGGTTGCCGCGTCCTTCACTTCCTCGGGATCGGCGATTCCGCGCAAGCGGTCGGCAAGCGCGACTTGGAAGGAGAGCCGCCGCTCGGCGAGCAGCGCCTTGCTGATCTCGATCGACTGGTTGAGGACGCCCAGGACTTCCCCGCTGCTGCTCGCGATCGGCGTCAGGCTGTAGTTCCAATAGGTCTCCTCGACCGTCGCGCCGCGCCGCATGGGCAGCATCTGCTCGTAGATCGAAACACCCTCGCCCGAGGCGACGACCTCGTCGAAGCTCGGCCGCACCAGGTCCCATATATCGGGCCAGACCTCGGCGGCCGGTCGCCCGAGCCCGGCGGGATGCCGCTCGCGCAGCACCCGCGCCCAATTGTCATTGTAGAGAAGGCGGAAATCGGGGCCCCAATAGACCGCGGTCGGCACCGAGGCGCGCAGGCACAGATCGGCGGCGAAGCGCAGCTCGGCGGGCCAGCCGTCGCGCGGCCCGAGCGGCGTACTGGCCCAGTCGCACCCGGCCACCAGCTCCGCCATGCGCGGCGCCGGTTCCGGCGGCTCGATCGGCGCATGCATGGCCATGAACGCGGCGCTCCCCTCGATAGGCGCTCAGTGTAGCGGGGGAGACCCTGGTAAAAAAGCCTTGAAAAACAGTGACTGCCCGACTCAGGCCGCCGGGCGCCCGACGAAGCGATCGGCGACCTCGCGCGCCAGCCGGGCCGGGCGCAGGGTCGCCGCATCGAGGCAGCACCAGCAGCTCTTTACCTCGGCGAGCACCTCCTCGCCTCTTTCCAGGATCGTGGTGAAGAAGGCGCGGGCGCCGCGGACCTGCTCGGCGAGCACCCTGGCGACGACGACGTCGCCGATGAAGGTCGGCTTGCGGTAGGTGATCTCGTGCTTGAGCGCGACCCACAGATGCTGCGCGACCGCCTCGGCCGGCGCCACCTTCTCCCAATATTCCACGACGGCATCCTGGACCCAGGTCAGATAGACGGCGTTGTTGACGTGGCCCATATGGTCGATGTCGGCGGGGCCGATGGCGATTGCGTGGCGGAACATGGCGGTCGGGACTCCTCGGCGCGCCGTTGCCGCTACCGACAGCAGTGTCAACAGCTTAGCTCGCCGCTGCCGACAGCGCCGCCTGCTTCTCCTCGGCGATCCGGTCGAGCTCGGCGCGGCTCTTCCGTTCCGCCGCGCTCTTCAGCTGGCCGCAGGCGGCCATGATGTCTCGGCCGCGGGGGCGGCGGATGGGGGCGCTGATTCCGGCTTCGAAGACAAGGTCGGAGAATTGCTGTACTCGCTCGTCGTCCGAGCATTCGTAGGCGGCGCCGGGCCAGGGGTTGAACGGGATCAGGTTCACCTTGGCAGGAAGCTTGTACTTGCGGATCAGGCGGACGAGCTCGCGCGCCTCCTCATCGCTGTCATTCTTGTCCTTCAGCATCACATATTCGAAGGTGATGCGGCGGGCATTGTTCGCGCCGGGGTAAGCGGCGCAGGCCTCGAGCAGCATCTCGATCCCATATTTGCGGTTGAGCGGCACGATCTCGTCGCGCACCTCCTTGCTTACCGCGTGAAGCGACACCGCCAGATTGACGC
>DASVVQ010000007.1:0-26624 GCA_036386475.1 Allosphingosinicella sp. | reverse complement strand
TTGAAGCTGGTCAAGAAGCTCGAGGCCGAGATCGTCCGCGGCGCCATCCTGAAGGACGGCATCCGCATCGACGGCCGCGACACGAAGACGGTCCGCCCGATCGAGGCGATGGTCGGCTTCCTGCCGCGCACCCACGGCTCGTCGCTGTTCACCCGCGGCGAGACCCAGGCGATCTGCACGACCACCTTGGGCACCAAGGACGCCGAGCAGATGATCGACGGGCTGGAAGGGCTCTCCTACCAGCGCTTCATGCTCCACTACAACTTCCCGCCGTACAGCGTCGGCGAGGTCGGCCGCTTCGGCGCGCCGTCGCGCCGCGAGACCGGCCACGGCAAGCTCGCCTGGCGGGCCTTGCGCCCGGTCCTGCCCGGCCATGAGGAATTTCCCTACACGATCCGGATCCTGTCCGACATCACCGAGTCGAACGGCTCGTCCTCGATGGCGACGGTGTGCGGCGGCAGCCTCGCCTTGATGGACGCCGGCGTGCCGATCAAGCGGCCGGTTTCCGGCATCGCCATGGGCCTCATCAAGGAAGGCGACGACTTCGCGGTCATCTCCGACATCCTCGGCGACGAGGACCATCTCGGCGACATGGACTTCAAGGTCGCCGGCACCGAGGCGGGCATCACCAGCCTGCAGATGGACATCAAGATCGCCGGCATCACCGAGGAGATCATGCGGATCGCGCTCGCCCAGGCGAACGAGGGCCGCGCCCATATCCTCGGCGAGATGGCCAAGGCCCTGGGCGACGTCCGCGGCGAGCTCAGCGCTCACGCGCCGCGCATCGAGACCATGCAGATCGACAAGGCCAAGATCCGCGACATCATCGGCACCGGCGGCAAGATCATCCGCGAGATCGTCGCCACCACCGGCGCCAAGGTCGACATCGACGACGAGGGCGTGATCAAGATCAGCTCCTCGGACCTCAGCCAGATCGAGGCGGCCCGCCGCTGGATCGCCGGCATCGTCGAGGAGCCCGAGGTCGGCAAGGTCTATCAGGGCAAGGTCGTCAACCTCGTCGATTTCGGCGCCTTCGTGAACTTCATGGGCGGCAAGGACGGTCTCGTCCACGTCTCGGAGATCAGGAACGAGCGCGTCGAGCGCGTCGCCGATGCCCTCTCCGAGGGCCAGGAAGTCAAGGTCAAGGTCCTCGAGATCGACCCGCGCGGCAAGGTCCGCCTGTCGATGCGCGTCGTCGACCAGGAGACCGGCGAGGAGCTCGAGGACACCAGGCCGCCGCGCGAGGAGCGCCCCCGCGGCGAGCGCAGCGACCGCGGCGACCGTGACCGCGGCCCCCGCCGCGACGGCGACCGGGGCGGCAGGGACCGCGGTCCGCGCCGTGACGGCGGGGGCGACCGCGGCGGTCGCGACCGCGGACCCCGCAGCGAAGGCGGCGACCGCGCGCCTCGCGAAGGCGGCGACCGCGATCGCGCCCCGCGCGAGGGCGGCGAGCGCACCGACCGGGCGCCGCGTGAAGGCGGCGAGCGCAGCGACAGGGGCGATCGCCCGCGTCGTGATCGCGAGGACCATCCACAGCGCGAGGAAGGCGGCGATCCGGAATTCGCCCCCGCCTTCCTGACGCGCAACGAGGACTAAGGATATCCCATCAAAGTGGTACTTTGATGGGTGCCCGTTGAAGAAGCAGAAAGGCCTCGCGGGCGACCGCGGGGCCTTTTCTCGCGCCACAAGTCCAGCCTTTGCGGACATCGCCGCCCCGGGCTAATCGGCGGAGATGGGACTGGAACCATGCCCCGGCTGCGGCGGCGCCTTCGCGGAAGGCGACGGCCCGACCCATCCCTACATGCTCTCGTCGCCAGGCTGCTGGGCGCGCTACGGCGAGGTGCTCGCGCGCGAATATTCGCATCCGGAGCTGCTCGCCACGCACCGTCTCAGCGTCGATGCCTATGCGGTCCAGCACCCGGGCTCGCGCGACGACCGGCGGGCGGTCCAGTCGGTCGGCCTTCACCTCGCCCGGCTGATGCTCCAGCTCGACCGCCCCGCCGCGCCGCGCGAAACCAACGACGCCATGCTCGGCCTGGCGAAAGCGAAGGCAACGCTGCCGTGGCTCGAACCGCCGTCGTCGTTTGCGCTCACGGTCGCGGACATTCCGCTGGACGGATCGTTCGACGACCATGTCGCGGCGGTGCGCGCCTGGGCCGCCGATGCCTGGCAGGCCTGGGAGGCGCACCACCGTTTCATTCGGACATGGGCGAGGGAGGCACTTGGAGGACGTTAGCAAGCGCGCCTGCGACACGAAATGACGACTGAGTTTGTTCGGAAATCCCGAGCCTGTCGAGGGACCACCCTGAACTGAAGAGGCCTCGCGGCGACCGCCGCCTTTCTATTGTCTCCCGCAGAGGCGCGGAGCAGGAAAGGAGCACGCCCCGTCGACTGACGGCTACCAAGGGCGCGCTTGCGCAGCGGGGTAAAGCCGTTACGGTGCCGGCATCGTGCTGGACCGCACGCAAGGGGAAAATCATGAACAACAAAGCAGCGCTTGCCGTGACGGCGGCGCTCGTGCTCGTCGCGGGCTGCAACGGCGGCTCCGACGAAAGCGCCAACGCCGCCAATTCCGTCGGCGGCGGTTCCGCGAACGTGCCGGCTGTCGAGGGGGCGCCGCTCACGGCGGCGGCTCTGGTCGGCACCTGGGGCCAGGCAGGTTGCACGAACGCGATGACCTTCGCCGCCGACGGCACCGCAAGCTCGACGAGCGCCGAGCAGACGAACAATCGCTGGAGCCTGGACGGCAGCACGATCGTGATCACCTCGCCGGGCGAGGCCGACGTCCGCATGCCCGCGACGCTGAGCGGCAACGAGCTGCGCATCAGCGGCGGCGGCGGCGAGGGGCAGTCGACGGTTCTGACGCGCTGCGAAGTCCCGAGCGCCGCGGCCGGCAACGCGACGGACGGTGAAAACGAAGCCGTCGAGGAGAACGCGGAGTAGCCGCACGCCGATGGCTGACGTAGGTGGGGACAGTTACTGTAACTGTCCCCCGGCTCATTGCGGCGTGTCGGTCGTGGCTGGCTGCTGGAAGTCGAAGCCGGGCTCCTGGCGCTGGCGGCCGGGCGTGCCCTGAAGGTTGTAGCTGATGCCGAACAGGACGATTCGCCCCGGCCCGCGCTGCTCGACGCGGTCGCGCAGATCGGGAGTGTCGAAGACGATCTCCTGGCGCCCGCTGTCGAGCACGTCCTGCGCGGTGACGAGCAGGCTGAGGCGGTCATTGACCTTGCGGCGGTAGCCGAAATTGAGCACCGGCCCGGATTCGCGATAGCCCTGCGGGAGCAGCTGGCGCCCGACATAATTGGCGTTGAGCTGGAAGAAGTCGCTGGGGCTCGGCTGCCAGCTCAGATTGGCGCGGACGGTGCCGGTGGTGATCGCGCGCGGGTCCG
Organism: Allosphingosinicella sp.; assembly: GCA_036386475.1. Lineage (GTDB taxonomy): Bacteria > Pseudomonadota > Alphaproteobacteria > Sphingomonadales > Sphingomonadaceae > Allosphingosinicella. Next base: position 23,235 of record DASVVQ010000007.1, on the reverse strand, counting down.
GCACGCCGCCGATGCGGGCGTCGATGCGGTGCCGCAGCAGGGTCGCCGAGGCGTTGTAGGTGAGCGTCGGCGTCAGCCGGCCGTTGGCGATCAGCTCGGCGCCGAGGCGCGTCGCGGTGGCGAGGTTGGCGCGCGTGGTCAGGAAGACGCCGCCGCCGACGTCGCTGACGATGTCGGTAACCCCGCCGGTCGAGCGGCGGTAGAAGCCGGTCAGCGAATAGAAGGTGCCGGATTCGCGGTGCTGCACCCCGAGCTCGAAGGAATCGGTCACTTCGGGCAGGAGATTGGGATCGCCGCGGCGCAGATTCTGGGCGTCGAGATAGATGGTGTAGGGATTGAGGTCGAGCGGCGAGGGGCGCTGGACGCGGCGGCTGTAGCTCGCGCGCAGGGTCTGCTCCTCGGAGAGGCCGTAATTGAGGTGCAAAGTCGGGTAGGCGCGGAAATAGCCGCGCTCGAAGCGAAGCCCGTCGGTGATCTGGTCGAAGCTCGTGTCGACCTGCTCGAAGCGCAGGCCCGCCTGCGTGTCGAGGTCGCCGAGCTTGAAGCGGTAGGTGCCGTAGACGGCGTGGATCCTCTCGTCATAGGCGAAGGTGTTGGTGAGGCCGGGGGCCGGCACCAGCGCGTTGGGCGTCGGACCGAAGGCGCCGGTGAAATCGAAGGCGCTGGAGCGGCTATTGCCCTGATAGCCGAGGTTGATCGACTGGTCGGCGCCGGTCGGCCGCTTGTAGTCGAGCTTCAGGCTGTAATCCTCGCGGTCGATCGCATTGCGGATGCGCTCGACGCTGGTCTGGCCCGCGCCGGAGGTGGTGAGCGCATCGACCGAGCGGCGCATGGCGATGTCCTCGGCCTCGAGGTCGGCGACCAGCTCGTGGCCGCTGCCGGGGAGGGTGCGGCGCCAGGACAGGCGGCCGCCGAGGCCGCGCTGGCGGAAGCCGACGTCCGAGCTCCGTTCGAACGACGCGGCGGCGTTCGGGCCGGTGAAGACGTCGAAAATCTCCGTTTCGCCGGTGCCCCGGCGGTAGCCGAGCTCGGAGCTGAGGCGGTTGCGCGGGTCGAGATCATATTCCACGGCGACGCGGGCGGAGCCGAAGGTGTTGGTGCTGTCCTGGTCGGACTCCCGGCGGCTGTCGATGAAGCTGCCGGTGGCGGGATCGCGGCGGGAGCGCAGCTGGAGGACTTCGGAGCTGCCGGTGAACCGGCGATAGCCGAGGTCGCCGGTCACGGTCAGGCCGTCTGCCGACGACGAGGCGTTGAGGTTGACGGTGCCGCGCCCCTCGCCGCCGAGATTGGCGCGGACGCTCGCGGAGCGGCTGTTCGGGCGCGCCTGGCGGGTGACGAGGTTGATGACCCCGCCCGATCCTTCGGGGCTCATGTCGGCGGACGGATTGGTGATCACCTCGACCCGCTCGATCTGGCTGGACGGCATCGACAGGATCACCTGGCCGCGATTGTCGCCGCGCAGCATCGCCGAGGGGCGGCCGTTCACCAGGATGGTCACGCCGGGGTCGCCGCGGAGGCTGACATTGCCCTGCACGTCGACTTCCACGCCCGGCACGGCCCGCAGCGCATCGGCCAGCGTCCCCGTCTGCACCTGCAGGTCGTTCGCGACGTTGAAACTCACCCGGTCCGGGGTGGCGATCACTTCCGATCGCGTCCCGGTCACGACCGTGGTCGTGCCGGGCGGACCGTCCGGCGAGGCAGGCGGCGCGGGCGCCGGCCCGGGGCTGGCGGGCGGTTGCTGCCCCTGCGGCGCCTGGGCCTGGAGCTCGCTCGGCAACAGCAGGCAGGCGGCCAAGGCGAGCGCCGATCCGCACGCGCGATATTCACTGGACTTCATTCTGTTCTTCCTTCGAAAAAATTGGCGGCGGGGGCCGGCGCTTCCGATCATCGGAAATAGCCGCCGGGCCGGTGAGCGACATGACGGCCCGCTGAGATTTCGCTGAAATCGGGCTCGGAACCGGATTGCGCCCGGAAAGTGCATTCGATTCCCCATAGTCTCGGTCGCAACGTCTGTCATAGTGTATTAGGCATGTAAATCACTTCTCGCCGCCCCCCCCACGAGCGCCCGGCGGCAGGGACGAAAGGTGCGCGAGCGACGTTGCCGCAAAATTTCGGAGCGTTTCGCTTTGTGGCGGTTCTGAAATACTGGGGAAACGGGACGGTCGGAGAAAGCGGGCATGGACAGGCCAGGCACGGCGCCGGGGGAACTCATCCTGCTGGTCGACGACGATCCGGAGATCCGGCAGCTGATCGGCGACTTCCTCGTCCAGCACGGCTTTCGCGTCGCGCTGGCGGCGGACGGTGCCGAGATGGACCGCAGGATCGGCGCCGAGCGGCCCGCGCTCGTCGTGCTCGATCTGATGATGCCCGGCGAGGACGGCCTCGCCATCTGCCGCCGGCTCCGCGCGTCGGGCCGCATTCCGGTGATCATGCTGAGCGCGCTCGGCGAAGAGACCGACCGGATCGTCGGCCTCGAGCTCGGAGCGGACGATTATCTGCCCAAGCCGTGCAGCCCGCGCGAGCTCCTGGCGCGGGTGCGCGCGGTCCTCCGGCGCCGCGAGGGTGCCGAGCCGGCGGGCGGGGGCTGCTATCATTTCGCGGGATGGTCCTTCGACACGCGCAGGCGCGAGCTGCGCGCGCCGGGCGGAGTCGCCAAGGCGCTTTCATCGGGCGAGTTCCGGCTTCTCACCGCCTTCGTCGAGCGGCCGCAGCGCGTGCTGACGCGCGACCAGCTCCTCGATCTCGCCCGCGGCCCGAGCGCCGACGTCTTCGACCGCGCGATCGACGTGCAGGTCAGCCGCCTGCGCAAGAAGCTGACCGGCGCCGACGGCGCCGACCTCATCGCCACGGTGCGCAGCGAAGGCTATATGTTCGTGGTCCGCCCGGTGCTGCGGTGAAGCGGCTCGCGGCCGCGCCGGTCTTCGTCCAGGCGCTCACTTTGGTCGCCGCGACGGTGATCTCGGGGCAGTTGATCATGTTCGCGGCGGTGACCGCGATGGAACACGCACGCAAATCCTATACCTACGAAGATGCCGCGGCCGCACTGCGCGCCGCCCCATCCGAGCCTGCCCGCCAGATCCTCCCCGTCGTCGTCGGCGATGCCCCGCCCGCCCATTGGCAACGGGACAGCGTCTTCGAAGCGCGGGCGCGGGCAACGCTTGCCGAGCTACTGAATGTTCCGGTGGGCCATGTGCTCGTCGAGCCCCACATCGCAATCCCGGGCGGAGCCTGGCTCGCGCAGCGGAGGGAGCGCGTCTCGACGGAGGCTCGCGCCGAGGCGCCTCCGTACCCGGTCGAGCGCCGGCCCGACTTCGAAGATATCGTCGCCGCAGTCCGCCTGACGGACGGCCGCTGGGCCTTCGTTCGTCCGCCCAACCCCTGGCTGCGCCATGTCGGGCTGTTCTTCCTGATGTGGCTACTCGCCAGCGCGCTCATCCTCGTCCCCCTGGCCTGGCTGTTCACGCGGCGGCTGGTGGCGCCCATTCGCGCCTTCGCCGACACCGCCGAGCAGGCCGGCCGCGGCGACCGGGAGGCGCGGTTCGCCGAAGCCGGTCCGCGCGAGGTGCGCATCGCGGCCCGGGCGCTCGGCGAGATGCAGCGCCGCATCCAGGGCGCTGTCGAGGAGAGAACCAAGCTGATCGCGGCCATCGCCCACGATCTGCGCACGCCCCTCACGCGGCTGCGTTTCCGGGCCGAATATGCTCCGCCGGAGCAGCGCGCGCAGATGGCGCGCGACATCGAGCGGATGAACGCGATGATCGGCGGCGTCCTCGCCTTCGCGCGCGGCGAGGAGCGGCTGAACCGCCAGCGGCTCGATCTCGCGACTTTGGTCCAGTCCATGGTCGACGATCTGGTCGAGACCGGCGCCGACGTCACCTTGACCGAGGCGGCGGCAGTGGAGGTGACCGCCGATCCGCTGGCCTTGCGCCGGCTCGTCGCCAACCTCCTCGACAACGCCGTCAAGTACGCAGGTGCCGCCAAGTGCCGCATCTGCCGGGAAGGCGAGGACGCGCTGCTGCTCGTGGAAGACGACGGCCCGGGCATCGCGGAGGACGCGCTGGAGCGGATGTTCACCCCGTTCGAGAGGGGCGATGCGGCGCGCGACCCGTCGACGGGCGGCGTCGGGCTGGGCCTCGCCCTCGCCCGCGGGATCGCACGGGCGCATGGAGGCGACGTCTGGCTCAGCCGGCGCCCGATCCGCGGCCTGCGCGCCCATGTCCGGCTTCCCGCTGCCGCGGAGGTGGGGTCAGTAACGTAACGGTCCCCAAAGCAGGGAGGCTCGCCGAGCGCACTCGGCCCTGTTAGCCTGGCGCGATGCTGGCGGCACGGTTCCTTCTCGGCTCTCTGGGCTTGCTCGCGGCGGCGGCGTGCGACGTGCCGTTGCCGCGCCTCGCCGCGATGATGACCGACGGCTGCTATTATGCGCACGGGCGCGCCGTTTTCAGGATTAGCGGCGACCACGGCCGGGTGCTGATCCCAGGCGACGTCACCACCTTCACGGTGCGCAGGCGCAGGACTCTGATCGGCGCAGCCGAAGTGACCTTCGCGCCGGCCTTCCTGTTCGACGGCTCCGACAATGGCCCGTCGCGCGTCGAGGCTTGGTACGACCGGCGCCCGTGGACGTTCGAGATGGTGGCGGGAACGGACGTCCCGACGGTGCGGATGAACTGGAGCGCCTATGGCGAAAGCGACGTCGTCCGCGGCGCACCGTGCTGAGGAGGGAGATGGGGACAGTCACGGTAACTGTCCCCATAGGTCAGAAGCGGAAGCCCAAAGCGGCGACGCCCTGGTGGCGGGTGAGGTCGGCTTCGTAGGTCGAGATGCGGTATTCGGCGCCGACATAGGCGCTGGGGCCGACCGCGAGCTGGAGGCCGGCGCCGGCGCGCAGACCGCCGTCGGTCGAATTCCTCACTTCGGAGAAGGTCGGGCTGGTGAAATCGAGGCGCGTGGCGAGATTGGTGTAGCCGGCTTTGGCATAGAGATTGACGCCCTCCGAAACGGCGACGGTGAGGCGGCCGCCCGCATAGAGGTCGCGGCCCTCGCGGATGCTGAGGTCGGTTGCGAACAGGGACGAAACCTCGCGCCAGCGGATCGTGGACTCCGTGGCCTCGACGTCGACGCCGAGAGCGACGCTGCGGCCGAGGGCGAAGTCGTAGCCGGCACCGATGCCGTAGACCGCGCCGTTCTCCGAAACGTCGTCGCGGCTGCCGAAATCGTCGAGCGTCGCGCTTTCATAGCCGATGATCGCCTCGATGCGAGGGCCGGAGATGCCGGCCGCGGCTGCGGGCGCGGCGGCGACGGCGGCGAGCGCGGCGATCGCCGCTGCTGTGATTTTCATGATGGCTTTCATTATCTTCGCGGGCTGCGTGCCGGCGGCTGGTTGCGGCCGGGAGGTCGCAAGCATGGGCTGAACGGCGGGTGAATCGCCGGTCCCGCCGGACGGTCACCGGCTTAGCGGGCGTTCAGGTCGACTTCGCCCGAATTGACGTCCACCGCCACTGGCGAACCATTGTCGAGCAGGTTGGCGTCGCTGGCGAGAACGGCATTGAGCTCCTCGGCGAGGCGGCGTTCTTCGGCGGCGACCAGATTGTTCGCGTCCGCTTCGTACTGGACGCCCTTGTTCTCGACTTCGGCCTTGAGGCTGTTGAACTGCTCGGCGACGGTCGGCTCGTCGCGGCAGGCGGCGAGGGCCAGGACGGCAAGAAGGGGGAGTGCGCAACGCTGCATCCGTCTCTCTTAGGTCAGCGAGTTGGGAAAGACGATGGGTGCGCGCAAAGTGGGGAGCTTCTGTTGCTCGGTGCTCCCCGTACCGCCGGTGTCCGCTTCTGTTGCCCGGTGCGGCCCGAACCGCGCTTTCGTCCTTGTAACTCAGTCCGTGAGGACCTTGTTACGCGGCAATCGCGAGCGCCTCGTTATCGTTGGCACTTGTGGTTATGAGCCTTTTACGGGTTACTCAGCCCGGGCAAAAATACCGTCTTTCAATACACGTCGATCCTAGTTCGGCCCCATCAGCTGAGCCGCAGGGGCGGCACGCTTCACGCGGGCTGCCCTTCGGCCTAGTTGGTGGAGCCGCCGGGTACCGCCCCCGGGTCCGCTGCATCTATTACACGGCACCGTTTATCGCCATAGCCGGGCAAGCCCGGCACTCCCCATATAGGCGAAGCCAAGCCTAAATTGAAGGGGGCGCGCCCTCCCGACCGCGGAGCGCGTCGCGGATCTCGCGCAGGAGCATGATTTCCTCCGGATCCGCGACCGGCGCGTCGGGGGCGGCGGCGCGGCGTTCCATGGCGCGCTTCAGCATCTTGACGATCAGGTAGATGAGGAAGGCGACGATGAGGAAGTTGACGATCGCGGTGACGAGCTGGCCGTAGCCGATCATCGGCACGCCGGCGGCTTTCAACGCCTCGTAATTGTTGGTGTCGCCGGCGAAACCGGCGGGGATCGGGCCGAGGCGGATGAAGTAGCTCGAAAAATCGAGGCCGCCGAAGATCCAGCCGATGACGGGCATGAGCACATCGGCGGTGAGCGAGGTGACGACGGCGGTGAAGGCCGCGCCGATGATCACCGCCACGGCGAGATCGACGACATTGCCGCGCGTCACGAATTCCCTGAAGCCGCTCATCCCCGTTCCCCTCATTGTAATTGCCCTCGCGCACCGGAATGCCTAATCGCGGGCCAAGGTTCAACAGGGGAGCTTCGCCGCATGATCCGCACGCGCCTGATCGCGATCGCCGCTCCGCTGCTTGTCCTGCTCTCCGCCTGCGGCATCAACTCGGTCCCCACCGCCGAGGAAGAGGCCAAGGCGCGCTGGGCCGACGTCCAGAACGACTATCAGCGGCGTTCGGATCTCATCCCCAACCTCGTCGCCACCGTCCGCGCCGCGGCCGCGCAGGAGCGCAACGTGCTGCGCGAGGTGACCGAAGCGCGGGCGAGCGCGTCGCGCATCCAGATGACCGGCGAGCAGCTCACCGACCCGCAGGCCATGGCCCGCTTCGCCGAGGCCCAGGCGCGTCTTACCATCTCGCTGCAGCGGCTCCAGGAGGCCTATCCGGAGCTGCGCGCCAATACCAATTACGAGACGCTGATGGTCCAGCTCGAAGGCACGGAGAACCGGGTCGCCCGCTCGCGCGAACGCTACAATCAGGCGGTGCAGAGCTACAATACGCTGATCCGCACCTTCCCGTCGGTGATCGGGGCTCGGGTCGTCCACGGCGCCCAGCCGATGGTGCCCTACCAGGCCGATCCCGAATCGCAGCGCGCGCCGCGTGCAGACTTCGGCAATTCGACCTGATGGCGGCTGCGGCGCGCCCGCTGCTTCGGGGGCTGCTGATGGCGGCGCTGATCGCGATGGTCGCTCCCGGCGTGGCGGCCGCGCAAGCGCCGCCTTTGCCGCGGCTGACCGGCAGGGTCGTCGACAACGCAAACCTGATTCCCGCCCCCCATGAAGAGGCGATGACGCGCCGGCTCGAGGAGCTGGAGCGCACGACCAGCCGCCAGCTGGTCGTGGTGACCGTGGCGAGCCTCGGCGGAGAGACGGTCGAAGATTACGGCTTCCGCCTCGGCGAGAGCTGGAAGATCGGCGGCCGCGAGGCGGACAATGGCGCGATCCTGCTGGTCGCGCTCGCCGACCGCAAGATCCGCATCGAGGTCGGCGACGGGCTCGAGCCGATCCTCACCGACGCCATGTCGGGCATCATCATCCGCCGCGAGATCACGCCGCGCTTCCGCGAAAACGACTATGCCGGCGGCATCAATGCCGGCGTCAACGCGATCATCGCCCAGATGAGCGCGCCGCCGGAAGTCGCCGAGCGCCAGGCGCTGGAGGCTGCGCAGCAGCAGCGTCAGGAGCGCAGCAGCGGCGGCAGCGGCGGCAGCTCGATGTTCGGAATGCTGTTCTGGATCGTCATCCTCGTCTTCGTGATCGGCTCGCTCGCCAGGCGCGGCCGGCGCGGGCGGCGCTACGGGACGCGGCGGCGCGGCTGGGGCTCGGCGCCGGTGCTCATCTGGGGCGGCGGCTGGGGCGATGGCGGAGGCGGCGGCTGGAGCGGCGGCGGCGGCGGCTGGAGTGGCGGCGGCGGCGGTTTCGGCGGCTTTTCGGGCGGCGGCGGGTCGTTCGGCGGCGGCGGCGCTTCGGGGAGCTGGTGATGCTGCGATTCAGCGACGAGGACCGCAGGCTGGTCAGCGAGGCGGTGGCGCGGGCCGAAAGGCTGAGCGACGGCGAGGTCGTCACCATCGTCGCCGAACGCTCCGATTCCTATCACGACGTCGCGCTGCATTGGGCGGTGCTCGCGATGCTGCTCGTGCCCGCGGCCTTCGCGGCGCTGCCGCAACGCTGCTTCGACTGGCTGGCGGCGACCCTGTTCGGCTGGAACGCCGAATTCACCCGGCCGATGCTGATGCTGCTCCTGGTCGTGACTCTCGCGCTCGTCTTCCTCCTGGTTCGCTTCGCCCTCGCCTGGACGAAGCTGCGCATGGCGCTGACGCCTGGCGCGACCAAGAGCCGGCGCGTGGCGCGGCGGGCGCTACAGCTGTTTCGGGTCGCGGCCGAGAAGAAGACGCATGGCCGCACCGGCGTCCTTCTCTATCTCTCGCTTATCGAGCGCCGCGCCGAGATCGTCGCCGACGAGGCGATCCACTCCAAGGTCGACGCCGAGGTCTGGGGGGAGGCGATGAGCGTCCTGATCGAGCAGGTCCGGGATGGGCGGCCAGGGGAGGGCATGGCGCTCGCGGTCGACAGGATCGGCGAGGTGCTCGCCACCTGCCTCGCCAAGACGCTCGACGACCCCAACCAGATCCCCGACCGCTTGATCGTCCTATGACCGGCCACGGACAGGAAGCGGAAGACACGCTCTGGCAAGGCCGCTTCATCGCCGCAAAAAGGCGCGGCAAGTGGGAATATGTGTCGCGCACCCGCGGCGTCAGCGCGGCGGTGATTCTGGCCGTCGACGAGGGCCATGTCCTCCTCGTCGAGCAATATCGGGTGCCGATCGGCGCGATGTGCATCGAGCTCCCCGCCGGCCTGGTCGGCGACGAGGAGGAGGGCGAAGAGGCCGCGGCCGCCGCTTTGCGCGAGCTCGAGGAGGAGACCGGCTACCGCGCCGAGCGGGCGGTCGATCTCGGCCGCTTTTTCGCTTCCCCGGGCATGTCCTCGGAAGGCTTCGCCTTGATCCGTGCCGAGGGGCTGAGCAAGGTGGGAGAGGGCGGCGGCGTCGCCGGCGAGGACATTCTGGTCCACCGGTTGAAGCTCGCGGACGTGCCTGCCTTCGTCGCCGCCAAGCGGGCCGAGGGCGCGGCGATCGACGTCAAGATGCTGTTATTGCTGGCGCCCGCCATGCTGGAGCCAGGGCGCGCGCCGGGCGACTGACTCGACGGTGAACTCCTCCTCCGCCGGCATGATCGCATGCGTCCAGCTGCGCGCGCTGAAGCGGTCCGCGAGGCAGCGATATTCGGCGATCCGGTGCCCGCTTCCGGCGGCGAAGACGGTATGGGCGCGGACGTCGCCCGCCGCGAAGTCATAGGGTCCCTCGGCAGCGTCGAAGCCGCCGCGCCGTGCGGCGGCGACGATCCCGGCGATGTGGGTACGGCAGCCGGCGGCGTCGGCGAAGCGCCGCTGGACCTCGAAATCGGGCAGGTCCGGCTCGACATGCGGCGCGGCCGCGGCGAGCAGGGGGGCCAGGAGAAGGAAGGCGCGGGCCATGGGCCAATGTCCCGGCGCAGGCGTGAACGGCAGGTGAATCGCTCCGCTAGGCGAGCGGCCCCCTGACGAAATTGTCGGCATAGCTTTGGAGGCGGAGCTTTTTGGTCGTGGCGGGGACGATGTGGACGTCGACGCCTTCGCGGCCGGCATAGGCGACGGCCTCATCGAGGGTCGCGAAGACGAGCGTCACCTGGTTCTGGGTGTCCGATCCGCCCGACCAGCCGGTCAGCGGATCGGGGCGGCGCGCCGTCTTCGATTCGAACTCCAGCACCCATTCGTCTCCGACCGCCCGGCTCGCGGTAATCGCGTTGCGGTAGCGCTGGTAGATGCGTGCGGCCATGCCGGTCTCCTCGGCAGCGGGATGGAGGATGCGCGCGATCGAATCAACCGCCGTCATGCCGGGGTGACGGCCCGAGCTTGTCACCCGCGCAGCGGACTGACATTCTGTCCCCATGTCTGGAGACGATGGCATCGCACGGACGCCGGCGCCGCCTTATTATGCGGTGATCTTCACGTCGACCCATACCGGCGACCTCGCCGACTATGAGGATACGGCGATGCGCATGGTCGAGCTGGCGGCGGCCATGCCGGGCTTCCTCGGCATGGAGGCGGTGGAAAACGAGGTCGGCATCACCGTCTCCTACTGGACCGACCTCGAATCGATCGCCGCCTGGAAGCAGCAGGCCGAGCATCTCGTCGCCCAAGGCAACGGCCGGCGCCGCTGGTATTCGCGCTACGTGACCCGGATCGCGCGCGTCGAGCGGGATTATTCGTTCGAGCGGGGAGACGATTCGGGCGGGTAGGCGCCGCTGCGGTTCGCGCGTGAACGTCATCCCGGCAAAGGCCGGGATCTCAGCGGGTGAAGGGCGCAGGAGCGCATGCAGGCCTCTGTTGAACCGGCACGGTCATTGAACGGCCATCGAAGCCTGCGCGAACTCTCCCTGAGAGCCCGGCCTTCGCCGGGATGACGGTCTTGGGCAGGCTTTTCATCAGTTGTTAGTTACGTTATAACATGAATCCGCCAGCCGAGGAGAGGATCATGGCCGCCGCCCGCTTCGACGACACCCAGCCGATCTCCGACATCAACACGACGCCGCTCGTCGACGTCATGCTGGTGCTGCTGATCATGTTCATCATCACCATTCCGGTGACCAGCCACAAGGTGCCGGTCGACCTGCCGCAAAGCGGCGGCGGCGCCCCGCCGGCGGTCCACCGGCTCGATCTCGACGCGGCCGGACGTCTGTTCTGGAACGGCGCGGCGGTCGACGGGCGCGAGCTCGACGCCCGCCTCGCGGCGCATGTCGCGGACCCGGCGCGACCGGTCCTCCACATGAACACCGATGCGGAGACGCGCTACGAGCGCTTCGACGAGGTGCTCGCCGCCGTGCGCCGGGCCGGAGTGACGAGGCTCGGCTTCCTCGGCCAGGACCGCTTCGCCGGGGCGATCTAGCGCCTCTAGGGACTGAAGGGCGCGGCGCCGGGCACGGCATCGCGACGGCCGTGAGCCATCTTGAACAGGACGGCCGCGGCGATGAGCGCGAGGAGGGTGATCCAGAAGCCCAGGCCCGGCTCGACGCTGATCATCTGGGCCATTTGCTGCATCTCGCGCTCGCCGGGCGAGCCGGCGGCACCGCCTTTGGACGCGCTCTCGCGAAGGCTGTCGGTGACGGCGCCGCGAATGCGGATGAGGACCTCGAACGCAGCCAGCGCCGCCGCCGCCGCGGACGTGACCATGCCGACGAGCGCGCCGCGCCGCCGCGGCAGCACGAAGGTGGCGACGAGCCCGCCGACGATCAGCAATGCGACGAGAATGACGAAGATGTCGGCGCTGAAGCCCTGCCCGATATTGGCCATCGGGTTGGCGGCGCCCGGGGGGGCGCCGGGAAGGCCCGCGGCCGGGTTGGCGACCGGAGTGACGTTGCCCGTCGCCATGTCGAGGCCGGACATGCGGATGAGCGGCGTTCCGGCGCAGGAGACGGTGACCCAGGGCAGCAGGAAGCCGAGCAAGGCGATGCCCTTGGCGCCGCGGGCGAAATTCATCATGTTTCCCGTCGAGCCGCCGCCGCCGCCACCACCAACGCCATCGCCGCCGGCTGCCGTCCTGTCGTCCGTCATCTCATGTCCCCCTTCGATCGAAGCGGGCAAACGACCATGGGGAGCCGTGCAAGTCAATGGCGGGTGCTGGACGGCGGCGGCGGCGCCGATTAGCCTCTGCCGCCATGCTCGACGCCGATCCCCTCGCCCTCGCCTCCTGGACCGAAGTGACGCTTCGGCTCGGCATCGCCGCTGCGCTCGGCCTGCTCGTCGGCCTCGACCGGGAGCTGAGGGGCCACGATGCCGGCATCCGCACCCACGCCTTGGTGTCGTTGAGCTCGGCGATGATCATGGTCTCCTCGCTCCTCCTCGCCAATGAGATGGGCGCGACCGGCGACCGGCCGGATCCGCTGCGCGCGATCCAGGGGCTGAGCCAGGCGATCGGCTTCATCGCGGCCGGCATGATCTTCGTCCGCCGCGGCGCGGTGGTGAACATGACGACCGCGGCGAACATCTGGATCGCCGCCGCGATCGGCATCGCCTGCGGCTGCGGCCAGTACCGCGTGGTCGCGGTCGGCGCGGCGCTGGCGCTGGTCCTGCTCGTCGTTGTCGGCGCCATCGAGCGCTTCCTGCCGCAGAACGGAAAAAAGGACGGCGGCTGATTCAGCTCCTGTTTACCCGCGGCGGCCGAAGGTCGCGCGGACGGCGCCGCGCAGGAGCGGCCCGAAACGAGCGGAAGGCCGAGGGAAAGCGCGATGAAGTATCTGAAGAAGCTCGGCAATCCGATGGTCCTGGTGGCGCAGGGCTTCGCCCTTGGAGCCATCTTCTTCTTCGCGACTCACCCCGAGACCGGGCGCGACCTCGCCGAGCGCACTTTCGCCGGCATGGAAGCGCCGGCCTTCGTCCGGGCGGCCCTCTGACCGCTTGATCGCCGCCCGCGCCGCTTTATAGCGGACGCCATGGTTCGCTTTACGTTCTCAGGCCGCGATCTGGTCGCCTTGCCCCAGGGCGCCTTGTTCTGGCCGGCGCGCAAGGCGCTCCTCGTCGCCGACCTCCATCTCGAAAAAGCGAGCTGGTTCGCCCGCTTCGGACAGATGCTGCCGCCCTATGATTCGATCGCGACGCTCGCCGATCTCGGCGCGCTCGCCGCCGCGACCGCGGCGGAGGAGATTTGGTGCCTCGGCGATTCCTTCCACGACGTGAAGGGCTGCGACCGGCTGCCGGCGCGGGCGCGGGCGCTGCTGACCGCGCTCACCGCGGGCACGCGCTGGACCTGGATCACCGGCAATCACGATCCCGGTTTCGCCGACCATTGCGGGGGCGAGATTTGCGAGGAGGCGGATGTCGACGGCCTGCTCCTCCGTCACGAGGCGGACCCTGCCGAGCAGCGCCCCGAGCTGTCGGGCCATTTCCACCCCAAGCTGCGGCTCACCCACCGCGGCCGCAACATCGCGCGGCGCTGCTTCGTCGCGACGGAGCGCAAGCTGATCCTGCCGGCCTTCGGATCGCTCACCGGCGGGCTCGACGCCGGCCATCCGGAGATCGTCCGCGCCGTCGGCCGGCCCGCCGAGGCGCTGGTGCCGCTCGCCGACCGGCTGCTGAGGTTCCCGCTCGCGGCTTGAGTTGGCGGGGCGAACCGGGCTTCGACAGGCTCAGCCCTAGCGGATTTGGGGGATCGCGCGCACCGCTAGCCCTGAGCCTGTCGAAGGGCGGGGTTGCAGGTCTCAGGCGGGCACGAAGCGGAGTGCGACGCCGTTCATGCAGTAGCGCTGGCCGGTCGGGCGCGGGCCGTCGTCGAAGACGTGGCCGAGATGGCCGCCGCAGCGCCGGCAATGGACCTCGGTGCGGCGCATCAGCAACGTATTGTCGGCGCGCGTGCCGACCGCGCCTGGAAGCGGGCGCGTGAAGCTCGGCCAGCCGGTGCCGCTGTCGAACTTGTCGGCCGAGGAGAAGACCGGCAATGCACAGCCGGCACAGACGAAGGTGCCGCGACGATGCTCGCGGTCGAGCGGGCTCGATCCGGCGCGCTCGGTGCCGGCGCGGCGCAGGACCCGATAGGCTTCCGGCGAGAGGCGGCGGCGCCATTCGGCGTCGGACAATTGGAACGAGGCGTTCGCCTTGGGAACGGCAGCGGCTTCGCCCCGGCTCCACAGCAGGGCTGCGCCGCCGGCCAGGCCGAGGCCGCCGAGGCCGAGAAAGGCGCGTCTGCCGAGCTTCATCGGGCCGATGTGGGCGCCCGCCTGCGCCGCGGCAAGGGCACTCGTACGGACCCTGGCGGCGCGGTGCGACGTTCAACGGCCATGAACGAGACGATCAGGGTCGCCGCACAGGCCGAAGCGGCTGCGGTTCGCGCCTTCGAGAGGTTCGAGGATTCGGCTTTGCTCGACCGGCTTGCGGACCTTGGCGACCAGCCGCAGCTGCGCGCGCTCTGCGCGGCGACGATCGCGGCGGGCCTCGTCGCTCGGCGCGCGGGCGGGGGCTCCAGGCTGGCCCTGGCCGGCCTGCGCATGCTGATCGCGCATGAGGCGGCGACGCTCGCCAAGAACTTCGTCAAGCGCCGGATCGACCGGACGCGGCCGCGCTCCAGCGCCAAGGCCGGGAAGGACCCGGTGCCGTCGCCCGGCCGGCGTCGCCACAAGGAGGAGACGAGCTTCCCCTCCGGCCATTCCGCCGGCGCGGCCGCCGTCACCCGCGCCTTCGCCCGAGAGTTTCCCGAATATGCCGGCCCGGCCGCCGGCGCGGCGGCGGCGCTCGCCCTCGTCCAGATTCCGCGCTGCGCCCATTATCCCACCGACGTCGCCGCCGGAATCGCCATCGGCCTCGCCGCCGAAGCGGCGCTGGGCGCGTTCTGGCCCGCCGCGCCGGAGATTCCCTTCCAGCCTCTCGAGGAGCCTTTGCCTTGCGTCACCTGCTGATCGCCGCCGCCCTCATCGCCGCATCCTGCACCACCGCGGCCCGCAACGAATCGGCGCGCACGCCGGCAGCGCCGGTCCTGACCACCGCCGAGGCGCGCGACATCCACAGCTTCGCGATGCCCGAAGTGGCGCGCGTCACCCATGTCGCGCTCGACCTCGCGCTCGACTTCGCCGCGAAGCGGGTCGGCGGGACGGCGACGCTCGCCATCGAGGCGCAGCCGGGCGCGCCGGAGATACTGCTCGACACCAAGGGCCTCGAAATCCAGTCGGTCACCGACGCCGCCGGCGGCCAGCCGCTGCAATGGAGCCTCGGTCAGGGCGACGAGATACGCGGCCGTCCGCTGGCGGTGCGAATGGGTGCGGCGCGGCGGATCCGGATCGCCTACCGCTCGGCGCCGGACGCGGCGGCGCTGCAATGGCTGGCGCCCGAGCAGACGGTGGGCGGGCGCCATCCCTATCTGTTCAGCCAGGGCCAGGCGATCCTCAACCGGACCTGGATCCCGACCCAGGACAGCCCCGGCATCCGCCAGACCTGGGAAGCGAGGATCGTCGCGCCCGAGCCGCTCAAGGTCGTGATGAGCGCCGACAATCTCGATCCGGACGGGACCAGGGTCGCGGGCGGGCGCGCCTATCGCTTTCGGATGGAGCATCCGGTCGCGCCCTATCTGATCGCGATCGCGGCCGGCGATCTCGCCTTCCGCTCGCTCGGCCCCCGCACCGGGGTGTGGACCGAGCCGGGCATGCTCGATCGCGTCGCTTACGAGCTCGCCGACACCGAGCACATGGTCGAGGCGGCCGAGGCGCTCTACGGTCCCTATCGCTGGGGCCGCTACGACATGCTGGTGCTGCCGCCCTCCTTCCCGTTCGGCGGGATGGAGAATCCCCGGCTCACCTTCCTGACGCCGACGCTGATCGCCGGCGACCGCAGCCTGGTCAACACGGTCGCGCACGAGCTCGCCCACTCCTGGTCGGGCAATCTCGTCACCAACGCCGCCTGGTCGGATTTCTGGCTCAACGAAGGTTTCACCACCTATTTCGAGAGCCGGATCATGGAGGCGATCTACGGGCGCGAGCGCGCGGCGCAGGAAGTCGCTCTGGGCTGGGACGATCTCCAGAGCGAGCTCGCCGAGCTCGGGGCGACCTCGCCGATGACCGCGCTCCACCTCGATCTCACCGGCCAGGATCCGGACGCCGGCATGAGCTCGATCGCCTATGAGAAGGGCGCGGCCATGTTGCGGACGATCGAGGCAGCGGTCGGGCGGCCGCGCTGGGACGCCTATCTTCGCAGCTGGTTCGACCGCCATGCCTTCCAGCCGGCGACTTCCGAGATGTTCCTCTCGGACCTGAGGCGCAACCTCTTCCGCGGCGACGTGGCGCTCGAGCGGCGGCTGATGCTCGATCAGTGGGTCTACCGGCCGGGCCTGCCCGCCAATGCCGTCCGTCCCGAGGTCAGCGCCTTCGCCGGGGTCGACGCGGCGGTGCTGGCGTTCAGCCGGGGCGGCGGCGCCGGTGCGGTGCCTTTTGCAGGCTGGTCGACGGCCGAGCGCATCCGCTTCCTGAACGGGCTGCCGCGGCGCCTTTCGCGCGAGCGGCTCGACATGCTCGACCGTGCCTTGCGCCTTTCGGACAGCGCCAATTCGGAAGTGCTGTTCGCCTGGCTCAAGCTAGCCATCGCCAATCGCCACGATCCCGCCGTTCCGGCGGCCGAACGTTTCCTGACCTCGATGGGCCGCAGGAAGTTCGTCGCGCCTTTGTTCGACGCTTTGCTCGCGCAAGGCGAGTGGGGCAGGCCGATCGCGCAGCGCATCTACGCCCGGGCCCGCCCGACCTATCATTCGGTCACCCGCGGCACCGTCGACACGGCGATGCGGGCGGCCGGGCTCGCGGTCTGAGGGCAAGAAAAAGGGGAGCCCGCAAAGGCTCCCCCGATTCTGTGCGGATCGTGCGTCGCTTAGAAGCGGATGCCGATCGCGCCGGTGATCTGGTTGCGGTTGAAATGCAGCTCCAGGGTCTGGGCCGGATTGGTCTGCGCGGGCAGGACCAGGTCGTCGTACGAAGTGTGGGTGTAGTCGGCGCGGATGTAGACCATCTCGGTCACCGCGACCTCGACGCCGCCGCCGACGTGCCAGCCGTCGAACTCGTCCTCGTTGTTCGGATAGTTGAGGGTCGGGGTGCCGTTGGGGTTGCTCGCCTCGAGCGTGCCGCGCGAGAGGCCGCCCTTGCCGTAGACGAGGACGCGGTCGCCCGCGGCGAAGCCGACGCGGCCGCCGACATACATGTCGCGATCGGCCTCGAGGAGGACGCGCGGCGCCGGCGGGTTGGCGGTGTTGAAATCGAAGCCCTCGGCCGAATCGGAGAAGTTGACGCCGGCATAGGCGCCGATCACGAGGCCGCCGAGATCGAAGTCGAAGCCGACCTCGCCGCCATAGGTCAGCTCATTGTCCTGGTCGCTCGCGCCGCCGAAATCGCCCCGGCCGCCGAAATTGCGGGTGTCGCGCAGATTGATGCCGGCGCGGTCCCAACCGCCCTGGACCTGGATGCGCGGGCCGGTGAACGTGCCGTTGCCGGCATCCTGGGCCTGGGCCTGGGCCGGGAAAGCGGCAAAGGCGACCGCCGCGGCAAAGAGGAGCTTGAGCTTCATGACGTCATCCCTTGCTGATCAGAATCTTCCCCAGAATAATGCCCGCCGAAAAGATGAACAGCCCGAAAACGGAGTCGGCCCCCATTCACAAGGCGTTCACAATCCGACTGTGGCGAAAGAGCCGCACCCCCGCCAAACGCCTATGTCCTTGAGAAACGGCGATTTGCGGCCCTAATCGGCCCAGGCGGCGTCTTCGAGGTGAAGTTCGGCGGATGGGCGGTCCCCCCAGTCGTCGCGCTTGACCCGGCCGGCGATCCACAGGCGGCGGTGCGGGGGGGCCGCGAGCATCGCCTGTCCCAGCGGTCCGTCGGCCAAGCGGAAGCCAATCGCCTTCACCCGCCGCCCGTCGTCGCCCGAGACGATCAGGCGCAGATGGCCGGCACCGACGACGTCGGCCTTGACGATCCGGACCGGGCCGGCGGCGAGGCGCGGCGCGGGCCAGCCGGCGCCGTACGGTCCGCCCCCTTCGAGCGCCTCGCACAGGTCCGGGCAGACCCCGCCGGGCGCGAGCACCGCGTCGAGCAGCAAAGCGCGGCCGTCGCGGCTGGCGGCGACGCCGGCGCCGAGCCGCTCGTCGAGAAAGTCGGCGAGCGCCTCGATCCTGCCGGCTTCGACGGTGAGCCCGGCGGCCATGGCGTGGCCGCCGCCGGCGACGAGCAGGCCGCTGTCCTTCGCCGCCAGCACCGCCGCGCCGAGATCGACTCCGGCGACCGAGCGGCCCGAGCCCTTGCCGAGCCCGTCCTCGCCGAGGGCGATGACGATGGCGGGGCGGCCGGTCTTCTCCTTGAGCCGGCCGGCGACGATGCCGATCACGCCCGGATGCCAGCCCGGCGCGGCGACGACGGCGACGGCGCGGTTGGCCTGCGCCGCGCAGAGCAGCTCGGCCGCCTCGCACACCGCCGCCTCGATCGCGCGGCGCTCCTCGTTGAGCCGGTCGAGCTCGGCGGCGATGAGGCGCGCCTCCTCCGGATCCTCGGTCGTAAGGAGGCGGACGCCGAGGTCGGACTTGCCGACGCGGCCGCCGGCATTGATCCGCGGACCGAGCGCGAAGCCGAGCTCGTGGCAGGCCGGCGCCTTGGTGAGGCGCGAGGCGTCCATCAGCGCCGCCAGCCCGATATTGCGCCGCTGCGCCATCACCTTGAGCCCCTGGGCGACGAAGGCGCGGTTGAGGCCTTGCAGCGACGCGACGTCGGCGACGGTGCCGAGCGCGACCAGATCGAGCAGGTCGAACAGCCTGGGCTCCGCGCGCGCGGCGAAGAAGCCGCGCCCGCGCAGCGTGCGCACCGTCGCGGCGGCGAGCAGGAAGCAGACGCCGACGGCGGCGAGATTGCCGTGGGCGGCGGCGGCATCGGCCTCGTCGAGACGGTTCGGATTGACCAGCGAATGCGCGCGCGGCAGGGCGCTCGCGCATTTGTGGTGGTCGACGACGACGACCTCGACCCCGGCGCCGCGCGCCATCTCCAGCGCCTCGAAGGCCTGCGCCCCGCAATCGACGGTGACGATGAGGCTCGCGCCCTCCTTGGCGAGGCGGACCAGGGCCGCGCCGGAAGGGCCGTAGCCCTCCATCAGCCGGTCGGGGATATAGGCCTTGGGGTCGCAGCCGAGGCCGCGCAGCAGGCGGACCAGGAGGGCGGCCGAGGTCGCGCCGTCGACGTCATAGTCCCCGAAGACGGTGACCGCCTCCCTCGCTTCGACCGCGTCGGCGAGGCGCGCGGCGGCCCGGTCCATGTCGCGGAAGATGGATGGGTCCGGCATGAAACCGCGGATGGTCGGCGCGCGATGGCGCTCGAGCTCCTCGCGCGCGACGCCCCGGGCGAGAAGAAGCTGGTCGACCAGCCCGTCGGGCTCGAAGCCGGCGCCGGCGCCCTCGCCCGAGCCCCCGCGCCAGCGCCATGGCTGACCGAGGATCGAGTGCGACACGCCGCAGACGAAGGAGGGAGTCATCAACATAAGCCGCCTCTGTAGGGCATCGCGAGTCGCGGCGGAATCCGCTTTGTCCCGCTTGCCTGGAGATGGCAGTGGATAAGAATGGCCGACAGCCTCTCATTGAGGGACGCCCGCCGGATCGCGCTCGCCGCGCAGGGCTTCGGCTCGGCGCGGCCGGCGTCGGTTGGTCCCGCACGCATGTCGCGGATCACAGCGAGGCTCGGCCTGCACCAGATCGACAGCGTCAACGTGCTCGCGCGCGCGCACTATCTGCCGCTCTTCTCGCGGCTCGGGCCCTATCCGCGCGACCTCCTCGATCGCGCCGCCTGGGGGAAGCCGCGGCGGCTGTTCGAATATTGGGGGCACGAGGCGTCGCTGCTGCCGCTCGAGCTCCAGCCGCTGCTGCGCTGGCGGATGGCGCGCGCCGATCGCGGCGAAGGCATGTGGCGGCACATCCGCGCCTTTGCGGGCGAGCGCCGGCCCGCGGCGATGGCGGTGCTGAAGCGCATCGAGGCGGAAGGGCCGCTCGCCGCCTCCGATTTGCGCGAGGAGCAAGCGCGCAAAGGCTGGTGGGAGTGGAGCGACGCCAAGACCGCGCTCGAATGGCTGTTCTGGGCGGGCCACGTCACCACCGCGACTCGGCGCTCGAGCTTCGAGCGGGTCTACGATTTGCCCGAGCGGGTGATCCCCGCCGACATCCTCGCCGCGCCGACCCCGGACAGAGCGGAGGCGCAGCGCCGTCTGATCGAGATCGGCGCCAAGGCGATGGGCGTGGCGACGGCGGCGGACCTGCGCGACTATTTCCGGCTCAAGCCCGAGGCGACGCCGCGGATCGACGAGCTGGTCGAGGAAGGCGCGCTGCTTCCCGTGCGGGTCGAAGGGTGGCGGCAGCCGGCCTTTCTCCACCGCGACGCGGCGCCTGCGCGGCGGATCGGCGCGGCGGCGCTGCTGGTGCCGTTCGATCCGCTGATCTGGGAGCGCTCGCGCACCGAGCGCCTGTTCGGCCTGCGCTACCGGATCGAGATCTACACGCCGCCCGAAAAGCGCGTGCACGGCTATTACGTCCTCCCCTTCCTGTGCGGCGAGGGGATCGCGGCCCGCGTCGACCTCAAGGCCGACCGCGCCGCGGGGCTGCTCCGCGTCCAGGCCGCCTTCGCCGAGCCCGGCGCCCCGGCGGACGCGCCCGAGCGACTCGCCGCCGAGCTCGCTTCGATGGCGGGCTGGCTCGGCCTCGGCGGCATCGCGGTGGCGCGGAAGGGTGACCTCGCCCCGGCGCTCGCAACGCAGCTCGGCCGCCTAGCTTAGGCCGCTAGCCCTGAGCCTGTCGAAGGGCGGATTGCAGGATGCAGCGCGGGCGATCCGGGCTTCGACAAGCTCAGCCCTAGCGGGGAGGGTCAGCCGTCGCGGGCGCCGGGCTCGTGGCGGTGCTCGCCGCGGACCCAGCGGACGGTGCCGGTGGAGGCGCGCATCACCACGCTTTCGGTCGAGATGCCGTCCCTGCGGCGCTTGACGCCCTGGAGGAGCGTGCCATCGGTGACGCCGGTCGCGGCGAAGATGACGTCGCCCTGGGCGAGGTCCTCGAGGCTGTAGATGCGGTCGAGATCCTCGACTCCCCAGCGCGCCGCGCGGCCGCGCTCGTCGTCGTTGCGGAACAGGAGCTTGCCCTGGAACTGGCCGCCGACGCAGCGCAAAGCGGCGGCGGCGAGCACGCCTTCGGGGGCGCCGCCCGAGCCCATGTAGAGGTCGATCGTCGTGTCCGGATCGGTGACCGCGATGACGCCGGCGACGTCGCCGTCGGGGATGAGCTGGATGCCGCAGCCCAGCGCCCTCAGCTCGGCGATGAGCTCGGCATGGCGCGGCCGGTCGAGCACGCAGACGATGATCTCGGACGGGTCGACGCCCTTGGCGGCGGCGACGGCGCGCACGTTCTCGCTCGGCGACTTCCTGAGGTCGATGACGCCCTCGGGAAAGCCCGGCCCGACCGCGAGCTTCTCCATGTAGACGTCGGGCGCGTGGAGGAGGCCGCCTTCCTCGGCGATGGCGAGGACGGCCATGGCGTTGTTGCCGGCCTTGGCGGTGATCGTCGTGCCCTCGAGCGGGTCGAGCGCGATGTCGATCTTCGGGCCGGTCCCCTGGGCCGCGCCGACCTTCTCGCCGATGAACAGCATCGGCGCCTCGTCGCGCTCGCCCTCGCCGATGACGACCGTGCCGTCGAGCTCGAGCTGGTTCAGAGCATCGCGCATCGCCTCGACCGCGGCATGGTCCGCCGCGCGCTCGTCGCCGCGGCCGATCAGCTTCGAGGCGGCGACCGCGGCGGCTTCGGTCACCCGCACCATCTCCAGCACCAGAACGCGGTCGAGCACATTGCTGGCGGTCACCATCGGTTCATCATTCCTTGTCCTGAATGGATTCCCGGATGCCCTAGGAGACGCGTGTGGCATTGTCGAGAATCGCTCTGGCCGGCGCCCTGCTCGCCGCGCCCGCGGCCGCGCAGCCCGATCCGGTGGCGGGCGCCCTCGATGCGCAGCGCGAGATCGTCCGCTCCGCCGCATCGCCCGATTGCGGCAGCGACGACGCGGAGGAGATCGTCGTCTGCGGCCGCTCCGAAGAGGAAGAGCAATCGCGCCTCTACCGGGTCCCGCCGACGCCTTACACGCAGACCGCGGCCGACCGCTCCGGCGGCGCCCAGCGCGACGCGATGCGGCTGGGCAGCGAGCGCTGCTCGACCGTCGGCCGCGCCCAGAGCTGCGGCGGCACCATCCCGATCCTCGAGGCGATCGGCCTCGTCGTCCGCGCCGTCCAGGCGGTCCGCGCCCGCCGCGACTGAAGCGGCACTTCCCGCAGCGGCGGCCGTTCACTAGATGAACCCCTGCGACGCGAGACGAGGAGGCCGCCATGGCCGTTGACGACAGTGCCACCAAGCCCGGGGCGGCCCCCGCCATGCCGCCGCTCCCGACTCTGGAGGAGATGCAGCACTGGACCTTCATCATGGGCCGCGCCCAGCAGATGATGATGGAGCATCTCGCGGCCCAGGCGAGCGAGGCGGGATCGAAGCTCTCCGCCGCGCCCCCCTTCGCCGCGACGCCCGCCGCCGGGCCCCTCCCCTGGGCCGGTATGCTCCCCGATCCGGCGAAGATCGCGCAGGCGCAGGTCGACATGTGGACCGAAGGGCTCGCCATCTGGCAGCGCGCCCTCGGCCAGCGCTCCGAGCCGACCGCCGAGGAGCAGAAGGCCGACCAGGACAAGCGCTTCAACGCCCCTTTATGGCGCGAAAGCCCGATCTTCGACATGATCCGCCAGAGCTACATGCTCGTCTCCGATCGCCTGCTCGGCGGAGTCGAGGCGATCGAGGGCGTCGACTCGAAGCAGCGCGAGAAATTGCGCTTCATGGCGAGAAGCTTCGTCGACGCGATGGCGCCCTCCAACTTCGCCCTCACCAACCCCCTCGTCATCGAACGCGCGCTCGAGACGAAGGGCGAGAGCCTGCTGAAGGGCCTCGAGAACATGCTTCGCGACGTCTCCAAGGGCCAGCTCACCCATACCGATCCCGAAGCGTTCGAGGTCGGCCGCAACATCGCGGTGACTCCGGGCAAGGTGGTGAAGCGCACCCCGCTCTACGAGCTGATCCAATATTCGCCGACCACCGACGAGGTCCACGAGACTCCGCTGATCATCTTCCCGCCCTGGATCAACCGCTATTACATCCTCGACTTGAACCCGAAGAAGAGCTTCATCCGCTGGGCGGTCGAGCAGGGGCTGACCGTGTTCGTCGTCTCCTGGAAATCGGCCGACGAGACTCTCAAGGAAACGTCGCTCGACGATTACGTCCTGAACGGCCAGATCGACGCGATCGACACGGTCCGCGACCTCCTCAAGGTCCCGGCCGTCCACGTCATCGGCTATTGCGTCGCGGGCACCACTTTGGCCTGCACCCTCGCTCTGCTCGCGGCGCGCGGCGAGGCGGACAAGGTCGCCAGCGCCACCTTCTTCACCGCCCAGGTCGATTTCTCCGAGGCCGGCGA
>DASVVQ010000006.1:0-9739 GCA_036386475.1 Allosphingosinicella sp. | reverse complement strand
CATTATCGGGACCGGGTCCGCGACTTCATCGAGACTCGGATTCGCCCGCGCAAGGCCGAGTACAAGCGCCAGATCGCCGAGGGCGACCGCTGGCAGCCCGTCCCGATCATCGAGGATCTGAAGCCCGAAGCGAAGGCGGCGGGTCTGTGGAACCTGTTCATGCCGCCCGGCCAGGCGCTGCGCCACGTCGACGAGAGCTTCGAGTTCGAGGGCACCCAGCTCACCAACCTCGAATATGCGCTCTGCGCCGAGGAGATGGGGCGCATCGGCTGGGCGTCGGAGGTGTTCAACTGCTCCGCGCCCGACACCGGCAACATGGAGGTCTTCCACCGCTACGGCACGCTCGAGCAGAAGGAGCAGTGGCTGAGGCCGCTGATGAACGGCGAGATCCGATCCGCCTTTTTGATGACCGAGCCCGCCGTCGCCTCGTCCGACGCAACCAACATCCAATGCGAGATCCGCCGAGACGGCGACGACTATGTGCTGAACGGCCGCAAATGGTGGTCGTCCGGGGCCGGCGACCCGCGCTGCAAGGTCGCGATCGTCATGGGCAAGACCGACACGTCGGCCGACAGGCACCGTCAGCAGTCGATGGTGCTGATGCCCCTGGACGCGCCCGGAGTGACGCTCGAGCGCGCGCTCACCGTCTACGGCTATGACGATGCCCCCCACGGCCATATGGAAGTGGAGTTGAAGGACGTCCGGATCCCCGCATCGAACATGCTGCTTGGCGAGGGCCGCGGCTTCGAGATCGCCCAAGGCCGCCTCGGCCCCGGCCGCATCCACCATTGCATGCGCACCGTCGGCGCCGCCGAGGAAGCTTTGAAGGCGATGGTCAAGCGCCTCCAGAGCCGCACCGCCTTCGGCAAGCGCCTCGTCGAGCATTCGATCTGGGAGCAGCGCGTCGCCGCCGCCCGCATCGATATCGACATGGCCCGCCTGCTCTGCCTCAAGGCGGCGGACCTGATGGACAAGGCCGGCAACAAGGCCGCCGCCGCCGAGATCGCGATGATCAAGGTGTTCGCGCCCAACATGGCGCTGCGCATCATCGACGACGCCGTCCAGGCCCATGGCGGCGCCGGCGTCTCGCAGGATTTCGAGCTCGCCAAGAGCTGGGCCGGCATCCGCACCTTGCGGCTCGCCGACGGCCCCGACGAGGTCCACAACCGCGCCATCGCGAGGATCGAGTTTTCAAAGCATGCCTGAGGGCGGCGTAATCCTCCCCCAGCTCGCTGGGGGAGGGGGACCGCACGCAGTGCGGTGGAGGGGCGGCGGAGGCGAAGCCGGAGCCGGTTTCCTCGCTTCGCTCGGCCCCTCCACCACCCTGCGGGTGGTCCCCCTCCCCGAACGAGTTCGGGGAGGATTCTTCGCATGAAAGCCGCAGTTCTCCACGCCCCCGGGACGCCCCTCGCCCTGGAGGACGTCGCCGTCGCCGCCCCCGGGCCGCGCGAGGTCCTCATCCGCACCCGCGCCTGCGGAGCCTGCCATTCCGATCTCCACTTCGTCGACGGCGCCTATCCGACGCCGCTCCCAGCCATACCCGGCCACGAGGCCGCCGGCGTGGTCGAGGCGGTCGGCGTGGACGTCACCGCGATGAAGCCGGGCGACCATGTCGTCACCTGCTTCTCCAATTTCTGCGGCCGCTGCGAATATTGCCTGACCGGCCGCCTCGCGCTCTGCACGGATGCCTCCACCAGGCGCCGTCGCCAGGAGGACCCGCGCCTGACGCTTGCCGGCGCGCCGGTCCACCAGCTCCTCAACGTCGCCGGCTTCGCAGAACTGCTCCTCGTCCACGAGAACGGCGCCGTCGCGATCGACCGCGACATGCCGTTCGACCGCGCCGCGCTCTTGGGCTGCGCGGTGGTGACCGGCGCCGGCGCGGTCTTCAACAGCGCCGGCGTCCGGCCGGGCGAGGACGTGGCGGTGATCGGTTGCGGCGGCATCGGCCTCGCCGCCGTCAACGCGGCCAGGATCGCGGGCGCGCGGCGGATCCTTGCCATCGATCCCGTTCCGGCCAAGCGAGCGCTCGCCGAGGCGCTCGGCGCCACCGACAGCTTCGCGCCCGACGAGGAACGGCTGAAGGAGCGCATCGCCGAGCTCACCCAGGGCGGCGTCCACCATGCGATCGAGGCGGTCGGGAGGATCTCGGCCGGCGAGCTGGCAATCTCGCTCCTGCGCCGCGGCGGCGCCGCCACCATCGTTGGCATGATGCCGCTCGCCGAGCGCCTGTCGATGGGCGCGATGGACCTGCTCGCCGAGAAGAAGCTGCAGGGCTCGCTGATGGGCTCGAATCGCTTTCCGCTCGACATTCCGCGCCTGGTCGACTTCTACCTCGCCGGCCGCCTCGATCTCGACGCCCTCGTCGCCGAGCGGATCGGGCTGGACGGCGTCAACGAGGCGATGGAGAAGCTGCGCGGCGGCGAGAGCGTGCGTTCGGTTGTGCTGTTCGATTAGCCGTGCTCCTGCGAAAGCAGGAGCCCTGGACGAGGCGGCACAGGAGGCTCCTGCCTGCCCAGGAGCACGATGGAGGAAGTGAAGATGTCCTTGTTCGACCTCAGCGGCAAAGTCGCGATCGTCACCGGCTCTTCGCGCGGCATCGGCCGGGCCATCGCCGAGGCGATGGCCGACCAGGGCGCGAGCGTCGTGATCTCGAGCCGCAAGGAGGAGGCCTGCCGCGAGGTCGCCGACGCGATCGCCGCGAAGCACGGCGCCGGCCGCGCCGTCGTCGTGCCCGCCTCGATCTCGTCCAAGGAGCAGCTCCAGCACCTCGTCGACGAGACCCGCCGCCGGCTCGGCCGGATCGACGTCCTCGTCTGCAACGCCGCGTCCAATCCCTATTACGGGCCGATGGGCGGGATCAGCGACGATCAGTTCCGCAAGATCCTCGACAACAATGTGATCGCCAATCACTGGCTGATCCAGATGGTCGCGCCCGAGATGATCGAGCGCAAAGCGGGCTCGATCATCATCGTGTCGTCGATCGGCGGGCTCAAGGCCTCGGCGGTGATCGGCGCCTACAACATCTCCAAGGCGGCCGACTTCCAGCTCGCCCGCAACCTCGCCGCCGAGTTCGGCCCGCACCAGGTCCGCGTCAACTGCATCGCCCCGGGCCTCATCCGCACCGACTTCGCCCGCGCATTGTGGGAGAATCCGCAAACCCTCAAGGCGGTCACCATGCACACGCCCCTGCAGCGCATCGGCGAGCCCCACGAGATCGCCGGCGCGGCCGTCTTCCTCGCCAGCGACGCCTCCACCTTCGTCACCGGTCAGGCCATCGTCGTCGACGGCGGCAGCACGACGGGGGTGGGGCTGTGAGAGCCCGTGCAGGCACACAAAGGAGCCAAGCATGAGACTCGAAGGCAAGGTCGCGATCGTCACCGGGGCGGCGTCCGGCATCGGCAAGGCGACCGCCGCGCGCTTCCGCGCCGAGGGCGCCCAGGTCGTCGCCGCCGACCGCGCCGAGGCCGAGGACGTCGTCGCGGCCGATGCCGGCAGCGAAGACGACGTGAAGCGCCTCGTCGAGCGCGCCGTCGCCGAGCACGGCCGGCTCGACGTCTTCTTCGCCAATGCCGGCATATCGGGAGGCCTCGCCTCGATCTTCGAGCAGTCGCCCGAAGACTGGCAGGAGATCCTGCGCGTCAATCTCGTCGGGCCGTGGCTCGCGATCAAGCATGCCGCGCCGGTCATGAAGGAAGGCGGCGGCGGCTCGCTCATTTGCACGGCGAGCGTCGCGGGCCTGCGCGCCGGCGCCGGCGGCCCGGCATATTCCGCCTCCAAGGCCGGCGTCATCCGCCTCGTCCAGGTCGCCGCGACCCAGCTCGCCGGCTCCAACGTCCGCGTCAACGCCATCTGTCCGGGCCTGATCGAGACCGGCATGACCAAAGGCCTGTACGAAATGGCCCGCGCCGCCGGCAAGGAGGACCAGATCGGCCACCTCAATCCCATGAAGCGCGGTGGCGTCCCCGATGAGATCGCCGGCGCCGCTCTCTTCCTGGCCTCGGACGATGCGAGCTACGTCAACGGCCACGCCCTCGTCGTCGACGGCGGCCTCAGCGCCTCACACCCCTTCTACCGCCAGGAATATGGCAGGACGAGCTTCTGACGGCAGCCGGGGCCGATCAGAGCGACGCCAGGAAGGGCAAGCTCGGCGCGAAGAAATACTCCCCGCCCTTGAGCGTCACCGCCGCTTCGAAGTTGAACTTCTTGGTCCCGGCCGCCTGGTTGTTCCATTTCTTCGGCCAGCGCTGCTTTTCGTCGAGATCCTGCCCGATCAGCGGGTCGTCGCCGGTATTGCCCTCAATCAGCGGAATCGTGCCCTTGGGGAATTCATTGTTGTCGATCCAGACCCGCTGGATGAACTCGAAATGCTCCTCGACATTGGCCTGGAAGCACATGAAGACCAGCCCCCGCGGCCCCGCCTTGTCGATCTCATATTCGACCGGGTCGCAGCCGAGATCGGGGTGCGGCTTGCCATAGGGAATGCCGCGGCGCGTGACCCGGCGCGCGCTTTCGTCCGCCGGCGAGGTGGCCGGCGTCGTGCCGCGCGGATTGGCCTTTCGGATATGCGCGTGCATCGGGCATTTGAGGCCCTTCTTGTCGGTGCTGTGGACGAAGCGGTTGTCGGTCTCGAGGCCGGGGCTCGGCGTGTCGCGGACGCTCGTCGGGGTGCCGTCCTTGAAGCGGCCCACCACATAGGCGCCGGCCAGCTCCTCGCTGATCGGGACGTCCGCCGCCAGCGCCTTCACCCGCGCGGCGAACATGTCATAGTCCTGCTCGAGCTTGCGGTAGACGAGGTAGCTGCCGAACGCGTCCGCATCGGCCGTGAACGGGTCGTCGGCGAGCACGAGGCCGAGGCTGGCGCCGGGATCCCAGTCGCCGGGCTTGGCCGGTCCGCCCTGGTCCTTGTCGTAATCGTCGAGGTCCGGCTTGGTGAAGATCGGCTGGCTGAGGCCGTCGAAATAGCCGAAATGCTCGATCGGCTCGAACCGTCCCGGAGAGCCGGGGATCGGCCGGCGCAGCACGCGGCCGTCCTGGACATGGGAGACGGTGCCGATTCCGGCGGCCAGCTCGGCCTTCGCGGCATCGACCCTGGCGCGCAGCCGGGCGAGGTCGTCGTCCGCCAGGGTCAGCAGAGCATGGATCTCGCCCTGGAATCCGGCCTCCCATTTCGCCGGCTCGGGATCGCGGTTCTTGAGCGAGAGGTTGATCCCGAGGATGAGGTCCGGGCCCTCGAAATTCTTGCGGTCCTTCATTCCCTTGCGAAAGCCCTTGGAGGACAATTTGGTCGGATCGAGCCCGATCGCCCTGTAGCCGGCGGCGGACAGGAAAAAGCCGGTGACCAGCCCGCCGTCGAACGTCTTCCCCGCCGTCTTGGCGGCGGCGCGGTCCTTGCTTTGCTGCCGCTGCTGGGCGGCGGTGGTGACGTTGGGCGCCACCTTGGTCTTGATCCAGGCCTTGACCGCGGCGGGGGCGCCGGTGAACCGGATGAACAGGTGCCGGCCGTGATTGCGCCCGTGCGACGCGAGGATGTTGGCCTGGAGTCTCTCCAGCATCGGCTTGTAGCCGGTGTCGGTGTCGAAATTCACCTGCTTGGCGGGCTTGGTCAGATCGATGGCCATCATCACTCTCCCGATCATGCCGTGCAGGGTCTGCGCCGCGTCGGGACGCGCGGGCTGCCCGGCCGGCACTCGTCCCCAATGACGGCAAGATCGGACCCGCCGTCTGTGCGAAATGTCACAAGCGCGCAGATTTCTCCACGCCCGAACACATGGCATTTTGTCGTGCCAAGGCGGCAACCGCGCTCGACCGAATCTGGGCAAGGCTCTCCGAACGCGAAGCGTAGGGCCGCACCACCGACCCTGAGCTGTCGCGCCGAGCCTTGCCTTCCGCCCCTCCAGAACCCATCTCCCACCTGCCGCGTTGACCTGCCGCGCGTCCCTCGATAACCACAGAACAAATCTGGAACACGATCGGCCATGCTGACTCACCTCTCCGTCCGCGGCGCGCGCGAGCACAATCTCAAGAATGTCGACGTGGACATTCCGCGCGAGACGCTGACCGTGATCACCGGCCTCTCGGGCTCCGGCAAATCCTCATTGGCCTTCGACACCATCTATGCCGAGGGGCAGCGCCGCTACGTCGAGAGCCTCTCGGCCTATGCGCGCCAGTTCCTCGAGATGATGCAGAAGCCGGACGTCGACCATATCGAGGGCCTCTCGCCCGCCATCTCGATCGAGCAGAAGACGACCAGCCGCAACCCGCGCTCCACCGTCGCCACGGTCACCGAGATCTACGATTACATGCGCCTGCTCTGGGCACGGGTCGGCGTGCCCTACTCGCCCGCGACCGGCGAGCCGATCTCGGCCCAGACCGTGTCGCAGATGGTCGACCGCGTCATGGCGCTGCCCGAGGGGACGCGCCTCTACCTCCTCGCGCCGGTCGTGCGCGGCCGCAAGGGCGAGTACAGGAAGGAGCTCGCCGAATGGCAGAAGACGGGCTTCACCCGGGTCCGCGTCGACGGCACGCTCTACGAGATCGACGAGGCCCCCGCCCTCGACAAGAAGTACAAGCACGACATCGAGGTGCTGGTCGACCGGCTGGTCGTGCGCGAAGGCATCGAGACCCGGCTCGCGGATTCTCTCGAGACCGCGCTCAAGCTGACCGAGGGCCTCGTCTATCTCGACCCAGCCGATCCAACCCCTCTCCCTGCAGGGGAGAGGGACAGGTCGCGAAGCGACCAGGGTGAGGGCACGCGTGGAGGCAGCCCCTCACCCGACGCGCCTGGCGGCGCGCCACCCTCTCCCCTGCAGGGAGAGGGGAGGAGCGTCCTCTCGGACAACGCCCCCCCCGGCCGCATCGTCTTTTCCGAGAAGTTCGCCTGTCCGGTCTCCGGCTTCACCATCGCCGAGATCGAGCCGCGCCTCTTCTCCTTCAACGCCCCCCAGGGCGCCTGCCCGGCCTGCGACGGCCTCGGCGAGAAGCTCCTCTTCGACGCCGAGCTCGTCGTTCCCAACCAGAATCTCTCGATCCGGAAGGGCGCCGTCGTGCCCTGGGCGAGGTCCAACCCACCCAGCCCCTATTACATGCAGGTCCTGGGCTCCCTCGCCCGCGAGTTCGGCTTCAGCCTCGACACGCCCTGGAACGAGCTGTTCGAGGAGGAGCGCGACATCGTCCTCCACGGCACCAAGGGCCGCCCGGTCACCCTGACCTTCGTCGACGGCCGCAAGAGCTACGACGTCCGCAAGCCCTTCGAAGGCGTGATCGGCAATCTCAATCGCCGCATGCTCCAGACCGAGAGCGCCTGGACGCGCGAGGAGCTTTCGAAATACCAGTCCGCCGCGCCCTGCGAGACCTGCCTCGGCGCCCGCCTCCGCCCCGAGCCGCTCGCGGTCAAGATCGCCGGCGAGGACATTTCGCAGTCCACCCGCCGCAGCGTCCGCCACGCCCTCGAATGGTTCTCCTGCCTCGAGGACAAGCTCACGACGCAGCAGCGCGAGATCGCCCGCGCGATCCTGAAGGAGATCAACGAGCGCCTCGGCTTTTTGAACAATGTCGGTCTCGATTACCTCAACCTCGACCGCACCTCGGGTACCCTCTCGGGCGGCGAGAGCCAGCGCATCCGCTTGGCCAGCCAGATCGGCTCCGGCCTCTCCGGCGTCCTCTACGTCCTCGACGAGCCCTCGATCGGCCTCCACCAGCGCGACAACGACCGCCTCCTCGTCACGCTGAAGCGCCTGCGCGATCTCGGCAACACCGTCATCGTCGTCGAGCATGACGAGGACGCGATCCGCGCCGCCGACTACGTCATCGACATGGGCCCCGGCGCCGGCGCCCATGGCGGCGAGGTCGTCGCCCGCGGCCTGCTCGAAGAGGTCCTCGCCAACGAGAAGAGCCTCACCGCCGACTATCTCACCGGCCGCCGCTCCGTCGCCGTCCCCGCCGCGCGCCGCAAGGGCAACGGCCGCAAGCTCACCGTCCGCTCCGCCCGCGCCAACAACCTCAAGGACGTCACCGCGTCCATCCCCTTGGGCACGTTCACCTGCATCACCGGCGTCTCGGGCTCGGGCAAGTCGAGCTTCACCATCGACACCCTCTATGCCGGCGCCGCCCGCGCCTTGAACGGCGCCCGCGTCATCTGCGGCCCCTGCGAAGGGATCGACGGCCTCCAGAATCTCGACAAGGTGATCGACATCGATCAGTCGCCGATCGGCCGCACCCCGCGCTCCAACCCGGCCACCTATACCGGCGCCTTCACCCAGATCCGCGACTGGTTCGCCGGCCTCCCCGAGAGCCAGGCGCGCGGCTACAAGCCCGGCCGCTTCTCGTTCAACGTCAAGGGCGGCCGCTGCGAGGCCTGCAAGGGCGACGGCCTCATCAAGATCGAGATGCACTTCCTCCCCGACGTCTACGTCACCTGCGACGTCTGCCACGGCCACCGCTACAACCGCGAGACCCTGGAAGTGAAGTTCAAGGGCAAGAGCATCGCCGACGTCCTCGACATGACGGTCGAGGACGCCCATGAATTCTTCAAGGCCGTCCCCCCCATCCGCGACAAGATGGCGATGCTGGAGGAAGTCGGCCTCGGCTACATCAAGGTCGGCCAGCAGGCGACGACTCTGAGCGGCGGCGAGGCGCAGCGCGTGAAGCTGGCCAAGGAGCTGTCGCGGCGGGCGACGGGGCAGACTTTGTACATTTTGGACGAGCCGACCACGGGGTTGCATTTCGAGGATGTGCGGAAGCTGCTGGAGGTGCTTCACGCGCTGGTCGACCAGGGCAACAGCGTCGTCGTCATCGAGCACAACCTGGAGGTCATAAAGACCGCCGACTGGGTCCTCGATTTGGGCCCCGAAGGCGGCGACAAAGGCGGCGAGATCGTCGCGGAGGGGACGCCGGAGCAGGTGGCAGAGGAGCCGCGCTCGTACACTGGGGGTTACCTAAAGGCACTTATCAAGGGGCCCAGAGCAGCAGCCTCAACGCCTAAAAAAAAGAAGACGCGCTCTTCAGCCTCTACTCGCGAGCGAGAGGCTGCTGAATGAACGCAGTCCCCAGATTGGGACTAAACGTGCGCTCTGCGCGGCCTCAGAAACGTTATAAGCCACGCCTCTTCTCAACGCTACGCGCTGCTGCTACGTCTCACGTGATGAGAGATGGCCTTAAGAACTCTGTTTTTCGCGATAATATTCGTGACAACAGACTCATTGAGGTCCCGCCTGAAGTTCGCCGTATCATCGGTACAAAGGATTTTCAGAGGCTTCGCCGGGTCCGTCAAATGGGCCTATCGTACCTCGTATTCCCGACGGCCGAACACTCGAGGTTCAGTCATTCGATTGGGGTGTATGCTACAGCACGAGAGTTTTTTCATAAGCTGCGTATCAAAGCTGACGAGCTAACAATTGAGGTTCCTGCTTTGCAGTTTAACGAGGCTGCTGAGAAGTCGTTCTGTGCAGCGGCGATGTGCCACGATCTTGGTCATACCGCATTTTCTCATGTTCTTGAAAAAACGTTGCTTCCGGCTAGTGTTCGTAGACACGAAGATTGTAGCATTCGGTTGTTGCGCGAGAGCCCGGAGCTAAGAGATGCGGTAGAGGAATATACGGGTGATTTGAATTCGGTTGCTTTATTCATTGATCGCGAACGAGACCATCCTAACCTTGCGCTCAACACTCTAATCTCTGGTCCTTTCGACGTGGATCGTGCAGATTATTTAATCCGCGATTCCCAAGCCGCTGGCGTGCGTTAC
>DASVVQ010000005.1:0-116297 GCA_036386475.1 Allosphingosinicella sp. | reverse complement strand
CGGAGTGGCGCACGTCAACGCCAGCTTCAACAATACGATGATCACCATCACCGACGCCCAGGGCAACGCCATCGCGTGGAGCTCGGCCGGGATGATGGGCTTCAAGGGCTCGCGCAAATCGACCCCCTATGCCGCCCAGGTCGCCGCCGAGGATGCCGGCAAGAAGGCCGCCGAGCATGGCGTCAGGACGATCGAGGTCGAGGTCAAAGGGCCCGGCTCTGGCCGCGAGAGCGCGCTGAGGGCGCTCCAGGCGGTCGGGTTCCAGATCACCTCGATCCGCGACGTCACCCCGATCCCGCATAACGGCGTCCGCCCGTCCAAGCGCCGCCGAGTGTGAGTTCGTCCGCGGCTAGCGCCGCGGCCGGGCTGAAGAAGTAGTTAGAAATTCAGGGAGGCGGACGCGTCTCCCCAACCGCCAGAGGAATCACATGGCCGTCAACGCAAAGAACTGGCAGGAAATGAAGAAGCCCAACGCGCTCGAGAAGAAGGCCGCCGGCGACGCCCGCCGCAAGGCGACCTTCGTCGCTGAGCCGCTGGAGCGCGGCTTCGGGCTGACTCTCGGCAACTCGCTGAGGCGCGTGCTTCTCTCGTCGCTCCAGGGCGCCGCCGTCACCTCGATCCGGATCGAGGGCGTGCTTCACGAATTCTCGTCTCTGGCGGGTGTCCGCGAGGACATGACGGATCTCGTCCTCAACGTGAAGCAGATCGCGCTCCGGATGGAGGGCGACCAGCCCAAGCGCCTCCAGCTCTCGGCCACCGGCCCGGGCGAAGTCACCGCGGCGCAGATCGCGACGGCGGGCGACATCGAGGTGATGAACCCGACCCTGGTGCTGTGCCATCTCGACGAGGGCGCGACCCTCAACATGGAGCTGACCGCCGAGGCCGGAAAGGGCTATGTCCCCGCCGCCGCCAACCGCCCGGCCGACGCGCCGATCGGCATCATCCCGGTCGACGCCCTGTACAGCCCGGTCCGCCAGGTCAGCTACAAGGTCGAGAATACCCGGGTCGGCCAGGAGCTCGATTACGACAAGCTCACCCTGACGGTCGAGACGGACGGGACGATCACCCCGGACGACGCGATCGCCTATGCGGCCCGGATCCTCCAGGACCAGCTTCAGCTCTTCGTCCACTTCGACGAAGGCATGGCGATGACCCACGCCCCCACCGGCGTCGCCGCGGTGAGCTCGGCCGCCGACGCCGAAGCCGACGCCAATCAGCTCAATCGCTACCTCCTGAAGAAGGTCGACGAGCTCGAGCTCTCGGTCCGCAGCGCCAATTGCCTCAAGAACGACAACATCATCTACATCGGCGACCTCGTCCAGAAGACCGAAGCCGAGATGCTGCGCACGCCCAATTTCGGCCGCAAGAGCCTCAACGAGATCAAGGAAGTGCTCTCCTCCATGGGCCTCCGCCTCGGCATGGACATCCCCGGCTGGCCGCCCGAGAACATCGAAGAGATGGCCAAGAAGCTGGAGCAGGAGCTCATGGGCTGAGCCCTTCGTCTCGAAGTGGTACTTCGAGCCGGATGAGACAGAAGGGGCCGTCCCGCCGGGGCGGCCCTTTTCGTTCGAGCGGAGACGCGACGGCGCGGGGGCTGCTGCGGTCCCTGAAAGTGACCACGAAGAAGGGCCGCAGGCGTGGGACAGCGCCAGAAGATGCTGCGGACCGGAACAAGCGAGCGAGCGCGGCGCCGCGCCGCCGGACGCAAAAGCCTCAACGAGATCAAGGAAGTGCTCTCGTCCATGGGCCTGCGCATCGGCATGGTGAGGCAGGTGCAACGTGCCCCCGGCGCCTTGCAGCCATGTCCGGGGGACATGGCGACCTGCCTCACCCAGGCTGGCCGCCGGAGAACATCGAAGAGATGGCCAAGAAGCTCGAGCAGGCGCTGATGGGCTAAGGCCCGTCGTCTCGAAGTGGTACTTTGAGCCGGTCCAAGACAGGAAGGGCCGTCCCGCTAGGGCGACCCTTCTTCTTCGCCATCGATGTTCGGAGGCGGCCACCCCTGCGTCCGAGATCGGCCGGATCAGACGGCAGCGCGGGGCACTGGCGGCCCGGCCGACAGTGAAAGCGCGGCCTAAGCCGCGGGACCGGCCGCCCGATAAAGGCTCCAAGGCCAAAAAGCCCAGCACGAGCTGCCCGAGGCGGCGCAAGAGTTGTGCCTGAGCCGACCTTTAACCGGGGCACTACCAAAGGCCATGCGTTTCCAGGTCGGGACACATGACGGACATTAGCTCATAGCGAGCTCTTAGCTGGGTCTCGACGACTGCAGACGCCGGTGCCTCTTGGATGAGCACCTCAAGCAGCCCGGAACGCAGCAGCCCAAACCCCGCCATAAATATGAAAAAAAGAGCAACAATCATAACACCGGTGAGCCTTCGACGCCACTTTGTTGGTTGAGGTCGCCCTACGAGAGCCCAGCAAATAACCCCCGCAAAGACCCAAAGGAGCATGCCGACCAGCGAAGCGATCCCAAGAAAGAGGCTTGCCACCGGGTAGGCTTTGGCAAAGCGCCATGGCGCAGACGTTTGGTGTTCTATCACCTGGATAGAGCGGCGCAGGACGTCGTTGTTAGCTTGCATGAGGCGATTCACTTCGTTGGTCCGGGCAACCTCGCGTTGAGTCACCACGAGACGACGCCTCAAGGCATCCAGGTACCGGCCCCCCACCACCTCAGCGTCTCGAGGGTCCTCAGTAGATTGCAACTGCTGCAAAAGCGCTTCCGTTTCACGCTGGCTGTCATTCATCTCCTGCCTGCCGGACGGCATGCCGCTCAGCGCCGCCTGCAGTGCCGGCTGGATGCGCTCTTCGTGACGGAGCAGCGCGAGCTCAATGGCTTGCGACTCGAGGCCACCGCAAATGAACTGGTGCACGGCGCTTCCCTCGGCGCGACCCGCACGGAGGCGCGCGTAGTCCGTATCCAATGAGGAGGCATGAAAACCGGTAAGGGCTATAATCCCCGGAATAACCATCAGTGCGGTGCTGGTGACGAAACCCAAGTTTAGAAAGGTAAAAAAATTCGGTTCAACTGATAAGTGACGCATAAGCTGGTGCATGGGCAGGGCAGCAATCACGGGCACCAAAGCGGCCCAAACCGCGCGTTTCTCGGCGCTCATCAAGCCCGGAAAGTCTTTGGCCGGATCTAGCAATAGGGACAGATATGAAGCGATCACACAAACAAGCGCTAGTGCAGCCGAAATGGCTACCCTATGAAAAAGCGTGGGGGCTTCCGATATTGCACGGAAGCCACGGGCCTTCCGTTGAATGTAGCTTGCGTGCAGGTAAATAACTTCCGGCAGCGAGTGACGAATGATGCGTAATGCGGTTTTTAGCGTAAGTTCCAGAGCGCTCATGGCTTTACCCCATCAGAACGCAGATTTATTTGGTACTACTTCATCGATGGCTAGAATCGGTTTCGCGGAATGCAGCACCCGATGACAACTGGCGCAGAGCATTGCCAAGTCAGCCACGGTGGTGACGCTATCCGGAAGCAGCTGCGATATAGGAGTGCGGTGGTGGGCTTCTATGCAGGAATCGCCACGCGCTCCATATAGCACTTGTGGGTCTGTATCGCAGGATTCGCATTTGAGCGACCCGCCCCACTTCTTGCGATAGTACTGCTTAGCTCGCTTCACGAGACCGCGGTCGCGCTCTTTATGAGCATGGACACGAATTAGCGTGCGTCCTTCCTTTGCCGAGTAGTTTTCAAGTTCGTAAAACTCCGCTTCCGTCTCCGATGCGGGCGCCGCCGTGGCATTTGCAAGCGATGTGATCGCTCCGAAATTACTTGCACCAAATACCTGACCTTGAAGACGGATCACCTCGTCCGCCGCGGCCCGGATCGCTGAGGAATTCACGCCCTTTTTCACTTCCGTAGCATGTGCAGCAATCGCCGCTCCGAGCAGCGGATACTTTGCGGTGATGGCGTTGATGTGGGCCCAATCGCTCGCGATCGCCGCGACCCTGTCGCTCAAATCGATGGTGAAATTGGAATGCTGCACGGTCATCCGCAGGGGCACCAACGTCGTCCGTTCGCCATCGTCCTCGGCTATTTCAAACTCAATTTCATCGAGCACGTAGCCCTTGTTCTCCAGCGGAAAAACTACCGTACCAGTGATATCTTCCCGACGCGGTTCTGGAAGCCGCGCCACGGCGGCTACGAGGGGCGGCAGATGTAGCTTTTGGCGGTTATTCTTGTCGAACTTCCTGAGACGCGGCTTGCCCTGGGCCACCGCGTTCACACCCCTGACCTCAGCAGGAATCGTGAGTCCAAGAGGCTCAAAGGACACGAGAATTTCGCGGTCCTCGAGCGCATTCGCCGGTACATATTCGTACTCGCCGCGGCCACCTGATGGGCGCCATCTCACCGAACAATCTGTCATCGATCGACCCTTGCAACGACGCCGCCGCCACTGCATACAAGTGGCGGGGGCGATCCGAAAACCGCAATCGCTTGACAGAGCGCCGGCCGGATTCTACCCGCGGGTATTCTTAGTTTGTTCCGCTCGGAGGTCAGGCTCTGTCTTACAAAGTCGCCTCGTTCTTTTCCGGAATCGGCGGGCTCGATCTTGGCCTCGAGCAAGCTGGCTTCGACGTCGTATTCCAATGCGAAGTCAAGCCTTTCTGCCGCGAAGTCTTGCGCCGACATTGGCCAGACGTTCCGTTGAAGGAAGATATAAGGGTTCTCGATGAAGCAGCAATCCCTCAGGCTGACATTTGGGCAGCAGGCTTCCCCTGCCAGGATCTCTCACTTGCGCGTATGGGGCCGCGAAGCGGGCTTCGAGGGTCCCAATCTGGACTCTTTCATGATTTTATCCGACTCGTTGGAGAGCGCCTGCCAAGAGCCATTATCCTCGAAAACGTGCACGGCCTTCTCTCTAGCCATGGAGGCCGCGACTTCACCATCGTACTCCAGGCGCTGGACGAACTCGGGTATGGCGTGGCGTGGCGTGTGCTTAACAGCAAAGACTTCGGAGTCCCCCAGCAACGCCGTCGAGTCTACATTGTTGCCATGTATCGAGACCCAGGAGGTTCCGGAGAAGTACTTTTTGAGCCCGAATGCGGCAACTGGAATCCTCAGGCGAACCGATCGAATGGGGCGAAATCTCCCTCCCTCTTTCAGACAATCATTGGAGATCCTGTCGAAGGACCGCTCGTAAAGAGCATTGCGCATTGCATCTACGCCGAGTCTGCGCGGCATACGGGCACCGACTGGTCGCGGAACTATGTTTGGTATCCAGACGGGCGCGTCCGGCGTTTCACGCCGAACGAGGTCGAACTCGTGCAGGGCTTTCCCGCTGATTGGACTCTGCCCACCAGAGTGGATGCGCAGCAGACCGACCGGATCGATAGCCTGAGGTACCATGCTGTCGGGAATGCGGTGACACCTCCTGTGGCACGTTGGGTCGGTGATAGGCTGGCTGCCGTACTGGAGCGCCGCGATATTGATATGGTTCGCTCGCTGCGTGTCGCCGCTGCCGGGTAATCTTTCTCCTAGATCGGTCT
This sequence comes from Allosphingosinicella sp., assembly GCA_036386475.1. Classification (GTDB taxonomy): domain Bacteria; phylum Pseudomonadota; class Alphaproteobacteria; order Sphingomonadales; family Sphingomonadaceae; genus Allosphingosinicella. The sequence continues at coordinate 110,795 of DASVVQ010000005.1, read as the reverse complement.
AGCCCTTGGTCGACCAGGTTACTCCGGAGCGCCGCTCCGCCATCATGGCGCGCATCAAGGGCAAAGGCACAATACCCGAGATGAATGTGCGGAGGGCCGCCCATGCCCTGGGGTTGCGGTTCCGGCTCCACCGCAGCTGCCTTCCGGGAAAACCGGATTTAGTGTTTCCTCGCCTCAGACTCGCACTGTTCGTCCATGGCTGCTTTTGGCATCAACATGAGAAGTGCCGTCGTGCCTCAACGCCGAAAAGCCGGCAGGATTACTGGGGGCCGAAGCTTCAGCGAAACGTGGAGCGAGACGCGTTGAACACCAGGGCGCTCCTTGCATTGGGCTGGCGAGTCGAGGTTCTTTGGGAGTGCGAGACGAAGGACCTGGAATCTGCAAGGCTGAAGCTCATTGAGGTTTTCGGGTGACCCTGGCAGCAAGCAGGTTAGCACGAGTGATAACTAACTGCCTTGCTTGAGACCAACGCGTCCTCTGGGAGCAGGGTAGTGAGACGCGCCGCTGTCTCGGAGTACGCCGGAGAGTTGCCCGTCACCCCAGCTCCTCAATTACCCCCTTCGCATCCAGTCCCAGCGCCTCGGCGATCTGGATCAGCTCGACGACCTCGATCCGCCTCCCCGTCTCATATGCCGAGACGAAGTTCTGCCTCCGGCCGAAGCGCTCGGCGAGCTGGGCCTGCGTCAGGCCCTTGGCGTTGCGCGCCGCGATGAGCAGCTGGCGCAGCCTGAGGCGCATCTGGTCCGGATCCCTGGCGGCCATGGGGCGAACCTAGGCGAAAGCGGGGATTGTCCACAATAGATGTTCGATTTGGACAATTTCTCAGGCGATGTAGGGCTCGGTTGCGATCGCGACGGTGAGATAGGTGCGCACCTTCGCGGCCGTCTCGTCGGAAAGGCCGATCAGGCGCCGGCGACCGTGGGCCGGATCGGGACGGCTGACCAGCACGCCGGCGGCGAGCAAGGCGTGGGCGAGGCGTAGCCCCGTGGTGTGCGGCACCCCGGCTATGTCAGTGAGGCGCGACTGGTGAAGGGGCCTCCCCTCCAGCTGGGCGGCGTACAACTCGAGGATCATCGTCCAAGCCGGGTCGCCGCCGGCCGCGGGCAGGTAATCGACGCGCAGCCGCCTGATCCTGAGAATCGCGCGGACGAGAGGCGCGGTGATGAGGAGAGGGTCGCCCAGGGCACGCTCGGGGAGCAAAGGCTGGGCCTGCGCCTCGGCATGGCCGCGGACGAGGCGCGCCGTCTCTTCCAGGACCCGGCTGATCTCGATGAGACTGGCTGCCGGCGGCGCGCAGTCGGGCGCTGTCTTTCGTGCGGTCATTCCGAAGCGGCGCCCTACGATTATCGTTGAATATGATAATCGCGATTTCGTTTTCCGCAACTTTCGGTCCGATCCGGATCATGTGCCGATCCGGTTCAGACCTTGAAATGTAGGAATGTCATGGGCACATCTCGCTTCCGACGGCAGGAACGGAAGGAGGGTGCGATGGCTGGGATGGGTGCGGATGGGGCTTCGGGTGGGAGCGGGGAGGATCCTTCTATCCTTCCAGAGGCTCAGGACGGTCCTTCGACAGGCTCAGGACGAGCGGAGTCGGGATGCTCGGACGAAGGTGAGTGCGGCGCTTCGACAGGTTCAGCGCGAACGGATTCTGTTTCCTCCACTGCGCCCCTCCCCCAGCCGCAGCGGCGGATGGAGAAAACGTCTTCGGTGCGGCGCGGCGTCTATGTGCCGCTGAAGCGGCGGGCGAAGCGGTTCCTCGAAGCGCTCGGCGCGAGCGGGAACGTGACGCTCGCCTGCGAGGCGGCGGGGATCGGCAAGGACCGGATCTACCGGCACCGGCGCGAGAATGCGGCGTTCGCGGCGCAGTGGGCGGCGGCGAAGGCGGCGTTCGAGGCCAAGGCCGAGGCCGAGGACGGGATCGATCTCGACGCGCTCGAGAAGGACGGGCTGGCGGTGCGGCGCGGGCGGGGCGGGTGCGTGCAGGTCGTCTCCGCGCATCCCAAGGCCTGGACGCGGCGGGACGAGGATTTGTTCTTCGCGCATTATGCCGAGAGCGGCAACGTCAGCGCGGCGGCGCGGGCGGCGGGCTTTTCCGGCAAGGCCGCCTGGGAGCGCGCCCGGACGGTCCCGGCCTTCGCCCGGCGGCTCGCCGAGGCGAAGGAGGCGGCGACCGAGCGGCTCGATTTCTACTGATCGAGCACGGGACCAATTTGCTCAGGGACGAGGATTCGGCGAAGCGCGACCCGCAGCTCGCCATGTGGCTGCTGAAGCGCGCCGACCAGGAGAAAGCGGGGACGCTGAAGCGAGGCGCGGCGGCGGTGAGGCAGGTCGCGACCAGCGAGGAGGTTCGCGAATCGCTGACCGTGGCGCTGCGGCAGTACGGCCGCAGGCTCGGCGCCAAGCGCGAGGCGGAGGGCTGGACCAAGAGCGAGGACGGGCACTGGATCCCGCCGGGCTACGGCCCGACCGGCTGAGGCGGGCATCCTCATGCAAATCGGCTTCGGCTTCCGCTTCTGACCGCCCCCGCTCGCATTCGGCACGACGCAGCCGGTTCCTCGCAAGCCCGATCGGAGCTAGAAGGGGCGACGCCCACGTCCACCGGGCGCAGCCTGAGGGAGGGCGAGGATGGGGGAGAGGTTCGAGCGGCACCGGCAGGCGTGGACGCAGGAGGAAATCCAGAAGCTCCATCTGCTCGCCGGCAAGGGGATGTCGCTGAAAGCCATTTCCAAGGCGATGACGCGCAGCGAGGAATCGATCCGCGACCGCGCCAAGGCCGACGGGCTGAAGATTTCGAAGCTGCGGTGATCGCTTCCGTCGCGGCCTCTCATGCCGCCTCGGACGGCGGCCGCCGCGCTAGAAAAGGAAGTCGGCGGCGCTGAGCGGGCCGGTGCCGGCGGCGGTGAAGGTCTCGAGCGCCGGGTCCGCCAAAGCGGCGAGCATCTCGGGGGTCCACCAGCTGCCGTCGCCCAGCATGATCTCCTCGATCGCATGGGCCGGATCGACCGCGCCGACCAGCGTGACGCTGCCCCCGCCGGCGAAGCTCAACAGGTAGGAATCGTTCGGTGCGAGCGAGACGGCGATCTGGTCGGCGCCGAGCCCCAAGGGCAGATAGAGAATGTCGAAGCCGCCCGTGTCGTGGATGACGTCGTCGCCGCCGGGAACGAAGCCGTTCTCGTTCCAGGTCGCGTTGTAGGCGTAGCTGTCGTCGCCGCCGCGTCCTTCGAGGAGATCGTCACCGCCGCCGGCGACGAGATGGTCGCGCCCGGCGGTGCCGCGCAATATGTCGTCGCCGGCGCCGCCGCTGACGCTCTCGATCGAGATCAGCCGGTCCGCGCCGATGTCGGCGCCGTAGGCGGTGCCCGCCGCGAGGTCGACGACGACCGGCGCGATCGAGCCGCCGTAATCGACATGGTCTTCCCCCGGGCCGCCGTCATAATCGTCGTCGCCCGGCCCGCCCTCGATCGCATCCCAATTGTCGCCGGCGCGGACGAAATCGTCGCCTTCGCCGTCCTCGATCCGGTCGCTGCCATTGCCGCCGAAAATGTCGTCGCTCCCCGAAGTGCCCTCGATCGAATCGTGGTCGGACGTTCCCACGATCGCGCCGCCTTCGCTGCCGAGACGCGCGAGCAGGCCTTGCGCGGCGGTCGCCGCGGCCGGCAGCGGCGCCGACGGCAGCGTTTCCAGCGCGAAGAGATCGAGCAGGCTGTAACGCTGGCCGCCGGCGAGCTCGAACAGATCGTACTCGACCCCGAAAGCGCCGTACGCGCTGTTCGCGCCGTCGTGGAAAACGAGGCTGATGTCCCATTCGCTGTCGCCCATCAGGACGAGACAGAAGTCGCCGCCGATCCAGGCGGCCGCGATGGTTCCGAGATGGAGCGTCTCGCCCGTGTCGAGGATGCGGATCGCGGCCGGACCGAGCTTGAAGTCCCAGGCGTCGCCGACGCCGAGGACTTCGAGCGGCGCCTGATAGGCCTGCCAGTCCCAGACGAGCTCGATGTCGGCCAGGCTGAGGCCGGATAGGAGAATTGTGTCGGCAAGCCGCTCCGGGAAGGAATCGCTGCGCTGGTCGACATAAGGCAGGCCGCCGGGATCGGCCGGCCATACGATCGGGCCGTTGAAGTGCAGGTTGAGCATGTCGTGGCCCGAGCCGCGCCCGAAGACGATGGTAACCGGCGCTGCGCCCAATGCCTCGAGAAAGTCGTCGCCGGCGCCGCTCACGATGGTGGCGCCGTCTCGCGCGACGATCCAGCTGTCGCCGGAGGTGGATTCGAGGATCGTCCCTGCCCCCGCGCCTTCGAGATAATTGGCCCCGGCGCCGCCGACATAATGCGCCTGGAGCGTGCCGCCATAGACGAAGTCGCTCTGCGCGCCGCCGACGATGGTTTCGAAATTCTCGAATTCGAACGCGTTCGCGGTCCTGAGCAGCACAATAGAAGCGTCGCCGTCGATACGGCTCCCCGCGGTCGAGGCGAGGGTGAGCGTGTCGCCGCCGTCCCCGCCGTCGATGAAAAAGATGCCGGCGCCGGCAAGGACGATGTCGGCGCCGGCGGCGAAGACGAAGCGCTCGGCGTCCATGAGGTGGAGGACGCCGCCGGACGCCGGCGCCACCGTCTGCGCCGCCAGGCCGGCGAGATCGGCGGTCACCGCCTCGGCGATCGCACTGAGATCGACCGTATCGACTCCCCCGCCGAGGTCGATATGGCCGATCGCCGCCGCCGTCGCCGCAGCCAGAGCGGCGAGAACCAGGGTGTCGCCATAGGCCGACCCGATGAGGATCTCGGCCCAGTCGACCGTCTCGGGAGTGCCGTCGCCGTCGTCGACGACGAAGGTCGGGGGCGCCGCCGCCGAGAGAGTGACATGGATTGCCGCGGACGCGGCGCTATAATCGACAATATCCACTGCAGGTCCTCTTCAAGTCCCCGTCCGTTCCAAGACGCGGTGTCGTCGCTGCCGGCGCGCGGCGCCAATCTGCTTCCTCGAAGTCGGCCGGATCATTTCCGCATGGAGCGTATTGGAGCCTCCCCCCGGATCAAGACCTCAATCGTACGACGTCATCGCATTAGAGACTTGTCCGATATTTCGACCGGCTTGGGAATGAGCCATCGGGTCCATTTCGGTTCTTTAACTCTCTTTTTTTGCGACTGCGGCTGCCAAGGCCGAGCGGACGGCGAGGCTTGACGCAGCGGCGCTTTTCGGGTTGAGGAGCCCGGCACGCGCGGGGCCACCCCGCGCTCGTGCTTCGGGGCATGGGCGGCGCCCCCTTCTCGCCGCCTGGCCGGGAATACCTGAGACGGTTTCCGGACGAACGAAAAGGACTGACCCATGCGCCACCGCGTCGCGGGCCGCAAATTGCAGCGCACCGCCTCCCATCGCGCCGCCCTCTTCAGGAACATGTCGGCCGCGCTCATCAAGCATGAGCAGATCACGACCACGCTCGCCAAGGCGAAGGAGCTTCGCCCCTATGTCGAGAAGCTGATCACGCTGGCCAAGAAGGGCGGCCTCTCGAATCGCCGGCTCGCCTTCGCGCGGCTGATGGACGACATGCAGCTGGTGAAGCTGTTCGACGTGCTGGCGCCGCGCTACGCGGAGCGCGCCGGCGGCTATACCAGGGTCGTCAAGGCGGGCCTGCGCGCGTCGGACGCGGCGGCGATGGCGATCATCGAGCTGGTCGACCGCGACGTCTCGGCCAAGGGCCAGGATTCGGGCCCGGTCCAGGGCGGCGGCGACGAGGAAGGCTTCGACGAAGCCGCCTGACCCTTGCTGACTAGCCGGTGAGACGAGAGCTGGGCCGAGGGCCTAGCCTTTGACGTCAGCGCAGGCCGACGAAAAGAAGGATGGCGCCGGCAGCCGCCACCGGGAGGTAGAGCGCGAGCTCGCGGCGAAACCGGGCCGGATCCTCCTCCCGGGGAATGGGACCGCGCCACTCGTCGGCGAGCGATGCTCCGAGGGCGAGCATGGCGGCGATCGCGGTCCCGGCACCCGCGAGAAGGACCGATCCGGCAGTCGTGATCATGCCGGCCTGTCGCGCGCGAGCAGGGCCGCGATCGCCTCCTGGGCGCGCTGACTCTCCGCGCGCGGCACGATGAGGACGGCGCGCTCGGTCGCGACGATGACGAGATCGGAGACGCCGATCGCGGCGACGACCGGTCCGTCGGAACGGATCAGGCAACCCGAAGTGTCGAGGGCGACGACGTCGCCGGCGAGCGCGTTGCCGGCGGCGTCCTTGGCCAAGACCGCGTGGAGCGACTCCCAGGAGCCGATGTCGGACCAGCCGAACGCCGCCGGACGGACAGCGACGCGGTCGTGCTTCTCCATGACCGCCACGTCGATCGAGAGGGACGGCGAGGAGGCGAGATCGCCGTGCGAGAGGGCAGCGTGGACGCCAGGAGCGTGGGCGGCGAGCGCATCGAGGAACGCCGCGGCGCGGAACAGGAAGATGCCGCTGTTCCAGAGATGGCTGCCGGACGCGAGCCAGGCCTCCGCCGTCGCCCGGTCCGGTTTTTCGACGAATTCAGCGACGCGCCGGAGGCCGCCGCCGATCTCCTCGCCGGGCGCGATATAGCCGTAACCGGTCTCGGCGCGATCCGGAGTCATGCCGAACGTGACCAGCCAATCGGCCTCGGCGGCGGCGCGGGCGGCGGCCACATGCGCGCGAAAGGCGGCGGCGTCGGCAATGAAATGGTCCGAAGGGAGGACCAGCAGCAGGTCGTCCGCATCGGCGGCGAAGGCGGCGAGCGCGACGGCCGGCGCGGTGTTGCGCGCGGCGGACTCGAGAAGGATGCGGGCGCCCGGGATCCCGGCCGCGGCCAGCTGGGCCTCGATCTCGGGCCCCTGCGCCTCGCCGGCGACGACGAGCGGCGGAGCGAAATCCGCCGGATCGGAGACGCGCAGCGCGGTCTCCTGGACGAGGCTGCACTCGCCCGACAGCGCGAGAAACTGCTTCGGCCGGTCCTGGCGCGAGAGCGGCCACAAGCGCATGCCCGATCCGCCGGAAAGGATGACGGGGGTGATCCGGCGCATCGCGTTCATGGCCGCGGGTTTAGCAGAGCAAGAGCGCCGCGCCACCCCGCCGCCCTGGCGGCGGCTTTCCGCTGCTCTCCGCCCGGATCGGGACGAATTGCACGAGGACGCTTGCCGCTTTCGGAAACGAAGCGATAAATAGCGCCGATATGGACGAAAATCGCCTCGCCCGGCTGACCGATCAGCAGCGGACCTGCCTCCGCCTCGTTTCGGCCGGCCTCACATCGAAGGAGATCGCGCCGCGGCTGGGCATCGAGCCGGGCTCGGTCGACCAGCATATCAAGGCGGCGATGCGCATCCTGGGGGTCGGCCACCGCCGATCGGCAGCCCGATTGTTCGCCGACTATGAGGGGCGGCACGTCCAGCAATTGGTATACCAGCCGCCGGACATTGCCGCCGGCCTCTCCCCAGCGGAAGACGGGGCGTCGACCGAGAACAGGGATCGGCGGCAGCGAGACGTTTCGGGCGCTTCATTGCACGAGGACCAGGCTCCTTTCGCAATCACAAGCGTCGGCAGAGCCGCCTTGCCGCTGCCGGTCTGGGGGGCAAAGCCGCATCACCTCAACGGGGCGAGGCGGCTGGCGTGGATCGCCGCTGCGGCGATCGGAATCGCGCTCGCCTTCGGAGCCCTGATTTCGGCGATCGAAGCGCTGGTGAGGCTCAGGACGGGCTGACCGGTCTCGGAACTGGAAACGCAAGCACCCGCGCGGCACCACCGCGCGGCAGGGGAGAAGTCATGCTCAAGAACCGCCGCGACGCCGCCATCAAGGTCGTCAACAGCCTCTATGCCGCCGAGGCCGCGATCGACGCCGCCTTGGCGCGCGCCGCAGAGCTCAACACGACGCTCGTCAATGCCCGCATCGAGGCCAGGCTGTCCGCCATCGTCGGACAGGATGCCTTTCAGGGCGCCGCCGACGCCTTCGCCGCGCTCGCCCGCGCCCGCGCCGACATCGTCGAGACCCACAACCGGCTCGACGAGACGCGGGTCCAGATCGGCCTGCGCACGCTGATGACCGGCGACAGCGACGGTTCCGGCAAGACGGAACCGATGGCGGCCGAAACGCGGCGCCTGCGCGCCGTCGGCTGAGGCGGAGGAGTGGCGCGCGCCGCAGTCCCGCCGGGCGGGGTTGACGGCGGCGCGCGCGCCGTGCTCGGTCGCTTTGTGCTCGAAGCGGTGATCGTCTCGGTTCTGTGCGGCTGGTCCGGCTACGCTGTGTTGAAGCGGGGTCCCGCCGAACGCGCCGTGGCCATTTTCCTCCTCTGCGCGATCGAACTGTCGATGACCCGCAACCTCGCTTTCGCCCTGCCGCTCTGCGTCTGTTGCGGCTACGCCCTCTGGCACGGCGGGGCGCCCGAGCGGATTGCCGCCGCAACCATGTTCTTCGCCGTCATCCTCACTCATTATGCCTGGTCCGCGTGGGCGACGCGGCTCACCTCGGTGGAGGTCGGCATCCTCGCCGTCGATATCGCCGCGCTGATCGTCTGGATCGGGGTCGCGCTCTATGCCGAGCGCTTCTGGCCGATCTGGTTTACCGCCCTCCATGCGATCGCCGTCACCGGCCACGCCGTGAAAATGGTCGATCCGGACCTTCCGCGCTGGGGCTATGCCTTCGCGATCGTCTTCTGGAGCTATCCGATGCTGCCGATGCTGGCGCTCGCGACCTGGTGCCACCGGCGCCGGCTCGCCCGCCGCGGCATCGATCCGGACTGGTCGCCTCAAGTGCGACGCGCCGTCCTCGTCCCGGCGCAGGGCGCGGGCTGAGGCAAGAGCGCCGGGCCGGAACCCCGGGTCGCCGGAGCCGTTCTCTCATCCTGTGAATTTACCCGCGGGAAACATGCCGAAAATAACCAATGCCGCCACGCGGCTGATCAGCAAGCTGCCGCCGCAGGCGCGTTTCCGAGCCCGCAAGCTCGGTGACCGGGTCGACTTCGCCTTCGTCGGCGCGATCGGGGCGCTCGGGCTCGCCGTCCTCGCCGCCGTCCGCCTCTACTGATCCGCCGCCTTCCGACGCGCCTCGCCTTCCATAATGGCGGAACGCCGGCATGCGCCTGCGAGTTTGGTTTTTCGCGGGTCCCCGAAGGGCTGCCACCCGAACGGGCGTGGGCGAGTGCATGGGAAGGACCAGGGATGATGGCGTACAAATCCTCACACCTCTTGCTGGCGGCCGCGGGCGCGCTGGCGCTGACGGGCTGCGAGACGGTCGCCGAGGAAGCGACCGAGGCGGTCGGCCACGAATTCGTCGCGATGCTGTCGCCAACGGGCGGCGGCGGCTCGATGGGCAAGGCCGAGATCAGCCTCAACGATGCGACCAATATGCTGTGCACCGATCTGGAGCTCGATCCGGGAGTTTCGATGACGGCGGGCCACGTCGTGGGTCCGGGAGGCACGGTGATCGCCGACATCGACGTCCCGGAGGGCGACAATGACAGCGAGGACTGCGACAACGTCACCGACGCGGCGGTCGATGCGATCCGGGCCAATCCCGGCAACTATTGGGTCCATATCGCCGCGACCACGGGTGACCTGCGCGGCCATTTGCGCCGCGAGGTCGACACCGACTGAGGAGGAAGGGACGGTCGCCGGATGGGGACAGTCGCTGTGACTGTCCCCCCGAGGGAGGCGGCAGTCACGGTCCCCGCTTGCGCGGGTGCCCGGAACGGGGAATGATGGGCTCCTTCCCGCGGAAGGAGACGCGCGCCCATGTTCGCCGAACTCATGTTCTTCGCCGCCGCGCTTCAGCAGCCGGCGCAGGAAGAGGTGCGCGAGGATCCGGACATCCACGTCCGCGGCAACCGCATCCTGTGCCGGCGCCTGACGCCCGATTCGGCGCAGACGCGGATCGGCCAGCAGCGCGTCTGCCTCACTTCGCGCCAGTGGGACGAGCAGCGCGACCAGGCGGTCGAGCTGCTGCTCGATCTGCCGCGGAGGAACCCGCCTTCGGGCGGAGCGGCCCCCAACCCGAACCCACCGCAATAACAGGCGGGTCGCCCGGCCGGATGCCGGGGGGAGGGAGAGCGACATGACCGATCGCCGCGACGCCTATGACGAGCTCGGCGTAGCGCCGTCGGCCGAGCAGGAAGTGATCGAGGCCGCCTACCTCGCACTCATCAAGAAATATCATCCCGACCATCATGATGGCGCAACCGCGGACGCCGCGAACGAACGGGCGCAGCGGCTCAACGCCGCCTGGGCCGAGATCGGCACGCCGCAGCGGCGGCGCGATTATGACGGACGGCGAGCCTTGGCCGGTCGCCCGGAGCCGCGAACCGCGGAGAAGGCGCGGCCGGCACGAGCGGAGTCGCCTTCGCGGCGGCGGGGCGCGCGGGTGAGCATCGCGAGATATTTCGGTCGCGGGCGGGACGACGGCGCCGGGCGGGGGATCGGGCCGGGCGCGATCGCGCTGGTGGCGCTGACCTTGCTCCTGCTCGGCCTGTGGATGGCGGATATCCGGCGCTACTGGGACGATCCGGTGCCGCCCCCGGCGGTGCGGCGCTAGGCCCGCAGCCGCCGATAAACGCTTTCTTTGTCAAATTCTGCGACAGCGCGGGCGTGTCGGAGAAGCTTACACTCTTGCTGTCGGGGCCGGCGGGCGGATGATCCGGCTGTTCAAGCATTATGTGCCGCACTGGGCCTTGTGGCTCGGCGCGCTCGATTTCCTGCTCCTGCTCGGCGCGGGCGAGGCGGGCTGGCTGCTGCGCAGCTGGCAGATCGGCATCGAGGCCGATCCCGAAGCGGCGCGCCTTCCCAATCTCCTCATCTATGCCGGCGCGGTCCAGCTGGCGATGGTCTCGGTCGGCATCTACCGCTCCGAGGCTCTGCTTTCGATCCGGATCGCGGTGGCGCGATTGTTCGTCGCGGTCTCGCTCGGCATCCTCTTCCTCAGCCTGGTCTTCTTCCTGCTCCCGCCCGTCGGCTTCTGGCGGTCGAACCTGCTCTATGCGACCTCGATCTCGATCATCGCGCTGGCGGGCATCCGGATGTTGCTCGGCCGCGCGATCGGCGCCGAGCGCTTCCGCCGCCGCGTGCTCGTGCTCGGCGCCGGGGCGCGGGCGGCGCGGATCGAGGCGCTTGCCGGCAAGGACGGCGCGAGCTTCGCCGTCGCCGCCTTCGTCGCGATGAACGACGGGCCGGTCGCGGTCGGGCGCGCCGTCAATCGCGCCGACATCGCCAACCTGCCCGACTATCTCGTGCGCAACGCGACATCGGAGGTGGTGCTCGCGCTCGAGGAACGGCGCAACGCCTTGCCGCTCTCGGATCTGCTGCGCGCCAAGACCGCGGGCGTCGAGATCAACGATCTCTCCTCCTTCCTCGAGCGGGAGACGGGGCGGGTCGACCTCGACAGCCTCAACCCCTCCTGGCTGATCTTCTCCGACGGCTTCTCGGCCGGGCGGCGGCTGTCGAGCATTGCCAAGAGGCTGTTCGACCTCATCGTCAGCGGGGCGATCCTCGTCCTCACGGCGCCGCTGATCGCGCTCACCGCCCTTGCAGTGAAGCTGGAGAGCAAGGGCCCGGCCTTCTTCCGCCAGCGCCGCGTCGGCCTCTACGGCGTGCCCTTCGACATCCTGAAGCTGCGCTCGATGCGCGAAGACGCCGAGGTCGGCGGCAAGGCGGTCTGGGCGCAGAAGGACGATCCGCGCGTCACCCGCGTCGGTTCCGTGATCAGGAAGCTCAGGATCGACGAGCTGCCGCAGGCCTGGAGCGTGCTGAAAGGCGACATGAGCTTCGTCGGCCCGCGGCCCGAGCGGCCGCAATTCGTCGCCGACCTCGAGGCGCGGCTTCCTTATTATGCCGAGCGCCACATGGTGAAGCCGGGCATCACCGGCTGGGCGCAGATCAACTATCCCTATGGCGCCTCGATCGACGACAGCCGCCAGAAGCTCGAATACGACCTCTATTACGCCAAGAATTATTCGCCGCTCCTCGACATCCTGATCCTGCTCCAGACGGCGCGGGTCATTCTCTGGCCGGAAGGGGCGCGCTGATGACCGGCCTCATCGGCCTGTGGTCGCATCTGCTCGCCGCCGCGCTCTACGGGGCGCTGGCGATCTGGCAGCTGCGGCATTGGAACGGGGATCCGCGCAACCGGCCGCTGGTCACCGCCTTCGCCGTGATCGCGGTCTGGTCGATTTTCCTGTCGATGGAGGGACCGCACTACGTCCTCGCCCAATTCTCCGAGAGCGCGCGCAACCTCGCGCTGCTCTCCTTCATGTACGGCATCATGCAGGGAGCGGCCGACGACGACCATCGCCAAAAGGCCGTGAAGGCCGTCTATGCGGCGGTCGCAGGCGTGGTCGGGCTCCAGATCGTGATCAGCGGCGTGATGCCGGAATTCGCGCAGTCGCCGACGGTCCTCGCCGCCCTGACCTCGACCCAGCACATCATCGGCCTCACCATCGCGGCAGGCGCGCTCGTCCTGGTCCACAATCTCTACGGCCAGGCCGCACCCGATTCGCGCTGGGGCATCCAGCTCCCGGCGATCGCGCTCGCCGCGATGTGGGCCTACGACCTCCACCTCTACACGACGGCCTATCTGACCCGCGGGCCGGTCGAGGACCTGTTCGCGATGCGGGGCGCAGTGCTGGCGATGGCGGTGCCTTTGTTCGCTCTGGCAAGCCGTAGGAACGCGAGCTGGAAGATGGCGCTGTCGCGCGCGGCGACCTTCCAGTCGCTGTCGGTGCTGGCCATCCTCGCCTACCTTATCGTCATGATGTCGGCGACGCGGGCGATGGAGCTGGCCGGCGGCGACTGGGTGCGGATCGGCCAGATCGCGCTGGTTTTCGCAATGACGGTGGCGGCGATCATCCTGCTCCCCTCGGGTCGCGCCCGCGCCTGGATGCGGGTCATGCTCGCCAAGCATTTCTTCGAGCATCGCTACGACTATCGCGCCGAATGGCTGCGCTTCACCCACACGATCGGGCGTGGGGGCGAGGAGCGGCTCGAGGAGCGGGTCGTGAAAGCGCTCGCGGACATTGCCGGCTCACCCGCCGGGTTGCTGCTGATGCCCGACGCGCAGGGCCGGCTCGCCCCTGCCGCGCAGTGGAACTGGCACCATGAGGCCGAGCCCGGCCGCGACGACGACCGCGATCTCGCCCGCTTCCTCACGCGCACCTCGCACGTCATCGACTTCTCGACTCCGGGCGGCACCGCCGACGGTTGCGTACCGGCCTGGATCGCCGCTTTGCCGAACCTTTGGGCCGGCGTGCCGCTGATCCACGGCGAGCGCCTCGTCGGCCTCGTCCTCATCGAGCACGCCCTCGTCCGCCGGCCGCTCGACTGGGAGGATTTCGATCTGTTCCGGACCGCCGGCATCCAGGCCGCCTCCTATCTCGCCGAAGCCGAGGCGCAGCAGGCGCTGGCCGACGCCCAGCGCTTCGAGGAGTTCAACCGCCGCTTCGCCTTCATCATGCACGACATCAAGAACCTCGTGTCGCAACTGAGCCTCGTCGCCCGCAACGCCGAGCGCCACGCCGACAATCCCGACTTCCGCGCCGACATGATCGCGACCCTGCAGGGCTCGGTCAGGAAGATGCACGAGCTCCTCGCCCGCCTCTCCCACGGCAGCCGCCGCGACGCCGAGCCGCCGCGACCGGTGCCGGTCGAGCCGCTCGCGGTTGCGATCGCCGCAGCGAGGAAGCGCGTCCATCCCGTCCTGGTCGAGGGCGAGGCCGGGCTGATCGCCAATGCCGACCCCGGGCGGCTCGAACAGGCGCTCTCCCACCTCGTCCACAATGCGATCGATGCGAGCCCACCCGGGGAACCGGTCCGCATCCGTCTCGCGGCGCTGGGCGGGGAAGCCGCGATCGAGATCGCCGACCGCGGCGCCGGCATGTCGGCCGATTTCGTGCGGACGCGTCTCTTTCAGCCTTTCGCATCGACCAAGAACAACGGCTTCGGCGTCGGTGCGTTCGAGGCGCGGGCGCTGGTGACCTCGATGGGCGGCCGCATCGAGGTCGAGAGCCGCGAGGGCGAAGGCTCCCGCTTCACTGTCTTTTTACCGCTGGGCGAGCAGGAGCTCGTCCCTCAGCCCGAACGGAAGCGCGCATGACCGAGGCGAAGCCAAAATTGCTGATCGTCGAGGACGACGAGGGCCTCCAGCGCCAGCTGCGCTGGGCCTATGACGATTACGAAGTGCTGTGCGCGTCGGACCGGAGCGCCGCGATCGACCTCGTGCGTGCCCAGGAGCCGCCGGTGGTCACGCTCGACCTCGGCCTGCCGCCCGACCCGGACGGTGTGAGCGAGGGCTTTGCGACTCTGGAGACGATCCTGTCGCTGAAGCCCGAGACCAAGATCATCGTCGCCTCGGGCCACGGCGCCCGCGAGAGCGCGCTGCGCGCCATCGCGTCGGGCGCGTACGATTTCTACCAGAAGCCGGTCGACATCGATCAATTGGGCCTGATCGTCCGCCGCGCCTTCCAGCTGCACGGCATCGAGACCGAGAACCGGCGCCTCGAAAGCCATGTCGGCGACGACCGCCGCGTGCTCGGCACGATGATCACCGCGGCGCCCGAGATGATGAAGGTCGCCCGCACCATCGAGCGCGTCGCCAATACCGGCGTCTCGGTCATGCTGCTCGGCGCCAGCGGCACCGGCAAGGAATTGCTCGCCCGCGGCCTCCACCGCGCCAGCCGCCGCTGCGAGGGCGGCTTCGTCGCGATCAACTGCGCGGCGATCCCGGAGAACCTGCTCGAGGCCGAATTGTTCGGCTACGAGAAGGGCGCCTTCACCGGCGCGATCAAGACCACCGAGGGCAAGATCGAGCTTGCCCATGGCGGCACGCTCTTCCTCGACGAGGTCGGCGACATTCCCCTGCCCTTGCAGGTCAAGCTGCTGCGCTTCCTCCAGGAGCGCGTGATCGAGCGGATCGGCGGCAGGAAGCCGATCGCGGTCGACACCCGCATCGTCTGTGCGACCCACCAGGATCTCCCCGCCATGATCCAGGCCGGGAGCTTCCGCGAGGACCTCTATTACCGCCTCGCCGAGATCGTGGTCAGGATCCCGAGCCTCGCCGAGCGCCACGGCGACGCGACCCTGCTCGCCAAGCATTTCCTCCATGTCTTTTCGCGCGAGATGAATCCCAATGTCCGCGGATTCTCGGCCGGGGCGCTGGAGGCGATCAACGACTGGAAATGGGCAGGCAACGTCCGGGAGCTCGAGAACCGCATGAAGCGGGCCGTGATCATGGCCGACGGCAAGCTGATCACCGCCGAGGACCTCGATCTCGCGCCGCGCGAAGGCGGGACCCTGCCGGTCAACCTCAAGGCGGCCCGCGAGGAAGCCGACCGACGGGTCATCCGCCAGGCCCTCGCGCGAACCGAGAGCAACATCTCGTCCGCGGCGCGCCTGCTCGGGATCAGCCGGCCGACGCTCTACGACCTTCTCAAGCAATATGGGCTTCAGCCATGACCGGACGTCTTCGCCGCATCGCCGTGCTGCTGCTCGCAGGCGCCGCGGCCGCCTGCACGAGCGCGGTCGCCAGCCCCGAGGAGAGCTACAGGAGGGGCGTCGCCGCGCTCGATCGGCACCAGCCGAAGGAAGCGCGCGTCGAGCTCATGAACGCCCTCCAGGGCAATCCTAACGACCGTCGCGCGCGCCTCGCCCTCGCCCGCACCAACCTCCTCCTGCGCGACGGTGTCGGCGCCCAGGCGGAGATCGAACGCGCCCGTGCGGCCGGCGTGCCGGCGGCGGAAACGGCGCATCTGCTCGCCCACGCCTTGCTCCTCCAGGGGCAGAACGACGAGGCCATCCGCGCCGGCGGCGGCGCCGCGCCGGCACACGCCGCCTACGCCGCGCGGATCCGGGCGCGCGCGGCGATGGCGAAGGGCGACAATGCCCGCGCCGCCGCGGAGCTCGACCGCGCGGTCGCCGCCGGGCCCGCAGACAGCGAAGCATGGCTCGAGCTCGCCCGCTTTCTCCGCCGCAACCGGGATCTCGCCGCCGCGCTCGCCGCCGCCGACAAGGCCGTCCTCTTCGGTCCGCGCAGCGTCGAAGCGCTGAGCCTTCGCGGCGAGCTCACCCGCAGCCAATACGGTCTCGCCGCCGCAATTCCCTGGTTCGACCGCGCCCTCCAGGTCGATCCGGACAATGTCGTCGCTTTGCTCGAACGGGCCGCGACGCTCGGCGACGTCGGGCGCATGACGGAGATGCTCCGCGACAGCCGCCGCGTGCTCGAGCTGTCGCCCGGCCATCCGCGCGCTTATTACCTCCAGGCCATGCTGGCGGCGCGCGGCCGCGACTTCGCGCTCGCCCGCGCGATCTGGGACCGGACCAACGGCCGGCTCGACAACACGCCGGCGGGTACCTTGCTGGTCAGTGCGATCGACTACGGCACCGGCGCCGTCGAGCAGGCGGTGGTGCGGCTTCAGGGCCTCGTCGCGCGGCAGCCCGGCAATCGCAAGGCGCGGCGCCTGCTCGCGGCGGCGCAGTGGCGCAACGGCGACGTCGCCGGCGTGATCGCCACGCTGGCGCCGATCGCCGACCGGCCGGACGCGGACAGCTACACCCTCTCGCTCGTGGCCCGCGCGCTCGAGCGGCAGGGCAATATGCGGCTGGCCGCGGTCTATTTCGCTCGCGCTTCCCAGCCGCAGCGGCGCGCGCTGACCGCGCTCGACGCGCGCAACGTCTCCGATGCCGAGCTCGCCGAGATCCGCCGCATCGCCGCGGCGGCGCCGAACCATGCGCCAAGCCAGATCTCGCTGGTCGCCGCCTTGCTCGGCCGGGGCCTGGGCGAAGAGGCCCTGCAGCGCGCGCTCCGGCTCCAGGCGGGCAATCCCGGCGCGCCCGACGCCCACATTCTCGTCGGCGACGCCCGCGGCGTGCGCGGCGACTTCGCCGGCGCCGCCCAGGAATATCGCAAGGCCGCGAACCTCGCCTTCACCGAGGCGGTGGCGCTCAGGATGATCGAGGCCCTGCAGCGATCGAACCAAAGCGCGCAGGCCGAGCGCGTGCTCCAGCTCTTTCTCCAGCAGAATCCCAGGAACGTCCCTGCCCTCGTCCTCCACGCCGGACGGCAGATGCAGGCACGCAACTGGCCCGAGGCGATCCGCGTCTACGAGGGCCTCCGCCGGCGCCTCGGCGACAACGACGCGACGATCCTCAACAATCTCGCCTGGGCCTATTCGGAGGCCGGCGACCATCGCCGCGCCGTCCCGCTCGCCCGCCGAGCCTGGCAGCTCGACCGCGACAACCCCGCCACCGCCGACACCTATGGCTGGGTCCTGTTCAAGAGCGGCGCCCGCGCCGAGGGCCTCGCCTTGCTCGAACGCGCCGCGAGAGGCGCGCCGAGCGACGAGGAAATCCGACGGCATCTGGAGCGAGCACGGCGGGGGTGATCGTCCAGGTCCGTCATCCCGGCGGAGGCCGGGATCTCAGGGGGTGAAGGGCGTAGCGGTTCATGGAGGTCGACCGGCACTGCCTGCGGTGCCTACTCTCCCTGAGATCCCGGCCTTCGCCGGGATGACGGTCCTGCCCTAGCGCAAGGTCGGCGAATCGAGGTTCAATTCCGCGATCGGGATGACGCGGACGTTGGCGCGTTCCCGGCGCAGCCGCGGGAGGAAGGCGCGGGCATCGCCGACGATGACCATGGTAGCGCCTTCCGGGCCGAGCAGCTCCGATGCGGCGGCGCGCACGGCGGCAGCGTCGACGCCGAGCACGGCGCGCTGGTAACGCCCGATTTCATCCGGGCCGACGCCGCTCAGCACGTAGGAGCCGATCAGGCCGGCAATGCCGGCCGTCGTCTCGGCGTTGCGGCCGTATGCGCCGAGCAGGACGGCGCG
Source organism: Allosphingosinicella sp. (assembly GCA_036386475.1). GTDB lineage: Bacteria > Pseudomonadota > Alphaproteobacteria > Sphingomonadales > Sphingomonadaceae > Allosphingosinicella. The sequence continues at coordinate 92,999 of DASVVQ010000005.1, read as the reverse complement.
TCGGGTGTCGAGCTCGGCCGAGGCCACCGGCTCGGCGCCCAACCGGCTCATCTCTGCCAGAATGAGCCCGAGCACTTCGGACGCGGTCGCGTTCTGGGTCTGGGTGGTCGCGACGAAGGCGCCGCCGCGGGCGCGGGCATCGACGAACGAGCCGGCGCCGTAAGCGAGGCCGCGGCGGATCCGGATCTCCTGATTGAGCCGCGAGCTGTAGCCGCCGCCGAGCACGGCATTGGCGAGGAGAGTGCGGTAATAATTCGGGCTGTTGCGCGGCAGCGCCCCGCGGGCGACCGCTACGGCCGCCTGGCCGGCCTCGGGCATGTCGATGACGATCACCTCGCCGCTTTGCGTGCGAGCGGGGACCGGCTCCTCGCTGCTCACGACCGCCTCGGACGAGGTCCAGCCTCCGAAATGGCGCTCTGCGAGGGCGCGGGCGGCGGCAGGATCGATGTCGCCGGTAAGGATCAACGTCGCATTGTCCGGGCGCCAGGCCTGGCGATAGGCGCCGACCACGTCGTCGCGCGTAATGGCGCGCAGCGAATTGGCGGTGCCGCCCGCCGGGGCACCGTAGGAGCCGGCGCCGTACAAGGCGCGCATCGCTGCGAGGCGCGCGACCGCGCCCGGGCTGCCCATGGTGACGGTGAAGGCGTCGATCGCCTGGGCGCGCTGCCGCTCGAGCTCCTCGGGTGCGAAGGACGCATTGCGGGCTATGTCGGAGACCAGCGCCAGCGCCTCGTCGACATTTTCGGAGCGGACGGTCAGCCCGACCGACATGCCGTCCGATTCGGCGCCGCTGCCGATCGAGCTGCCGAGCGCTTCGACCTGGCGGTCGATATCGGTCGCCGAGCGGCTGGCGGTGCCTTCGCTGAGGAGGGCGGCGGTGAGGGAAGCGCGACCGGCGCGGCCTGCCGGATCGCGCGCGGCGCCGCCGCGGACGACCATCGAGGCGCTGACCAGCGGCAGCTCGCGATTGGAAACGGTGATCAAGGTCAGGCCGTTGGCGAGGCGTTGCGTCGCCGGGGCGGGGAGCGGCGTGAGGCGGGCGGGGCCGGGCTCGGGCGCGCGCTGGCGCTCGGCCTCCGGCGCGAGGCTGACGACGCGCACCCCGGGCGGCGATTCGAGCGGCCGCGTCGCGACGGTCGGGGCGAGCGCGATCCTGTCGCCGGCGCCGGGACTGGGCCGCATCTCCTCGGGGAGATAGAGGATGGCGGCGCTGCGCTCATCGCGCAGCCAGCGGCGTGCGACGCGCTGGATGTCGGCCGGCGTGACGGCGGCGATCTCGGCGAGGCGCCGGTCGGCGGCGCCCGCATCGCCGTGGATCATGACCGCATTGGCGATCGCGGCGGCGCGGCCTTCGGCGGTTTCCCGCTCGCGCAGCGCGCCGGTCAGGAGCTCGTTCTTCGCCTCCTCCAGCTCGCTCGCCGTCACCGGCGCGTCGCGCAAGCGGCCGATCTCGGCGCGCAGGGCGGCGAGGCCCGCCTCCGGCGCCCGACCCGGCGAGAGGATCGCATAGGCGACGAGATTGCCCTGATCGGTGCGCGTGTCCGGGAAGGAGGCCGCCTGGCTGGCGATGCGCTGCTCGTAGACGAGGGCGCGGTGGAGGCGCGAGCTCTCGCCGGTCGAAAGGATGCCGTCGAGCACGTCGATCGCGGCGGCATCCTCGTGGCGGACGGACGGGATCGGATAGGAGATGAGCACCGCCGGCAGCGGCGTATTGGGCTCGTAGACGGTTCGGACGGTCGCCTCGCGGCGCTCCGGCTCGGCGACATCGACCCGCGGGATCGCGCGGCCGGGACGCTCGATCGGGCCGAAATAGCGGTCGACCCAGCTGTCGAGCTGCGCCTCGTCGAAGCTGCCCGATATGACGAGGACGGCATTGTCGGGCCGGTAATAGGTGGCGTGGAAGGCGCGCACGTCGTCGATCGTCGCGGCGTCGAGATCGGCGATGCTGCCGGCGACCGGGCGGGCATAGGGATGGACGCTGTAGGAGAGGGCGGGATAGTAGACGCCGAGCAGGCGCCCGTAAGGCTGGGCCTCGATCCGCGAGCGCAGCTCCTCCTTCACGACGTCCCGCTCCGAGGCGAAGAAGCCGGGCTCGACGACCAGCGAGCCCATGCGCTCGGCTTCCGCCCAGATCAGCCGCTCGAGATGGTTGGCCGGGACGGTCTCGTGGTAGCCGGTCACGTCTTCGGAAGTGAAGGCGTTGTTCTCGCCGCCGACGTCCTCGGTCAGCCGGTCGAGCGTCTCGGCGGGCATGTTGCGCGTCGCCTTGAACATGAGATGCTCGAAGAGATGGGCGAAGCCCGAGCGCCCGCGCGGATCGTCGCGCCCGCCGACCCCGTACCAGACCTGGACCGCGACATTGGCCGAACCCTCGTCGGGCAAAGCATAGACGCGAAGGCCGTTGGCGAGGGTGCGGGTCGTGTAGCGTAGCGGAGGGACGGCGGCCGCCGGCGCGGGCGACGGCTGGTCGAGCTCGGGGTGGCCGAGAATCGGTTGCGTGCGCTCGGCGCGGCTGCAGCCCGCGGCTGCGAGCGCTCCGGCGATCATTGCCGCCGTCCCGAATCCCCTGCGCCGCATGCCTTTGCTCCCTCACCCGAAAGCGCCAGCCTTCGCCGAGCCGCGGCGAGCGGTCAAGCGGCCCCGGATTTTCCCTTTGGCCCAGCCGCTTGGCCCGTTATACCCGGAACGAGAGATGCGGCCGGGGGGCCGCGTCGTCTATTCCATTGGGGGATGAGATGAAGTTCCGATTTTTTCGCGTCGCGGCGATTGCCGCCCTCGTTGCGGCCGCATCGGCCGGCTCGGCCCAGCTCGGCGGCCTCGGCGGTCTCGGCGACAAGCTGAAGCGCAGGACGCCGCTGTCGCTTCTCCAAGGGCGGCCTCCGATCACCACCAGCCTCGAGGACGCCCGCTGGGGCGACGCCACCAAGGACGGCTTCACGCCGCGCGACGCGACGCGTTCGCTGATGACGCTGCAGCGCACGCCCAATGGCGGCTTCGTCCTCCAGGCCGGCTATTACGCGCTCCAGGTTCAGTCCTATTGCCTCAAGGCGGGCACGCACGGCCCGGGCGGCGGCGACGGCTACCTCTATGCGCCGCCCAAGGGGCCGGCCGAGGACGCGGTGATGACGATCGTGCGCAACTCGGTCAACCGGCCGGAGATCCCGCAGTCGAACATCCAGCAGCTCCTCTGGGCGATCATCGCGCGGGCGAAGTTCGAGGACCTGAGGGGGGAACTCCGGGCGACCGCGTCGCAATTGCTGACGCCGCGCCAGCTCGCCTCGCTCAACCGCAGTGCGCTCGACGTGCTGCAGGGCAATGCGCTGACCGACGCGCTCGGCGGCGTGCCCGCGCCGCTGCGCCAGATCGCCCAGGCCGAGGCCCAGTTGCGCCAGATGCTGACCACACCGGGCGCGAGCTTCGCCGAGATGGAGCGGGTCGCCGTCCTGTCCGGCGCCGCGCCGCGCGGCGAAGGCAGCCGCGACGTGCCCTCGGGCAGGTGGAGCCTGCATCCCGACGGCTATTATGTCCGCTACCTGCCGTCGGGCTACAGCTCGACGCGGGTCGAGATCTGGGTGCCGCAGGGCAGCCCGGCGGTCGGCAAGGAGTTCGATCCGGCCGCGCATATCGCCGTCCCCGGCAACACCTCGCGCCAGCGCCTGATCCAGTCGGGCCGGGCGCAGCGGGGGGCCTGAGAATGAGCCCTCACCCCGGACTTGATCCGGCACCCATGAACCGAAGCGGCCGGGAAAGACCGCCGACTCCGTGTTCATGGACCCCGGATCAAGTCCGGGGTGAGGGCTAGGCGCTCAAGCGCCTCCGCCTTCTCGGCCAGCGCGAGCCAGCGCTCCTCGGCGGCGTCGCGCTCGGCGCGGGCTTCGTCGATGGCCCGGGTGAGGGCGGCGAAGCGGGCCGGATCCCGCGCATAAAGGTCCGGGTCCGACAATGAGGCCTCGTCGCGCGCGATCTGCGTGTCGAGCGCCTCGATCCGGGCGGGAAGCAGATCGAGGTCGCGCTGGTCCTTGTAGCTGAGCTTGCGGGTCGCGGGGGACGGCTGCGCGGGCGCCGGCGGGCGCGGCTGGGCTCCGGCCTTCGGCGGAGCACGGACCGGCGCCGGCTGCGCGCGCTTCCTTTCCCAATCCTCATAGCCGCCGGCGACGATGTCGACCGTGCCGGAGCCGTCGAGCCCGAGGGTGATCGTCACCGTGCGGTCGAGAAAGTCGCGGTCGTGGCTGACGATCAGGACCGTGCCTTCGTAGTCGGCGATCACCTCCTGGAGGAGATCGAGCGTCTCGAGGTCGAGATCGTTGGTCGGCTCGTCGAGGACGAGCAGGTTCGAGCGCCGGGCGAACTCGCGCGCGAGCAGCAGCCGCGAGCGCTCGCCCCCCGACAAGGTGCCGATCTTGGCGTCGATCAGGCCGGGCTCGAACAGGAATTCCTTCAAATAGCCCTGGACGTGCTTTCTCGCGCCGCGGACGTCGATCCAGTCGCTACCGTCGGCGAGGACGTCGCGCACCTTCTTGTCCGGATCGAGGAGGCGGCGCTGCTGGTCGATGACGACGCCCGAGAGGGTCCGGGCGCGCGTCACCTTGCCCTCGTCGGGCGGGATCTCGCCGGTCAGCAGGCGCAGGAGGGTCGTCTTGCCCGCACCGTTGGCGCCCACGACGCCGATCCGGTCGCCGCGCTGGATCTTCAAGGAGAAGCCGCGGATCACCGTCCGCTCGCCGTAGCGTTTGACCACGTCCTCGGCGTCGATGACCGTCTTCGTCTTGACCTCGTCCGCCTCGAGGCCGAGCTTCGCCGTCCCGGCGGGACCGAGCATCGCCGCGCGCTGCGCACGCATCTGGTGGAGCTTGGTCAGCCGCCCCTGGTTGCGCTTGCGGCGGGCGGTGACGCCGCGCTGGAGCCAGTGCAGCTCCAGCTTGAGGCGCGCGTCGAGCTTCTCGGCGGAGCGGGCCTCCTCCGCATAGACGCGCTCGGTCCAGGCCTCGAAGCCGCCGAAGCCGATCTCGGCGCGCCGGATCGTCCCGCGGTCGAGCCAGAGCGAGGAGCGGGTCAGGCGTTTCAGAAAGGTGCGGTCGTGGCTGATCGCGATGAAGGCGCCGGTGTAGCGGCCGAGCCAGTCTTCCAGCCACTGGATCGCCGACAGATCGAGATGGTTGGTGGGTTCGTCGAGCAGCAGCACGTCGGGCGCCTGCGCGAGTGCCCGCGCGATTGCTGCGCGCCGCCGCTCGCCGCCCGAAGCGGTCGCGGCGGGCCGATCGAGATCAATGCCGATCCGGGTCGCGATCGCATCGACCTCGAAAGCGGGCGGCGCGCCCGGGCCGGCGGCGGTGAACTCGCGCAGAGTCGCGAACCCCTCGACCGAAGGATCCTGCTCGAGCAGCACCACCTTGATCCCCGGCTGGATCGTGCGGCGGCCCTCGTCGGTCTCGATCATGCCGGCGAGACACTTGAAGAGCGTCGTCTTGCCGGCGCCGTTGCGGCCGATGAGCGCGAGCCGATCGCGCGCTCCGACGAACAGGTCTATCCCCCGAAACAGCCAGCCGGAGCCCTGGACGAGGCCGAGATTTTCATAAGCGAGAACGGGCGCGGACATGGCGGGCTGATAGGAAAGGATCGCCGCCGCGTCACCCCGCGTTGCTCCGTTCGGTCCGAGCCCTTCGACGCCGCCTGCGGCGTCGCTCAGGATAAACTGCGTCGAGGACCGTTGCCGAGCGAAGTCGAGGCACTTCTGCTTTTCTCTCCTCCGCGCGGTTCTCGCTGCGCTCGAAGGCGGTTCTCGACTTCGCTCGAACCGAACGGGAGAGCCGCCCTTCCAAGCTTGCACAGGCCGCTCCTGTCCCCGACAGCAATCAGCGACAGGAGACCCGCATGAACCCGCGTCAGCCCGACCACCCGATCGATCCCCTGTTCCTCGAACGCTGGTCGCCGCGCGCGTTCGACGGGTCGGCGATTCCAGATGCCGACCTGATGACGATCTTCGAGGCGGCGCGCTGGGCGCCCTCGGCGTTCAACTCGCAGCCCTGGCGCTTTCTCTATGCCAAGCGCGGCGACGAGAACTGGCAGCGTTTCCTTGAGCTTCTCATTCCCTGGAACCAGGGCTGGGCCCACAGCGCCTCGGTGCTGGTCTACATCCTCTCCGATACCATGCCGATGACCGGCAAGGACGCAAGCGCGCAGGAATCGCGCACCCACGGCTTCGATGCCGGCGCCGCCTGGGTGTCGCTCGCGCTGCAGGCGACACGGATGGGCTATCACGCGCACGGCATGTCGGGCATCCAGTACGATCGCGCTTGCGCCGAGCTCGGCGTGCCCGAACGCTACCGGATCGAGGCGGCCTGCGTCATCGGCCGGATCGGCGATCCGGCCATCCTCGACGAGAAGCAGCGCGCGCGGGAGCATCCAAGCGGGAGGAAGCCGCTTGCCGAGTTCGTCTTCGCCGGCGGCTTCCCGCACTAGCGGCTTGTGCGTCCGCGCCGCATCTGGTCAACATTCGCGCGAAAAGGGGGCAGGCTCATGACGGTGGATGCGGTCGGCGAACGCGCGCAAAGCACGGCCCGCTTCGTCACCCTCCCCGCCCGCCCGGAGCCGATCCGCGTCGCCGCCGACGAGACCGCGGTGGTCGTCGTCGACATGCAGAACGCCTATGCCTCGGCCGGCGGCTATCTCGATCTCGCCGGCTTCGACATCGGGGGCGCCGCGGCAGTGATCGAGCAGACCGTCAAGGTGCTCGACACGGCGCGCATGGCGGGCGTTCCCGTCTTCTACTTCCAGAACGGCTGGGACGCGGCCTATGTCGAGGCCGGGGGCCCGGGTTCGCCCAACTGGCACAAGTCCAATGCGCTCAAGACGATGCGCGCGCGCCCCGAGCTCGAGGGCACGCTGCTGGCCAAGGGCGGCTGGGACTATGCGCTGGTCGATCGCCTCGCGCCCAAGCCGGGCGACGTCCTCATCGCCAAGACGCGCTATTCGGGCTTCTTCAACTCGCAGTTCGACAGCGCATTGAGGGCGCGCGGCATCCGCAACCTCGTCTTCGTCGGCATCGCGACGAACGTCTGCGTCGAATCGACTTTGCGCGACGCCTTCCACCTCGAATATTTCGGCATCATGCTCGAGGACGCGACGCATCAGGCCGGCCCCGAATTCCTCCAGCAGGCAGCGGTCTACAATGTCGAGACCTTCTTCGGCTGGGTCTCGACCGTCGCCGATTTCTGCGGCGCCTTCGGCCAGATCGCGGAGGAAGGGCTTGAACAATAAGACCGCCAGCCCTCGAGCTTGTCGAAGGGCGGGTTGCAGCGCTCCGCAACCCCGGGCTTCGACAGGCTCAGCCCTAGCGGATGTGGTTGATCGAAACTCACTAAGGAGACTCGCAATGCCCTTCGAATCGATCAACCCGCCGCAATTCCCGACGCCGATCGCCCCATATTCGGCCGGCACCCGCGCCGGCGACACCGTCTACGTCTCGGGAACGCTGGCGCTCGGACCGGGGGGGACGGTGCTCTATCCCGACGACGCGGAGGCGCAGACGCGGCACGTGCTGGAGACGATCCGAATCACGCTCGAAGCGGCCGGCGCGACGATGGCGGACGTCGCGTTCAACCACATCTTTCTCACCGACTGGGCGCACTATCCGGCGATGAATGCCGTCTATGCCGAATATTTTCCCGGCGCGAAGCCGGCGCGCTACTGCATCCAGTGCGGGCTGGTGAAGCCCGGCCTCGTCGTCGAGATCGCCAGCGTCGCGCATACCGGCTGATGCCCCACGCAGCGGGCCTTTGGTACGATTGGCACGGGCCGGAGGACCGCGACGTCCTGATCCTTTCGCCTGGCCTGGGCGGTTCTGCGGACTATTGGCGACCCAATCTCGATGCGCTCGCGGCGGAGCATCGCGTGCTCGTCTACGACCATCGCGGCACCGGGCGCAGCGACCGCAGCATGCCGGATAGCGTCACCGTGGATGATCTCGCCGACGACATCCTCGCCTTGGTGGACGCGCTCGGCATACCGAAGGCGACTTTGATCGGGCACGCGGCGGGCGGGGTCGCCGGGCTCGCACTGGCGCTGATAGCGCCGGAGCGGCTCGACCGACTGATCGTCGTCAACGGCTGGGCGGCTCCGGACCCGCATTTCCTGCGCTGCTTCGAGGCGAGGCTGGCTCTGCTGCAGGACAGCGGGCCGGAAGCCTATCTGCGGGCCCAGCCGATCTTCCTCTACCCGGCCGACTGGAGCTCAGAGCACCATGCGGAGATCGAGGCGGAGCTGCCGGCCCAGATCGAGCACTTCCAAGGGCTCGAGACCCTTACGAAGCGAATTGCGGCGCTCGCCGCCTTCGACATTTCCAGCCGGCTGAGTGAAATCGAGGTGCCCGTGCTCGTCCTCGCTGCCCCGGACGACGTGCTGGTGCCGGCGCGCGCCGGCAAGGCGCTCGCCGACGGGCTGCCCAATGCCGGCCTCGCTTATTCGGCCTATGGCGGCCACGCCTGTAACGTCACCTGGCCCGACGGCTTCAACGGCTTTATCCTCGCCTGGCTGCGAGACGAACCTTCCCAAGGAGTGTCATGATGGAAATCGGCATTTTCACGCCCATCGGCAACAATGGCTGGCTGATCTCGGAAAACTCGCCCCAGTACATGCCGAGCTTCGATCTCAACAAGGAGATCGCGCAGAAGGCGGAGAGCTACGGCGTCGATTTCCTGCTCTCGATGATCAAGCTCAGGGGCTTCGGCGGAAAGACCGAGTTCTGGGAATATAACCTTGAGAGCTTCACTTTGATGGCCGGCCTCGCCGCGGTCACCGAGAAGATCAAGATCTACGCGACCTGCCCGACGCTGGTGATCCCGCCGGCCTTCTGCGCGCGCATGTGCAACACGATCGATTCGATCAGCCACGGCCGCTTCGGGCTCAATCTGATCACCGGCTGGCAGCGGCCGGAATACAGCCAGATGGGCCTGTGGCCGGGCGACGAGCATTTCCGCAACCGCTACCAGATGCTCGGCGAATATGCCCATATCCTGCGCGAATTGTGGGCGACCGGCGTCTCCGACTTCAAGGGCGAATATTACCAGATGAACGACTGCCGGGTGCGGCCGCTGCCCGAGGGCGAGATGAAGATCATCTGCGCCGGTTCGTCCGACGAGGGCCTCGCTTTCTCGGCCCAATATGCCGACTATGCCTTCTGCCTCGGCAAGGGCGTCAACACGCCGACCGCCTTCGCGCCCAACAACGAGAGGCTGATGGCGGCGACGGCCAAGACCGGCCGCGACGTGCGCATCTACGCGCTCTTCATGGTGATCGCCGCCGAGACCGACGAGGAGGCGATGGAGAAGTGGATCTGGTACCGCGAGGGCGTCGACCAGGAAGCCGTCGCCTGGCTCGGCGCGCAAGGCGCCGCCGACAAGACATCGACCACCACCAACGTCCGGCAGCTCGCCGACCGCGAGAGCGCGGTCAACCTCAACATGGGCACTCTCGTCGGCTCCTACGAGAGCATCGCGCGCATGCTCGACGAGGCCTCGACGGTGCCCAATACGGGCGGCGTCCTCCTCACCTTCGACGACTTCATCGAGGGCACGGAGAAGTTCGGCACCAGGATCCAGCCCTTGATGAAGTGCCGCGCGCACCTGCGCGCCGAGGCGTGAGCGCGGCGCTCCCGGCAATGGCGAGGATCGTCATTCCCTACGCGCTCGCGCTCGCCGCCGCGGCGACTTTGTTGAGCTGGCTCGAATATCGCTATGCGGCGCGCGCCTTTTCGGCCGAGATCTACGTCGCCCTGATCGCGGCCGGATTCATCGCGCTGGGGATCTGGGTCGGGCGCAAGCTGACGCCGGCTCCGGCGGCAGGCGAGTTCCGCCGCAACGACCAGGCGATCCGCTCGCTCGGCCTCACCGCCCGCGAATGCGAGATCCTCGCTCTGCTCGCGTCCGGCCAATCCAACAAGGAGCTGGCGCGAACGCTCGCCATCTCGCCCAATACGGTCAAGACGCACGTCGCACGGGTCTACGAGAAGCTGGAGGTCGAGCGGCGCGTTCAGGCAATCGAAAAGGCGCGATTCCTCGCGCTCATTCCCTGATCCGAAGGGAGTATTTTGCGGGAAATCACCCGTTTGGGCGATAGGCCGGCCGCCGCGAAGGGCTATCGGAAGCGTCTCGGACGACACATCGGGGAGAAACCCAATGAGATATGCACTGGTCTATGGCGGCATTGCGGGCGGGATCGTGATCGCGGTCCTCGCCGCCAGCCTGGCGCTCGATCTGTCGAACCACACGACCTCGGTCTGGTTCGGCTATCTCATCATGCTGGTCGCGCTCTCTTTGATCTTCGTCGGCGTGAAGCGATACCGCGACGCCGAATGCGGCGGCGTCATCCGCTTCGGCCGCGCCTTCCTCGTCGGGCTCGGCATGGCTGCGGTCGCCGCTTTGGTCTACGTCATCGGCTGGGAGGGCTACGAAGCCGCGACGGGCTGGCGGTTCATGCCCGAATATACCCAGACGATTCTCGACGGCATGCGCGCCGACGGCGCCAGCCCGGCCGCGATCGCCGCCGCGCAGGAGCAGATGCGCGGCTTCGGCGAGTTCTACGCCAACCCCATCTACCGGATGCCGATGATCTTCGCGGAGATCTTCCCGGTCGGGCTGCTGGTGGCTTTGGTCTCGGCCGCGCTCCTGCGCAATCCGCGGCTGCTGCCGGCGACGCGCCAGGCGGGTTAATCGAAGGTGCCGTCGTGCGGGCCCGGGCGCGGCGTGGCGGCGGCGACGGCGGCGAGCACGTAGACGACGAGGACGACGCCGCCGACGATGAGCAGCGTCGTTCCCGTCGAGCCGCCCACGCCAAGCCGCTCGCGCGCCTCGAGCGGATTCTGCCCCGCAATGGTGAGCGCGAGGCGGCCGTCGCGGCCGGCGCCGATCTGAACACCCTCCGCGCGGAAGGTGCGCGTCGCCCCGCTCGCCTCGCGCACCTGGCGGATGCCGGTAAGCTGCAGCCGCGCCGTCGGCCGGCGTGAGGATTGCCCGTCGAGCGGCATTCGGAAGCTGAGACCGGCAAAGGCGCCGGTTCTCGTCTCGCTCGCCCGGCTCTCGCGGAAATCCTCGGCGGCAAGGCAGGGCTGAGCGGTCAGCATCGCCGCCGCGGCGACGCCGAGAGCGCATTTCACCATCGTCATCGCTTCTCTCCCTGTTCGCTGCTTTCTCATTGCGCGCCGCCGCTCTCTCGCGCGCGCTGCTCTTCCACCATCCGGGCGACGCTTTCGAGCAGGGCCGGGGCGTCGTAAACGATGCCGTCCTTGATGGTCCATCGGACGCCGCCGACGCGCTCCACGCGCTGGGTTTGCGGATTGAGGCGCATGTGGCCGGTACCGTAGAGCAATTTGAGGTTCGAGAGCGGGTTTCCCGGCACGATGACGAGGTCGGCGAGCATGCCGGGGCGGACCGTGCCGAAGGGCGGCTCCTGCCCTCGCGGCTCGAAGATCTCGCGGGCACCGTTCGCGGTCGCGGCCTGGATCACCTCCAGCGGCGAGAAGCCGGCTTCCTGGAGCATCTCCAGCTCCTGGACATAGGAAAAACCCCAGGTCTGATAGATGTAACCGGGGTCCGAGCCGACCGTGACGCGCCCGCCCATGTTCTTATAGTCGTTGGCGAGGCGCATATAGGGCCCGTAGAAGCGCCGCCAGGCGATCTCGTCCGCGGTCGTCCAATCCCAGAAATAGGAGCCGTGATGGACGCGGCTCGGATCGAAGAAGCGCTGCAGCGACGGCAAGGTGTAGCGCGCGTGCCAGTCGGCGGTGCGCGCGCGCATCACGTCGCGCCCGGCCGAATAGATGTTGAAGGTGGGGCTGAGGAACACCCGCCGCTCGAGCAGCCGCTCCAGATAGGCGCGCCATTCCGGACCGCCGGGCTCGTGGATCTGGTCGGCGAGGCGCGCGACCTGGCTGAAGCGCCACTGCTCGTCGAACATGTTGTAGTCGTTGGGATAGGCCGGCAGGCGGCGATCGCGGAGCAGGCTCTCGAAATGACCGTAGAAATGGGTGATGCCGTGGAGGCCCATCGCGGTCGCGCGGTCGGCATTGACCTCGGCGACCCCTCCCTGGCCGAGATGCGCGACGGTGCCGAGATTGAGGCGCCGCGCCTCCTGGATCGCCGCCTCGGTGGTCGCCGGAGTTTCGGAATTGAAGAATTTGATGCCGTGATAGCCCTGGGCGGCCGCCCAGCGGACGAATGCGCGGCCCTGATCCGGCGTCTCGATGTCGCCCTGGGTCCAGTCGCCCATCGAGACATAGTCGTACAGTCGCGGCGCGACGATCGTGTTGGCCGCGCTTCTCTGGCGGTCGCTCGCCGACATGCCGCCAGGCCCGAAATAGAGCGATACGCCGCGCACGGTGGTGACGCCGTGGGCGAGCCACAGGCGGTAACCGTAGCTCGCGTTCGGGGCCTTGCCAGGGTCGCCATTATGGCCGTGGACATCGACGAAGCCGGGAAGCACGTACATGCCGGTCGCGTCGATCTCATGGTCGGCGCCCCTGGGCTCGCGGTCGCGGGAGAGCGGCAGTCCCGGAGTCCCGGCGCCGCGGATGCTCTCGATCCGGTTGCCGGCGACGACGATGTCGACCGGCCCGCGCGGCGGCGCGCCGCTGCCGTCGATCAGGGTCGCGCCGCGAATGACGAGACGGCGAAACGGGCCGGCCCCCTCGCCCGGCACCCGATCGGGCACCCGCTCCATGCGAGCGCCGCCATCCTGCGCCAGCGCCGGCGCGAAAAAGGCGAGCCCCGCCGCGAGCACAGCTCCGAGCGCAAGCATTCCCCTCAGCCTCATCGATCCGCTCCTGTCCGCCGGCCAACGGCGCATTCATGGCCTATTCAATGGCCGACGCCTATGCCATCCCCCACTCCAAGCGACAAACCGCAGAGTATCTGGTTCATGCGTATCATCGCCCTTCTCGCCGCCATCGCGGCGTTCATCGCTGCCGCCCCCGCCGATGCGCAGGGGCGCGGACGTCCGGCGCCGCAACGCGACCAGGACGCGGCCTACCATGCCATGCAGCAGGGCGACATCTTGCCGCTGCCCGTGATCCTCTCCCGCGTCCGCGTGCGCGGCGCCCAGTTCATCGGCGCCGACCTCAATTCTACGGGCACGGTCTACCGGCTCACCTACATGCGCGGGTCCGACGTCGTCCGCGTCCTGGTCGACGCCCGGACCGGGCGGCCGCTCGGCATCAGCCGCTAACCCTCCTCCTTCCGCGAGGCCTGCGTGGCGCGCGGCCCTGGTTCCTGCTATCGGGCCTTCGTTCGGCGCGTGAAACAATTGCCACGCGCGGCGGTTTTCGGCTTGCAATGCCGGTGAACGAGAGGCGGAAGGAAAGGGTATCATGCGGGTTCTGATCGTCGAGGACGAACCGAATCTCGGCCGCCAGCTGCGCGCCACCCTGGAAGGCGCCGGCTATGCCGTCGATCTCGCCACCGACGGCGAGGACGGCCATTATCTCGGATCCACCGAAAGCTACGACGCGATCGTGCTGGATCTCGGTTTGCCGGAGATCGACGGGCTCACCGTGCTCGACCGCTGGCGCAAGGAAGGGATCGTCGTCCCCGTCCTCGTCCTCACCGCGCGCGACAGCTGGTCGGACAAGGTCGCCGGCCTCGATGCCGGTGCCGACGACTATCTCGCCAAGCCCTTCCAGACCGAGGAGCTGATCGCGCGGTTGCGCGCCCTCATCCGCCGCGCGTCCGGCAACGCCTCGTCGGAGCTCACCGCCGGCCAGGTCCGGCTCGACACGCGCTCGGGCAAGGTCACGCTGAACGGCGAGCCGGTCAAGCTCACCGCGCAGGAGTACAAGCTCCTCTCCTATCTGATGCACCACAAGGGCAAGGTGGTCAGCCGCACCGAACTAATCGAGCATATCTACGACCAGGATTTCGACCGCGATTCGAACACGATCGAGGTGTTCGTCACCCGCATCCGGAAGAAGCTCGGCCAGGACGTCATCACCACCATCCGCGGCCTCGGATACTCGCTCGAAGAGCCGCGGGCGTGAGACCGCGATCCTGGCGTCGACGCGCGCGAACCGGGCTTCGACAAGCTCAGCCCTAGCGGGGATGGAAATACCACCGCAAGTCCTGAGCCTGTCGAAGGACGGATTGCAGGGGACTGCGGTTCATCCGCCGTTTGGGTCGCGTCCGCCACACCCGCGTCCGAGATGCAGACGGTGACGCGATGAAGGCGCCGAAGCTTCGGCTGATGCGGTTGTGGCGCAAGGGTACGGAGAAGGCGCGGCCTTCGACCGGCTCGCTCACCCGCCGCATCATCGGCATCGCCGGCATCTGGATCGTCGTCCTCCTGGGCGTCGGCGGCTATGCGCTCGATCGGGTGCTGACCTCGGCCATCACCAACAATTTCGACGACCAGCTCGACTACGTTTTGACCTCGCTGATCGCCTCCTCGGAGATCGGACCGGAGGGCGAGGTCCTGCTCAACCGCCCGCCCGCCGACCAGCGCTTCCTCGAGCCCTATTCGGGCCTCTATTTCCAAATCACCGCCGAAGGGTTCAATCCCGCAGACGCGCCACCCAACTTCGCCTTTCCGTCGCGTTCGCTGTGGGACCGGCGGCTCCAGGTCCGCGGCGAGCATCGCGACTTCGAGATCCACGTCTACGACAGCGCGGAATTCCCCAGCGAGGAGCTTCGCGTCGTCGAGCGCGACGCGCGCCTTCCCGGCTCGCCGCGGCGCTGGCGCTTCCAGGTCGCCTCGACGCGCGAGCCGATCACCGCGCAGATCAGCGTCCTGCGCAGGACCATGATCCGCTCCTTCGCCATCCTCGGCGTCGGCCTCCTCGTCCTCGCCGCGCTCCAGGCGCTCTATGGCCTGTGGCCGCTACGCCGGGTGCGGAAGGCAATCGCCTCGATCCGCTCGGGCGCCAAGTCGCGCATCGAGGAACGCTTTCCCCTCGAAATCCAGCCGCTGATCGAGGAATTGAACGCCCTTCTCGCCCATAACGAGAAGCAGGCCGAGGAGGCGCGGCGCCACGCCGGCAACCTCGCCCACGCCCTCAAGACGCCGCTCACCGTCGTCACCAACGCCGCCACCGCCCACGCCCCCGACCTCGCCGACACGGTCTGCCGCGAGGCGACGACGATGCGCCGCCAGGTCGACCACCATCTCGCCCGCGCCAGGGCGATCGGCCGTCGCTCCTCGGCCCAGGCCCGCGCCGACGTCTGGCCGAGCCTCGAGGCGGTCGAGCGCGCCGTCTGCCGGCTCTACGAGAACGTCACCGTCGATGTCGCCGGGGACCGGGACGCGGCGGTCAGGGTCGAGCGGCAGGATCTCGACGAGATGGTCGGCAACCTCATCGAGAACGCCGCCAAATATGGCGGCGGCCGGGTGTTCGTGACGGTGCGAAACACGCCAGAATGCGTCGAGATCGAGGTCGAAGACGACGGGGCGGGCATCCCGGAGGTCGAGCGCAACTCGATCTTCGACCGCGGCGCCCGACTCGACAGCGGCAAGCCCGGCACCGGCCTCGGGCTCGCCATCGTCCGCGACGTCGCCGAAATCTACGGCGGCTCGATCGACCTCGAGGAGAGCGAGGATCTCGGCGGCCTCCTCGCCCGTCTCAAGCTCCCTCTGTCGGGCTGAGCAGCGTGCTCGCCCCTCCGTCACCCCGGACTTGATCCGGGGTCCATGAACACGGACGGCGAGACCCGGCCGAAGCTTCGGTTCATGGATGCCGGATCAAGTCCGGCATGACGCTCTCGCCCGGTTCACGTCGCCCTGTCGATCCCGATTGCGGACCCGCGCCGCTCTCGCCTAAACCCTCGCGACACGCATCAGCATCGGGGAGGTCTCATCATGGTGTTCAAGTCGTTCATGCGCGCGGTCGGCATCGGCGGTCCCACCATCGATGCCGTGCTCGATACCGCGCAGGTCATGCCCGGCGGGATCGTCACCGGCACGCTCCACGTTCGCGGCGGCGAGCACGGGCGGACGGCCGCGCGCGCGGTGCTCGACGTCGTCGCGCGGGTGAAGCGCAAGCATGGCGACGACGAATATGAGACGGACGAGGCGATCGCCGGCCACGAGATCATGGGCCCGATCCCGATCGGCGGCGAGACCAGCTCGCCCTTCCGGATCGAGCTTCCCGCCCACACGCCGGTGACCAGCCTGGGCGGCCGCAACTTCGTCTGGCTGCGCTCCAACCTCGACATGCCGATGCAGATCGACCCGGCCGACACCGACCGCCTCGAAGTCTACCCGACCCAGGCGCAGATCAACGTCCTCGAGGCGATGAACCAGCTCGGCTTCCACCTCCACAAGGTCGACATCGACCCCCGCTCGTCCTGGTTCGGCCGTTCCTGGGTCCAGGAGTTCGAGTTCCGTCCGGGCGGCCACCACCGCACGCGCTACGATGAGGTCGAGATCGTATTCGAGCAGCTTCACGGCAATCATGTCGAGCTCTTGATGCAGATCGACCGCCGCGCCCGCGGCCTCGGCGGCTTCATGGCGTCGATGACCGGCATGGACGAAAGCTGGGTCCGCGTCGCCCTCGACGCCAGCTCGCCGCAGTCTGCGGCGGCAGCGCTGCAGCCGTACTTGGCCTGATCGTCGTCCCGGCGGGGGCCGGGACCTCAGCGGGTGAAAGGCACGAGACGTCTTCCCGCGACCCGAAGAGCTGCACGGACGATGGAGACTTCTCGTCCTGAGATCCCGGCCTTCGCCGGGATGACGGCCTCGCTCGGCAGCTTGCCTTTCATCGCGCGACGCGCCACATCGCGGCCACTCATGTCGGCTTCCGTCCACCAGCTCCGCGCGCGCGCGCCTTCGCTCGAGCCGATGCTCCAGCTGGTCGCCGGCGACCTCAACCACGTCAATGCGGTCATCCTCGAGCGCATGCAGAGCGAGGTCACGCTGATCCCCGAACTTGCCGGGCATCTCATCGCCGGCGGCGGCAAGCGGATGCGGCCGATGCTGACGCTGGCCTGCGCCCGCCTGCTCGACTATCCCGGTACGCGCCACCACAAGCTCGCTGCCGCGGTCGAGTTCATTCACACGGCGACGCTCCTCCACGACGACGTCGTCGACGGCTCGGGCCTGCGCCGCGGCCGCCGCACCGCCAACCTCATCTGGGGCAATCCGGCGAGCGTACTGGTCGGCGACTTCCTTTTTTCGCGAAGCTTCGAGCTGATGGTCGAGGACGGCAGCCTCAAGGTGCTCCGAATCCTTTCACGCGCTTCGGCGGTGATCGCGGAGGGCGAGGTCGATCAGCTCACCGCCCAGCGGCGGGTGGAGACGGGCGAGGACCATTATCTGGGCATCATCTCGGCAAAGACCGCGGCCTTGTTCGCCGCCGCCTGCCGGATCGCGGCGGTCGTCGCCGAGCGCGACGAAGCGGCGGAAGGCGCGCTCGACTGCTACGGCCGCAATCTGGGCATCGCCTTCCAGCTCGTCGACGATGCGATCGACTATGCTTCCGACGCCGCGACGATGGGCAAGGGCGTCGGCGACGACTTTCGCGACGGCAAGGTCACGCTCCCGGTCATCCTTGCTTACGCCCGCGCCGGCGAAGAAGACCGTGCCTTCCTCCGCGAGGCGATGCAGGGCGTGCGCAGCAGCGCGGACGACCTTGCCCGTACCACGCGCCTGCTGCGCGAAACGGGCGCGCTCGACGACACGATGGCCCGCGCGCGCACCTACGGCCAGCGCGCGATCGACGCGCTCGGACCCTTCGCGAACGGCCGGGTGAAGGCGGCGCTCGTCGAAGCCGTCGAGTTCGCGATCGCGCGGTCTTATTGACCTGGCCGAACCGGCACCAGCACCCGCAATTCCTGGCCGCGAAGATCCTCGAGCGACATCGGCGCGCCGGGAAGTTCGAAGCGTTTCGAATCGATCGGTGCGGCGTCGATCGTCTCCAGCGAATAGCCGGCGAACAGCAAGGGGGTTCCGTCGCCGATGAACCTGCGGGCGACCAGGAAATTTTCCGGCGGCGTCGCGCCCGCAATCCGGATGGCCGTGATCGAGAATTCCATCTGATCGCTGAACATGCGGCCGAGCGGCGCGAACGCGGGATCGTCGCTGACGACGATCATCGGACGCGGCGAGAGCTCCCCGTCTTCGAATCGAAGGTAGAGCGCGCGTCCACGCCGTCCGGCGATCGTCGCGTCGCCGCGCGCCACGAACTGGCCCTGCTCGAGGATTCCGGGCGGGGGTCGAAAACCTACGCCTCGCTCCCGCATCACCTGCTGGAGATCGCGAATGCGCACGACCCGCGGCGCGGCCGCGTTCGTGTAGACGGCATGGAGCTCGCCGCCACTGCGCAGCAGGTAATAGGCCATGCCGCTTGGATCGAGCCGTCCATCGCCATTGTCCGCGGCTTCGGCGGTCCATTGCGAGCCGTTGCTCAGGCTCTGCCAGGTCGCGCGCATGTCGGCCAGCGCCGTGCCGGGCCAGGCGAGGAGCAGGATCGCAACGATTAGAAAGCGCATGTCGTCCCCCCCCTGGCGTGCCAGCATAAGGGGCCGTTGCCGTCTGTAAAGCGCTGGCGCCCGCTCTTGGAAGAGCAGACGGGCGCGTCTAACTCACGCGCGTGACGCTGCCTATCCATGCCGTCCTCGCGGACCTGATCGCCGCGCTGCGCCGAAACAGCAATGCGGTGCTCGTCGCGCCGCCCGGCGCCGGCAAGACGACCGCGGTCGCGCCGGCGCTGCTCGCCGAGCCCTGGTGCACCGGAGAAATCCTGCTCCTCTCCCCGCGGCGCCTCGCGGCCCGCGCCGCGGCGGAACGGATGGCCGAACTAGCCGGCGAGCGGGTCGGCGAGACGATCGGCTATGCGACGCGGCTCGACACCAAGCGCACGGCGCGCACGCGGATCCTGGTGCTGACCGAAGGCATCTTCCTGGCTCGCATCCAGGCGGACCCGGAGCTGGCCGGCGTTTCCGCTGTGCTGTTCGACGAAATCCACGAGCGCGGCCTCGACAGCGATTTCGGCCTCGCTCTCGCTCTCGACGCCCAGGACGCGTTGCGGCCCGAACTCCGCATTCTTGCCATGTCGGCGACGCTCGACGGGGCGCGCCTCGCGGCGCTGATGGGCGACGCGCCCGTGATCGGAAGCGAGGGCCGCGCGCACCCGGTCGCGATCGTGCATCTCGGCCGGTCGACGGGACGGCGGATCGAGGACGAAATGGCGGCGGCGGTGCGCCGCACCCTCGCCGAGGCGGAGGGAAGCCTGCTCGCCTTCCTGCCGGGCGTCGCCGAGATCGAACGGACGGCCGAGCGGATCGAAGGCGCCCTCCCCCACGGCTGCGACCTCCACCGCCTCCACGGCAGCCTTGAAGCCGGCGCGCAGCGGGCGGCGATTGCGGCGGCGCCTGCGGGACGGCGCAAGGTGATCCTCGCGACCTCCATCGCCGAGACCAGCCTGACGCTCGATGGAGTCCGGATCGTCGTCGACAGCGGCCTCGCCCGCCGCCCGCGCTACGACCGCGCGGCCGGGATCACGCGGCTCTTCACCGAGCGGGCGAGCCAGGCGGCCGTCGCCCAGCGTGCCGGCCGCGCCGGGCGCCAGGGCCCCGGCATGGTCTACCGCCTCTGGGAGGAAGCGGCGACCGCGGCCCTGCCGCTCTTCGATCCGCCGGAGATTCTCGAGGCCGACCTGTCGGCGCTCGTCCTCGACTGCGCGATCTGGGGAGTGGCGGATCCGCGGACCTTGCGCTGGCTCGATCCGCCGACGGCCGCTTCCATCGACGAAGCGAAGCGGCGTTTGCTGTCCCTGGGGGCGATCGATCCCGAGGGGCGGCCGACCGTGCACGGCCGCGCGATCGCCGGCCTCCCACTCCCGCCGCGGCTCGCCCACATGCTGATCGCGGCGGCCGGGCACGGCTGGGGCGAGGCGGCGGCCGAGGTGGCCGTCCTGCTTTCCGAGCGCGGTCTCGGCGGCCCGGACGCGGACCTCGAGCTGAGGCTGAGGCGCTGGCGCGGCGAGCGAGGCATTCGTTCCGAGGCGGCGCGGGGGCTGGCGAGGCGGTGGGCGCGGATCGTCGCTCCGTCCGCGGCCGCCCGTGCACAGCCCGATAAGGCAGCGCCAGCGCGGGAAGGAATGAGGGAGTCCGTCGGCGCCTGCATCGCCTTGGCCTATCCGGACCGGCTCTCCAAACGCCGCGACGCGTCCGGAGAACACTGGATTTCCGCCGGCGGGCGGGGCTTTCGGCTCGATCCGGCCTCGCCGCTCGCGCGGGAGGAATGGCTGGCCGTCGCCGAGGTCGCCGGAGCCGCGGCGGGCGCGCGCATCCTGTCGGCCGCGCCGATCGACCAGGCGACGGTCGAGGCGCTCTATGCGGATCGCGTCAGCGCGGGCGCCAGTGTCACCTTCGATCCGGCCACCGGCGGCGTCCGCGCCCATCGCGGCCGGCGGCTCGGCGCGATCCTGCTCACGGGCGGGCAAGACAGCGACCCCGACCCGGAAGCGATCGCGACAGCTTTGATCGAAGGCGTACGTGTCCACGGGCTCGTCCGCCTCCCGTGGAGCGAGGCGGCGCTGCGCCTGCGCCGCCGCGTCGCCTTCGCGCGCAAGGGCGACGCCTCGTTGCCCGATCTGTCGGACGAGGCCCTGCTCGCCCGGCTCGACGACTGGTTGCCGCTTCTCGCCGCCGGCAGGCGCCGCCTCGCGGACATCGATCCAGGCGCGCTGTCGAGCGTCCTCGACGCGATGCTCGGCTGGGACGGCAGGCAGAAGGTGGAGCGGCTGGCCCCCTCCCACTTAAGCACGCCGGCGGGCAGCGCCCACCCGATCGACTATGACGGGGAAGCGGGCCCGACCGTAACCTGCCGCGTCCAGGCGCTGTTCGGCCTCGCCGAGCATCCGTGCGTCGGCGGAGAGCCGCTCGTTCTCAGCCTGACCTCGCCGGCCGGCAGGCCGATCCAGACGACGCGCGATCTACCCGGTTTCTGGAAAGGAAGCTGGGCGACGGTCGCGAAGGAGATGCGCGGCCGCTATCCCAAGCACCCGTGGCCCGACGATCCGGCTACCGCCGATCCCACGCTGCGGACAAAAAAAGCTTCGTTGCGGGAGCGCTAGCGGGCCGGGCCTTCCGCCTCGATTTGGTCGATGCCGCAGCGGAAGCGCGAGGCGCGTGTATCGGCGTGGCTGCGTGCGAGTGCATTGGCGCTCGGCACGCGGGCGTCGATTTCAGCGATCTGGCAGCCGGGCGCGCCGTCTCGACCCACTGACTCCACGATCAGGACGGAGGTGAGCGGCCCGTTCTCGTTGCTCAGGAAAAGGCGATAGATGATGGCAAAGGGCCGGCCGCCGCGCAGCCGCCACTCGATCCGAGTGGGCGGTGAATTGAACTCGCGAGGCGATTCCCACACGCCGTTGTCGATGCCGGCATCGAGATCGAAGCGGTCGTCGCCGGACATCACGAACAGCGGCACCGCGCGGTATCCGGAGCAGCGCCAGGCAATGCTCGCGCCTTCCTCCACCCGGCTCAGGACGGTGCAGCGGTCGAGTTGAAGCCTCGTATAGGCACTGGTCGCGCGGCCGGAGCCTTGCGCGTTCGCCGCTGTCGTCCCCAGTGCCGCGACAATGATCGCGAGCGCCATCCGCCGCATGTGCCGTCTCCCTTGCACGGGAGACTAGCGTATCCGGCGCCTCGCGCCCAGCTCCTCAGGCGCTGAGGCGGTCGCTGCCGCTGGCGCTGCCGTGGACGAGCTCGCTGGCGCGCTCGAAGGTCATCGGCCGGCCGAACAGATAGCCCTGGATCTGGTGCACGCCGAGGTCGCGCATCCGGGTGAAATCGTCGGCGGTCTCGACGCCCTCGGCGGTCACCGTCATGCGGAAGCTCTTGGCGAGGCTGACGATCGACTGGATGATCGCCACCGTCTCGCGGTTGTCGGCCGCGTCGCGGACGAACGAGCCGTCGATCTTGAGCTTATGGAAGACCGCCTTGTTGAGATAGCCGAGCGAGGAATAGCCCGTACCGAAATCGTCGAGCGCGATGCCGACGCCCAAGGCGCGCAAG
Organism: Allosphingosinicella sp.; assembly: GCA_036386475.1. GTDB lineage: Bacteria > Pseudomonadota > Alphaproteobacteria > Sphingomonadales > Sphingomonadaceae > Allosphingosinicella. Next base: position 71,004 of record DASVVQ010000005.1, on the reverse strand, counting down.
CGCTTCAGCACGTCGAGCGCGCCGTCCGAATCCCCGAGGAAGACGCTCTCGGTGACTTCGAGCTCGAGCCGGTTCGCCTGCAGCCGGTAGCGGCCGAGCGATTCGTTGACGGTGTTGGGCAGCGCCGGGAAGATAAGCTGGCGGGCCGAGAGATTGACGGCGACGCTGATATGGTCCGGCCAGACCGAGGCGGCGCGGCAGGCTTCCTCGATGACCCAGTCGCCCAGGTCCATGATCAGGCCCGATTCCTCGGCCAGCGGAATGAACTCATTGGGCGGAACGATGCCGCGCGTTGGGTGGTGCCAGCGGATCAGCGCCTCGAAGCCCATCAGGCTCTGGTCGACGGCGCTGATCAGCGGCTGGTAGAGCAGGCGGAACTGGCCGAGCTGGAGGCCGGCGCGCAGGTCCTGTTCGAGCCGGAGCCGGTCCTCGGCGGCGTTCTGCATGTCCGAGTTGAAGAAGCAGCAGGTGCCGCGGCCCTGGTCCTTCGCCTGGTAGAGCGCGAGATCGGCCTTCTGGATGAGGTCGTCGACGCTCTGTCCGTCGATCGGGCCGAAGGCGCAGCCGATCGAGACGCCGATCCGGATCTCCGCCTTGTCGATATGGTAAGGCTCGGCGACCGAGGCGATCAGGCGCTCGGCGAGACCCTCGACCATGCGGCGGCTCTGCGCGTCCTTGATGACGATGGCGAACTCGTCGCCGCCCATGCGGCCGACATGGCCGTTCTGGCCGACTTCCTTGACCAGGCGTTGCGAGACGCTCTTCAGCACGGCGTCGCCTTTCGGGTGGCCGAACGTGTCGTTGACCGGCTTGAAGCCGTCGAGATCCAGGAACATGATCGCACAGGGGACATTGCTCGAGGTCGCGCCCGACAGCGCCTCGCCGAGCAGCTGGCGGACGCGGCCGCGATTGGGCAGGCCCGAAAGCACGTCCATGTTGGCGAGGTTGGTCAGGCGCTCCTGCGTCTTCCTGACCTCCGTGATGTCGGAGCCGACTCCGCGAAAGCCCTGAAACTGCCCGGCCATGTCGATGATCGGATCGCCGGCGAGGCTGATCCAGCGCGTGCCGCGGCGGGTTTTCAGTTCCATTTCGAGGCTGGAGAAGGGCTGGCGCGCGAGCAGGGTGCGGCCGAGCGCGCTGTTGCCGCCGAGCGATGCCGGGAGCGAGTGTCCGATGAGCTGCGAGGTCGAGCGGCCGAGCAAAGCCGTCATCCGCGACGAGATGTAGACGACGCGGTTCTCGCTATCGACCTGCCACAGCCAGCCGACACCGCGATGCTCATATTCCTTGAGGAGGAGGCGGATGGACTCCGCCTGGGTCCGGGTCCCGGCGATGGTCTGGAGCTGCTCAAAGGTCCAGCGGGTGAGGCGGACCACGCCGAATATCCCGACGGCCGCGATGCCCAGGAAAGTGAGAGCGAGCTTGGGATCGAGCGAGGCGCTGCCGAAATAATAAGCGAGAGAGAAGGCCGCCGTGAGCGCCGTGATCCAGGCGATCGAGGCGGCAGGAATGGCGGCGAGCGCGACCGCGGCAATGACCATCGCGGCCATCGCCCCGCCGATCACGATCTGGACTTCTGGCGCCTGGGTCGCGAAAGCATAGGTCGGGAGCGAGGCCCAGACCGCGGCCAGGCCCAGTGCCTCGGCGACCGACACCCAGTGCCGATGCGGGCGCTCGCCGGCCTTTTCCCCCCATGCGGCAGCCTCGAGCGCGCGTCGGCAGACGGCCCAATTACCGAAGGCGACGACCGCCACCCAGCCGACGATCAGCTCCAGCCGTACGGAGCCGAACATGCCCCAGGCGGTGAGGAGAGCGGCGCCGACGCCGGTGATCGCGAAATAGGGGGCGAAGAGAGCCCGCGCTTCGACCTGCCCAGCGACGAGGTGCGCCTCGCGCAGCCGGTCGCTTCCCGTCTCGGCCCCCAGCGGCTCGGGGGCGATCTCGGACGCGTCGAGCTCGTGCTCATCGGCGTCCAGGGGTACCGGGGCGTGATACATCGCTATCCAATGCCGGCTGATCGTTTGACCTTCCGACCCGTACCCGCAAGGATTTGATGCTTAGTTAAGGAGGCCGGAGGAAAAAACGCGCCGCCCTAGCGAATTGGCTCGTGAGATCGCGAAGGACGGGCCGCAGGTCGCGACTCACGCCTCGTGGCGGGCTATCCAGCTCTCTACCACGGGCGCGATGCGGTCGCGCCACTTGCTGCCGTTGAAGATGCCGTAATGGCCGACGCCCCGGGCGAGGTGGTAGCGCTTCATCGCCGCCGGCAGCCCGCTCGAGATCTTGAGCGCCGCCCTCGTCTGGCCGACGCCGGAAATATCGTCGCGCTCGCCCTCAATGGCGAGCAGGGCAACGTCGCGGATCGCGCCGGGATCGACCCTGCGACCACGGTGCGTGAGCTCGCCCTTCGGCAAAAGGTGGCGCTGGAAGACCACGTCCACGGTCTGCAGGTAGAATTCCGCGGTCATGTCGCAGACGGCGCGATACTCGCCGTAAAATTCCTTGGTCGCATCGGCGCTCTCGCCGTCGCCGTCGACGAGATGCCTGTACATCTCCCAATGCGAATTGAGGTGGCTGCCGAGATTCATGGTCATGAACCCCGCGAGCTGCAGAAAGCCCGGATAGACCTTCCGCCCTGCGCCCGGATAGGAGTAGGGCACGGTCGCGATCACGTTCTGCTGGAACCATGCGTGCGGCCGCTGCGTAGCGAGCGTGTTGACCGCGGTCGGCGCCTCGCGCGTGTCGATCGGGCCACCCATCAAGGTGAGCGTCCTCGGTCGTGCCTTGTGCCCGTCGGCAGACATGCGGGCGACCGCGGCAAAGGCCGGAACCGAGGGCTGGCAGACTGCGAGCATGTGGGCGCCGGGGCCGATATGCTCGAGAAACTCGATGAGATAGTCGACATAGTCGTCGAGATCGAAGCGGCCGGCGTCGGTCGGCACCAGCTTCGCGTCGCGCCAGTCGGTGATGTAGACGTCGTGCCCCGGCAGCATCCGCTCCACCGTGCCGCGCAGCAACGTCGCGTAATGGCCGGACATCGGCGCCACGATCAGCAGCCGCGGCGACCCGTCCACGCCTTCGCGGCGGAAGCGCTTGAGCTGGCCGAACGGCTTCCTGAGCACGATCTCTTCGCGGACCGCCACCTTCCGCCCATCCACGATCGTGCTGTCCAGGCCGAAGTCCGGCTTGCCGCGCGGCGCCGAGGCGTGGGCGAACACATCGAGCGCGGACGCGACGAGCGGCCCCATGCCCGAATATGCGAACGGATTGGCGGGGTTCTGGAGCCAGCCGGCGCCGAAATCGGCAAGGCTGCTGGCACCGGCGAGCAGCGACCGCTGCATTTCATAGGCGTCGTAAAGCATTGCCACGTCACATGGGGCATGGCCGCCAAGCCGTCAACGCCGCGCCCGCCCCGCGTCCTGCCGTCCTTCCCCGTCGACGGGCTCAGGGCCGGCGATGGGGCGACCGCATGTTGCTCTCCGCCAGTTGAGCTTGTCGAAGCGGGGTCCGTCGGCCCGGCGCCATTGAGCCGGTCCGGCGCGGCTGCTAGGCCCGGCGCGATGAGCGAAAAGAGGAGAGAACCGCCGCCGGCCAAGAGCATCGGGCCGTTGAAGATGGTTTGGCGCTATGCCGTGCGGCACCCATGGATGATCGCAGGGGCCGCGCTCGCCCTCCTCGTCGCGGCTGCCGCGACGCTCGCCATCCCGGACGGTTTCCGGCGCGTCATCGACCGAGGATTCGTCGCCGGAGGAGGCGACATCTCCTCCCATTTCTATTACCTGTTCCTCATCGTCGTGATCCTTGCGCTGGCGACCGCAACCCGCTTCAGCCTGATCTCGCTCCTCGCCGAACGGGTCGTCGCCGCGGTGAGAAGCGACGTTCACGAGAACCTTCTCCGCCTCGAGCCGCGGTTCTTCGAGGAGAACCGTCCGTCGGAGATCGCCTCGCGCCTCACCTCCGACACAGTGATGATCGAGACGGTGGTGGCGAGCGCGGTTTCGGTGGCGCTGCGCAACACCGTCATGGGCATTGGCGGCATCGTCTATCTGTTCACATTGTCGCCGCTGCTCACCCTTCAACTCCTCCTCGTCATCCCGCTCGTCGTCGTGCCGATCACCGTGCTCGGCCGCCGAGTCCGCCGCATCTCCCGATCGACGCAGGACCGGATCGCCGACGTCGGCGCGATCGCTGCCGAGACTTTGGGCGCGATGAAGATCGTCCAGGCCTTCGGCCAGGAGCGGCGGGAGGCGGAACGCTTCCGCGGCGCGGTCGCCAATGCCTACGGGACGGCCCGGCGCCGGATCCTCGTCCGTGCCGTCATGACGGCGATCGTCATCTCGCTCGTCTTTGGGTCGATCACTTTCGTCATGTGGGAAGCCGCCGTCGACGTCACGACGGGCTCGGTCAGCGGCGGCACGGTCGCCGCCTTCGTCCTCACCGGCGGCATCGTCGCCGGCGCGTTCGGCGCGCTCAGCGAAGTCTATGGGGACCTGCTGCGCGGCGCCGGCGCGGCGGGGCGCCTCGCCGAGCTGTTGGCGCAGGTCCCGGAGATCAAGGCGCCGGCCGCACCGGTCGCCCTCCCGGCGCCCAGCCCTGGCACGATCGCCTTCGAGTCCGTCACTTTTCGCTATCCGACGCGCCGCGAAGTGAAGGCGCTCGACGATTTCACCATGGCGGTGGTCCCGGGCGAGACCCTCGCCGTCGTCGGCCCGTCCGGCGCAGGCAAATCGACTCTCTTCAACCTCGCCCAGCGTTTCTACGATCCCGACGAGGGCAGCGTCCGCGTCGACGGCGTGGACATCCGGACCGCCGACCCCGCCGAAGTCCGCGCCCGCATCGCCCTGGTGCCCCAGGAGACCGTGATCTTCGCGGCCTCCGCGCGCGACAATCTGCGCTACGGTCAATGGGAAGCGAGCGACGACGAGCTTTGGGCCGCCGCCGAGGCCGCCAACGCCGCCGAGTTTCTCCGCCGCCTGCCGGACGGTCTCGACACCTTCATGGGCGAAGGCGGCGCGCGCCTGTCCGGGGGGCAGCGCCAGCGCATCGCCATCGCCCGCGCCCTGCTCCGCGACGCCCCCTTGCTCCTCCTCGACGAGGCCACCTCCGCTCTCGACGCCGAATCGGAGCGGCTGGTCCAGTCCTCGCTCGAGCGACTGTTCGAGAACCGCACCACGCTCGTCATCGCCCATCGACTCGCAACCGTGCGCGCCGCGGACCGCATCGTCGTCATGGACCACGGCCGCATCGTCGAGGAAGGCAGCCACGACGTGCTCAACGGCCGCGGCGGCCTCTATGCCCGCCTCGCCCGCATGCAGTTCGAAGGCTTGGCCGCCTGAACGGGGCGCCGCTCCTCATCGTCCAGGGCGCCGCCCGTGCGAACGGCGATACCGCGCAAGGCGTCGCGGCGCTGCGACGCCTCCTGACCGTCCAAAGCGACCTCGCCGATCTCACGCAGCTCGAGATCGCGCCGTTCAGCTACGATGGGCCGTCTACCGCCGACGGCTTCGCCCCCCTGGTGGAGAGGATGATCGAGGCGCGGGCGATCCTGTTCGCGACGCCGGTCTACTGGTACGCGATGGGCGGCCGGATGAAGACCCTGTTCGACCGTTTCACCGATCTTCTCTCGGACCGCGACGATGCCCGCCGCGCCCGCCGCCTGGCAGGGCGTGGCATTTGGATGCTCGCGGTCGGCGCCGACCCGGAGCTTCCGCCCGGGTTCGACGTCCCCTTCCGGATGACCGCCGACTATCTCGGTCTTGCCTGGCGCGGGTGCGCCTACGTAGCGTGCGGCGACGGTGAGGCGCGCCGGCATGCCGTCCTTTCCGTCCTTGCGGCGGAGATCGACGCCGGCCTCTCCTAGCCGCGAGCCCGCGCGTCCGGCGCGGCGGCCTTCTCTCGCGCCCGCAGCCTGCGCGCGTACAGGCCGAGCCCAGCCGCCGCCGCATAGGGGCCAGCGTAGAAGGTCAGGTACATGTCGGGATGCTCGACGAGTGCGGCAGGGTGGAGAATGGTGAGGATCGTTATCGGCAGGAGACCGCCGGTCGGTGCGATGAAAAGGGTCCAGGCCAGGTCGCGGATCTTTTGCGCGCGGGTCCGGTGTCTCCTAAAGAACCAGTCGCCGATCGTCATCCCGTCGCCCCCTCACGGCCCGCACCACAGGGCCACGCGGCCGTAGACTAGCGCGTCGCTCCACCAAAGAAAAAGGGCGGCCCGAAGACCGCCCTTCCCCCTGTTCGCTGGGCCCGAGGGCTCAGAATTGCGTGCCGTACGCCTCGTTGCCGACGAAGCCCATCGCGGTCACCTGGGCGCGCTTGGTGACGGCCAACACTTCGTCGACGACCTCGTAGCGCGCTTCCGGATGCGGCTGGAGGTGGAGCTCCGGCATGGGCTGCATCTGGGTACTGCGCTCGAGCAAGGTCTGGAGCGTGCCGCCGTCGACCGGCTGCAGGTTCCAGAGCACCACGCCGTCGGGCATGATCACGATCTTGTTCTTGATCGGGTCGACGGGCGGCGGCACCTGGTTGGGGTCGTTGACCGGAAGATCGATCTTCACCGCGTGCGTCTGGATCGGGATGGTGATGATGAACATGATCAGGAGAACCAGCATCACGTCGATCAGCGGCGTGGTGTTGATGTCCATCATCGGTTCGTCTGAGTCGGCGCTGGCAACGGCTGCACCCATGTCGAAACTCCTGGATCTTTAGCGGGGACCGCCGCTGGGGGGCGGCTCGGAAATGAAGCCGACGCGCGTGAAGCCGGCGCGCTGCATCGTGTAGATGGTTCCGCCGATGCAGCGGTACGGCGTGTTGATGTCGCCTCGGATATGGGCTTCGGGGACATCCTCGTCCTCGATCTTCGCGCCCGGCCCGCCGAGCCGGTCGATCTCGGCCTTGAGGGCCGTTTCGGCCCGCTCGAACAGCTCGGTCGAGGTGACCTTGTCCAATTCCCAATAGACTTCGCACTGGGGACCAACCGCACGCACCGAGAGGTTGATGTTGTGCGGGGTCGTCGTGGTCACTTCGTAATTGACCTTGGGCAGCGTCACCGGGACGGTGTGGACCACGATCGGAACCGTGATCAGGAAGATGATCAGGAGCACCAGCATGACGTCGACGAGCGGCGTCGTGTTGATGTCCGACATCGGGGTGTCTTCGCCTTCGTTTTGGCCGACGTTGATGGCCATATGCGGTTCCTATCGTTCCTGGTGCCGATGCTGCTCGTCTCGTTCGGGGGGCCGCCCGGGGCTCGCCGGGCCGCCCCCCGCCGAAGCGTCAGACCTTCTTCGGGCCCGAGCTGGTGGTGCCGCCCATGCTGCCCGACGACGTGGTGCCGCCCGGGCTGACGTTGCTGGCGCCGGTCGCGCCGGTCGTGCCCGCCGCCGGACGGGTGCCGCCTGCGCCCGCGGCGCCGCCGGTGCCCGCCGCCGCGCGCGTCGTCGCAACCGCCGGACGGACGGTGCCGCCCGACATCATGTAACCGTGGAGATCGTTCGAGAACTTGGCCAGCTCCTCGATGATCGCCTTGTTGCGTCGCATCAGCCAGTTGTAGGCCATCACCGCCGGGACCGCGACGACGAGGCCGAGCGCGGTCATGATCAGCGCCTCGCCGACCGGGCCCGCGACGGTATCGATCGAAGCCTGGCCTTCCTGGCCGATCTTCACGAGCGCGCGGTAGATGCCCACGACGGTGCCGAACAGTCCGACGAACGGAGCGGTCGAGCCGACGGTCGCGAGGAAGGCGAGGCCGGTCGAAAGCCGCGAAGCGATGGCGCCTTGGCTGCGGCTGAGCGAATTCTGCATCCAGTCATGCTGATCGATCGGATCGGTCAGCTTGTCGTGCTGCTCGAGCGCGAGGATGCCGTCATCGACGATCTGGCGATAGGCGCTGTTCTTCTCGAGCTTAGACGCACCCTCGCGCAGATTCGGCGACTGCCAGAAGGTGGTCCGGGCGCGGCGTCCCTGATTGATGATCTTCTGCTGCTCGAACAGCTTGGTGAAGAGGATGTACCAGGAGGCGGCCGACATGACCACGAGGATGATCAAGGTGGTCCAGGCGATGTAGCCGCCTTCCTCGAGAGCTCGTTTGATGCCGTAGGAGCCTTCGCCGCCGCCGGTTGCTGGAGTGCTCATGATGTCTCTTTCCTCTCGTTCAAAGTCGCTGGATGCGGGGTGTCAATTCGCAACGATCATTCCGCGGGCAGACGCCAGACGATGCGCTGGGTCTTGGTTTCCGACGTCGGATTGCCGTCCGCGCCGATTGCCGGGCGATAGCGGAAGCGGCGCTGGATCAGGCTGCACGTCGTCGAATCGAGCGCCGAATTGCCGCTTGATCCGGTCACCGAGCAACTGGTCACGCGCCCGTCCGGGCCGACCGTGAACCGGGCGACGGTCGTGCCCGACGCTTCGGCGCGCAGCGCCGAAGCAGGATAGTCGTCGTCGGTGATCGAGCCGCTGCGATGCTGTGCCGGGCGCGCAGCCACTCGCGGAGGCGCAGGCGGCGGCGGCGTCGGGGGCGGAGGCGTTGCCGGCGGCGCGACGGGAGCCGGCGGAGCCGGCGGCTGGTAGTTCGGCACGTAGGGGGTCGGCGGCGAGATCGGCACCGACATCGGGTTCTGGGTCTGCATCCGCTGCTGGACCGGCGGAACCGTGACCGGCGGAGGATTGGACGGCTGGTCCGGCGGCGGGGGCGGCGGCTCCTCCTCGGGGGGCGGAGGCTCCTCGACGTCGAACGTCTTCAGATCTTCCTTGATCTTTTCATAAGCCTTGGTGGCCAGGCCGGTGACGAATGCGTAGCCGATGAGAGCGTGAAGCAGGGCGACGATCACGATCGCCCAGATGCGCCCGGCGCTCATCCTTTGATCAGCATATGCCATTAATCAGCCACACTCCCATATATTGAACGGACCGGCAGACGCACAACGCAGCGATCCGGCTTCGGTTCACACGCCCGACGCGCCGGCTGAGGACGGTTCCTCTAATGCGCCCCAAGGGCCGGCGCAATCCCTCGGTGAGGATGCGAAACAATGGCGGATTTCCGCGGCAATATGCGGTTAAGGAGGCCCTTGCTACGCGCCGGGGCAGCACGAGGACCAGGAACGATGGCTTTTAGGATCGTCGCGGCGGCGGCCGCACTCGCCCTTTCCGGCGGCTATGCCCTTGATTCGCAACAGCCGCCGGCGCCCGTGGCCGCGCCCGCCCTCACTTATGCCGACGTCGCCGACCTCGCCCTTGCCGCGCCGGTCGCGGCGCATGTGCGCGTGGTCCGCGCCGCGGCCCTGCGCGCGCGCGACGCACAAGGTGTCAGGGCGGGACACCGCCGTTTCCTGGTTTCGGCAGAGCTCGTCTCGCTGATTCGCGCGCCGGAGGCCTTGCCCGCCCGCCTCACCTGGCTGGTCGACCTGCCGAACGATTCGCGCGGCCGCGCCGCCCGCCTCCCCAAGCGCAGCGAGCTCCTCGTTCTGGCGACTCCGGTCGCCGGTCGCCCGGGCGAGCTGCGCCTGGTCGCGCCCGATGCCCAGCTCCCCTACAGCCCCGCCGCCGCCGATCGGCTGCGCGCCATCCTGCGCGAAGCGGCCGGAGCCGGCTCCCCGCCCCGCATCACCGCGATCGGGCGTGCCTTCCACGTGCCGGGTGCGATCCCCGGAGAGAGCGAGACCCAGATCTTCCTCCAGACCGCCGGCGGGCGGCCGGTCTCGCTGTCGATCCTGCGCCGGCCGGGCGAGGAGCCGCGCTGGGCGGTCTCGCTGGCGGAGTTCGTCGATGACAATGCCGCCGCGCCGCGCCGGGACACGTTGCTCTGGTACCGGCTCGCCTGCACCCTCCCGCGCACACTCCCGCAACAGAGCCTCGCCCAAGCGAGCGCAGGCGAAGCGGCTGCCATCGCGGCCGACTATCGGCTGGTGATCGAAGGCCTCGGGCCCTGTGTGCGCAGCCGGCGGCCGAGCTGAGCGCTCAGCGTCCGAGCGCGACGAAGTCCCGCGCGAACGATTCGAGCGAAGCGCCGCCGTCCACGAACAGGATCTGACCGGTCGTAGCTTCGGCGCCGACGAGATAGAGCACCGCGTCGGCGACGTCCGCGGGCGTCGGCAGGCGTCCGAGCGGCATCACCCCGGCGAGCCGCTCGAGCTGCGCGGGATCGTACTCGCCGGTCGGGATGGTGAGCCCGGGCGCCACCCCGCAGACCCGGACCCAGGGCGCCAGCGCGCGCGCAAGGGTGCGCGTCGCGCCGGCCAGCGCCTGCTTGGAGATGGTGTAGGAGAGCTGATCGGCGGGCGGGTTGGCGATACGCTGGTCGAGGATGTTGACGACGACCGCGCCGGCCCCGGCCGGCAGCCGCCGCGCCAGGCCGGCCGCGAGCAGGACCGGCGCCGCTGCATTGATCCGATAGTGGCCGAGCAGGCCCTCCATCGACGCGCTGTCCCAGCGATCGTCGTCGAACAATGCGGCGCTGTTGACGAGCACGGACGGCACGGCGCCGAACTCCGCCTCCACGGCGTCGAGGAGCGCGGAGATGTCGTCTTCCGAGGCGAGATCGGCCCGGAACGGCGCCCAGCGCGTGCCGGCGAGCGCTTTCGCCAGTTCGGCCTCGGGCTCCAGCGAGTCGTGGCCGTGGAGCGCAAGGTCGTAGCCCGCCGCGGCCAGCCGTCTCGCGATCGCGGCGCCCACCCGCCGGAAGCCGCCGGTGACCAGGGCGAGGCTCATGGCCGCGCGCGCACCAAGGTGATCCCGATCGACTCGCCGCCTTCGGAGATGGCGAGCTTCACGATCTTGACCTCGACCCGGATCACCCGCGGATCGAACATCACCGTCTCGACGATGTGGTCGGCGACCGCTTCGATCAGGGTGAAGTGCCGATCCTTCGGCAACGCGTCAGTCGCGGCGCGCTTCAGGTCCATATAGTTTTTCGACGCCGCCAGGGGCGTCTCAGGCTCGAACGGATCGGGCGGCGGGAGAAGGTCGGCGATGACCGAGATCCGCAGCTTCTGCGGGAGCTTGGTCTCCTCGGAATAGACGCCGGTCAGCAGGTCCGTCTCGATATCGTGCACTTCGAGGCGCAACAGGCTGGACATACTGGTCGGCATCGGGGCTCCTTTGGGCGCCTGATGCGCGATCGGGCGCCGCCTCGCAAGCGCGCCCCTTTCGGCCCGGGCGGGCAGCGTCTACATGCCGCCAATGCCTTCGCCCGAGCCTCCCACCGACCTCCGCGGCCTCAGCCTCGCCGAAATCGCGCGTCTGGCCGAGGAAAAGAAGCTGCCGCCGGTGGAGCGCTGGAACCCGTCGCATTGCGGCGACAGCGCGATGCGCATCGCGCGCGACGGCAGTTGGTACCATGAGGGCAGCCCGATCGGCCGGCCGGCGATGGTGCGGCTGTTCTCGACCATCCTCAGGCGCGAGGAGGACGGCTCCCATGTCCTGGTGACGCCGGCCGAGAAGCTGTCGATCGAGGTCGAGGACGCGCCCTTCGTGGCGGTCGAGCTCAAGACCGAAGGCGAAGGCGAAGGCCGCAGCATCGCCTTCCGCCTCAACACCGGCGACATGGTCGTCGCGGGACCGGACAACCCGATTCGGATGGTGGACGGCGCGGACGGGCCGCACCCCTATGTGGAGGTTCGCGCCGGCCTCGAGGCGCTGGTTGCGCGATCCGTCTATTACGAGCTCGCCGAGCTGGCGCTCGCCGAGGGGATGAGGCCGCCGGGCCTATGGAGCGGAGGCGCCTTCTTCGCGCTGGAGCCGGCAGGATGAGCCTCGCCTTGCGACTCCGCGAGGCGCTGGAGACGGGGAGCCGCCGCGCGCCGATTCTGATCGCCGGCGACGTTCTCGACGAGGAAGCCGGCGCGATCGGCGTCACTCCTGCCGCGGTCCTCGTGCCCGTCGTGGATCGGCCGGAGCCGTCGGTGATCCTGACGCTGCGCCCGATGACGATGCGCAAGCATCCCGGCCAGATCAGCTTCCCGGGCGGCCGCATCGATCCCGGCGACGACGGACCCATCGGCGCGGCGCTGCGCGAGGCGGAGGAGGAGATCGGCCTTCCCCGCCACGCCGTCGAGGTGATCGGCATCGCCGATCGTTACCGCACCATCACCGGCTTCGAGGTCACGCCAGTGATCGGCATCGTACCCCCCGACCTGCCGCTTGCGCCGCATCCGGGCGAGGTCGAGGCTTTGTTCGAGGCGCCGCTCTTCTATCTGCTCGATCCCGCCCGCCAGGCGGTGCGCACGGTGGAGTGGCGCGGTCGCGAACGCTCATTCTACGAGATCGAGTTTGAGGGGCGCCGCATCTGGGGCGCGACGGCGGCGATGATCGTCAATCTGTCGCGCCGGCTGGCGCTCGCGGCGTGAAGCTGTCCCACGCCGAGTGGCGCCGCCGCCCGGAATTGCGGCGCCTGCTCGAAGTCCTGGGGGCAGCTGCCGGAGAAACGCGCTTCGTCGGCGGCTGCGTCCGCGACACCCTGCTGCGCCTCCCCGTCAACGATGTCGATCTCGCCACCCGCCTGCCGCCGCAGGAGGTGCTCGACCGGCTGCGCGACGCCTCGATCAAGGCGGTGCCGACCGGCTTCGCCCACGGCACGATCACCGCCGTCGTCGCGGGCAAGCCCGTCGAAGTCACCACGCTCCGCCGCGACGTCTCGACCGACGGCCGCCGCGCCACCGTCGCCTATACGGAGGACTGGCGCGAGGACGCGGCGCGGCGCGACTTCACGATCAATGCGCTCTCGGCCGAGCCGCGCAGCGGCGCCGTGCACGATTATTTCGGCGGCCTCGCCGACCTCGAGGCGCGGCGCGTCCGCTTCATCGGCGCTCCCCTCACGCGCATCGCCGAGGATCACCTGCGCATCCTGCGCTTCTTCCGCTTCCACGCCCGTTTCGGCGAAGGCGCGCCGGACGCGGACGGCCTCGAAGCCTGCGCGGCGCGCGCCAACGACCTCATGGCCTTGTCGCGCGAGCGCATCGCGGACGAGCTGCTGAAGCTCCTCGCCTTGCCGGATCCCGCGCCGACGCTGCGGCTGATGATTGCGCGCGGCATCTTGAAGCCGGTCCTGCCCGAGATCGCGCAAGCGGGCTCGCTCGAGCGCCTCGTCGCCGCCGAGCGCGAGGCGGGCGCCGACCCCCATCCGCTGCGCCGTCTCGCCGCGCTGCTGCCGCCCGACCCGGAGATTGCGAGCGCAGTGGGGACAAGGCTGCGGCTGTCGAACAAGGCGGTCAAGCGCCTGACGCTCGCGGCCGACCGGACGACCGGGGATGCCAGGCGCCTCGCCTACGGGATCGGCATCGAAGCTGCGACCGATCGCCTGCTGCTCGCCGGCGAAAGCGCGGCGGATCTTGCCGGCTGGCAGCCGCCGCGGCTGCCCATCTCCGGGGGGGACCTGATCGCGATGGGGCTGACCGCAGGGCCCGAGGTGGCGAGGACGTTGCAGGCGATCGAACGCGATTGGGTGGCAGCGGGTTTCCCCGAGCGTAGCGCCGTCCGTTCCATCGCCCGCGCACAGGTCGAAGCGGCGCTGGGCGAGCGCTAGCGCGACTTGAAGAACCGGTAGCTCGTCCGCTCGTAGCCGCGCTTTCGAAAAAAGCCGTGCGCATTGGCGAAATCGATGTCGCTCACCGCTTCCATGCGTGCACAGCCGCGCTCGGCGAGCCGGGCTTCGACTGCCTCGAGCAGTGCCGTACCGACGCCGCCGCGACGTTCGGCTTCGGCGACGACGAGCAAGGTAAGCCGCCCGACGACGCCTTGCTGCAGGGTCGGCATGACGTGCCAGGCCGCGCATCCGACGATCCCTCCGCGCTCGGCGACGAACGGCGCCTCGCCAGCCCGGACGAGCTGGCGCAGCGACGCGCGCAGCTTCGCCGCGTCGCCGCCGACGAGGGCGGCGATCGCGTCGGCGTCGTTCACCTTGGCTTCCCGGACGATGAGTTCCGGTTCCAACTCCGGTTCGGGGTCCGGCTCCTGCTCCGGCTCCGGCTCGGGCTCGGGACGGCGCTTCCGCCGCGGCGGATCGGGCAGCGCCTTCTCCCTCCGCTTCGGCATTGCAGCCGCCGCCGCCTTGCCGGCGGAGCCGAGCGAGCGTTTCCAGTCGGCCTTGGCGCCGCGGCGCAGATATTCCTCGATCTCCTCGGCACTGGCTTCGAGGCCGTCCTTGCCGATGCCGAAGCAGTCCTGGCCGGTCTTGAGATCGGTGAGCCCGTAGCGGCCGTAATCGCCGCCGGGCTTGCGCCGCCGGGAACGGACGAGGCGCAGCCCGCGATGCGCCGCCATCTCGCGCAGCATCTGGTCGCGTGGGTCGGCCATGCGGGGCCGTTAGGGCCTAACGGGCGTCGCGCGCCAGCGGATTGTGGCGCGGACCGCACGCGAGCTGTCCATGGTTGCGGCGCTCTTCCCGAACAGCGCTAGCAATTCCTTAACCGCCCATGCCGTACAGGCCGCAATCGAAGGCGTGGACAGCCATTCAGACCAGACCTGACAGGAGTGAAAACCAGTGCGCAATTTCCTTCGCATCAACACCGCGATCGCAGTCGCCACGGCCGTTGCGGCTTTCGCGAGTCCGGCCCATGCCGACAGCAAGAGCACGAACCTCCCCGTCAGCGCGACCGTGAACGCCAATTGCACGATCACGTCGACACCGCTCGCCTTCGGGGTGGTCGATACCTTGAGCGCGACCGCCGTCACCGGCACCGGCGGCGTCAGCATCGCCTGCACCAACGGATCGTCCTGGACCGCTACCGCCGGCATCGGCGGCGGCAGCGGCGCCAGCTTTGCGAGCCGGCGCATGACAGCCGGCGGCAACACGCTCGACTACAACCTCTTCACCGACTCCGATTACGCCAATGTATGGGGCGACGGCAGCGGGACGACCTCCACGATCACCGGCACGGGCAGTGGCTCCGCGCAGGCTCTCACGATCTACGGACGGGTTCCGGGCGGGCAGAGCACCGTTCCGGCCGGCAGCTATACGGATCTCGTCTCGGTCACCGTCACCTACTGACGTACCAGTCCGGGTTCAGCGCGAGGGCGGGGCGTAAGGCGCCTCGTCCTCGACGCATATCCGGAGCACCGCTTTGCAAGGCACGCGGCTTGCCGCCACGCCGCTCAGTCTGGCGCGCCGGACGCTGCCGGTCTAGAGACCGCGCCTGCCCCGGCCGAGGACCCAATGACCGTTTCGCTTTCGATCGTCGCGCCCTGCTTCAACGAGGAAGGCTCGCTGGAGGAGCTCTACCGGCGCTGCGCGGCCGCGGCGCAGGGTGTCGCCGGACGCTCGTTCGAGATCGTCCTCGTCAACGACGGCTCGCGCGACCGGACCTGGGAGATCATGCAGGGCCTCGCCGCCCGCGACGAGCGCGTGCTGGCGATCAACCTTTCACGCAATCACGGCCACCAGCTCGCGCTCACCGCCGGGCTCGACCTGTGCTCGGGCGAACGCATCCTGATCATCGACGCCGACCTCCAGGATCCGCCCGAATTGCTTCCCCAATTCTATGCCGAGATGGAGCGCCAGCAGGCAGATGTGGTCTATGGCCTGAGGCGCGCCCGCGCCGGCGAGACGGCCTTCAAGCGCTCGACCGCCAAGCTCTTCTACCGGGGCCTGTCGCGGCTCGCCGAGATCGACATCCCGCGCGACACCGGCGACTTCCGGCTGATGAGCCGGCGCGCGCTCGACGCGCTTCTCAGCCTGCCCGAGCAGGCGCGCTTCATCCGCGGCATGGTCGCCTGGGTCGGCTTCCGCCAGGTGCCGCTGGTCTACGACCGCGCCGAGCGCCACGCCGGCGAGACCAAATATTCGCTCGGCAAGATGGTCCGCTTCGCGCTCGACGCCGTCACCGGCTTCTCGACCGCGCCTTTGCGCTTCGCCAGCCATGCCGGCCTGTGGCTGGTGCTCGGGTCCGTCCTGCTCCTCGCCTACATCGGCTGGGGCTGGCTTTCGGGGAACGTGACCGAAGGCTGGACGTCGCTGATGCTGGTCGTCGTCGCTTTGGGCGCCGTGCAGATGTTCGTCCTCGGCATGATCGGCGAATATCTGGGCCGGCTCTACATCGAGGCCAAGCGCCGGCCGCTCTACATCGTCTCCGAGATTGCCGGGCGCGCCGGCGGGCGGCCCCATCTCGGCCATATCGCTCAGGAAGCCGAGGCGACTGCGACCAGCGAGACGCCCGGCGGGAATGGCAATCTCCCGACCGCATAGCGCTCCAGGGAGAAGAGGAATTCGAAGGCGGCGTTGAGCGGTGCCGGCGGCAGCTTGTCGTCGCTGTCCTCCTTGCCCGTCACCCTCCCCGCGAGGCGCGCCGCGGCGGCGAGCGGAAACAGCAGGCTGTTGAAGTAGGAGAGCAGCTCGACCTTCAGGCCCGCGGCCTCGATCGTCTCGCGCAGGCCCCGCTTGGTGTAGCGTCGCTTGTGGTGATTGACGACGTCGTGGGCGCTCCACATCCAGGGATGCGCCGGCACGGTCAGGAGGATTCTGCCGCCGGGCTTCAACCGCTCCGAAATCGACACGAGCGAAGCGAGGTCCTCTTCGACATGCTCGAGGACGTCGAGCAACGCGACGAGATCGTAGGCGCCGCGCTCCACGCCTTCCAGCGCCGGCAGCGTCGCCATCCTGGCCGGTCGGCCGAGGCGCGCCGTCGCCACTCCGCGCGCCGCGTCGTCCATCTCGACGGCATCGACCGTGCCGAACCGGCCGAGCATGTCGAGATTGTGGCCGGTGCCGCAGCCGATCTCGAGAATGCGCGCGTGCGCAGGCGGCTTCGCTTTCGTCTCGATGAGGCGGGCCAGCACCTTGCGCCGCGCCCGGTACCACCAGTGGCGGCTGTCGAGCTCCGCCATGCGGTCGTAGACGATCCGCTCCATGGCGTCAGCGTGGCGTCCGGCAGGCGAAGCGCGCGCGGTAGGCGGCGATCGGCTCGAGCCCGACCTCGGCGCGCAGCCGGTCGACCTCGTCGGGGTCGGCAAGAGGCCTGGGCCGCCAGTCGTCGGGGCCCATGCACAGCCCCTGCGTCCCGTAGGTTTGCGGCCGGCCGGCATTCACCGCGACGCGGTCGACGAGATAGGCGAAATAATTCCCCTGCATGTCGCCGCGGGCGACGCGCGGCCGCAATATCTCCAGCACCTGCTGCTGCCAGGCGGGATCGTGATCGGCATGCTGGACGATCAGCCAGGCCGCCTGCGACGCCTCGGCGCCGTAGCGGCTGATGTCGAACCAGCCGATCCGCGCGAGCACGCTTTTCAGCCACTGCGCATTGTTGCGTGCGAGCGAGCGCACATCCGCATAGCCGAGCGCGGCAGCGGCCTCGACGATCTCCTCCGGCGCCTCCTGCTGGAGCTGGTACTGGTCGGCGAAGACGCGCCGGAACAGGGTCTGCACGTCCGCGTCCCGGCTGCGCGCGGCGTTGTTGAGCCAGCGCCCGTTGAGCCATTCCGTGCGCGTGCGGCCCGCGAGCGCATCGGCGACGTCGGCCCGTATCCGCGCGCGGAACGCCCGCATCGCCGCGAGTCGGCGGCGGTAATCGGCAGCGGACGAGGCGTCCCTTGCGGCCAGCAGATGAGCAAGCCGTTCGGACCCGTCAAACTCCCCGCGCGCTTCGCGCCAGGCCGTCCGGAGTCGCGTGAGCTCCGTGGCAAAGGCCGCCGGCTGCGCCCGCCGGAAGGCGAAGGCATCCTCAGCCGCGGCGGGCAGCTGGGCCGCCAGCGCGGCGAGAACGGGGAGAAGCAGCGTCATGCGCTGAACCTGTTCGAGCGAGGGAAACCGTTGGGCGCGATGCGCCCTGCCGCGCCGCGTGCCGTCCGCCATGGATTGAGGTCGGCCTCGGTGCGCATCCGGCCGCTCTCTCCGCCCATCGGCCAGGAGAGGCCGTCAGCCAATTTGAAGCTGCTCGCATCCGATAGGCCGCCGTCGCGGTAGCGCTGGAGCTGGACGCCGGAGCCGCGACCCATCTCGGGGAGCTCGGACAGGGGGAAGACGACCATCTTCCGGTTCTCGCCGACCGCCGCGACATAGTCGTCCTCGGCCCCGATCCGCCGCACCACGGCCAGGCGCGCGCCGGGGCGCAGGTTCACGACCTGCTTGCCTTTCCTCGTCTCGGCGATCGCGCCTGCCGCCGAGGTGACGAAGCCGCGCCCGTCGCTCGAGGCGAGGAGGAGCTTCGCCCCGGAAACCGCCGGCATCAACGCGACGAAGCTCCCCTCCCCCTCGACGTCGATCATCAGCCGCACCGGCTCGCCGAAGCCGCGTCCGCCGGGGAGGCGATCGGCGGCGAGGGTGTAGAAACGGCCGTTGGCGGAGGCGAGCAGCAGCTTGTCGGTAGTCGAGGCGTGGAAGAAGAAGCGCGGGCCGTCCCCTTCCTTGAACTTCATCGCCTCGGGATTGGCGAGGTCGACATGGCCTTTCATCGCCCGGATCCAGCCGCGCTGCGACATGATGACGGTGATCGGCTCGCGCTCGATCATCGCCTCGAGCGGGATCTCGCGCGCCGGCCCGGCTTCCTCGATCAGCGTGCGCCGCCGGCCGAGCGCGGTCTCGGGACCGTAGCGTCCTCGCAAGGCGGCGAGGTCCTTCTTGAGCCGGGTGCGTTGGCGCGCGGGCGAATCGATCAGCTTCTGCAGCTCCTCGCGCTCGGCGATGAGGGCGTCGCGCTCGCCTCGTATCTGCATCTCCTCCAGCTTCCTCAAGGAGCGCAGGCGCATGTTGAGGATCGCCTCGGCCTGGCGGTCGGACAAGGCGAACTCGGTGATCAGAATCGGCTTGGGCTCGTCCTCGGTGCGGATGATCGCGATCACGCGGTCGAGGTTGAGATAGGCGACCAGAAAGCCTTCGAGCAGCTCGAGGCGGTCGTCGATCTTGTCGGCGCGGTGCTGCGAGCGCTTGACGAGGACCTCGAACTGAAAGGCGAGCCAGGCCCTGAGCGCCTCGCGAAGGCTCATCACGCGCGGCGTCCGGTTCGCGTCGAGAACGTTGAGGTTGAGCGGAATCCGCACCTCGAGGTCGGTAAGGCGGAACAGGCTCTCGATCAGCAAATCGGGATCGATGGTGCGGCTTCGCGGCTCCAGCACGATCCGGATCGCGGCGTCGGATTCGTCGCGCACGTCGGCCAGGATCGGCAGCCTTTTGTCGGTGACGAGGGCCGCGATCTGCTCGATCAGCTTCGATTTCGGGACCTGATAGGGAATTTCGCCGATCGCCAGGACCCAGCTGCCCTGCGGACCCTTCTCGATTCCGTAGCGGGCCCGGACGCGGAAGCTGCCGCGACCGGTCGCATAGGCATGGGCGATGGCCAGGGGGCCGTCTACGATGACGCCGCCGGTCGGAAAGTCGGGGCCGGTGACATAAGCGGCAAGTGCGGCATCGTCCGCCTCCGGGGTTTCGATCAGCAGAGTCGCCGCGTCGATCAGCTCGGCGACATTGTGCGGCGGGATCGAGGTCGCCATGCCGACTGCGATGCCGCTGGCGCCGTTGGCGAGCAGGTTGGGAAAGAGGCCGGGAAAAACCTCCGGCTCCTCCTCTTCGCCATTATAGGTCGCGCGGAAGGCGACGGTGCCCTCGTCGAGGCCGGCCATGAGCTCGCCCGCGGCGGCGGTGAGGCGCGCCTCGGTGTAGCGCATCGCCGCCGCATTATCGCCGTCGACATTGCCGAAATTGCCCTGGCCGTCGACGAGCGGGTAGCGCAGCGAGAAGGTCTGGGCGAGGCGGACCATCGCGTCGTAGACCGACTGGTCGCCGTGCGGGTGGTATTTGCCGATGACGTCGCCGACGACGCGGGCGCACTTCTTGTAGCCCGAAGCGGGATCGAGGCGGAGCAGGCGCATCGCCCAGAGCAGGCGGCGATGGACGGGCTTGAGCCCGTCGCGAACGTCAGGGAGCGAGCGCGCCGTGATCGTCGAAAGCGCGTAGACCAGGTAACGCTGGGAGAGGGCGTCGTCGAACGCCGCGTCGACGACGTTGTCATACTCATCGGACATGGCCGCGCGATAGCAAGCGCATCGGCGGGGCGCGAGAACCTATTGCGCCGTAATGATGTTATAAGATATCATAGCGGCAGACCTCGGGAGAATCGGAATGCGCAAGTCGGTCGCCTTTTTCGCGCTCCTCGCCGCGCTCTCCTCCTGCGGCGGCCCGGAACCGCGCGACGACCGCTCCGGCGGCGGCGTTTCCAACGACGTCGCGCTGGACGCGGCGCCTCCCCGCTCCATGCCGGCGTCGCCGCCGCCGCCGCCGGCATCTCCGGCGGGGCGCATGGATACGTTCAACGCCGAGGAGCGTGCTGCCGGACCCAATGTTTCGCCGACGGCGGCGCCGGGCGTCGCGTTCAACTACAGCTACGCCTTCCGGCTCGAGGCGCAACGGATCGCGATGGTCCAGGAGCGTCACGCATCGCTTTGCGAATCGCTCGGGCCCAATCGCTGCCGGATCACCGGCATGCTCTACCGCGTCCGCAACGAGCGCGACATCGAGGCGCGGCTCGATTTCAAGCTCGATCCCGCGATCGCGCGGCGCTTCGGCCGCGAGGGCGTCGGCATGGTGACGCAGGCCGAGGGCATGCTCGTCGAGAGCCAGATCGCCGGCACCGACGCCGGCGCCGCGATCCGCCAGGCCGGACGCAGCATCGCCGACATGGAGGCCGACCTGCGCCGAGTCGAGGGCCGTCTCGCCGGCCGCCTCTCGCCAGGCGAGCGCGAGAGCCTCGAATTCGAAGCGCAGCAGCTTCGC
Source organism: Allosphingosinicella sp. (assembly GCA_036386475.1). Lineage (GTDB taxonomy): Bacteria > Pseudomonadota > Alphaproteobacteria > Sphingomonadales > Sphingomonadaceae > Allosphingosinicella. The sequence goes on along the minus strand of DASVVQ010000005.1, from coordinate 50,319 downwards.
CAGTCGATCCGTGCCGTCCGCCAGACCCGCGAGGACAGGCAGGAATCGCTCGCCAATACGCCGATGACCTTCGTCTACGGCTCCGGCGAGCTCGTCCCGGGCTTCGACAATCGCCATCCGATCGGCGACGCGCTCGACCAGGCCGGCCGGAACTTCGTCGAAGGGATCGGCGTGCTCATCCTCATCCTCGTCACGCTCCTCCCCTGGGCCCTGGTCGCGTGGATCGCCTGGCTGGTGTATCGCTCGCTGCGGCGCCGGCGCGTTTCGACCGAGACGGGCCCGGCGGCTGCCGCACCGGAGGTCTAGGCCGGAGGCGGCTCGAAAGCCTCGGCGGGCTCGCTTGCCCTGAGGGCGTCGACCTCAGCCAAAATCCAGTCGCGGAAGGCGCGGATCTTGGCCTGGTTGCGGCGGTGCTCGGGATAGACCAGCCAATAGCCCGGCCCTTCGAACGTCACCATGGGAAAGAGCTGGACGAGGCGCCCGCTGGCCAACTCGCCGCGCCAGAACATCGGCGTCAGCATGCTGACGCCGGCGCCGGAGAGCGCCGCCTGGCCCTCCATCGCCTGGGTATCGAAACGGATGCCGGTGGCATTGCCTGCCTCGCCGACCGGCAGGCCGGTGCACCGGAACCAGTCCTCCCACCAGGGATCGTCCGGACTGAGCCGCGGCACGCGGAGCAGGTCTTCATAGCTGCCGACCGGATGGCGGGCGAGGAAGTCGGGGCTGCACAATGGCGTCGAATGGAGCCGGAACATGAAATGCGCCCGCAGCCCCTGCCATTCGGCCCTCCCCAAGGTGCTGCGGATGGCGACGTCGACCTCCTCGCGGGCGAAATCGACCACACGGTTCTCGGTGTTGAGCCGCACGGCAAGCTCCGGCCGTGCGAGCTGAAAGGCGCCGAGCCGCGGCGCAATCCAGTTCGAGGCGAAGGTCTGCGTCGTCGAGATCGAGAGCACGCTCTCGTCCTCGGCGACGAGCGCGCCGAAGGCGTCGGCGAGCGTGTCGAACGCCCGGGCGACGAGCGGCGCGGCCCGGCGCCCGGCATCGCTCAGCGTCACACGCCGCTTCGAGCGGAGGAAGAGCGGCACGCCGAGGCGCTCCTCGAGCAGCCGGATCTGGTAGCTCACCGCCGCCTGGGTCATGCCGAGCTCGGCCGCGGCACGCGTGAAATTTTCGTGCCGGGCCGCGGCTTCGAACACCTTGACGGCGCTGAGAGGCGGCAGGCGGCGCATCCACAGATGATAAGCTCAGCTTATGTCGACTGTCGAGAGTTTCGTTGGCGATATAATCGTCTCTCCGCCATTTTCTCCCTGCAGCCGGACGCTCCGGCTCCGGAGAAAAGGGAGAAAGAAGATGCGCGATCAAATGGACGCCGAGATCTGGAATGCCCACCATGATCAGTTTTCCGAATATGTGGACGGCCTCGTCCACCGGGCCGGGACGAGGCTGCGGCGCAGCCTGGCCCTCACCGGCGAGGTGCCCGCGCAGCTCGCCGCCGGACTGGTCGCGGTCGGCCTGACGTTCCTCACCTTCGCCGCCTCGGCGGCCTGAGGCGCGTCTTCGAAACCGCAACAAGGAGAAACGTCATGATTGCCTCGAGCCGGTTCACGACCTGGCTGCGCCGCGCCGCCGACGCCGCGGACCTCACCTTCTGCAAGATGGCGCGGATCCAGTTCGACGCGCCCTGGCGTGTACATCGGCCCGGCCGCTGCTGACAGGCGCGCCCCGCCTCGGTAAGGCGGGGCATGCCCTTCTGGCTCAAACCGCTTGCCGCGCTCGCCGCCGCCGCTCTAACCGGCTGCGCGATGCCGAGCGAAGCGCCTTCCCCTCCTGCCGCCGCCGCGGGCCGCGGCCCAGGCGGGCTGATGGGCTGGCCCGATCTCACCGAACGCCCCCGCCCGACGGGCGCGACGACGATCCGCTATGGCGCCGATTCGATGCAGGTCGTCGATCTCTGGCTGCCTGAAGGCCGGGGCCCGCACCCGGCGGTGCTCATGGTCCATGGCGGCTGCTGGCAGACCGAGATCGCGGACCGGCGGCTGATGGACTGGATCGCCGGCGACCTTCGCGATCGCGGCATCGCCGTCTGGAACATCGACTATCGCGGCGTCGACCGCGAGGGCGGCGGCTATCCCGGCACATTTCTCGATGCCGCGGCGGCCGCCGACGCGCTGCGCGAGCACGCGCCGCGCTACAATCTCGACCTGTCGCCGCTGGTCGCGGTCGGCCATTCGGCCGGCGGACACCTCGCGCTCTGGCTCGCGGCCCGCCGCTCGCCGCGGGCGAGTGCCGACAATCTTCTCATCCCGCGCGGCAGCCCGCTGCGGCAACGCGATCCGATCCCGATCCACGCTGCAATCAGCCTTGGCGGCCTGCAGGACCTCGAGCTCGCCGCGACGCCGCCCGGCAGCGGCTGCGGGACCGAGATCGTCGAGCGCCTCGTCGGACCCCCGACGCTGAACGTCCGCAACGTCTACGCCGATACGTCGGTCCCGCGCCTGCTGCCGCTGGGCGTGCCGCAGGTGTTGATCAACGGCCGGCAGGACCGGATCATCCCGCTCCATTACGCGACCGACTATGAAGCCAAGGCCCGCGCGGCGGGCGATCCGGTTCGGGTCCGGATGATCGAGGGCACCGGCCATGTCGAGCTGATCTCGCCCAGGACCGCCGCCTGGGAAGCGGCGGTCGAGGAAATCGAGCGAGCGCTGGGGCGGTGACGCTGGAACAGGCCCGGGCGCTCGATGCGGACGATCCGCTCGCGGTGCTGCGCGACCGCTTCGCTCTCCCGGAAGGCCTGATCTATCTCGACGGCAATTCCCTCGGCGCCCTCCCGCGCGCGGCGGCGGCGCGGCAGCGCGAGGCGGTCGAGCGCGAATGGGGCGAGCGGCTGATCCGCAGCTGGAACGAGGCCGGCTGGATCGACGCCCCGCAACGCGTCGGCGCCAAGATCGCACGGCTGATCGGCGCCAGGCCGCACGAGGTGATCGTCGCCGATTCGACCTCGGTCAATCTGTTCAAGCTGCTCGTCGCCGCCGCCGCGCTCTCCGAGCGCCGCACCTTGCTCACCGAAGCCGGCAATTTCCACACCGATCTCCATATCGCGAGCGGCGCGGCCGAGCTGACCGGCCTCACCCTCGACATCGCCGCGCGCGGCGAGATCGAGGCGAGGATCGGGTCCGACACCAACCTCCTCCTCCTCACCCACGTCCACTACAAGAGCGCCGACCGCTTCGACATCGAAGCGGTCACGGCGCGGGCGAAGGAGGCCGGCGCGCTCACGATCTGGGACCTCAGCCACAGCGCCGGCGCGGTCCCGCTCTCGCTGAACGAGCACGGCGCCGAGCTCGCCGTCGGGTGCGGCTACAAATATCTGAACGGCGGACCGGGGGCGCCGGCCTTCCTCTACGTCGCCGAGCATCTCCAGGAGCGTCTGGTCAGCCCATTGCGCGGCTGGATGGGCCATGCAGCGCCGTTCGACTTCACCGACGATTACGTCCCCGCGCCCGGCATCGCCCGCTTCCTCGCCGGCACGCCGCCGATCCTCGGCCTCGCCGCGCTCGAAAGCGGCATCGACACGTTCGACGGCGTCACCATGACCGCGCTCTGGCGAAAGTCCGTCGTCCTGTTCGACTATTTCCGCGCGCAGATGGCCGAGCGCTGTCCTGCGCTCGCCTGCATCTCGCCCGCCGACCATCGCGCGCGGGGCAGCCACATCTCCTTCCGCCACCCCAATGCCTTCGAGATCTGCCAGGCCCTGATCGACGCCGAGGTGATCGGCGACTTCCGCGCCCCCGACGTCCTGCGCCTCGGCCTGACGCCGCTCTATCTGCGCTACGAGGACGTGTGGCGCGCGGTCGATATCTGCGCCGCGATCCTGGCGACGGAGCGCTGGCGCGATCCGCGCTTCGCCGTCCGCGGCAAGGTCACCTGAGCAACGGTCTGGGGGCAGTCGTTGCCCTCTTCCCGCCGCTTCCCTATAGCGCCTCCTCTGCCCCGGGCCGGCCGTCATCGGCAGCGCGCTTCGGGGCGCGACCGTTTTCGAGCCGGAGGCTTAGCACATGTCCCGCCGCCGCCAGATCTACGAAGGCAAGGCCAAGATCCTCTACGAGGGTCCCGAGCCGGGCACGCTCATCCAGTATTTCAAGGACGACGCGACCGCCTTCAACGCGCAGAAGCGCGGCACCATCTCCGGCAAGGGCGTGCTCAACAACCGCATTTCAGAGCACATCTTCACCTTGCTCGGCCAGATCGGCGTGCCGACCCACTTCATCCGCCGTCTCAACATGCGCGAGCAGCTGATCCGCCAGGTCGAGATCATCCCGATCGAGGTGGTGGTGAGGAACGTCGCCGCCGGCACGCTCTCGACCCGGCTCGGCATCGAGGAAGGGACCCAGCTCCCGCGCACGATCATCGAATATTATTACAAGGACGACGCGCTCGGCGATCCGATGATCGCCGACGAGCATATCGCCTGCTTCGGCTGGGCCAGCCAGGAGGAGATGAACGACATCGCCGACATGGCGGTGCGCGTGAACGACTTCATGTGCGGCCTGTTCGCCGGCATCGGCATCCGCCTCGTCGACTTCAAGCTCGAGTTCGGACGGATCTGGGAGAACGACTACGCCCGCACGATCCTCGCCGACGAGATCAGCCCCGACGGCTGCCGCCTCTGGGACATGGTCTCGGGCGAGAAGCTCGACAAGGACCGCTTTCGCCGCGACCTCGGCGGCGAGGCCGAAGCCTATCAGGAAGTGGCGCGCCGCCTCGGTCTCCTCCCGGAGGGCGACGCCAACATGGTCCTCGACATGGAAAGCCACCGAAAGAAACGGGGCAAATAAGTGCCCGCCGTCCCCGGACGGACCCTGGTCGCCTACGACCTCCTGATCCTGTCGAAAGGCGCCCGCGCGGCCTTCGGCGGCCCGCGCGACCGGCTGCTCCTGCTCATCGCCGCTCCTCTCCTCCTGCTGATCGCGATCGAAGGCGCGGGGAGCGTTTCGGCGACGCTCGGCGAGGTGCCGGCGCCGGGGCGGATGCTGGCGGCGATGCTCGCGGGCCTGGCGCCAAACCTCGCGATCGGGCGGCGGCTGGCGCATCTTCGCGAGCATAGCGCCGTCGCGGCGGCGGCGCTGCGCCGCGAAGCGGCCGCTGCCTATGCGATCTTCTGGAACGCGTTTCCCGCTTGCCTGGCGATGGCGCTCTTTCTCGCCGGCACGGGCTCCGTGGCGGAGGCAGCCGCGCTCGCGCCGCCGCTGCTGCTCTCTTACGCCGCCGGCGCGGCCGCGGCGTTCGCGGCACGAAGGGCGCATGCAGCAGCACGCCTCGGGCTTGCGCGGCGGCGAGCGGCGCGCGGCGAGCGGCGCCCGCTGAGGCTGACGGCGCCGAGCCGCCGCCGGAGGGTCGCGGACCTGATCGCCAGCCGCACCGGTCTGCCTCGTCTGCCTCTCGGCGCGAACATGCTCGCCTTCACGGCGCTGGGCGCACTGGCCACCGCTTCGTCGCTCCTCATCCATGCCGACCCAGGACGCGCGGAAGCGTTTGCGGCGCTCGCTTTCCTCCTCCTCTTCGCCCTGCTGCTGCGTCAGCAGGCGGCGGTGCTGCGTTACCTGCTGTTCCTCGGCGACGCGCCGGCGGGCGCCGCTTTGGTGCCGCTCGCTTTGGCGGGCTCGCTGGCAGTGGGCGCGGTGGCGGCGGCAGCAGGGACCGGCCTGGGGAAACCCGCGCTCGCCGCCGCGGCCGCGCTCCTCGCGTTCGCGGCCGCCGCCTTGCTTCGCGGCTTGCATCACGCGGTGCGGCCGCGCCGCGCCGCCGATCTCGCCATCCACCTCGATTTCGCGGCGTTCCTGGTGGCGGGCATCGTCCTGCCCTGGCTCGCCCTGCCGCTTCTCGCCGTGCGGCTCTTCCTGCTGCACCGCCAGGCCCAGACGCTGCGTCATATCGCGCCATGAGCCTGAGCTTCGCGCTTCAGGACGTTGCGGTGGAGCGAGCAGGCGTGCTCGCGGTGCGCGGCGTCTCCTATGCCAATGACGCGGCGGGGTGGATCGGGATCGTCGGCGCGAACGGATCCGGCAAGACGAGCCTGCTGCGCGCGCTCGCCGGCCGGCTCCCGATCCGCTCCGGCCGCATCCTGATCGGCGGCGCCGAGCTCGGCCGCGACCGCGCCGCGCGGGCGGCGGCGATCGGCTTTGCCGTCGATGCGGCGATGCTTCCCGGCGAGCTGACGCCGCGGGAGGTGTTCGCGATTTCCGCGCGCGCCCGGGACGCGGTGGACGCGCCTGCGCTGGCGCGGCTGCGCGAGGCGCTGGGCATCGACGCCTTTCTCGATCAGACCTGCGGAACGCTGTCGGCGGGCATGGGCCAGCGCGTCGCCTTGTTCGCGGCGTGCCTCGATCTGCCGCGCATCGTCATCCTCGACGAGCCGTTCAACTGGCTCGATCCGCTCACCGCCTACGACGTCAAGGCGGCGCTCCGCGGCCTGGTCGCGGCCGAGGACCTGACCCTTGTGACCGCCCTCCACGAGGTCGCGACGCTCACCGCCTGCTGCAGCCGCGGCTTGCTGATGGCGGACGGCAGGATCGCCCTCACGATCGAGCAGGACGAGCTGCGCGCCGGCCTTTCCGACCCGACCGGCTTCGAAGCGGAGATGATCGCGCGACTGCGCGGCGCGCGCGGCTGAGGGTGTCGCCAAGCGGGCGCCAGTGATCAGTAACTGTCCCCAGTTTCCTCGTCCCGTTCGGCCCGAGCGAAGCCGAGGCCCTTCTGTCCTGCTCCTAAGCCTCATTCTCGCTGCTCCGAAGGCAGTCCTCGACTTCGCTCGGACCGAACGGGTAAATTAGCACAGCCCCTTCTCGGGATCCGCCGCGCTGTGATGTTGCCGCGCGTCCCTTTTCTCGACTAGCTCTGCGGCGAAGGCGGCATCGGGCCGCGGGCGGAGCGCGGCGTTGGTCCATTTGCATTCTCACGGGCACTCGCACGGGCACGGCCACGGACATCATCACGCGCCGAAAGACTTCGGACGCGCCTTTGCGATCGGCATCTTCCTCAATCTCGGCTTCGTCGTCGTCGAGGCGATCTACGGCTTCCTCGCCAATTCGATGGCGCTCCTCGCCGACGCCGGCCACAACCTCTCCGATGTGCTCGGCCTCGCCATCGCCTGGGCTGCTGCCACGCTCGCCAAGCGGCCGCCGAGCCGCCGCTTCAGCTACGGCCTGCGCGGCGTCACCATCCTCGCCGCCCTCGCCAACGCCCTGATCCTGCTCGGGGCGGTCGCCTTCATCGTCTACCATGCCGTCGTCCGCCTGATCATTCCGGACCTGGTCGCGGGCGACACCGTCGTGGTCGTCGCCGCCATCGGCATCGCGATCAACGGCGCGACGGCTCTCCTGTTCGCCCGTGGGCGGCACGGCGATCTCAACATCAGGGGCGCCTATCTCCACATGCTCGCGGACGCCCTCGTCTCGGCCGGCGTGGTCCTCGCCGGCTTCGGCATCCTGATGACCGGCTGGCTGTGGCTCGATCCCGTGGCGAGCCTGATCGTCGCCGCCCTCATCTTCATCGGCACGGCCGACATGCTGCGCGAATCCGGGACGATGGCGCTGGCCGGCGTGCCCTCGTCGATCGATCCCGATGCGGTCGAGGCGCATCTCGGCGGCCTGCCCGGCGTCGCGCGGGTCCACGATCTCCACATCTGGTCGATGAGCACGACGGAATTCGCGCTCACCGCCCATCTCGTCATGCCCGAAGGCTTTCCCGGCGACGCCTTCCTCCACGACTGCGCCCACGCGATCGAGCACAGGTTCGGGATCACCCATTCCACGCTGCAGGTCGAGACCGGCGGCGGCGACTGCGGGCTGGACAGCCACGCGCACTGAGGCGGGGCGCGGAGGCGCTATGCCAAATCGTCATCCCGGCGAAGGCCGGGATCTCAGGGAAAGTAGGCAATGTGGGATAAGCAGCGCTCCCATTGGCGCCGACACCCTTCACCCCTTGAGATCCCGGCCTGCGCCGGGATGACGGCGTGGGTCCATCCCGGATCGAAGTACCGCTTCGATCCGAAAAAAAGGCCCCGCCGTCGCCGGCGAGGCCCTTTCCTCTCCTGTTATTTCGTGACGCTCAGCGGGCGCCCGGGCCGCCCTGGGCGACCGTCGCGGGTGCCGCCGCGATGCGCTGCTGCGTCGCGAGCGTGTCGGCGCTCTGGATGAAGGGAATCGGGTTGACGGCGCGGCCGTCGATCCGGACTTCGTAGTGGAGGTGGCTGCCGGTCGAGCGGCCGGTCGAGCCCATCAGGCCGATCAGCTCGCCGCGGCGGACGCGCTGGCCCGGACGGGCGATCAGGCGCGACATGTGGCCGTAGCGGGTCTGGATGCCCTGGCCGTGGTTGATCTCGACGAGATTGCCATAGGCGCCGGCATATTCGGCGCGGCCGACGATGCCGTCGGCAGTGGCGTAGATCGGCGTGCCGACCGGGCCGGCAAGGTCGATGCCGGCATGCATGGCGCGGCTGCCGCGGAACGGATCGGAGCGGCTGCCGTAGCCGCTGGTGAAATTGGCGTTGGCGACCGGGCGGCCCGACGGAATGGCGACGATGCCGGCCTCGAGCTGGTCGAGCTGGCGCCATGCGACGAAGAGTTGGCGGAAGCGCGGATCGGCGCCGGCCGGAGCGGCGGCGGCGGCGCTGTCGTCGGCCTCGAGCGGGCCGCCGCGGCCGAGGAAGCGGGCAGGGTTGAGGCCGAGGCGGCGAATTTCCTGGGCGGTGGCGGCCAAGCGGTCGCGGGCGGTGTGGCGGGCCTGCTCGACCATCGCCTGCTGCATCCCCTCGACCTCGCGATAGGGAGCGGCGACGGCGGCTTCGGCGCCGCTCGGCTGGCTGGCGGCGCGCGGCAGCAGTGCGGCCAGGCGGTCCGTATCCTGCTCGCCCGCCAGAAGCGCTGCGAGGAATTGCTGGCGCTGCTCGAGAATGGCGGCGCGCTGTTCGGAGGCGGCGCGGATCTGCGCGACGCTGCGCTGCATTTCTTCGACCTGGCGCTCCATCTCGGCGACGTCGCCCTCGACAGCCTGGGTGGCAGTGGCAATGCGCACGGTGGCGAAGGCGGACCAGGCGAGGAGCAGGAAACCGAAGGCGACGGCGGCGAGCTGGAGACGCGAGCCGATGCTGAAGCGCTTCAGGCTCTTGCCGTCGTGGAAGAAGATGTCGCGGGACTTGAAGAGAGCGCGGAACCTGGCCGGAAGCGCGGCGTTGGCAGTCTGAACGAGAGTCGTCATCATCATCCCCGGTCGGCGCTTGCGGCGGCTATGGCCCGCAATGCGACCCCTTGAATCTGAGGGCTTTTTGCCCGGTATTTCGCGTCGGAAGTGCCCACCCGCGACGTGTGGCCGGAGATTGTTAAGCAAAACCTTCCGCGGCAACCCCCTCGTAGAAATCGCGGGACAGACCGGCTTCGTCACGCGCTGAAGCGTTGAAGGGAGGCTTCAGCCGCCCGCGGAAGTACGTCCGCACGAGTTGTTGCCAGTGCGCAACGATGTCGATTCTGCGCGATTCGCAGGCCATTTTGAACCAGTGGGTGCCGAGCGCGACGTGCCGAATTTCGTCGCGGAAAATCCGGCTCAGGACGGCGGCGGAGCGGACGTCGCCGGCCGCCTCGAAGCGCTCGACCGTGGCCGGCGTGACGTCGAGGCCGCGCGCTTCCAACACCATCGGCACGATCGCGAGGCGGGCGAGCACGTCGTGCGCCGTCGCTGCCGCCGCTTCCCACAGGCCGTCATGGGCCGGCAGCGCCCCGTAAGCCGAGCCGAGCGCGCGCAGGCGCCTGTCGAGCAAGGCGAAATGGATCGCCTCGTCGGCGCCGACCGAAAGCCAGCCGTCGACGAATGCGCGGGGAAAGTCTGCGCCGAAGCGGCCGGCCATGTCGAAGGCGAGGTCGATCGCGCCATATTCGATATGGGCGAGCGCATGGAGCATCGCGATCCGTCCGCGCTCCGAGCCGCGGCCGCGCCTCGGCATGCGGTTCGCCGGCACCAGCTCCGGGCGCGCAGGCCGCGCCGGCCGATCCGGCATGACCGTGTCGAAGCGGAAAGCGAGCTCCCCGCGGCGCCACGCCCGTGCCGCCGACCGCGCGATCCGCACCTTGTGGCCGGGCTCGGCGGCGAGCAGCACGGCCCGGCACGCCTGTGCGATGGTCTTCGATTTCGTCATACGCCCTGCTCGTACGGATACGGGGCGCGGAATGCGAGACGCGCCTATTCCTGGGCGGCGACCTCGACCGGATCGGCTTCGGCCTCCGGCTTTTCCTCGATCGCGTAGGCGGCGTAGCGGCCGACCTCGGCTCGCCGCGTCTCGAACGCGTCGGCCTCTTCGAGCGGAGTGAGCTCGTCCACCTGCTCGGGCGCATAGGAAGCCGGCTGGGGCTCGCTGCGCCATCCCGCCTCGACGACGGCGAATTGGACGCCGCGGCCGGCAAAAGCGTCGCGGGCGCGCAACGCCTCGCAGTCGATGCAGTCCGCGCTCCGCGCCGCCGCGCCCTGCGCCCAGCCATAGGCGTCGGCGAAGCGCGGTCCCCGTTCGAGGAGCGCGGCCTCGTCGACGACCACGCCGCGGTCGCGCGGATGCGTGGCTGCGCCCTGAAAGTAGAGCGGATTGATCTGCCCGATCGCGCTCTGGCCGACATGGAGTCCGAAGGCCCCGGCTGCGAGGATGAGGGCGCCGTAGGCCGAAAAAGCGAGCTTCCTGTCCACAAGCAACTCCAGGAGAGACCTGCCTGCTGTAACGAGGAGCCGGGCCGGGCGTTCCGGCGAACCCGTCACGGCAGCTCGCGCGCAGCCGCCAGCACCTCCTCGGCGTGGCCGGGAACCTTCACCTTGCGCCAGATCCGCTTCACGACGCCGTCGCGGTCGACGAGGAAGGTGGCCCGGTCGATGCCCATATATTTGCGGCCGTACATCGATTTTTCGACCCAGGTGCCGAAGGCCTCGCAAACCGATCCGTCCGCGTCCGAAGCGAGCGGTACCTTGAGCGCATATTTGTCGGTGAACTTGGCGTGGCTCTTCGCCGGGTCCTTCGAGACGCCCAGCACCCAGACGCCGGCCTTTTCGAATTCGCCCGCCAGTGCGCTGAAATCCTGCGCCTCGCGCGTGCAGCCGGACGTGTCGTCCTTGGGATAGAAATAGAGGACGAGCTTGTTGCCGCCAAAGTCGGCCGGGCTGATCTTCTTCCCGTCCATCGCCTCGAGCGTCACGTCCGGAACCGGATCGCCTTCATTGAGCATCGTCACTCTCCTCGGACACTTGGCGCCACAGCGCTCCGATCCTCTGCCGCGCCTCGTCGCTGGCCGCAAGCAGGCTCTCCCAGTCGGCCTTGCCGCAGGCGCGCGCGACCAGCGGCCGCGTCGCCTCGGGCGGGGGCTCGCCGCCGGGCGCGACCAGGCGGAACATGACCAGCATGCGGACGAGGAGGCGCAGCGCCGGATCGATCTCCCGTGTCGCCAGCCCGGCCTCGGCGAGCGCGGCGAGCGCGGTCTCGAGATGGGGATCGAGCCCGATCCGGTGGCGCAGCTGGAGCGTGTGGACCGCGAATTCGAGGTCGACGAGGCCGCCCGGGACCAGCTTGACGTCGAGCGGGCCGGATGGCGGCTTGTGCGCCGCGATGTCGGCGCGCATCTTCCTCGTGTCGGCCACCAGCTGCGCGGGATCCCGCTCCGCGCTCAGCACCGCCAGGATCTCCTCGCGCAGCGCCGCGCGGGCAGCCGCCGTGCCGTAGACCGGGCGGGCGCGAAGCAGCGCCATATGCTCCCAGGTCCAGGCTTGCTCGCGCTGGTAGCGCGCGAAGGTCTCGACCGAAATGGCAAGCATGCCGTCGGTGCCGGACGGGCGCAGGCGGGTGTCGACGTCGTAGAGCGGGCCGGCCGCCGTCGCCACGCTCAAAGCGGCGGTGACGCGCGGCGCGAGGCGATTGAAATAGTCGGTCGCGCGCAGCGGCCTGGGGCCGTCGCTTTCGGCATCGTGGGTGCCGCTGAACAGATAGACGAGGTCGAGATCGGAGGCATGGGTCAGCGCCTCGCCGCCGAGACGCCCGAGGCCGAGGATGAGGAGCTCAGAGCCCGGCACGCGGCCGTGCAGCGCCTCGAACTCCGCGACGGCCGCATCGGCAAGGACGTTGATCGCCGCCTCGGCGACGCGCGAATAAGCCTCGGCGACCTCGATCGGATCGCTGTGGGCGGCGACGAGCTGGACGCCGAGCGCGAAGCGCCGTTCGTTGACTCGCCGCCGCACGCGGTCGAGCACCAGCTGATAGTCCTCGCCTTCGCGTTCCGAGCTGCGGAAGTCGGCGGCCAGCGCCTCGACCGAAGGCGCGTCTGCAAAGGCGCTGGCGTCGATCAGGGTATCGAGCAGCTCGGCACGGCGGCCGAGCTGCTCGGCGAGGACGGGGGCGTGGCTGAGGATGGTGGCGAGGATCCGGGCGAGGGCGGGCTGCGCTTCGAGCAGGCGGAAGAAATTGACGCCGGTGGGGAGGCGCTCGACGAGCTGGTCGAAGCGGTTCATCGCCCGCGTCGGATCGGGCGCGGCGCCGAACGCCTCGACGAGCACCGGCAGCATCGCCTCGAACGCCGAGCGCGCCGGCGGGCTGCGGAGCGCGCGCACCTTGCCCGAGCGCCAGCCTTCGACTCGCAGCCGCGCCGCCAACGCGTCGTCGAACCCTGCGGCCGCCAGCCGGGCCTCGAGCGGCTCGGCGCCTTCGGGGAGGAGGTCGCCCTCGCTCGTGTCGAGGGCGTCATAGGCCTGGGCCACGCGCGTGACGGCAGGCTGGACGAGTGCGAGCAGCGCCTCGCCGTCCTCGAGCCCGTGCAGCCGCGCGACATTGTCGAGCTCCGCGGCGCTCGTCGGCAGCTGGTGCGTCTGTCGGTCGTCGACCATCTGCAGGCGGTGCTCGACGGTGCGGAGCAGCCGGTAGCTTCCGCACAAGGCTTCGGCCTCGTCCGGCGCGATCCGGCCGGCTTCGCGCAGGGCCCGGAGGGCGGCGACCGTCGCCGGGACGCGCAGCGCCTTCTCCCTGCCGCCATGGATGAGCTGGTGGATCTGGGCGAAGAACTCGACCTCGCGAATGCCGCCGCGGCCCCTTTTCAGGTCGTAGCCGGGGCCGAAGGCCTGGCCCTGGGCATAATGGTCGCGGATTCGCCGCGTGATCGACTGCATCTCGCCGATCGCGCCGAAATCGAGGCTGCGGCGCCAGACGAAGGGGTCGATCGCCTCGAGGAAGTAGCGCCCGAGCTCCGGATCGCCGGCGACGAAGCGCGCCTTGATATAGGCCGCGCGCTCCCAGGGCAGGGCTGAGGATTCGTAATAGCCGATCGCCGCCTCGACCGGGAGCGCAATGGGCGTCACTTCCGGCGAAGGCCTCAACCGCAAATCCACCCGGAACGCGAACCCGTCTTCCGTCCTCTTCTGGAGCATCTCGGCGACGCGTTTGCCGATCCGGACCGCGGCCTCGGCGGCGTCCTCTCGCGGCCGGAGCGGTAGGCGAGCGCGATCGAACAGGAACAGGATGTCGACGTCCGAGGAATAATTGAGTTCGTTCGAGCCGAGCTTGCCGAGGCCGATGATCGCAAACCCGCGCGCCGCCTCGCCAGCTGTCCGCTCGGCGATCGCCGCCGCCACCGCTTGATCGAGGCAGCGGTCGGCCAGCGCCGACAGGTTCGACACCACTTCGTCCAGAGTAAGCAGCCCGGCAAGGTCGCCAATGCCGAGCGCGAGCGAGAGCCCGTTGCGTTTGCGCCGCATGGCGGCCATCGAATCGAGTTCGTCTGCACCTTCTGCCCGCGCCGCGGCAAGCGCATCCGCGAGCGATCCGGACTCCAGCGCCGCGGAAACCTCTGGGCGCGCGGCGAGCTGCTGGCGAAGATAGGGCGAGTGCGCGCGGGCGCGGTCGAGCGCCCGGTTAATCTTCTGTTTACTTTGTGTTTCCTTCATACAACAGCCGCCGCCCAAGACGTTCGGGGGCCGCAATCATTGCAACCCGCGCCCGCAAAATGAGTTGTTGCAGCGTGGATACACTGAACTCGAAACGAGAATCGATGACCAATGCCCCGGCAAGGCGGTTCGTGAAGGTGGCGCCGCCCACCGTTCACGCCGGCGTCGGCAACGCGTTGCGCCAGGCGTTCCAGATGGACGGCGAAGTCCGTTCCCTGAAGGCGTTCGAGACCCTCCTCGCCCGCCTGGACTGAAAGCGCGCGAGGCCGCGCCTGTCCGGCCGCTCTCACAATCTAAAAAATGTCGCCCCGGACTTGATCCGGGGTCGGCCTTTCTGCCGGCGCTGATCAAGCAACCGGTGCATGCCGAATCAAGCCCGGCATGAGGGCTATTGGGCTCCATTTTCGCCGTCGCGTCAGTCGTCGAAGTCGCCGGGACGGGGGTCGCGATCCTTCGAGAGGTCGTCGACCTCGCTCATGATCGACTGGAGCGCGGTCTGGTTCGGGTCGGTTTCATGGTCGCGGCGCGAGGGGAGCTTACCCTCGGCGAGCAAATTCTCGAGCGCGACGCGGCCGCGAGCGACGCGGCTCTTGATCGTGCCGACCGCGCAGCCGCAGATCTCGGCGGCCTCCTCGTAGGCGAAGCCGCCGGCACCGACCAGAATGAGGGCCTCGCGCTGCGGCTGCGGCAGGTGCAGGAGCGCGCGCTGCATGTCGGAGAGCTCGACATGGCGGTCCTGGCTGGCCGGCGCGGCGAGTAGCTTCGACGCCGTCAATTCGTCCCAATCGCCCTTGAAGCGGGCGCGGCGCATCTGACTGAGGAAAAGATTTCTCAGGATGATGAAGGTCCAGGCGCGCATGTTGGTGCCTGCCTGGAAGCGCTTGCGCGCCGCCCAGGCCTTCAGCAACGTCTCCTGGACGAGATCGTCGGCAAGGTCGCGGCTTCCGGACAAAGACCGCCCGAAGGCGCGCAAATGCGGAATGACCTGCGCGAGCTGGTCCTTGAACTCGTCATCGGGCAGCGGAACGGGCTCGAAGGCGGGCGCTTCGCCGTTCTCCGCTTCGTCCAACTCCGCCGGCTGCTCGCCCGCCATCAGGCCCCCGATTCTACTCAAACAAACGAATGATCATGCGAAAGGCGGCGCGCGGTCCCGCGCCGGTCTTCTGCAAGCTAGTGGGTCAGGACCAGATGAACAAGATCAGCGCAAATGCGATCAGCACGAGGACCAGGCCCCATCCAAGGGCATATCGAGCCATCTTGGGCGTTGCGCCCGCGCGGGCTTCGGTCGTTGTGATATGTTCCGGGCCGTCATTCATGGCGCGCTGTGATCCCCTCGCCGGTTCCATTCGTTACAGGCGGGGAACGCCCGCTTTTCTCCCCGGTTCCGCTCAGGCCGGAATCGTCGCGGTGTCGAAGAACAGCGCCTGGGCGATCGCCGCTTTTACCGTCGAGCGCTGAAAGGGCTTGGTGATGAGGAAAGTCGGCTCCGGGCGTTCGCCGGTCAGCAGCCGCTCCGGGAAGGCGGTGATGAAAATCACGGGCACCTGAAATTCCTGGAGGATATCCTTCACCGCATCGATGCCCGAACTGTCGTCGGCGAGCTGGATGTCGGCAAGGACCAGGCCCGGCCGTCGCGCCATCGCCTGCGCTACCGCCTCGTCGCGAGTAACGGCGACGCCGGTGACGTTGTGGCCGAGGTCGCGGACGATCGTCTCGATGTCCATGGCGATGATCGGCTCGTCCTCGATGATGAGAACTTCCGCGCGGGTCTGACGTTCGATTTCCTCCAGCGCCTCGCGAACCAAGGCATCGACCTCCTCGGGCTGGGCGCCGATGAGATAGCCTGCATCCTCGGAAGTGAAGCCTTCCATGGCGGTGAGCAGCAGAGCTTGCCGGGAGAGCGGGGTGATCCGGGCGAGTCGCGCCTTGGCGATCGCTTCCGGATCGTCGCCGTCACTGTCGTTCGGGTCCTCTTCGATATTGGCCGAGGACCAGATGGCGTGAAACGTGCGGTAGAGGCCCAGCCGCGGGTCGACGTCCCGTGGAAAGTCGGCCGGCGATGCGACGATCGCTTCGAGGGTTGCGCGGACAAAGGCGTCGCCATGCCCCTGGCTCCCCGTCAGCGCGCGCGCATAGCGGCGAAGGAATGGAAGATGCGGCGCGAGTTCCTGGCCAAGCGACATGTGGTTTACGACTCCTATCTTGTCTCGGGCGCCTATGGATTGGCCGTACCCCGCATTGCAAGCCCGCCGGTACGCGACCGAAACGGCGGCGGATGCGCGCGGAAAAATGGGCCGCACGCCGCGCCCGGGCATGGAACCATTGGCTAAGTTTTTTGTTTCCATGGCCGCGATCGGGGATTATTTCGCCCGGCGAACCATGGGGTCTGTCCGGCGGGGACGGCGGCGCTGAAGCCGGTCCGGTGGAGCTCGAGAAACGAGAGCGGGCACGGCGGTGGCCGTGTGAGGGGTTGGCCAGTTGAGCTTTGCGGACGAGAAAGACGGCGGTCGCCAGCGTAAGGCCGCTGCACAGGTGGGCGGCGATACTCCCCGAACGATGCTGAAGCGAAAGAAGAATCAGCCGATTCCCGAAGTCGGGAACGCGCTTCGCAGCGCCTATCAGCGCACGCTCGACGAAGATATTCCGCCCGAAATGCTCGATTTGCTCGGAAAGCTTGGATAGGACCGCGCGCGGAGACGTTCGAAGCGGGTGACTGACGATAACATAGGCTCGATCGCTGCGCGCTGGCGGGCTTTGTCCACCGGATTGAAGATGCTGCTTATCCTCGGCGCCGGGCTGCTCCCGCTCGGCATCGTGGCCGTTTCGGCGTCGCTTTACAGCGCGCGAGAGAATTGGTCGCAAAGCGAAGTCGAGATGCGCGCGGTGCTCGACCGAAGTGCGCAGCGGCTCAACGTCGCCGTCGGCCGCGCTGCCACCGTCATCCGCGCTTCGGCGCCCGCCCTCGCCTCGGCACCTGGCGGCGCGGGGCTCTGCGGCCGCACGATCGAGCGACTCGCTCCGCTGCAGATTGCCCCGGCCCGTTATGCCATTTTCGCACCCGGGGGCCGCCTCCTCTGCGCCTCGCCCGGCTACGCACCGCCCGAGGATCTCGCGCTGCTCGACAGCCGCGGCTCGCGCCTCGAGATCAGCCCGGACGGCAGCCTGCTGCATTTCATCCTCGTCGACGAGAGCGGCAACCTCGAGGGCACCGGCGAGTTTCGGCGCGAGGATCTGGGCCAATTGGTCGGATCCGGCGTCCAGGGCTCCGAACCCTATGATCTCGACCTCGCCCAGGGCGGGAGCGTCATGCCGCTGCGCCGCGGCGGCGAGGCCGGCGCCCTCCAGCGCGAGCTGGCGCTCGAGCGTCGCGTCGCCGGCGGCCTGATGTTGCGGCTACGCACGGCCCTGTCGCCTGTCACCGCCGCCGAGCTGCTGATGATCCTGCTGCCGATTCTGATGCTGCTGTTCGCCGCCGGCATCGGCTGGTGGATCGTCGACAGGCTGCTGCTGCGGCCGCTCGGCCGCATGCAGCGCGCAGTCGCCGGCTACCGACCCGGCGGCCGCGTCGGGGATCTTTCGGCTTTCGGCTCTCCTGCCCGCGAGATCGACGAATTGGGCCAGGCCTTCGACGCCGTCACGCGCACCGTCGCCCGCCACGAAGCGGAACTCGAAGCCGCCGTGGAGCGGCAGACTCGCCTCGTGCGCGAGGTCCATCACCGGGTGAAGAACAACCTGCAGGTCGTCGCCTCATTGCTCAATCTCCACGCCCGCGGCGCAATCAGCGAGGACGTCGCCGCGGCCTATGCCTCGATCCAGCGCCGGGTCGATGCGCTGGCCGTCGTCCACCGCAACCATTTTGCGGAGCTCGAGGAGAATCGCGGGGTGGCGCTGCGCTCGCTGATCTCCGAACTCGCGGCCAATCTGCGCGCGACCGCGCCGGCCTCGGCCTCGCACATGCAGATCCGGCTCGACGTCGAGCCCTTCTACGGCACCCAGGACGTGGCGGTCTCGGTCGCCTTTCTCGTCACCGAGATCATCGAGTTCGGCATGCTGTGCGGCGCGACCTGGGCCTCGATCACGCTCGAGGGCGACGGGCCCAAGCACGCCGCGCTTGCCATCGAATCGGATGCGCTTGCCGGCGAGATTCGCTGCGACGCGAAGCTGTTCGAGCGGTTCGACCGGATCGTCACCGGCCTGTCACGGCAGCTGCGCTCCACGCTCGAACGCGACAACGAGCGCGGCCGCTATTCGGTCGGCATCGCCGTCGTCGACCGCGCCGAGCACTGAGCGCCCCGGTCGCCGCTCAGCCGAGGGCCCCGCTCCTTGGCGGAAAGCAATTCTGGCCGGCGTGGAGCAATGTGACGCGAGCGGCCGCTCCGGGCCCGGACAGGAGGCCCTCCAATCCGTCGACGTCGAAGGCGAGCCCACGAGACGTCCGCCGCACGACGGGCTCGGGGCCGTCATTGGGATTGAGCTCGTCCCGGCGCGACCCGATTCCCACTTCCAACTCGGTCTGTAGCGGCGGCGTCGCGGCCGGGCCCTGCTGCGACCAGCCCACGAACCTGCCGCCGCGGAAGTTCATGCCGAATCCGCCCCAGCGCACGATCTCCATCGGGCCGCTGCTGCAGGTCTCGTTGCGCTGTGTCGCCGTCGGCCGCCCCAGGATCGCCGAGACCGGCGCTATCGCCTGCTCGCGCGGCAGGCCGAACGCATAAAGGTTCGACGCGTGCAGTCCCCGCTCTCCCGCTGCGAGGCCGTTCGGCGCGAGGTACAGGATGCGGCCGGCGGCGCTGGGCGAAGCGGAATCCTCTTTCGCCGCCGAGCTTGGCGCGACCTTGTTCGCCGCTGCCTGGGAAGCGGCGCGATTGGCGTCCGCCTCCGCTTCGGGCTGCCGATCGCAGCCGGAAAGGCCGAGCGCGAGGGCTGCCGCGGCACAGGCACCAAGCACGGCTCGCATTGCGGCAGGACGTTTCGAAAAGGTCATGATGCACCCCTCAGCATCGACGGAGGGAGCGCGGTCCCCCCAGTGGTCGGCGCCCGGATCGACGGCCGGCCGGCGAGGGCGAGCATAGGCCTATTGGAGTGGCGCCGAAAGGCTCAGTCGGGCTCGTTGCGGCCCTTTGCGTCAGTATGGGGCGGCTTGCCCTTCGACTCTCCGCGCGCGAGGGCGAGATTTGCAGCGGTCTCGCCTGCCTCGATGGCAGCGTCGGTGTTCCTTTTCTGGTCGCGGTGGACGCCGTCTATGTCGCTGTGCGGCGTCGTATTGGGGGGCTTGGCCATGCTCTTGTCTCCTTGCGCCGTCCGAAGAACGCTCCGCTGGCGACCGGTTGCCGGAATTTTTTCGTCGAGTGCGATTTTTTTCGAAACGCGCGGGAACCGCCCCGGCCTTCCCTCGTTGTGCAGTTCGGATAGTGACCTTTTGCCCCCCCGCTCTCGCTATCCAGAAAATGAGCCCGGACGCGCTAACCTCCCCCCCCCGGTAGCGCCTCCGGGCTCAACTTTTTCGGGCTCGGGCCGTTCCTTCCACCACTGAAGCTTCCCCGCTTGGCGGACGACGCTTTCCCGCCTGCGCGGAACAATGAAGCTGCGGCGGGCATTTATCCGACGCCGGCTCCGGTGCCAGTTTCCGCCCGGAGCCTTTTCGGGAGACGGCAGATGAAGAAGCTCCTCGTAATCGCGGCCCTGACCTCGGGTCTCGTCCTCTCGGCGTGCAACACTCTCCGCGGCGCCGCGAATGACGTCGATTCCACTACCGACTGCGTGGACGGCGTCGACAACAATTGCTGAGCCTTCGGCTCACGATTCCCTAGCAAGCTCCGGCGCCGCCTTCGGGCGGCGCTTTTTTTGGTCTGCACGCACCACGTCCCGATGCAGCCGCGCCGCACGGCGCGGGACCAGGGTCGCCATGCCTTCCCCACCCGCAGGGACGGACCCCGGGCACCGGCCTGCCTCGCCGCGGACTGTCAGCAGCCGTTAAGGTGCGACATGTGTAACTGGCGTCTGCAGGAGGGATAGACAGACGTGACCGCCGCTTTTTCGGTCCTCGACCAGCACATGGATTCGCCAAGGCCGGCAAGCCCGGACGGGCGCCTTGTTCTTTCGAAGCTGGCCCCGGGACGGACCGTCATCGGCGCGGCCGCGCCCTCGCTCAAGATGGTGCTCCACGGCGAGGAGATCTACCAGATCGACGGCCGCTCGCTTCGGGTCGAGCCGGGCCAGTTCCTCTATCTGGACGCCGGCGCCCCGTGCCTGGGAACCAACAAAGTGGAAACCATCGGGCTTTGCCTAAGCCTCCCGGACGGCTGGTACGGGGCCGGCGGCGCCGAGGGTCATGATCCGGTGCTCGGCCGCGCCCTGGTCTTGTCGGCACATACCAGCGCGATTGGTCGCACCCTCGAACATTATGGCCGGGCGATCGCGCGCGATATTTCGAAGGGCGATGCACTCGCGCCCGGCATCGTCGCCCGCGCCGGCGCCGCGGTCCGCGAGCCGCTCGCCGACAGCCGCGCCGCCATCGAATCGCTCAAGGTGGTCAAGGCTTCGACGCGGCAATCGCTGTTCCAGCGGCTGGAGCGCGCGCGCGGCTTCCTCCATGCAAACGACAGCCGCTCGGTGACGCTCGGCGAGCTCGCCGCCGTCGCCGCCCTTTCGCAATTCCACCTCGCTCGCTTCTTCCGGCTGGCCTTCGGCCGGCCGCCCATCGCCTATCACCGCTCGCTACGCCTCGCCCGCGCAGCCGCGTTTCTCGCCCAGGACGAGGGCACGATCGCGGAGGCGGCCGAGATCGCCGGCTACTCCGATTCGGTCTCGCTTTGCCATGCCTTCCGGCGCCATTACGGCAAGGCCCCGCGCGCCTGGCTGGGCGAGGCGCTCAAGATCGCCCCCGGCACCGGCCGGCCGCTCGCCGCCTGATCCACGGCCGCCCGGCATCGGAGCGGGTGGCTGATCCGTCCATCGGCCGGCTTGAGGACAGGCGCTTGGAATGTCCACCGCGCGGTTGCGGAGGGCGACTTACGAAGGGGCGCCAACGCGCGCACGACGTTTAGGACCGCAAACGCGAATGGGGGCTGGCATTGCTGCCAACCCCCACTGTCCGCGGCCGGTGCGCCGCGCCGGTGAGGGCTTGGCGTCGTACCTTGGAGCGGGTTCCGGCCGAGGCCTTTCGGCCTCGGTCGGTTCCCTTTCGGGTTCCTCAGCCGGCACCGAAGCACCTTCGAGGTTCCCAGGGCTGCCCGTTGAAGCGAACTTCTACGGGTCCCTTTTGGGTCGCCGAAGGAGCAAGCTCCGTCGGTCTCCCAGGTCGGCTCCCAGAGCAAGCTCTGGAGGCTTCCCCATCGGATCCAATTGGAGCGAACTCCGCTTGGTTCCGACCGGGTCGCGTCGAAGCGAACTTCGCCGCGTCCCTTTCGCGGTTCCTCCGTCCGAAGACTTCGGTCCCGCTGGACGCTTCGAGGAAAGTGGGGTCGGCTCGGGCTTTCACCTCCGCCTCGCGCTTCTTCCTCTCCGCACCCGGCCTTCCAGGCTTCCCCGGCATTCCCGAAGGTTTGCCGCTTCGGCCTCTGGGCCACTGCCTTCGATCCGCATCTCCGTTTCCGGAAAGGCCGATCTCCGGCTGCCTTCGGACATTGGCCGCGCTAATCGATTCGCACCAGAGCAATCTGGATCAATCTGCCTGTGGATAACGGGGATATCGGGGATAGAATCAGGCTTTCGGCGCGGCTTCCCGTCAACGGAGCGGTTCGGCGTGCGAAAAGGCCCACGGGGGTCGGTTCCCCCCGCGGGCCTTTCGCTCGTCCCTCGGGACGCGGGCTAGCGGACCGAGCGGCGCGTGAACAGATTGACGATGGCGAGCAGGATCAAGGCGCCGACGAAGGCTGCGAGCAGGGTCGGGACGCTGAGCGGGCTGTTCATGATGTTGCCCTCGGCGCCGAAGAAGCCGCCGAGCAGGAAGCTGCCAAGCAGCGAACCGACGATGCCGACGACGATGTTGAGCACCAGCCCCTGCTGCGCATTGGTGCGCATGACGATGCTCGCCAGCCAGCCGATGATTCCCCCGATGATGAGTGCGAGAATGAGATTCCACATGGGGTCAACTCCTGGGTGCTGCCCGCGCCGGCATGGCCCGGGGTCGTTTCAAAGACGCTCGTAACGGGTCCGTTGTTCCTTGGCTATGCCCAGCCTCATCAGAGCGAACGCATGTCCGGGGCGGGCGTTTCACCAGATTCCTCGAGCGATCTTGTCGCGGCGCTCGAGCTCGGCCGCGCTCGGCTTTTCGGTGGCGAAGCTGCCGGGCTCGACCTCGCCCTGAGGCTCGTAGACGGCGACGATGTTTCCGCCCGGCGACACTTCGTGGTCGACCAGGCGCATCGACCGCGGGGCCGTGCCGTCGCCGAACAGCCTCTTCCCGGCGCCGAGGACGACGGGGAATGTCATGATGAGGAGCCTGTCGATCAGGCCGGCGGCGAGCAGCGGCGGATAAAGGGTGGAGCTGCCCTGGATGACGAGGTCGGCGCCGTCGCCGCGTTTGAGCTGGGCAAGCGCATCGAGGGTCGGCAGGCGATGGCTGTTGCGCCAATCGAGCCGCTGATCGCCGCGTGTCACGACATATTTCGCGGCGCGGTCGAATCGCTCGCCCAGAGGCCCGTTCTCGCCTCGCGCGAACGGCCAGTAGGCCGCGAAGATGTCATAGGTGCGCCGGCCGAGGAGAAGGTCGAAGTCGCCAGCGAATATTCCGTCGATCCGCCGACCCACAGCCTCGTCGAAATAGTCGAACAGCCAGCCGCCGTGCGCGAAGCCGCCCGTCGGATCCTCTTCCGGCCCGCCGGGAGCCTGCATCACGCCGTCCAGCGAAACGAACGCGGCTCCGATCACCATGCGCATCTTTCTCTCCCTGGGCGCGTCAGGCCGCTTCGTCGGCCCGGGCACGGCCGCGGCGGCGCTCCGTGACCCAGATCGCGACCAGCGAGAGCTCGTAAAGGAGGATGAGCGGGATCGCGAGCAGGAACTGGGAGATGACGTCGGGCGGCGTCAGCACTGCGGCGATGATGAAGGCGATGACGATCGCGTAGCGCCGCCCGCGCTTCAACTGACCCCGGGTGACGAGCCCGGCGCGCTCGAGCAGCATCAGGAGAACCGGCAGCAGGAAAGCGACGCCGAAGCTGAAGATGAAGCGGGTCGAGAAATCGAGATAGCTCTGGATGCCGGGCAGCGACGTCTGTTGCACGCCGCCGATCTCGCCCCCGAAGCTGAGGAGATAATGGAGCGCCACCGGCATCGCGACGTAATAAGCGAGGGCGGCGCCCAGAGCGAAGAGGAACGGCGTCATGATCAGGAATGGCAGGAAGGCGCGCCTCTCCTTGCGATACAGGCCCGGCGCAACGAAGAGCCAGATCTGGCTCGCGAGGATCGGGAACGAAATCATGAGCGCGCCGAAGAAGGCCACTTTGATGCGCACGAAAAATTGCTCGAAGACGGCCACCGCGATCAGCTGCCGCTGACCGGCCTCGACCAGCGGCTGGACGAGCACGGCGAGGATGGCGTCGACGAAATAAAAGCAGATGCCGAAGCTGACGGCGAGCGCCAATGCGCACCAGACGAGACGCCGCCGCAGCTCGATCAGATGATCGAGGAGCGGGGCCTTGGTTTCATCGAGACCCTCTTCCGGATCGGCGGCGGGAGCGCTCACGGCAGATCCCGCTTGGGCGGCGGCGGCGCGCTGCTGCGCCGCGGCGGAGATGCGGCTCGCCGTGGGGGCGCCGGCGGAGGCGGACGGTCGCGGGAGGCTTCCGGGGTCAGGGCAGATGCGGGCGCGCCGAAGCCGGAACCGGGCGGAGCCGGGGGCGGCGGCGCCGGATCGGCCGAGGGCATCGGATGCTCGCGCATGATGCGGTCATTGTCGGCCGCCCATTTCTTCTGCATCTCGTCGAGCTCGGCCTCGCGGATCATCGTGTCCATGCCGGTTCGGAAGTGCCGCGCCATGCCGCGCGCCTTGCCGACCCAGTGGCCGACGGAGCGCATCACCCTGGGCAGGTCCCTGGGCCCGATCACGACCAGAGCCACGATCGCGACGATCAGCAGCTCTGCGCTGTCGATGCCGAACATGGTTTCCCCCGGGGCGGCGCCTGCCTAGCGCTGGACGCCGTCCGCGCCGGGCGCGGCGCGGTCGACGGGAGCGGGCGCGGCGCCGCCGGCGACGTCGCCCGGCTGCGGCGTGATCACCTGCGGCTCGGCGGCATGGCCCTCCGCGAGGCGGCGCTGCTGCGCGGCGTTGTGGGCCGCCTGCGCCGCTTCCTCGTCCTCGGTCATGCCCTTCTTGAAGCTCTTTATGCCCTTGGCGACGTCGCCCATCATCTCCGAGAAGCGGCCCTTGCCGAACAGCAGCAGGAGAACGATCGCGACGACCAGCCAGTGCCAGATGCTGAAACTACCCATTTCGAAATCTCCTTGGACGAGAACCTAGGGCCCAGACCCGGCATCCGCAATGGCCGGGATCGCCCGGAGCGGTCCGCTGGCGAGGAGCGCGGCGCAGACGCGTAGCGGCGCTACGCGCAAGCAAGCGACGCGGCCAGCGGTCCGCTCCGGGCGACCGCGAAGCGGCGGGCGGCTTTTGACGCAGGGCGGCGTCCTTCGTCGGTCACGATGCAACGGCATCGCTCCCTCCTCACTTCTTGCCCCTGCGCCAAAATCCGCTCCGTCACGGCCGTTGCGGATGCCGGGGCTGGACCCTAGTCTTCTTCGTCCGCACTTTCCAGTTCCAGCTCGCCCGCGGCGCCGAGCTGCTCCATCGCGGCGTCGATCGGGTCGAGCAGGCCGGCCGCCTTGAGGTCCTCGATGCCGGGCAAATCGCGGCGGCTCTCGAGGCCGAAATGCTGGAGGAAGGTCTGGGTGGTGGCGAAGGTAAGCGGCCGCCCGGGCGCCTCGCGCCGCCCGGCGGGACGGACCCAGCCGGCTTCCATCAGCACGTCGAGCGTGCCCTTCGAAATCTGGACGCCCCGGATCGCCTCGATCTCGGCGCGGGTGACGGGCTCGTGATAGGCGATGATCGCCAGCGTCTCGACCGCGGCCCGGCTGAGGCGCCGGCTCTCCTCGCGCTCGGGCCGCAAGATGTGGGCGAGATCAGGCGCGGTCTGGAAATGCCAGGCCTTGCCGCGTTCGACCAGCTCGATGCCGCGCCCGTCGTAGAAAGCGGCGAGCTCGGCCAGCGCCTCCTTGACGTCGACGTCGGGGCCGACATGGGCGGCGATGTCGGCTGGCGTGAGCGGCTCGGCGCTGGCGAACAAGGCCGCCTCTACCGCGCGCAGATGGTCCGGAATGTGGCTCATGCGGCCGCCCTCACGAAGAGGGGCTCGAACGGCCCGTCCTGACCGATTTCCAGCTTGCCCAGACGAGCGAGCTCGAGCGCGGCGACGAAGCTCGATGCGAGCGCCGAACGGCGATATTCCGCGTCCTGCGTCGCCGGCAGGAAGGCCTCCAGCCGGGTCCAGTCGAGCTGCGTCCCGATCAGCCGCTCGACCCGGTGCAGCGCCTCGTCCAGCGTCATCACCGGCCGCCGCGCGACGATGTGGAAGGCGGGCTCGCTGCGCGCCCGCACCAGGCCGTAGGCCGCGATGAGGTCGTAGAGATCGGCCTGCCAGGCGGCCTTCCTCACCACCTTGAGGCCCTCCGGCGCGGCGCGCGGAAACACGTCCCGCCCGAGCCGGTCGCGCGCCAGCAGCCGCGCCCCGGCCTCGCGCATCGCCGACAGCCGCTGGAGCCGGAGCTGCAGCCGCATCGCCAGCTCCTCGGGGCTCGGGTCGGCCCCCGGGTCCTTGGGCAAGAGCAGGCAGGATTTGAGGTAGGCGAGCCAGGCCGCCATGACGAGATAATCGGCCGCGATCTCGAGCTTGAGCTTCCTGGCGTCCTGGATGAAGGCGAGATATTGCTCGACCAGAGCGAGGATCGAGATTTTCGCCAGGTCCACCTTCTGCGAGCGCGCCAGCGTCAGCAGCAGATCGAGCGGTCCTTCCCAGCCGTCGAGGTCGAGCGTCAGCCGGTCCGCCTCGCGCACCTCGGGCTGCGCTTCGAAGGATTCGTCCCACTCCACGGCCGTCATCCTAGCGGACCCGGAGAGGATGCGAAGGGGGCGGCGGCACTTTCCTGTGGATGGCGGACCAAGGCCGCCAAAGCGCGCTTGTCGACCTTGCCGATCGGGGTGAGCGGGAGTTCCCCGACGATCTCGATGCCGCGCGGTCGCTGGTAGCGGGCGAGGCGGTCGGCGAGCCAGGCGGAGAGGATGTCGGGCGTCACGGCGTCGCCCGCGCGCGGCACCACGAAGGCGACGAGGCGCTGGCCGAACTCCTCGTCGGGGACGCCGACCGCGGCGCATTCGCGGACCTCCGGGTGGGCCGCAAGCACCGTCTCGACTTCCCAGGGGCTGACGTTCTCGCCGCCCGAGACGATCATGTCGTCGGTGCGGCCGCGCACGAACAGGCGGCCGGTCGTCGGGTCGCGCAAACCGATGTCGCCGGTCTCGATCCAGCCGCGGCGCGAGATCGCCGCGCTGCTTTCGACGCAGAGGCGGCCAGGAATTCCGTCCGCTACCGGCGCATCGTCCTCGCCGCGCACCGTCACGCGCACGCCCCAGATCTCGCGCCCGATCGTGTCCGGCGCCTCGGCGAGGTCGGCGGGCGCGGCGAAGACTGCGACGCCGCCCTCGCTGGTGCCGTAGAGGTTGAACAGGACGTCCCCCAGGCGCGCGCGCGTTTCGGCCGCGAGCGCAGGGGGCAGAGCCGCGCCGCCCGAGATCACGCAGCGCAGCGAGCCGAGCTCCGCGGGCGCGGCGAGCATCCGGCGCAGCATCGAGGGCACGACCACCGCCGCCTCGATCTCCCCGTCCCGGATCCGCGCGCAGGCCCGCCCCGCGTCGAAGCGCGGCGTCAGATGGACGGTGCGGCCGAGGGTCAAGGCGACGAGGAAGGCGGCGATGCCGTAGCCGTGGAAGAGGGGCACGCCGACAAAAGCCGCGCGGTATCGGTCGAGCCCGAGCGCGGCGACGAGGTGGAGGAAGAGGCGGGCGAAGGCGAGCGGCGAAGGTTTGCGCGCCGCCGCCTTGGGGGCGCCGGTGGTGCCGCCGGTCAGCACGACGAGCTCGCCGCCATTGACCCGCGGCAGAGGGCGGTAGGCGGCGGGGGAAGCGGCGAGGAGATCATCGGCGAGGAGGACGGCGCCATCGAGCAGCGCCGCCGTGCCCGCCTCGGCGATGACCAGCCGGATGCGGTGGCGCTCGATCAGGGCCCCGAGCTGCGGCTTCGCCATTTCGGGGTTGAGCAACGTCACGCGCGCGCCGAGCCGCGCCGCCGCGAAGACGCCGCGGACGAGGCCGGCGCCGTTGCGGCAGAGGATGCCGACGACGTCGCCGCGGCCGATGCCGTGCGCGTCCCGCAGCGCCGCCGCCATCTGCTCGCACTGAGCGGCGAGCTCGGCGAAGGTCAGAGCACCGCCGTTGTCGTCGAGTGCGACGGCGGTGCCGTAGCGGCGCGCGGCGAAGCGCAGCAGCGAGCCGAGATTGACCCCGTTCCCGGCTGCAGTAGCGGCGAAGGCGCCGAGCGAGGCCGGCGTCAGCAGCCCGGAGGCGACCAGCCGGTCGAGGATCCAGCGGCGGGAGGGGCCTGCCCTCATCGCCCGAGCCGCTTGCGCTGCTGCCGCCCGGCCACCGCCTCCCACGGCCGCCGGAACAAAGCCGAGGCGAGATGGGCGGGCGGCAGCCACCAGGGCGTCCACCATTTGCGCCGCGTCAGCATGGCCCACACGACCAGCCGCGCCGCCTCCTCGGGCGCCATCGCCGGTGCCTCGGCGTAGATCCTGGTCGGGGCGATCATCCGGGTCCGGACGAGAGGAAGATAGATCGAGGTCACCGCGACCCCGCGGGCGCGAAGCTCGGGAGCGGCCGCGCGCAGCCACTGGTCCATTGCCGTCTTCGACGCCTGGTAGGACGCCCAGTACGGTGCCGGCAGGAGCAGGACGTTCGCCGCCGAGACGTTGACGATCTGCCCCCTTCGCTCGACGAGGCCGGGAATTGCAGCCAGCAGGACTCGCACCGGTCCGAGATAATTGACCCCGATCGTCCGCGTCGCGTCGTGGAACCGGTCGATCGATTCGAACAAAGGCCGGCGGATCGACTTGCCGGCATTGCTGAGGACGATGTCGACAGGGAGGGCCGCGATGCGCTGCGCCAGCGCCTCGACCGAAGCGGCGTCGGTCAGGTCCGCGGGTAGTGCTTCGGCATCGCCGCCGGCGGCGCGAATTTCGGCGGCGAGCGCCTCGAGCTTCTCCGCGGTGCGCGCGACCAGCACGACGCGAGCGCCGCCGCGCGCCATGATCCGCGCCGCCGCCTCGCCGATCCCGAAGCTGGCGCCGGTGACGACCACCGTCTTGCCGCGGAGTGCCCGCTCGAGCTGCGCCTCGTCGAGGCGCACCCGCGGGAACAGCAGCCATTCGAGCAGGCGCTTCACGCGAGCAGCGCGTCGCGCTTGGCCGCCAGCGCCGCAACGTCGGCGGCGGGCGCCGGCACGGCGATGGCGGCGACGACTTGTGCGAGGCGCTCGCTTGCCCCTGCGTTCATATCGGACAGCTCGGCCGCGACCGTCTCCATGTCGGCGAGCACGCCCGAGCAATGGAGCGCGAGGTCGCAGCCGGCGGCGACGACGGCGCGGGCGCGGTCGGCGCCGGGGCCGCTCAGCGCATCCATCGCGATGTCGTCGGAAAGAAGCAGGCCGGCAAAGCCGAGATCGCCGCGGATCGTATCGGCGATCAGCTTGGGAGATACGCTCGCCGCTCGTTCGCGGTCGAGCGCGGTGTAGACGATGTGGGCGACCATGCCGATCGCCGCGCGCTTCGCCAGGCTGCGGAACGGCGCGAAATCCTCCTCCAGCTCCTCTCGGTCGGCATCGACGACCGGCAGCTCCTTGTGGCTGTCGGCGCCGGCGCGGCCGTGGCCCGGCATGTGCTTGATGCAGCCGAGCACGCCGCTCAGGGCGAGCCCGTCGAGGACTGCCCGGCCGAGCGCGGCGACCTGCATCGGCTCGGCGCCCAGGGACCGGTCGCCGACGATGGCGTGGCCGCCGTCCCGGGCAAGATCGAGGACCGGCGCGCAATTCACAGTGATTCCGGCCTCGGCGAGCACCGCTCCCATCGCCGCGGCGTTGGCGCGCGCCGCCTCGATCGCGGTCATCGGCGCCTTGTCGTACAGCCTGGCGAAGGCGGCGGCGGGCGGAAATGGGGGCCAGTGCGGCGGCTGCAGGCGGGCGACGCGGCCGCCTTCCTGGTCGACCAGGATGAGGAGCCGGTCGCGGCCGTGGAGCTCGCGCAGATCGCCGGTGAGCGCGCGCAGCTGCGCCGGATCGATGCAATTGCGGCCGAAGAGGATATAGCCGGCCGGATCCGCCGAACGGAAAAGGGCCCGCTCGTCAGAGGTGAGAGCGGGCCCTGAAAGTCCGAAAATCGCGGCCAGCGTCACCGGGCGACGACGCAGGCCTCGCCGGCGACCTGGAGGCGGCGGCAGACGTCGGCCGAGCCGGGGCCGCTGGCGCGCAGGCGATAGAGCGTCCGTCCGCCCGCCTGGACCGGCGCGACCGAATGGGTGAGCGGCGCGAGATAGCGGAAGCGCGTCGACATGTTGCGCCAGGCGTTCTGCGCCGCCGCCTGGCTCGAAAAGGCGCCGAGCTGGATGGCGGGGCCGGAAGGGACCGCCGGCGCCGGCGCCGGCGCCGCGGGGGCAGCAGGGGCCTTGGGCCGGCCCGCGGCGGGAGCCGCCGGCTGGGCGGGACCAGCCGGGGGCTGGCCCGCGATCGGCGCCTCGGGGACGCGCATCGACAGATTGCCCTGCGGCTGCTGGCCCTCCGAGGCCTTGTGGGCGGTGTCGCCCTGCCCCTCCACCTGCATGCCGCCGGCATTGCCGGGAGCGACGCGGTACGCCCCTTCGGGAGCCTCGATCAGCTCGGCCTCGCCGTCGCCTGCGCCGCCGCCCTCGCCCCGATTGCCGAGCCAGAACAGGCCGCCGACGACCAGGCCGATCGCGACCAGGCCGATCACCACCGCGGCGATCAGCTTCAGCGCCGACGGGCCCTCGCCGGCATTCTCCTCCTCGACCGCCTCCAGCCAGGGAAGGCGATCGCCGTCGTCCAAGTCGGTGCGCGCGTCGGTCATCTCAGATCATCTCCTCGGCCGGCTCGACGCCCATGATCGAGAGGCCGTTCCTCACAGTCTGCCCGATTGCATCGGCCAAGGCCATACGCGCGCCGCTGAGCGCCGGATTCTGTGCCAGGAGGAAACGCCGCGAAGAATCGTCGTTACCCTTGTTCCAATATTGGTGAAAGGCGGCGGCGAGGTCGTAGAGGTAGAAGGCGATCCGGTGCGGCTCGTGCGCCAGGGCCGCGCTCTCGACGATGCGCGGGAACTGCGCCGCGAGGCGGACCAGCGCCAGCTCCTCCTCGTCGAGCAAGGCGAGATCGGGTTCGGCCGGCAGGTCGATCCCCTCCTCCGCCGCACGGCGGTGCAGCGAGCGGATGCGGGCATGGGCATATTGGACGTAGAAGACCGGATTGTCCTTCGATGCCTCGACCACCTTGGCAAAGTCGAAGTCCATCTGGGCGTCGTTCTTGCGGGTCAGCATGGTGAAGCGCACGACGTCCTTGCCGACCTCCTCGACCACTTCGGCGAGGGTGACGAAGCTGCCCGAGCGCTTCGACATCTTGACCAGCTCGCCGCCGCGCAACAGCCGCACCATCTGGACGAGCTTGACGTCGAGCGCGGGCCGGCCGGCGAGAGCCTGGACCGCCGCCTGGGTGCGCTTGACGGTGCCGGTATGGTCGGCGCCCCAGACGTTGATCAGCTCGTCCGCGGCTTCGAGCTTCTGCATGTGATAGGCGGTGTCGGCCGCGAAATAGGTCCAGCTGCCGTCCGACTTTTTGATCGGCCGGTCCTGGTCGTCGCCGAACTCGGTCGATCGGAAGAGGAGGAGCTCGGTCGCTTCCCAATCATCGACCGGCTTGCCCTTGGGCGGCGGCAGCTTGCCCGTATAGACCAGCCCCTTTTCGCCCAGCAGCGCGAAGGCGCTCTCGACGGCGCCCGATTGCTGCACCTCCGCCTCCGATGCGAACCGATCGTGGTGGACGCCGAGCTTGGCGAGGTCCGCCCGGATCAGGTCAAGCATCGCCGCGACCGTGCGGCGGCGGAACGTTTCGAGCCAGACCGGCTCGGGCTCGTCTGCATAGGCCTCGCCGAACTCGGCCGCCAACGCCATGCCGACGGGCTTCAGATAGTCGCCGGGATAGAGGCCTTCCGGGATCTCGCCGATCTGCCGTCCGAGCGCTTCGAGGTACCTGAGGTGCGCGGAGCGAGCGAGGACGTCGACCTGCGCCCCGGCATCGTTGACATAATATTCGCGGGTGACGGCGAAGCCCGCATGTTCGAGCAGGCTGGCGAGCGCGTCGCCGACCACCGCTCCCCGGCAGTGGCCCATGTGCATCGGCCCGGTCGGGTTGGCCGAGACATATTCGACGTTGACGCGCGTGCCGGCGCCGACCGCCAGGCGTCCGTACGCGGCGGCTCCGGCGAGGATGGTCTTGAGCTCCTCGCGCCAGACGAGCGGGCTGAGGCGCAGGTTGATGAAGCCGGGACCGGCGACCTCGACCCCCGTCACCTCGTCGAGCGCCTCGAGCCTGGGCGCGATCAGGCCGGCGAGCACACGCGGATTGGTGCCGGCGCGCTTCGCCAGCACCATCGCGGCATTGGTGGCGAGATCGCCGTGCGCGGCGTCGCGCGGCGGTTCGACCGCGATCGCGCCGCGGTCGAGCCCGGCCGCCAGCGCGCCTTCGTCCTCGAGCGCGTCGAGGACGGCATCGATATGCGCGGCGAAGCGGGCGTAGACGGTCATTTCAATTCCTGCGGCGGGAAAGCGCGGCCTGTAGCGGAGGCGGGCTGCGATTTGAAGGCAGGGCCGCCCTATCCGGGACGCTCCTCATCGGACGAAGTGGAAGAAGTGGAAGGTTCGCATGAAACTGCTTCGGCCGGGTCCGGATCGGCCTCCAGCTCGCCGCCGACGATCTCCGCCAGACGGTCGAGCAACGCTTCCTCGTCCTGATCCTCATCCGCATCCAAGTCCTCGACCGCCTCGGAGAACCACGATCGAACATCTTCGAATGCTGCCGCACACCGCTCCGGTTCGGGAACGCGTCCGAGCCTTGCCATGACGTCGAGCCAGCGGCGATAATTGCTGCGTTCGGCGCGGATCCAGCCTTCGCAGTCCCACCGCTCCCGCCGTGCCGGATCGAGATCGTCGATCGGGATTTCTTCCGGGTCGGCTTCGCTCAACGGATCCATGTCGACCATCCTGGCGACCCATTCGACCGGGTCGAGGTCCCGGTCGAGCTCGACGAATCGATGCGCTGCCGGCTCCGGCGGCGGCGGCGGCTTCGGTCGGCGGGCCTCGATGAAGGCGTCCTGATCGCCGCCGGCCTCGATCACGTCGTAGAAATCCTCAATGTCCTCCGAAACGGCGCGCAGCAGCTGCGTCTCCTCACTGTCGGTGCGCTCGGCCTGCCGGTCGAGCCGGGTCAGGACCGCCATCGAAAGACGGTTGTCGTAGCGGCGGCGCTCGGCGACCACGATACCGTCCTTGACGATCTGATCAACGCAGCCGTTCATCGCGCGGCCGAGATTTTCGTCGGAGAGGCGGTTGCGGGCGCGCTCCCGCAGCACGGCCTGCCAGGCGACGGCCCAGGCCCGCCCCTCGCGCCGGTCGCGCAGCGCATAGGCGGCGCTGACGCTCATCCCGACCGCCTTGCAGGCGTCCGCGACGCAGCCGGTGGCAGCCAGCACTTCGAGGAAATGGATCATCCGCGCCGGCGTCCAGCCGTCGTGGCGGCGGATGCGCCCGCTCTCGGGACGGCCGCCGGCGCGGATCTCGGCGGCGTCGGCAAAGCTTTCATCGGCCGTGCGCGGCACGATCGGCGCGCCCTCGCCGCGCGCGGGGATCGCCGGGAGATCCCGTCCAATCATCCGCGCCCCGGTCGCGACGCCGGACCAGAAAGCGTCCTCCTCGGCCGCGCTGGCAAAGCTCGGGTCGTTCGGAGCTTCGGCCGCGGCGGGCCCGTCGGCGGGACGGGGCGGGTCGATGGGCGGGAAGGCCTGCGCATCGGCGCGGACCTCAAGCGAGCGAATCGGGTCGTGTCTCATCGGAGCATCATGAACCACATCGGTTCCTACATTGCAATACGCCACGCCATAAGAGGTGATCCACGACGCCGTTCGTCAAAAGCCCTCCGGAAGCGCCACCTTGCCGATCAGCTCCTCGTGGCGGCGGATCGCGTAGCGGTCCGTCATGCCGGCGATGAAGTCGCCGATCCTGCGGCGGGCGGCGAGCGGATCGAGCCCGTCGGGGCGCCACTCGGTCGGCAGCAAGGACGGATCGGCGAGGTAGGCGGCGGCGAGGCCGGCGATCACCTTTTGGGCCTGGATCCGGACCGCGGTGACCGCAGGCGCATTGTACATGCGCGCGTAGAGGAAGCGCTTCAGCTGCCGCTCTTCCCCCGCCAGCGCCTCCGAGAAGCCGGCGAGCGGGCGCCCGGCCGAGCGCACGTCGTCCGGCCCGGCGACCCCGGACCCCACGACCCGGGCCCGGGTCTCGGCGAGCACGTCGTCGACCATCAGCCCGATCAGGTCGCGGATGAGCTCGGGAAGCAGCCGATCCCCGCCGACGTCCGGATAGCGCGCCTCGATTGCCGCCCAGGCGCGCGCGACGAGCGGCACTTCGAGCAATTCCTCGAGCGTGAACAGGCCGGCGCGCAGGCCGTCGTCGACGTCGTGATTGTCGTAGGCGATGTCGTCGGCAACGCCGGCGACCTGCGCCTCGAGGCTCGGCCAGGTGGCGAGATCGAGCGGAAAATCGGCATCGGCTTCGGCGAGCGCCCAAGACGGCGTCGCGACTGGGCCGTTATGCTTGGCGAGGCCTTCCAGCGTTTCCCAGCTGAGGTTGAGGCCCTGGAAGGACGGATAGGGCGTTTCGAGCCTGGTCAGCAGCCGGATCGTGTGCGCGTTGTGATCGAAGCCGCCCGCCTCAGCCATCGCCGCGCCCAGCGCGTCCTCGCCGGCATGGCCGAAGGGCGGATGACCGATGTCGTGGGCGAGACACAGGGCCTCGGTCAGATCCTCGTTGAGGCCGAGCGCGCGCGCCAGCGTGCGGCCGATCTGGGCGACTTCGAGGCTATGGGTGAGACGGACGCGGAAGTGGTCGCCGTCCGGAGCGACGAAGACCTGGGTCTTGTGGCGCAGGCGCCGGAACGGGATCGAATGAATGATGCGGTCGCGGTCGCGCTGGAAGGCGTCGCGCGGACCCCGAATGGCGCCGGCGCGCTCGGCGTGACGGCGGCCGCGGCTCCGCGCGGGATCGGATGCGCAAGCGGCGGCCGCGATCACCGGGCGGGAAGTCTCGCGACCTCCTCCCCCGCAGCGCTCGTCCAGGCCAGGGATTGGACTTGCTGCCGCGACAGCTGGTTGACGAAGGCGCGCGCCTCCGCGCTGGTCGCGAACGGGCCGACGAGCAGGCGCGAGGAAGCGCCGATCGGGGCGACCCAGGCGGCGCGGCCCTGCATCAGCTCGGGCGCCGCGCGGCGGACGCGGCCGAGCTCATAGGCGAACGCGCTGCGCGCGCCGACCGCCAGCTGGACCCAGTGGCGAATGGGATGGGGCGGCGCGGCGGGCGTGCGGGCGCGAGCGGGGGCCGGGGTGGCAGCCCGCGCCGCCGGCGAGCGCGCGGGCGCCGCGGCGGGCTGGCGTGCGGGTGGGGGCGCGGCGCCGGGCTCCTCGGCCGGAAGCGATTCGACGAGCGCGGCGACGTCCGAGAAGGCCGGGAGGGCAGGTGCGGGAGCGGGAGCGGGAGCGGGAGCGGGCGCCGGCGCCGGAGCCGGAGCCGGAGCCTCGCGGCGCGGCGCGGGCGCCGGCGCCGGCGGTCGATCGGCGACGGGCGCAGGCCCGTCCTGGCGCATGGCCGGCGGGATGTCGCTCTGGGGCGCGGCGGCGATCCGGACCGGCGTCTCGGCTGGCGTTTGGGCGGGCTGGGCGGTCGGCGGCGGCGCGGGCGGCCGCCCGGACAGCACCGGCGACACGGTCAGGTCGCTGCGCGCGGCGGCAGCCGGCCGCGACGCGGGTGCCGGCGCCTGGGCCTGCTGGCGCGGCTGGGCGGCGGCGGTCCGAGCGGGCGCCGGATCCGGGCGCGTGTCGCGCACCGGACGGCCGAAGCGGTCGAGCTCGACCTCTTCGTCTGCCCGGCGGCGCGGCGTCTCGCGGTTGACCGGCGCCGGCACGAGGCGCCGGCGCACGCTCGTGCCCCCCGCGGCGGCGGGCGTGCGGTTCGCCGCGGTCGCGGCCGGCCGGGAGGAGGGCGCCGGCGTCGGCCGCGCGCCGCTCATGGCGACCGCGGCGGGAAGAGCGCTGGTATCGATCCCCTGCGCCATCTGCACCGGCCGGCCGTCCGCCGGGAAATGGCCGAAATGGACGGCCATCGCCTTTTGCGCCGGGCTGAGGCCGGCAAGTCGCGCGAAGAAGGGCGCCATCGCCTGGCCCTGACCGGGCATGGCCGCTTCGGCCGCCTGACCGGCGCCGGTCGCGTCTCCGGTGAGGGCGAGGATGAAGGCGCGCGTCCGGTAGGAGGCGCGGTCCTGACGGCGCAGCAGCGGATCGAGCGTGCGGATCGCAGCGTCGCGATTGCCGCTGATCGCCAGCGAAAGCGCGAGGCGCCGCCGCGTCTCGGCATCCTCGCCGCGCTGGAGGACGAGGAGATAATCCTGCTGCGCGCGGCGGGGATTGCCGGTCATGTCGAACGCCAGGCCGCGGTCGCGCGCGAGCTCGGCCTCGGGCGCGCCGAGCTGGGTCGCCTCGGCGAAGAAGCGCAAGGCCGCCTGCGGCTGCTCGAGCAGGATGAAGGCCGAGCCCATGCCGGCTTTGACGCGGGCATCGCGCGGCGCGATCTCCTCGGCGCGGCCGAAAAAGCCCAAGGCGGCCTGGCCGTCGCCGACCGCGACCGCGGCGCGGCCGGCCCCGATCAGCGAGGACAAATCGCGCGGATTTGCAGCGAGATTGGCGAGGTGGCGGCGAAGCTCGGCGCCGCTGTCCCCGCCCGGCGGCGGCGGCACGGCGGCGCCCGGCGGCAGGCCCGCCTGCGCCTGCGCCGAGGCGGCCGTGCCCGCGCCCAATATCGTCCCGGCCGCCAGCAGCCCGAGGCTGCGGCGGACCCCCCGCAATATGGATGAAGTCATGCGCCGAGTAGAGCGCAGGGGCGGCGACCCGGCAATGTCCAAGCCGCTGACAATGCGGCGGAACGGTGGCGGGAGGCGGTGAGTGGGGTTGAGGTGCGGCAGAGGCGAGAGACCCAGTGCAAGTACGTCATCCCGCCGAAGGCCGGATCTCAGCGGGTGAAGGGCGCCAGTGGTTGGGCAGCGCTCCATAAACGCCTGCGCTCTTCACTCACTGAGATCCCGGCCTCCGCCGGGATGACGGTCTCGGACAGCGAAAAGGGCGCGCCGCACCTGGTGCGGCGCGCCCTTGTTGATCCGGCCCTTGCGCCTACTGATTATTCTGGCGGTTGAGGAAGCGGGGGATGTCGAGCGGATCGCGGGCCGGGCGCATGCGCGGGCCTTCTTCCTCGACCTGGGCCTTGGCGGCGCCGCGGGCGATGTTCGACATGCGCTCGAAGAGCGTGCCGCCCTCGCGAGCCGGCTTGGCGGCGGGCGCGGGAGACGCATCCTCCTCGTCCGCATCGTCGCGCGAGAGCCAGGTGCGGGGCCCCGCCGGCGGCGCTTCCGCCTGCGGCTCGTCCGCGACCATGTCCATGTCGCCGAGGAGAAGCTCGTCCTCGCTCGCCTCGTCGGCGGCGGCGAGCGGCAGCTCGGTCGCATCCTCCGCGGCGGGCTCGCCTTCGGGCTCGTGCGCGGCGGCGAGCGGAGCTTCCTCGTCTTCGGCGAGCGCGTCCGGAGCGGTGAGCGTGAGCGGCTCCTCGGCGGGCGTCGCCGCGAGCGGCGTCGGCATTTCCGCGCGCGAGGTCGGGAAGGTGAAGACCTTGGCCGGCGCGGCCGGCGCCTGGGTCACCGCCTCGGCGTCGATGCCGGTGGCGACGACCGAGACCCGGATCTTGCCGTCGAGATCGTTGTTGAAGGCCGAGCCCCAGATGATGTTGGCGTCCGGATCGACCAGCTCCTTGATGTGGCTGGCGGCTTCGTCGACCTCCATCAGGCGCATGTCCTCGCCGCCGGTGATCGAGATGATGACGCCGCGAGCCCCCTTCATCGACACGCCGTCGAGCAGAGGATTGGCGATCGCCTGCTCGGCGGCCTCGATCGCGCGGTTGTCGCCGGCGGCCTCGCCGGTGCCCATCATCGCCTTGCCCATCTCGCCCATCACCGAGCGGACGTCGGCGAAGTCGAGGTTGATGAGGCCGGGCATGACCATCAGGTCGGTGATGCCGCGGACGCCCTGCTGAAGGACCTCGTCCGCCATCATGAACGCTTCCTTGAAGGTCGTGTTCGGATTGGCGATGCGGAACAGATTCTGGTTGGGGATCACGATCAGTGTGTCGACATGCTGCTGCAGCTCGGTGATGCCGCTTTCCGCCGAGCGCATCCGGCGCTGGCCCTCGAAGCTGAACGGCTTGGTGACGACGCCGACGGTGAGGATGCCCTTGTCGCGCGCGGCCTTGGCGATGACCGGCGCGGCGCCGGTGCCGGTGCCGCCGCCCATGCCGGCGGCGATGAAGCACATGTGCGCGCCGTCCAGAGCGCGCTCGATTTCGTTCAGCGCCTCTTCGGCGGCGGCCTTGCCGATCTCCGGACGCGAGCCGGCGCCGAGGCCCTGGGTGATCTTCGGGCCGAGCTGGATGCGGGTGTCGGCCTCCGAGTGATTGAGCGCCTGGGCGTCGGTGTTGGCGACGATGAAGTCGACGCCCTGGACATCGGAGTTGATCATGTTCGCGATCGCATTGCCGCCGGCGCCGCCGACGCCGATCACGCTGATCCGGGGCCGCAGCTCGTCCACTTCCGGCCGGATGAAATCGATGCTCATCTCACTCTCCCCTGTCGCTCGAGCACATCACGACGCGCTCCCTAAGCCCTTTTGCACTATGCGATTCTTGCGTGCGAGCAAAAAGTTAACGCCGTAGTAAAAATTCTTAATAATCACTTCGGAAAGCCGCAATCAGACGCTGGACGATATTGCCGCCCGCGCCGCCGTCGCCGCCCCGTTTGGGACCGGCGGGGACGGGCGGAGCTGCGCCGCCGAGATCGAGCTCGTCCGACGCCGCGAACAATGCCAGCCCGGCGAGCGTGGTGAAGGCCGGGCCGCTATGCGCCTCCGGCAGGCCGGGCAGGTTCGGCCGCCCGATGCGGACCGCGCGGCCGAGGACGCCCTGGGCGTAATCGGCGATGCCCTTCATCTCCGAGCCGCCGCCGGTGAGCACGACCTGACGGCCGAACGGGCCGGAGAAGCCGAGCTCCTTCAGCGCCTTGGCGATCTCGCCGGTGAGGTGCTCGAGCCGCTGGCGGATGATGGCGACGAGCTGTGCCCGCGTGATCCGGGCGGCCTCGGTACCCTCCTCGCCTCCGGCGATCGGCTTCAGCTCGATCATGTCGTGATTGTCGCGCGGGCTGGTGATCGCCGAGCCGAAGAAGCATTTCATCCGCTCGGCCTCGCCGCGGCGGGTGCCGAAGGCTGCGGCGATGTCGTCGGTGATGTCGATCCCGCCCATCGGCAGTGACTTGAGCCCGACCAGCATGCCGCCCGCGAAGACGGAGACGTTGGTGACGCCGGCACCCAACTCGACCAAAGCAACGCCCAACTCGCGCTCCTCGTCACTCAGACAGGCCTTTCCCGCAGCGACGGGAGAGGCGACGATGGCCTCAACGCCCAAATGCGCCGATCGGACGCACAGATCGAGGTTGCGGACCGGCGGGGGCTCCGCGGCGACGACGTGGATGTCGACCGCGAGCCGGCCGGCGTGGAGGCCGAGCGGCTTCTTGACGCCCTGCAGCCCGTCCAGCGTGTAGAGCGCCGGGAGAGCGTGGAGGATCATGCGGCCGCCCGGATCGATCGCGTCGCGCGCGGAGGCGAGCAGGGCGTCCATGTCCTGCTTCTCGATCCGGCGTCCGCCGATCTCGCGCTCGACCGAAGCGAGATCGCTCACCAGGCCGCCCGCCGAGAAGCCGACATAGGCCTGATCGACATTGGTGCCGGCGATGCGCTCGGCCTGCTCGACGGCCTCACGGATCGCGACCTCGCTCTTCTCCATGTCGGCGATGAAGCCGCGGCGGACGCCCTGGCTCTGCCGCTGGCCGCTGCCGAGGATGCGCAGCGAGCCGTCCTCGGCCGGTTCCGCGATCAGCGCGCAGACCTTGGACGAGCCGACGTCGAGGGCGGTGACGAGCTTGCGGACCGGCGCCTGCGGCAAATCTCGGCTCCTCAGATGGTGTTGGCGAGATCGGCCGGAGTGCCGGCCGAGGGGGGCGGCACTTCGGGCGCGATGGCGGGGACGACGCTGCCCGGCTCGCGGGAGACGCGGACGATCATCCGGCCCGGGATGCGCATGTCGAAACGGGCGAAGCCGCGGCCGAGCATCTGCGCCTGCTGGTCCCTGCGCGCGAAGTCGGCGATCGCGCGCTGCGCCGCCTCCTCGCCTTCGGGAAGCGCGAGCACCTCGCCGGTCTGGAACCGGAGGTCCCAGCGGCGGCCGCCGATCCAGGTCGCGCCGGCGAGCTGCGGGCGGAGGTGGGCGGCGCTGCCGAGCAGGCGCTCGAGCGAGGCGGTCTGGAGGTTTGCGGCGGGGCCGATCAGCAGCGGCAGATCGGGCATCGCCTCCAGCCTGACATGCTCGAGCACGACGCCCTGCCCGTCGATCAGCATCAGTCTGCGGTCGTGCTGCCAGATCGCTGCCGGAGTGCGCTCGACGATGTCGATCACCAGAGTGTCGGGAAGGCGGCGGGAAACCCGGGCGTCGGCGACCCAGCCGAACACGAGCAGACGCTCGCGGATCGCGCCCAGATCGACGAGCGGCATCGCGCGGCGCAGCTCTGCGGCGACGACGGCGTCGATCCGCTGGCGGTCCATATTGTCGACACCGCGTATCTCGTAGCGCCGGACCGCGAAGCCCGCCTCGCCCACGGCCTGGCCCACGGCCGCGCCGACCCGCTGCGGAACGCGCAGAGCGAGGATCGCGCCGATCGCCATCGCCGCGAGCAGGCTGAGCACGATCCATTTGGAAGCGCGGCGCACCGTCTCGGGCGCGATCCCGGCCTGCTCCAGCCAGCCGGGCCGCTTCTGGCGGCGCGGCGCGGCCCGCGGCGCGCTGCGCGCTTTCGCCGGCCGTGCGCGCGGCCCCGGGCCGCCCCTCGCGATCCTCGCCGTTGTCATAACGCCGCCTCCACGATCCGCTCGACCAGCTCGGCATAGTCGATGCCGCGCCAGCGGGCCTGCTCGGGCACCAGGCTCAGCGGCGTCATTCCCGGCTGGGTGTTGACCTCGAGCAAATACAGGCCGTCCGTTCCGCGTTCGTCGTCCCAGCGGAAGTCGGCGCGCGAGCAGCCGCGGCAGCCGAGCAGCCGGTGCGCGCTCAGCGCCATCGCCATCGCCTCGGCCGCGACGGGCTCGGGCACCTCGGCGGGGCAGACGTGAACGGTGAGCCCGTCCGTATATTTCGCGTCGTAATCGTAGAAGCCGGTGGTCGGCTTCAATTCGGTGACCGCCAGCGCCTCGTCGCCGAGCACCGCGACGGTGAGTTCGCGGCCGCGGATGAACGGCTCGGCCAGGAGGCGCGGAAAGTCCTGCCAGGGACCGCGGACGTCGCGGCCGATCGGATCGCCGTAATTGCCTTCGCGCGTGACGATCGCGACGCCGACCGAGCTGCCTTCGTTGACCGGCTTCAGCACATAGGGCCGCGGCATCGGATCGGCCTCGTGGAGGCTCTCGCTGGCGACGATCGTCCCTTCCGGCATGCGGATGCCGTGGGGGACCAGCACCATCTTGGTCAGCTCCTTGTCGATCGCGATCACCGAGGTCTCGAGGCCGCTATGGGTGTATTTGAAGCCCATCAGGTCCATCAGGCCCTGGACGGTGCCGTCTTCGCCGGGCGTGCCGTGGAGCGCGTTGAAGACGACGTCCGGGTTGGCGTCGGCGAGGCGCTGGGCGAGGTCGCGGCCCATGTCGATCCGGGTCACCCGGTGCCCGCGGCCCTCGAGCGCGTCGGCAACGCCGGCGCCGGTCACCAGCGAGACCTCGCGCTCGGCCGACCAGCCGCCCATCAGCACGGCGACGTGGAGGGGGCTAAGCATGACGCGTCGCCCCGGCGCAGGCCGGGGCCTCGGGGGGTGAAGGACGCAGGGGTCTTTCACCCGCTGGGATCCCGGCCTTCGCCGGGATGACGAAAATGCACCTCACTCTGCAACCCCCACACGCTGGATTTCCCATTCCAGCATCACGCCCGAATGCTCGTGCACGCGGCGGCGGACCTCCTCGCCGAGCGCCTCGATGTCGGCGGCGCGAGCATTGCCCAAATTCAGGAGAAAGTTGCAATGCTTTTCAGAGACTTGCGCATCGCCGATCGTCAGGCCGCGGCAGCCGGCCTCGTCGATCAGCTTCCACGCCTTGGTGCCGGGCGGATTCTTGAAGGTGGAACCGCCGGTGCGGCTCCTGAGAGGCTGCGAGGCTTCGCGCTCGGCGGCGATCCGGTCCATCTCGGCGCCAATCGCGGCGCGTTCGCCGGGGACCCCTTCGAACAGGGCTTCGACCACGACCGCGCCTTCGGGCACGTCGCTGTGCCGGTAGGTGTAGCCGAGGCGGTCCCGGGGCCAGGTTTCGACGCGGCCGTCGCGCAGGACCACAGTCGCCTCGACGAGGATGTCGGCGACCTCGCGGCCGTAGGCGCCGGCGTTCATCCGGACCGCGCCCCCGGCGGTGCCCGGAATGCCGCGGAGGAATTCGAGGCCGGCGACGTGCGCGTCGCGCGCCTTGGAGGCGACGGTGATGCCCATCGCCCCGCCGCCGGCGCGGACGCGGTTTCCCGGCTCGACATGGACGTGGGCCATCGCCTTGGGGAGGCGGACCACCACCCCGGGCACGCCGCCGTCGCGCACGATCAGGTTCGAGCCGACGCCGACCGGGAGGACGGGAATATCGGGGTCGAGGTCGGCCAGGAAGCGGGAGAGGTCCGCGACGTCCTTCGGGCGCACCAGCCATTGGGCAGGGCCGCCGGTGCGGAACCAGATGAAGTCGGCGAGCGACCCGCCGGGCTCGATCGAGCCGGCGAGAGGGGGGACAGTCACTTGCCCCACAGGCCGCAACGATTCATCACCGGCAGAGGGGGCAAGTGACTGTCCCATCACTTGTTCAGCCTCGCGCAGCGTATGCCGTCGGCGAGGCCCGCCGCCCATTTGGTGATGTCGCCCGCGCCGAGGCAGATCACCATGTCGCCGCGCGCGGCGATGTCGCGAAGGTTCCGGCAGAGGTCGTCGAAATCGGCGACGGCCTTGGCGGCGCGATGGCCGCGCTCCTTGAGGCCTTCCACGAGAGCGTCGCCGTCGATGCCTTCGATCGGCTCCTCTCCGGCCGCATAGACCGGAGCGACATAGACGATGTCGGCGTCGTTGAAGGCGCCCTGGAACTCCTCCATCAGATCGCGCAGGCGGGTGAAACGGTGCGGCTGCACCACGGCGATGACGCGGCCCTCGGCGCCTTCGCGCGCGGCCGAGAGGACGGCGCGGATCTCGGTCGGGTGGTGGCCGTAATCGTCGATGATCGTCGCGCCCTGTATCTCGCCGACGCGGGTGAAGCGGCGCTTGACGCCGTCGAACTTCTCGAAGCCGCGTGCGATCGTCTCGTGCGGAATGCCGAGCTCGGCGGCGACGCCGATCGCGGCGAGCGCGTTCTGGACGTTGTGCCGTCCCGGCATCGGCAGCTCGACGTCCGTGATCGTCGCCGTCTGTCCGCTGCGGTCGCGCAAGGTCACGTCGAAAAGGTTGCCGCCGGGAACCGGACGGACGTTGTCGCCCCGCACATCCGCAAGCGCCGCGAAACCGTAGGTGACGACGCGCCGGTCGCGCAGCCGCGGGATGATGGTCTGGACCTCGGGATGGTCGACGCAGAGCAGGGCCGCGCCGTAGAAGGGGACGTTCTCGACGAACTCGACATAGGCGTCCTTGGCCCTCTCGAAGGAGCCGTAATGGTCGAGATGCTCGGGATCGATGTTGGTGACCACGGCGATGGTGCCGTCGAGGCGCAGGAAGCTGCCGTCGCTCTCGTCGGCCTCGACCACCATCCAATCCGACGACCCCAGCCGCGCGTTGGAGCCGTAGGCGTTGATGATGCCGCCGTTGATCACCGTCGGATCGATCCCGCCCGCGTCCATCAAAGCGGCGATCATCGAGGTCGTCGTCGTCTTGCCGTGGGTGCCGGCGACGGCGACGGTCGACTTCAGCCGCATCAATTCGGCGAGCATCTCGGCGCGGCGGACCACCGGGATGCGCCGCTCATAGGCCGCGACCAGCTCGGAATTGTCCTTGCGGATCGCGCTCGAGATGACGACCACCGCCGCGTCGCCGAGATTGCCGGGATCGTGCCCGATCGCGATCGGGATGCCGGCCTTGCGAAGCCCCTCGACCACATAGCCCTCGGCGACGTCCGAGCCCTGCACCTTGTAGCCCAATATGTGCATCACCTCGGCGATGCCGGACATGCCGATGCCGCCGATGCCGACGAAGTGGATCGTGCCGATATCGGTGCCGACGCCTCTCATGCATAGGCCCCGCCGGCCACCGGGGTGAGGACGTTCTCGCGAAGGAAGGCCGGGTCGAAGCCGCGGTCGCGGCCGGTCCGCTCGACCAGGTCGGCGAGGTCGGCGGCGGCGTTGGGCCGGCCGACGGCGCGGGCGCGC
Source organism: Allosphingosinicella sp. (assembly GCA_036386475.1). GTDB lineage: Bacteria > Pseudomonadota > Alphaproteobacteria > Sphingomonadales > Sphingomonadaceae > Allosphingosinicella. The sequence goes on along the minus strand of DASVVQ010000005.1, from coordinate 6,422 downwards.
GCGGCGGCGTTGGCGAGCGCCGAGGGATCGAGCGCGAGCTTCTGCATCTGCTTGGCGAGCTCGACCGGCGTGAAGCGCGACTGGGCGATGGCGCGGGCGCCGCCCGCCTTGGCCATCTCGCGGGCGTTGAAGGTCTGGTGGTCGTCGGTCGCGGAGGGCAAAGGCACCAGGATCGCCGGGCGGCCGGCGGCGGTGAGCTCGGCGATGGTCGAGGCGCCGGCGCGGGCGATGACGAGATGCGCCCAGCTGAGGCGCTCGGGCATGTCGGCCATGTAGGTGGCGAGATCGGCGGGGATGCCGAGCTCGCCGTAGCGGGCCCGAACCCGCTCGATGTCCTCGGCGCGGCATTGCTGCGTTACCTGGAGGCGGCGGCGGAAATGCTCGGGCAGCAGGGCGAGCCCTTCCGGGACGACGTCGCTGAGGATGGTCGCGCCCTGGCTGCCGCCGGTGACGAGCAGGCGGAAGATGCCGTCCTCGTCGAGCGGCGGGAAGGGGAGCTCGCGCAGCGCCAGCACCTCCTCGCGGACCGGATTGCCGACGAGATGGGTCTTGTCGCGCGCCTTGGCGGGGAGACGCTGGACGCTCTCATAAGCGGTGGCGACCGCGTCGACCTTGCCGGCCATCAGCCGGTTGACGCGGCCGAGCACGGCATTCTGCTCGTGGATGAGGGTCGGAACCTTGTCGGCGCGGGCGGCGAGAAGCGCGGGCAGAGCGGGATAGCCGCCGAACCCGATCACGGCCGACGGGCGGAAGGTCTCGTAGAGGCGCAGGGCCATCGCCCGGCCGGTGAAGATGTTGCGCGTCGCCTTCAGCCAGCCGACCGGCCCGCCGGCGAGGCGGCCCGCGGGAAGGACGTGGACCTGGACGCCGTCGAACAGGCCGGGGATGCGGGCGCCGCGATCGTCGGTGACGAGCGCGACGCGATGGCCTCGGCGCATCAGCTCCTCGGCGAGCGCGTGGGCGGGGATCATGTGCCCGCCGGTGCCGCCGGCGGCGAGGACGTAGTGGCGCCCGATCATCGGCCGGCCCCTTTCACCACATAAGGCGAGCGGTGGAGATAGGGATTGCGCCGGGTGAAGGCCAAGAGCAGCCCCATGCCGAGCGCCAGCGCGATCATCGACGAGCCGCCGTAGGAGATGAAGGGCAGGGTCATGCCCTTGGACGGCGCGATCTGGACGTTGACCGCCATGTTGATCAGGGCCTGGAGGCCGAACTGGGTGACGAGGCCGGCAGCGGCGAGGACGACGAAGCCGTCATCCTCGTGGAGCAGGCGAATGAGCACCCGCGCGACGATCGTCATGTAGAGGATGGCGATGGCGAGGCAGGCGATGATGCCGAACTCCTCGCCGATCACGGAGAAGATGTAGTCGGTGTGCGGCTCGGGCAGGTGGAACTTGCGCGTCCCCGCCCCCGGCCCGGCGCCGAACATGCCGCCCGAGGTCAGGGTGCGCAGCGCGTTTTCGGTCTGGTAGGTGTCGCCCTGGCCGAACAGGAAGCCGTCGATCCGCATCGTAGCCACCGGGTAGAAGAGATAGGCCAGCACGATCGCCGCGACGCCGGCCAGGCCGAGCAGGCCGAGCAGGCGCATCGAGACGCCCGCCAGCATCAGCAGCATCACCCAGGCCGAGACGAAGATGATGGTCTCGCCGAAATTGGGCTGGCGCATCAGCAGCAGGGCGACGATGCCGGTGAGCATGCCGGTCAGCGGCACCACCGGCAGGCTGGCATCCTTCTGGCGCAGCGAGAGCATCCAGGCGATCGAGACGATGAACAAGGGCTTCAGGAACTCGGACGGCTGGAACTGGGAGATGCCGACGCCGAGCCAGCGCCGCGAGCCGTTCACTTCGACCCCGATGATCGGCACCAGGAACAGGAAGATCGTGAAAAGGATCGCGCCGACGATGCAGAGGCGCCGGGCGAGCGTTCTCGGCAGCATCGACACGGCGATCAGTACCGGCACCGCGACCGCGATCCACATCAGCTGACGGTAGAAGAAATGGAGCGAGGCGAAATTGACGCTGCCGCCCGAATAGCGGGTGGCGGCGGCCGGCGAGGCGGCGGCGACGGCGACCAGCCCGATCGAGATCAGGACCGCGACCAGGATCAGCAGGACGCGGTCGATCTCCCAGAACCAGCGGCCGAGCGGGGTCCGGTCGGAGCGGCCGAGGCGGGCGGCGCCGCTCTTGGTCACGGGCTGCAGGATACTCATGCAAGCGCCTCCACCGCGGCGCGGAACGCGTCGCCGCGTGCTTCATAATCCCTGAACTGGTCGAACGATGCGCAGGCCGGCGACAAGAGGACGACTTCGCCCGGTTCGGCGGCGCTCGCCGCGCAGCTCACCGCCTCGTGCAGCATCTCGCAGCGCCGGACCGGCACCTTGCCCTCGAGCAGGTCGGCGAACATGGGCCCGGCCTCGCCGATCGTATAGGCGGCGCGGACATGGTCGAGAAATGGCTCGCACGGATCGAGATCGTCGGACTTGGGCAGGCCGCCCAGGATCCAGTGAACGTTGGGATAGGCCGCGAGCGCCGGTGCGGCGCTGTTCGGGTTGGTCGCCTTCGAATCGTTGACGAAGAGGACGCCGTGCTTCTCGGCGATCCGCTCCATACGGTGCGGCAGGCCCCGATAGCTGGCGAGGCCGCGGGCGATGACCTCATCCGCGATGCCGAGCGCGCGGGCGGCGGCGACGGCGGCGGCGAGGTTCTGGGCGTTGTGCGGCCCCTGCAGCGAGGGCCAGTGCGACTGGTCCTTCACGTCGGCGGCCGAAACCAGCACCTTGCGCCCCGCCACCGTGCCGGCGATCGCCCGGGTGAAATCATCGTCCACGGCGATCACGGCGACATGCTCGTCCGACTGCATCGCGAACAGGCGCGCCTTGGACGCGGCATAGTCGTCCACCCCTTCATAGCGGTCGAGATGGTCGGGGCTGATGTTGAGCAGCACCGAGACGTCGCAGTCGAGACTATGGGTGAGGTCGATCTGGTAGGAGGAGAGCTCGAGCACGTAGACGCCGGCGCCGTTCGCGTTCGGGGCGAGCGGGTCCTGGCCGAGGATCGGATAGCCGATATTGCCGGCCATGGTCGCGGGAAGGCCGGCGGTATGGCAGATATGGTGGATGAGCGCGGTCGTCGTCGACTTGCCGTTGGTGCCGGTGATGCCGACGACCTTGTGCGGCGGCAGCGACGCGCGCGCCTGGGCGAACAATTCGATGTCGCCGATCAGCGGCACGCCGGCATTGCGCGCCCGCTCGGCGATCGGGTGCCGGTTCAGCGGCACGCCGGGCGAGACGACAGCGCCGTCGTATCCGTAGAGCGCAGTGGTCAGCGGGTCGGCGACGCGGGCCTTGTCGGCGACGGCCGCGCGAGCCTCTTCTCGCGCGTCCCAGGCCATGATCTCGGCGCCGCTCGCGGCCAGCGCCTGGACCACGGCCCGGCCCGAGCGGGCGAGGCCGAGCACCGCATATCTCTTTCCGGCGAAGGCGGGGCTGGCGATCATCTCAGCTTCAGCGTCGAAAGGCCGGCGAGGGCGAGGACGAAGGAGATGATCCAGAAGCGGATCACCACCGTCGGCTCCGACCAGCCGAGCTGCTCGAAATGGTGGTGGATCGGCGCCATCTTGAACACGCGTCTTCCCGTCCTCTTGTAGAAGAAGACCTGGATGACGACGCTCATCGCCTCGACAACGAACAGGCCGCCGATGATGCCCAGCACGATCTCATGCTGGGTGGAGACCGCGATCGCCCCGAGCGCACCGCCGAGGGCGAGGCTGCCGGTGTCGCCCATGAAGACCGCGGCCGGCGGGGCGTTGAACCAGAGGAAGGCGAGGCCGGCGCCGACGATCGCCGAGCACAGGACGGTGAGGTCGCCCGCGCCGAGCACGAAGGGAATGCCGAGATAGGCGGAGAAGACGGCGTTGCCGACGAGGTAGGAGATGATCAGGAAGGCGAGGCTGGCGATGATCACCGGCATCGTCGCGAGGCCGTCGAGGCCGTCCGTCAGGTTCACGGCGTTGCCGAAGGCGACCACGACGAACGAGGCGAAGACGATGTAGAACCAGCCGAGATCGACGACAGGGCCGTTGTAGAAGGGGATGTAGAGCTCAGTGCCGGCGCCCCAGGTGATGATCGTGACGCCGATCGCGGCGACGACGAACTCGGCGAGCAGCCGCGTCCGCGCCGAGACCCCCTTGTGGTGGCGCTTGGCGACCTTCTCGTAATCGTCGAGGAAGCCGATCAGCCCGAAGCCGACGGTGATGAACAGGCACGCCCATAAATAGGTATTCGAGAAGTCCATCCACAGAAGCATCGAAACCGTCAGCGAGGTCAGGATCATCAGCCCGCCCATGGTGGGCGTCCCGCGCTTGGCGTGGTGCGACTGCGGCCCGTCGATGCGGATAGGCTGGCCCTTGCCCTGGCGGATGCGCAGCCAGCCGATGAACCTGGGGCCGATCAGCAGGCCGATGATCAAAGCGGTCGCGGTGGCGGCGCCCGCGCGGAAGGTGATGTAGCGGAAGAGGTTGAAGATGCCGGCGAAGCCGAGCTGCTCTGATATCCACAAGATCATCGGTCGTTCCCGCTTGCCAGCGCCTCGACGAGAGCGGCAAGTCCGACGGAATTGGATCCCTTGACGAGTATCGCGTCCCCCGGTCCGATCGCTTCGCGGACCAGCCCGGCGGCCGCGGCCGCATCGCCGACATGCGCCATTTCGACGCGCCGGCCAAGGGCTTTTGCGAGCGCCTCCATCTCGTCGCCGACCAGCACCGCATAGTCGACGGCCGCCGCCTCGACATGGGCGGCAAGGCCGGCGTGGAACGCGTCCGTTTCGTCGCCCAGCTCGCGCATCGCGCCGAGGACCGCGATGCGGCGTCCGGTCACTCTCTCCTCGCCGAACGTCTCCAGGGTGGCGGCCATCGAGGCGGGATTGGCGTTGTAGCTCTCGTCGATGAGCAGCGCCTCGCCGCCGTCGGCGCGGATCCGGTGGCGCTCGCCGCGGCCCTTCAGCCCCGGGAGGTCCGCCAGCGCAAGGCCGGCCTGGGCCAGATCCCCCGCGACCGCCTCGACCGCGCCGAGGACGGCGAGCGAGTTCGCCACCCAATGCTCGCCGGGCTGGGACAGGGTGTAGCTGAGCTGGGCGTCGCCGAGGCTGGCCGTCACCATGGTGCCGCCGCCGGGCGCGCGGACGGCGTAAGTGGCGCGGATGTCGGCGCCCTCGCCGAACCCGAAGGTGACGATCCGCGCCGCGTAGCCGCGCGCGGCCTCCGCGAGCCGGGCGCAATGCGGGCTGTCATAGGGGACCAAAGCGACGCCGTCCGGCTCGAGCCCCTCGAAAATCTCGGCCTTGGCGTCGGCGATCGCTTCGTCGCTCGCGAAGAAGGCGCGGTGCGCCGGCGCGATGGTGGTGACGATGGCGACGTGCGGGCGCACCAGCCGCGTCAGCGCGGCGAGCTCGCCGGGATGGTTCATGCCCATTTCGAACACGCCGAAACGGGCGTCGCGCGGCATCCGCGCCAGGCTGAGCGGGACGCCGGTATGGTTGTTGTAGCTCTTGACCGAGCGATGGGCCCGGCCCGGGGCTGCGCGGTCGAGCGCGGCGTAGAGCGCCTCCTTGGTGCCGGTCTTGCCGGCGGAGCCGGTCACGCCGACTATCCTTGCGGAGGACCGGGCGCGCGATGCCCGGCCGAGGTCGTTGAGCGCGGCCATGGTGTCCGCGACCAGCACATGGGGGCCATCGACGGTCTCCGACACGATCGCCCCGGCGGCGGCTGCGGCGAACGCCTGGCCGACGAAACGGTGACCATCGGTCGCCTCCCCCTTCAGCGCGACGAACAGGGCGCCGGGACCGATTTCCCGCGAATCGAAGGCGACGCCTGAGACTTCGAACGCGCCGCGAACCGCACCGTGCACGGCTTCGGCGATCTCGTCAGAGGTCCAGAGTGCGCTCATGCCGCGCACTCGCGAGCGACCGCGACGTCGTCGAAGGGAAGGACGCGGTCGCCGACGATCTGGCCCTGCTCGTGGCCCTTGCCGGCGAGGAGGACGATGTCGCCCTCGCGCGCTTCGGCGAGAGCGGCGGCGATCGCTTCGCGGCGCCCCGGCACTTCGCGCGCGCCGGGGGCGCCGGCCATGATGTCGCGGCGGATCGCGGCGGGGTCCTCGCTGCGCGGATTGTCGTCGGTGACGATGACGAGGTCGGATAGAAGCTGCGCCGCCGCGCCCATACCGGCGCGCTTGCCGGCATCGCGGTCGCCGCCGGCGCCGAGGACGGTGACCAGCCGGCCGGCGGTGTGCGGGCGCAAGGCCAGACAAGCGCTCTCGATCGCGTCGGGCGTGTGGGCATAGTCGACATAGACCGGCGCGCCGGCGCGGGTGATCACCGCCCGCTCGAGGCGGCCGCGGACCGGATGGACCCGCGACAGGTTCACCA
>DASVVQ010000004.1:0-6048 GCA_036386475.1 Allosphingosinicella sp. | reverse complement strand
GGGCGACGTCGAGACCGGCTCGGTGATGGCCGGCCAATCGGTCGGGATGGTCAAGGAAGAGGCGCCGGTCGCCGAGATACTGCGCCAGCTGACCGACGCGGCCGCGCACGCGCTGGAGCGGCGCTCGGCCTGCTCGGCCCTTAGGCGTGGACGGAGCGGCGTTCGAGGGCGTGGGCGGCTTCGTCGACGAGGCTGCGGATGATGTCGGCGGCGGGCGCTTCGTCCTTGACCATGCCGACCGACTGGCCGGCCATGACCGACCCGGTCTCGACGTCGCCCTCGATCACCGCGCGCCGAAGCGCCCCGGCCCAATAATGCTCGATCTGGAGCTGGGCCTCCATCATCTCGACCTCGCCGCGGTCGAGCAGGTCGGCGACCTCGCGCTGTTTCGCGGCAAAGGATTCCATCTCGCGGTTCTTGAGCGCACGGACGGGAATCACCGGCAGACGCGGATCGATCTGCACGGAGGTGATCGCGTCGCGGGCCGAGGCACGGAGGAACGCTTTCTTGAAATTGGGGTGGGCGATGCATTCGTGGCTGCACACGAACCGGGTGCCAAGCTGAACGCCGACCGCGCCCATTTCGAGATAGCCGGCGATGAGGCCGCCATGGCCGATCCCGCCGGCAACGAAGATCGGCGTCTCGGCGGCGAGCGGCGGCAAGATCTCCTGGGCGAGCACCGAGGTCGAGACCGGCCCGATATGGCCGCCCGCCTCCATGCCTTCGATGACCAAGGCATCGACGCCCGAGCGGATCAGCTTCCTCGCCAGCGCGAAGGCGGGTGCGAAGCAGATGAGCTTTGCGCCATTGCCCTTGATCCGCTCGATCGATCCGGGCGGCGGCAGGCCGCCGGCAAGGACGACATGGCTCACCCGATGGCGGGCGCAAACGTCGATCAGCTCGCTGAGCTGGGGGTGCATGGTGATGAGGTTGACGCCGAACGGGCGCTGCGTGCGCGCCTTGGTCTCCGCGATCTCCCGGTCGAGCAGATCGGGTGTCATCGCGCCGCAGGCGATGACGCCGAACGCGCCGGCGTTGGACAATGCCGAAACCAGGTTGCGCTCGGAAATCCAGCTCATCGCGCCGCCCAGGATCGCGACTTCGCAACCGAGAAAGTCGGTGCCGCGCTTCATCAGGCGCCGCAGGCGGTCGCGGCCGATGTCGGTGCCGTCGGTCATCCAGCATCCTCCGCGTCGAGTCCGTAGGCGGTGTGGAGGACGCGGACGGCGAGCTCCGCATAATCCATGTCGATGATCACCGAGATTTTGATCTCCGAGGTCGAGATCGCGAAGATGTTGATGCGCCGGTCCGACAGCGTCTTGAACATCTTCGCGGCGACGCCGGGATTGGAGCGCATGCCGACCCCGACGACGCTGACCTTGACCACGTCGGTATAGTGGATGATTTCGTCGAAGCCGATCTCTTCCTTGCGCATATTGAGGGCCTCGAGGCTGTGCGCCAGGGAGGCCTTGGGGATGGTGAAGGTGAGCGCGCTCTTCTGGCCGTCGATGGGGGAGCTCTGCACGATCATGTCGACATGGATGTTCTGCTCGGCCAGCGGCTCGAAGATCTTGGCGACCGTGCCGGCGACGTCGGGCAGGCCGAACAGGGTCACCATCGCCTCGTTCTTGTCGAAGGCGATGCCGGTGACGACGTTGCGTTCCATCTGGCGTTCCTCAAGTGTGTCGTCGCTGACGATCATGGTGCCGGGCCGGTCCTCGAACGAGGAGAGGACCTGCAAAGGGAGGCCGTAGCGCGCGGCGAGCCCCACCGAGCGGGTCTGAAGCACCTTCGCGCCGACGCTCGCGAGCTCGAGCATCTCCTCATAGGTGACGATGTCGAGCTTGCGGGCGCGCGGCACGATGCGCGGATCGGTCGTGTAGACGCCGTCGACGTCGGTGTAGATGTCGCAGCGGTCGGCCGCCACCGCCGCGGCGAGGGCGACCGCGCTGGTGTCGGAGCCGCCGCGCCCCAAAGTGGCGATGGCGCCGTCGGCAGCGATGCCCTGGAAGCCCGGAATGACGGCGATCCCGCGTTCGTCGAATACGCGCTCCAGCACCTCGACGTCGATTCCCTCGATCAGGCCGGTGGCGTGGCCGGAGGCGCGGATCGGGAGCTGCCAGCCCATGTAGGAGCGGGCGTTGAGGCCCATGCCCTGGAGCGTGATGGCGAGGAGGCCGCTCGTCACCTGCTCGCCGGAAGCCACCACCACGTCATATTCGCGCGGATCGTAGAGCGAGGCCGCCTCGCGGCAGAACTGGACGAGCCGGTCGGTCTCCCCGGCCATGGCCGAAACCACGACGGCGACCTGGTTGCCGGCCTCCGCCTCTTTCTTGACCAGCCCGGCGACGTGGCGGATGCGCTCGATCCCCGCCATCGAGGTGCCGCCGAATTTCATCACGATGCGGGCCATGAAACTCCGTGCGGCCTCGGGACTTTAGCTGGGAAGAGGGGCGCGGCCCTGATAGGTGTCGCCCATGGCCATGGCAAGCGAAGCGGACACGTCCACGATCGACCCGAAGGAGGCCGGTCATTTCGGCCGGATGGCGGCGGACTGGTGGGATCCCAAGGGTTCGTCGGCGATGCTCCACCGGATGAATCCGGTGCGGCTCGCCTACATCCGCGACCGGCTCGACCAGCATTGGGGTCTCGACGAATGCGACCTGAAGGCGCTCGCCGGCCGCTGCGCCGCCGACGTCGGCTGCGGCGCGGGCCTCCTCGCCGAGCCGCTCGCCCGCCTCGGGGCCGAGGTCACCGGCGTCGACGCGGCGCCGGAGAATATCGCCGCCGCCCGCCTGCACGCGCAAGGGCAGGGACTCGAGATCGACTACCGGGTCGGCGGCGTCGAGACGCTGGCCGGACCCTACGACCTCGTCACCTGCCTCGAGGTGCTGGAGCATGTCGCCGAGCCGCGGGCGTTCGTCGCCGGTCTCGCGCGCATCCTCGCCAAGGACGGCATCCTCATCCTCTCGACGCCGAACCGAACGGCGAAGTCCCGGCTCTTCCTGGTCGGCCTGGCCGAGGGGCTCGGGCAGCTGCCGCGGGGCACGCACGATTGGGAGAAGTTCCTCACGCCCGAGGAGACCTCGGCGCTGCTGCGCGACGCCGGGCTCGAGATCGTCGACTGCACCGGCCTGGCCTGGGGCCCGGCGAGCGGCTTCCACCTCTCGGACGACAAGTCGCTCGACTATTTCCTGACCGCGAAGCACGCCTAGGGTCTTCGCTCGCGCGACAGGCGGGTGATCAGGATCGCGGCGCGCCGCGCCGAGCGCGGGATGGAATCGAGCTCGATATATTCGCCCGGCGCATGGGCGAGGCCGCCGGCGGCGCCGAGGCCGGCGAGGACGTCCGCGTCGGCCGCGACGAAGCTCGAATCGGCGGCGCCGCGGCGGGCGGGATCGAACTCGGGCATTTCGGGCAGGCCCAGGTCCGCGTTCACCGCATTGAGCCGCGCAAGCAAAGCGCGGTTGCCGGGAGTGGGCGGCAGGGGCGGATAGCCGTCCTCGGAGAAGACGAGCTCGGCCGAGGTCTGCGGCAGGTGCCGCGCGACGATCTCCTGCATGCGGGCGCGGATGCGGGCGTCCTGCTCGCGGGTGAGGCTGCGGAGGTCGCCCCGTCCGATCGCGGCTTCGGCGACGATGTTGGTCTTGCCCGACGCGGTCACGGTGAGGCCCTGCGGGTCGATCGAGGCGGGCGTGCCCCCGCCGACCACGCCGACGTTGAAGGTCAAATTGGCCTCGGGCAGCTCGCGCCGGAATGCGTCGAGGATGCGGGCCATCTCGTAGATCGCGCCATAGCCGAGGCTCTCGTTGAAGATGCCGCTCGAATGGCCGGTGCGGCCCGTGGTGCGCAGCGTCCAGTTGGTCGAGCTGCGCCGGGCGACGGTGCCGTGGTCGCGGCCGTTCTCGACCGCGAGGTTCTCGAATTCGAGCGCGACATCGGCCCATCGGCCGGCCTCGATCAGGTCGCGCCGGGCGAGCGCGACCGGCGAGCCCAGGCGCTCCTCGTCGCCAGTCAGGACGACGACAATGTCGGCGCCGCGCAAGGTCCCCGCGGCCTGCATCGCGCGCAGCGCCGAGACGATGACGACGATGCCGCCCTTGTCGTCGCCGATGCCGGGGCCGGTCGCGCGCTCGCCGTGGCGCTCGAAGCGCTGGAAGGGCGAGTCGGGCTCGAACACCGTGTCGAGATGGCCGATCAGGAGGATGCGGCGGCCGCGCCCGTTACCGCGATGGGTGGCGATCAGGTGCCCGGCCCGGCCGGTCGCCGCCATGTCGACCCAGCGCACCTCGAAGCCGAGCGCCTCGAATTCGGGCCGGACGATGTCGGCCGCGGCGCGCACGCCGGCAAGGTTCAGCGTGCCGCTGTTCTGGTTGACGAGCCGCTGGAGCAGGGAGATCGAGCGCTCGGCCTCCTGCTCGACCGTCCGCGCCATGCGCCGCTCGGCGCCGCTCAGCCGCGCCTCGGCGGCGGACGAGATCAGAAGGGAGAATGCGGCGAGCGCGAAAACAAGCTTCATATTCCGTACCTTAGCAGTGCCGGCCCAGACCGTCATCCCGGCGGAGGCCGGGATCTCGGCGGGTGAAGAGCGCCAGCGTCAATGGAGTGCTGCATTTGCGGCGGCGTCCTCTGGTCCCGAGATCCCGGCCTTCGCCGGGATGACGGTCTCGCGCCTGGCCAACGCAGTGCAACTACAGCACATATTTGCTGAGGTCCGTGTTCCGCGCCACCTCGGCGAGCTGGGCCTCGACGAAGGCGGCGTCGACGACGATTACGTCCCCGCGGCGCTCCTCGGCTTCGAAGCTCACGTCCTCGAGCAGTTTCTCCATGACGGTCGAGAGGCGGCGGGCGCCGATATTCTCGATCTGGCCGTTCACCTCGGCCGCGATGCGGGCGATGGCGCGGATGCCGTCCTCGGTGAAGCTGACGTCGACGCCCTCGGTCGCGATCAGCGCCCGATACTGCTCGGTGAGGCTGGCCTGGGTCGCCGAGAGGATGCGGACGAAATCCTCCTCGGTGAGCGCCTTCAGCTCGACCCGGATCGGGAGACGGCCCTGGAGCTCGGGGAGGAGATCGGACGGCTTGGCGAGGTGGAACGCGCCCGAGGCGATGAAGAGGATGTGGTCGGTCTTCATCGGACCGTATTTGGTGGCGACGGTCGTGCCTTCGATCAGCGGCAGCAGGTCGCGCTGGACGCCTTCGCGGCTGACCGAGCCGCCGCGCACGTCCGAGACGGCGATCTTGTCGATCTCGTCGAGGAAGACGATGCCGTTCGCCTCCGCGTCCTTCAAGGCGGTGCGGTTGACGTCGTCGGTGTCGAGACGCTTGTCGCTCTCTTCCTCGATCAGTTTGTCCCAGGCGTCGGCGACGCGCATCCGGCGCTTCTTGCGCGGCGTCTGCCCGAACGCCTTGCCCATCATGTCGGAGAGGTTGATCATGCCGACCTGGCCGCCCATGCCCGGTATCTCGAGCGGCGTCGCCGGCTCCTGCGAGACCTCGATCTCCACCTCCTTGTCGTTCATGTGGTTCTCGACGACGCGGAGGCGGAAGCTCTCGCGGGTCGCCTGGCTCGCATCCTTGCCGGTGAGCGCATCGAGCAGCCGCTCCATCGCCGCCGCGCTCGCCGCCTCGCGCACCGCCTCGCGGCGGCGCTCGCGCTCGAGCCGCACGGCTTCCTCGACGAGGTCGCGGGCGATCTGCTCGACGTCGCGGCCGACATAGCCGACTTCGGTGAACTTGGTCGCCTCGACCTTGACGAACGGCGCGTCGGCGAGCTTGGCGAGGCGCCGCGAAATCTCGGTCTTGCCGCAGCCGGTGGGGCCGATCATCAGGATGTTCTTGGGCGTCACTTCCTCGCGCAGGCCTTCGGGCAGCTGCTGCCGGCGCCAGCGGTTGCGCAGGGCCACGGCGACGGCGCGCTTCGCCTCGGTCTGGCCGACGATGTGCGCGTCGAGGGCGGCGACGACCGCCTTGGGGGTGAGATACTCGTTCACTTTTACGCTCTTTCGCTGAAGGTCAGGCGGCGCCGTCGATGGTTTCGACGGTGAG
>DASVVQ010000003.1:0-62473 GCA_036386475.1 Allosphingosinicella sp. | reverse complement strand
CGTGAAGCCTTCGGCGACCAGCAGCTGCGCGAGCGTCTCGTCGACGTCGAGCTCGGTTTGGAACATTTCCGAGCGCTCGACGAACTCGCGCTGGCGCTTCTCGCTGGCGTCGGCTTCGGTGAGGATGTCGATCTGGCTGTTGGTCAGCTGGCTGGCGAGGCGGACGTTCTGGCCGCGGCGGCCGATCGCCAAGCTGAGCTGGTCGTCGGGGACGACGACTTCGATGCGGCTCTCTTCCTCGTCGATGATGACGCGGCTGACCGTCGCCGGCTGCAGCGCATTGACGACGAAGGTCGCCAGGTCTTCAGACCACGGGATAATGTCGATCTTCTCGCCCTGAAGCTCCTGGACGACGGCCTGAACTCGACTGCCCTTCATGCCGACGCAGGCGCCGACCGGGTCGATCGAGCTGTCGTGGCTGATGACTCCGATTTTGGCGCGGCTGCCCGGGTCGCGGGCAGCGGCCTTGATCTCGATGATGCCGTCGTAAATTTCCGGTACTTCCTGCGCGAACAGCTTCTTCATGAATTCGGGGTGGGCGCGCGACAGGAAGATCTGCGGCCCGCGAGCCTCGCGGCGCACCGAGGAGATCAGCGAGCGGATACGGTCGCCGACGCGCACCATCTCGCGAGGGATCTGCTGGTCGCGGCGAATGACGCCCTCGGCACGGCCCAGGTCGACGACGACGTGGCCGAACTCGACGCGCTTGACGACGCCGGTGATAACCTCGTTGGCGCGGTCCTTGAACTCTTCATATTGGCGCTCGCGCTCGGCATCGCGGACCTTCTGGAAGATCACCTGCTTGGCGGCCTGCGCGGCGATGCGGCCGAACTCGATCGGCGGCAGCGGATCGACGATATAGTCGCCGACCACGGCGCCCTCCTGGAGCTTCTCGGCCTCCTTCAGGTTGACCTGCTTGAAATAGTCCTCGACCTCTTCGACCACCTCGACGACGCGCCACAGGCGAAGGTCGCCGGTCACCGGATCGAGCTTGGCGCGAATGTCGTTCTCGGCGCCGTAGCGTGCGCGCGCGGCGCGCTGGATCGCATCCTCCATCGCCTCGATGACGATGGCTCGGTCGATGAGCTTCTCGCGCGCGACGGCGTCGGCGATGGCGAGCAGCTCGGCCCGGTTGGCGGTGGGAGGGGCGCTCGCCGCCTTGTCCGCCTGGTCTGCGTCGGTGGCCATGGTCAATCTTCCTCTGCTTCGATCTCTAATAGTTCGTCGGCACCTTCCACCGACAGGGGCGCGGTCGCCGCGATCAGCTCGTCGGTCATCACGAGCTTGGCGGACTGGATCGCCGCGAAGGGCAGGGCCGCCGGCCCGGCGCCGGGCAGATCGACCAGCACGGCCTCGCCCTCCGTGCCGATCAGCTTGCCCGCGAACACCTTGCGTCCCTCGAGCTTCTCGAGGAGCACGATCCGCGCCTCGTGGCCCTTCCAATCGTCATAGTCCTTGAGGCGCGTCAGCGGCCGGTCGATCCCCGGCGACGACACTTCGAGCCGGTACGAGCCGGGAAACGGGTCCCGCCCCTCGGCCTCGAGCGCGTCCAGCGCCTCGGAGATGCGCCGCGACAGCCGCGCGCAGTCGTCCAGCGTCAGCTGCCGCGTGGCCGGATCCTCGGCCATCACCTGCAGCGTCGGATCGGACGTGCCGCCGATCATCCGCACGCGCACGAGCGCAAGCCCCTCGGCCTCGGCCGCCGGCCCGATCAGTCCTTCGAGAGCGGCGAGATCCGCCATGTCACCTCAGCGCAAAGCCCAAAACCCTCCGGCGCCGGCCCCGCCCCCGGGACCAGCCTCAACGTCTGACGATGTCGAGGAAGGAGAAGCGCCATATAGGCGGGCGGCGGAAGAGGGGCAAGCTCCATGTTACGACCAGTGGCCCATTCCAAGCCGAAACAAACTAGCGTAATGGACGAATCATTGCACCGCGCCCTCGCCCATCTGGTCGGGCGGGTTGCGCGCGATCGAAGATGCGAGGCGTGACACACGATTATGCGGGAGGGCATGGCGTTCAGCTCGGCAGGAGCCATTGCGCTGGCCACATACTTTCTCGCGTTGCTTATTGGCGGAACAACTTGGTGGTTTCAGATAATATCAGCCCACTATGAGAGCATCGCGCTTCGCGATGCCATCTTGATCTCTTTCACCGCTGCCGGAGGCGTTTCCGCCTTGTTCTACGTTCGGAAGCTCTACAAGGACCTGTTCGCCTCGGTCACCCAGCCGCCAGAGCAGCGTCCGCCATTCGCACTCCTTGCGACTTTCCTATACTTTCTTGTACGGCCATTTTTTGCGGCAGCAATGGCAGTTCTCTTCATAGTTATAATGTATGGCTTTGTTCACGCGGTTACGACGACGGAGCCTGAGCTCGGATTCGGTTTCTTGGTGTTTTCGTCAACCGCATCCGCGATAATCGCCGTTGGAACCGGTAGGGGCGTCACTCGACTCGAGCGATTTGCCAAAGAGGGCGAAGGCCCATTTTCTTATCATGTCTAGTCCAACACTAGAACAACTCAAGCCAATTGAATACCTCGAACAGGTAGCAAAGTCTGTCTTACGTGCCAAACGGGATGTTCTGCCTCGGAGGCCAGTCATAATTGAATTCTGCGGAACTCCGAAGGCAGGCAAAAGTTCGTGTATTAACTCGCTTGTGATCTTTTTGAAGAGAAACGGATTTCGGGTAAAGGTTTTTACGGAACGTGCTAGCGTTTGCCCAGTTGGAAACAAGTTCGATCCTAATTTCAATGTATGGACCGCATGTCACGCGCTAGCGGAACTTGCCGAGGTTGTCAGTAACGAGTCACGTCGGCATGATGTAGTTGTACTTGATCGGGGCTTATTTGATTCGGTCTGCTGGTTCCGGTGGCAGCTTGCGCGGCGGCATCTTGACCAAGAACATTTTGATCTGTTTCGAGAGTTCTTTTTTGCTAATCGATGGTCATCGCGCATTGACATTGTCTACATACTTACGGCCTCGCCGGAAACCGCACTGGAAAGGGAGTACGCCACGCTACTTACCCGGAAATATGGTAGCGTAATGAACCCGCGGGTACTATCTACTTATAACAACGCAATAGCCGAATGCGCGGAGTTGTACCGGTCGAGATTTCGAGATGTTCGGTCTGTTGATACGAGCAATCTCAGACAAAACGATGTAAGTTACACTGTCACGACGGATATTTTACAGGCATTAGACGAATTAGTTTCGGAGCGCGTGGGGTATTTTCATCGCAATGACCTCAGCCTTGGAGACGAAACTGTTTTAGACATTGCTGATAGCGGGATGTTACGTGCGAAAATGCACTTCGGTCATCGTGCTGAAGTTGAAGCAAGCAGTGATTACGTGCAGCCAATTCCGGTGGCTGTATTAACCTCTGAGAGTCGAGATCGTACCCTTATAGTCCGCAAATCGAAGGGTGCTACGTCTCCGACGTCAGCCGAAAAGGGTAAGGATCTCTTCTATTTTGGGGGACATGTTAGAGCTGAAGATGCTACACCATATTTCTCAAACATGGATATATTCGGCCATACGTTGCAGCGCGAGCTCAAGGAAGAACTAGGATTTGACTATATCCCGGATTTCGTTGAGTCGATTTGTATTGTCGATCGCTCAAAGGAGCCAAAGCCGCGGCACATCGCAATAGCGACTGTTTGCGTTGTTGATTTCGAGTCTGCGGAATTCAGCGGGGACGAGAAAGAGTTTCGCGACCGCAGCCTTGTGGTCCTTCCCGAACGCGAACTTCGGTTTTCGAAGCTTTCTCCGGAGCGCTGGAGTCAGGCAATAATTGAGCGGTTGTTAAAGTGGGTATTCTTATAGCTGCGGCTTCGCGGCGCGCGTTCTTCGCTTCGCGAGAATCCCACTCGCTAGGGCTGAGCCCGTCGAAGCCCGGTTCGCGTGCCTGCTCAGCGTATCGGCTCGGCGGCGTTTTCCTACAGTTTTCGTTCCTGCTATGTTCGGACGATGTCACGAGTCGCGGCCAAGCATAGCGATGACGAAGACGCCGGCCTCAGTTCGATCGCGGCGAGCGGGTGGAGGCGCGAAGAAGCCCTCATTGAAAACACGGGCTTTTTTACTGCGTTCCTCGGCAATTTCATCAACTTTGAAATCGCTTGCGGCGCGGGCCGTTTGCCGTCGCTGCGGCCGGAATCGAGACCGCCTCTCGGCAATCCTCAGCATCCTCAACTTATTTCGCTGCTCCCTGCCGAATCACCACGCCGCGGGCGGCACCGGGACTGGCCGCGACAGATCGAACTCGACCCGGAAATGCCGTCCCGGGCGCCTCAGCTCGTAGGCAAAGAGGCGGCCCGGTTCGACCTCGATCGCCCAGACGTTGGGGACCGACACCGCCCGCCCGGTGCGCTCGAACAATTCCCTCGAAAAGGCGTCGGCGGGGAATTCCTGGCGGCGGCCCGTGCCGGGCGGCGCCGCGTCGCCGCCATAGTTGGAAAGCTCGTCCTCGCTCCCGTCCTCGTGGCGGTGGATGTGCTTGAGGCGCAGCCCCTCCGGCGTGCGCGTCACCACCCAGGTCCGCGAACGGTTCTCGCCGGCGTGGAACGGGATGCGGACCTCGTTCTCGGTGCAGGAGGCGACGTGCATGGTGAGGCGTGCGGCGGCCATCTCGCGGTCGGCCTCGACCGGCGCGCTGGTCACCCGGCCGTCGAAGGCGCGGCCGCAGAGGCACTGGAGGCGGGCGAAGAACTCGGCTTGCGCGCCCGGCGCCTCGGGGACGACGGCGAGGTCGCCCGGCGCGCAGGCGGCGAGAGCGGCGGCGGCGGCGGCGGCGGCGAGGGCTTTGATCATCGCCCGGGCCTAGACGCGAGCGCGGCCCTTGGCCAGCGCGGCCGGAAGCGCCTAAGGAAGCGGCGAGATTCGAGACCGGGAGCCGATCCGATGCGCCTTTTCGCCCGCTTCACCCTCCTCGGCGCCGCCGCCGCCGCGCTCGCCGGCTGCACCAATGCCGTCGACGGCGTCGACACCGCGAACGGCAATGCCGCCGCGCCCGGCACCGAAGCGGCGGCCGGCCGGCCGTTCCAGGTCGAAATTCTCAACACGTTCGACGAGCCTTGGGCGATGGCTTTCCTGCCCAACGGCACGTTGCTCGTCAGCCAGAAGAGCGGCGCGCTCAGGCTGCGCGCGCATGACGGGCGCCTGCTCGAAGTCGCCGGGGTGCCGCCGGTCGACGCCGGCGGGCAGGGCGGCCTCGGCGACATCGTCGTCCACCCCGATTTCGCGCGCAACGGGTTCGTCTATCTGAGCTGGGTCGAGGCAGGAGAAGGAGACACGCGCGGCGCCGTCGTCGGCCGCGCCCAGTTCATCCGCACCGAGGACGGCCCGAACCTCCACAATCTTCAGGTCATCTGGCGCCAGGCGCCGAAGGTGGACGGCCGCGGCCATTTCGGCCACCGGCTCGCCTTCGGCCCGGACGGAATGCTCTACATCTCGAACGGCGACCGCCAGAAGTTCGATCCCGCCCAGGACCCGAACCAGCATCTCGGCAAGATCGTGCGCGTCCGCGACGACGGCTCGACGCCGCCCGACAATCCCTGGGCCGCCCGCGGCGGCGTCGCGGCGCAGCTCTGGACGACCGGGCACCGCAACCCGCTCGGCCTCGCATTCGATTCGCAGGGGCGCCTGTGGGAGCATGAGATGGGGCCGCAGGGCGGCGACGAGTTCAACCTCATCGAGCGCGGCCGCAATTACGGCTATCCGATCGTCTCGAACGGCAGCCATTATGGCGGCCGCGACATCCCCGATCACGACACGCGGCCCGAATTCCGCGCGCCTTTGATCAGCTGGAACCCGTCCGTCTCGCCGGCCGGCCTGATGATCTATTCCGGCCGGCTGTTCCGCCAGTGGCGCGGCGATGCCTTCATGGGCGCATTGTCCGGCGAGTCGCTGATCCGGATCGACCTCGACGGCACCGCGGCCCGCATCGGCGACCGCTGGCCGATGGCGGCGCGCATCCGCGAGGTCGAGGAGGGCCCCGACGGCGCCATCTACGTGCTCGAGGACGAGCGCGGCGGATCCGGCGGCCGCCTGCTGAGGCTGACGCCGGCGCCGTGAAGAGGTCCCCGCGACGCCGGCGATGGGTCGGCGGGCCGCCCGGCGGAAAGCTCAGCCCGATGGGAATTCCACCCAATGATCCTGCAGGGCCTGCAACCCTTCCAGTATCTGTCGGGCGCGGTCCGCGTCGGTCGAGCGCACCTGAACGCCGTAGACGACCGAGCCCTCGATGAAGCAATCGATGCCCGCGGAGGCGAGCTCCTGCTCGACTAGTGACTGGGCCTCGCGGTCCAGTGCGCCGACCACCATCACCGTGACGAGATCATCATTCACGACGACGGCCTGGTGCGTTGGTCATCGCCATTATCGACGGATCCTGAAGGACTGTCTCCTGATGCCGCCGCTGCCGTCCGGCACAAGGGTCTGGACGGCTCTGACATGGCGAGTGACGCCGCCCCCCCGGACGCTGATGTCGAACTCGATCGTGCGGCGGGGGCGGTCCAGGAGCGCGGCCGGCCGATCGGTGATGGTGGCGACCTCGCGGCCGGGGCAGGGCCGGGCCCGATTTCTCGTCCAGCCGGTGAACGTCCCGCTGTTCGGAAACAGCGTGAAGAGGTCGGCCCAGGTGTTAGGCGCCACCCCGTACCAGTCGGGCGGCCGATCCGATCTTTCGCGCCAGACCAGCTGCGCATCGTTCCCCACGCGGCCAGCGGGCGCGCCCCGATACGAGAGCGAGACGACAACGTCGAAGCTGTGGCCATACCGGGGTCCGTTTTGAAAGGCCTGCACATTGGCGATCCGGATTCCCCGCGGCACGCAGTCGCATGTCACCGGCGCCGCGGCACCGGCGCCGCCGCCGTTGACGCCTTCTTCCTCCGGGCCCGGCGGCTGGATTCCCGCTTCCCGGCCTGGCGGATCGGCAGTTCGCCGCGAGACGAGTTGCGCGAACGATCCCGGGCCGATTCTCCGCAGAAGGACGCGCGAGCGTTCGGCTGCGGCCGTCTGGGTCTGCCGCCTCGGACCAGCGGTGGTAGAAGTCGTCTTCGGGTTCGCCGCCCGGGCCGTCCGGCTTTCGGGCCTGCTGATCCTGGGCGCGAACATGGGCCGCCTCCAGTCCCTCCCGCACGAGTACGCCTGATCATTATGACACCAGGCTGGTCTACCTTGCCGTCATTACACGAGTTGGGTCGCTCATCCAATCTGACGCTGGGCCGATTTGAATCACACTCGGCGGTAGCGGAAGTACCAGACCTCGTGCCCCTTGCGCCGCGCCTTCGCCTCGTAGCGCGTTTCGGGCCAGCCGCCCGGCCGGACGAGGAAGTCGGCCGCGCTCTCGGCGAGCCACTCGAAGTCGCCGCGGCGGCTCATGACCATCATCGCCCAGCGGGAATAGACAGGATCGTCAGTGCCGAGGCGCAGCTCGCCGCCGGGCTTCAGCTTGGCGGCGATCAGGTCGAGCGGCCCGTCATTGACCATCCGCCGCTTGGCGTGCCGCGCCTTGGGCCAAGGGTCGGGATGAAGGAGGTAGACGAAGGACAAGGCGCCGTCCGGCACCCGCTCCAGCACGTCCAGCGCATCGCCCATGTGGAGGCGGACGTTGGCAAGATGCCCGTCGCGGAGATGGGCGAGCGCGGCGACCACCCCGTTCAGGAACGGCTCGGCGCCGATGAAGCCGTGGTCCGGCAGAAGGTCGGCGCGGTAGGCGAGATGCTCGCCCGATCCGAAGCCGATCTCGAAATGCAAGGCGCGCGCATCGCCGAACAAGGCGGAGCTGTCGACCACTCCAGTCTGCGGCACCGAGACCGCCGGCAGCAGCTCCTCGAGCAGGGCAGCCTGCCCCGGACGCAGCCTGTGCCCCGAGCGGCGGCCGTAAAGCCGGCGGATGGTTGCGGGATCGTTCATCCGCGCCCGGTTAGTCCCGCCGCGACCGACAGCCAAGGAGGGGATCATGCGTACCGGCCCTGCAATCGCTTTCTTCGCGGCAGCCGCATTGGCTGCCTCGGCCGCGCAGGCGACCCAGGGGCAGCTCTGCCGTCCCGCCTCGGGGAGCGGTCCCACGATCAGCATCGTCACGGGAGCGGGACTGGTCAGCGTCAGCATCATCGAGCGGGGCGTGACGCTCTCGACCATGGGCCCGGATGCGCGGATCGCCGCGCGCCAGAGCTGGTTCGACGAGGAGCGCGTCTGGATCGACCTCACCGACCCGAATGCGATGCGCGACGAAGGGCGGCTGCGCCTCCATTATGCCGGCCGCGGCCGCGGCCGCCATCTCGCCGGCAGCTTCGTGCGGGGCGGCCGCCTCACCCGCGTCCGCTGCGAGGAAAGCTGAGGCTTCCAAGTCGGATCGATTTGCGTCACCGTCCGGACCGGGAGGGGCAGCAATGAGCATCGACATCTTCGCGGTGGCGGCCAACGGCTTCGACGTCGAGGCGGCGACGCGCGCCTATCTCGATACGCTTACGGGCGCCGCTCGCGAGCGCTCGAACGACTATTTCGAGGGCGGCTACTGGCTGCTCCTCTGGGGCGCCGCGGTCGGCATCGGCTCGTCCTGGATCCTGCTCCGCTTCGGCTGGTCGGCCGCCTGGAGCCGCTGGGCCGAGCGCGTGACCGAGCGCCGCTGGCTCCAGCCGGCACTCTACGCCCTGCCGTTCGTCCTCGTCTCGACGTTGATCGTCCTGCCCTGGACCCTCTACGCCGGCTGGTGGCGCGAGAAGCAATACGGACTCATGAACCTGTCGCTCGGCGGCTGGCTCGGCGAGCAGGCGATCGGCCTGGCGCTCGGCCTGGTCATGACCGCGATCATGCTCGCCATCGTCTATGCGGTGATCCGCAAGGCGCCGCGCAGCTGGTGGCTGTGGGGGGCAGGGACCGTCGTCGCCTTCATCGCCTTTTCGATCCTGATCCAGCCGCTCTTCATTTCGCCCTTGTTCAATGAATACCGGCCGATGGAGCCGGGGCCGATGCGCGACCAGATCCTCGCCATGGCCCGCGCCCAGATGTTCCCGCCGAGCATGTCTATGTGTTCGACCAGTCGCGCCAGCACAACCGCATCTCGGCCAACGTCTCGGGTCTCGGACCGACGATCCGCATCTCGCTCAACGACAATCTCCTCAATCGCACCTCGCCGGCCGAGGTGAAGGCGGTGATGGGCCACGAGCTCGGACATTACGTGCTCGGCCACATCACCCGGCTGCTGGTCGTCTTCGCCCTGATCATCCTCGTCGGCTTCTTCCTGATCTGGTGGCTGGCGCCCAGGATCCTCGCCCGCCGGGGCGAGCGCTGGGGCGTTCGCGACGTCGCCGATCCCGCTTCGGCGCCGCTGCTGACGGCGATCTTCACCCTTTACATGCTGGTCGCGACGCCGATCGTGAACACCCTCATCCGGGTCAATGAGAGCGAGGCCGACGCCTTCGGCCTCGATGTCGCGCGCGAGCCGGACGGCTTCGCCGCGATCGCGATGAAGCTCTCCGAATATCGCAAGATCGAGCCGTCGGCGCTCGAGGAGGCGATCTTCTTCGACCATCCTTCGGGCCGCACGCGCGTGCGCATGGCGATGGAGTGGAAGGCCCGCCATCTCGGCGAGCTCGCGCCCGATCGGCGCGGCATCGTCAGGCCGCCGGCGCCGGCCGCCGCGCGGCCGTCAGCGCGATGACCATGCCGACGAGCGCCAAGGCGCCGCCGGCCGCGGCAAGGAGCGTCCAGCGATAGTCCTCGGCGACGGTTGAGATCGCCATCGCGACGACCGGGATGATGAGGCTCGAATAGGCTGCCTTGCCAGGCCCGACCGCCCGTACGACGACGAAATAGAGCGTGAAGGCGGCCGCCGACGCGAACAGGCCGAGATAGAGCAGACCCGCCCAATAGCCGGCGCGCGCCTCGACCACCGGCGGCCCGAACCAGGCCCAGGCGACCAAGGCGTTGCCCAGAACCCCGTAGAACATACCCCAGGCGAGGTTGGTCGCGATCGGCCGGGCCTGCATCGGCGCGCTCGCCTGCATCACGTTGGCGGCGGAGGCGGAAAGCACGCCGAGCAGGGTGAGACCGATGCCGATCAAGACACCGGTCGCGCTGGCCGGGCTGGCGCGGATTTCCTGTACGAAAAGCAGCCCGACGCCGGCGCAGGCGACGAGCGAACCGGCGACAAAGCGGGCCGTCAGCCTGTGCTGGAGGAACAGCCATGCGAGCGCGCTGTTCGGCACCATCAGCAGCGCGAAGACGACGGCGACGAGGCCGCTCGTCACATGTTGCTCGGCCGCATAGACGAAATTGAAATTGAGCACGAATTGCGGAACGCCGAAGACGGCCGTCAGGAGATGCGCTCCCGCGTTCATCCGCAACGCCGCGCCGCTCCACCAGGCAAAAGCGAACATCGCGGCGCAAGCGATCGCGAAGCGGTAGGTGACCGACCAGGCGGGCGGGACGGCGCCGAGCTGGTCCTTGATGACGATCCAGGTCGAACCCCAGATCAGGACGATCAGCACGAACGCGACAAGGACTTTCGGATCGCGAAAGCCGGAGCCTTCGGTCACAGCGCCCGGATCGCGGCGGCGAGCGCGGCGACCGCGCCCGCCTCCGAATCCCAGCTCGTCACCAGCCGCGCTTCGCCGGGCCCCCAGTCGTAGAAGTCGAAGCCCTGGTCTCTGAGGCGCTTCGCCTCGTCCGGCGTGACACGGATGAAGATCTCGTTCGCCTCGACCGGCAGGACCAGCCGCGCGCGGCCGGCCGCCTCGGCAAGCCGGCGCGCGGCTTCGTTCGCGGCACGCGCGTTCCTCAGCCAGACCTCGCCGTCCAGCATCGCGAGCACCTGGGCGGCGAGATAGCGGCCCTTGGAGAGGAGCTGCCCCGCGCGTTTGCGGCGGTAGAGCGTCGCCGCAGCCAGCTCCGGGCGGAAGAAGATCAGCATCTCCGCGGACATGCCGCCATTCTTGACGAAGCCGAAAGACAAGGCGTCGACGCCGGCCTTCCAGGTCAGATCCGCCGGCGCGCAGCCGAGCCGGGCGATCGCATTGGCGAAGCGCGCTCCGTCGACGTGAAAGCCGAGCCCGCGCTCCTTGCACAGCGCCCCCAGCGCCGCCGTCTCCTCGGCGGTGTAGACCAGGCCGTATTCGGTGGCGTTGGTGATCGACAATGCGTGCGGCTGCACTTGGTGGACGTCGTCGCGGATCGTGGCCAGCGCGGCCTCGACGGTGCCAGGCGTCAGCTTGGCGCCCGGACCCTCGGCCAGGACGAGCTTGGCGCCCTGGGTGTAGAATTCCGGCGCGCCGCATTCGTCGTTTTGGATATGCGCGTCGCGGTGGCAGACGATCGAGCCGTGGGGCGGGCAGAGCGCGGCGAGCGCCAGGCCGTTGGCCGCCGTTCCGGTCGCCACCCAGAGCGCCTCGACCTCGGCGCCGAACAGCTCCGAAAACCGGGCGGAGAGGCTGCGGCTGAGTGCGTCGCCATCATAGGCCGTGTCGAGCCGGTTGGCCTCGGCGAGCGCGGCCATGACTTCGGGGCAGGCGGCCGCGGCATTGTCCGAAAAGAAGCGCATTGGCGGCGCCTTAGGGAGCCGCCGCATCGCAGGTCAACATGCATGCCCGAAATGTGCGGCGAGGGTCGCCTCGTTTACCTCAATTTAGGCATGCGACCCGTATATCCCGCACACCGGTACACGAGGGAAAGAGTCGATGGGCGTTGAGAATTTCGTGAATACGTCGTTGGCGCCCGGCCAGCGCCAGGCGAAGCGCGCGCGAGTCCTGCTCGCGGGGCGCCTGCAGACGCCTGTCGGCGAGGTCGACGCACGGCTTCGCGATATCTCGAAGAAAGGCGCCCTGGTCGAATGCGCGAAGGTGCCGCCGGTCGGCTGCGAGGTCGTCTTTTCGCGCGGCCAGACGGTGGTTCCTGCCCGCGTCGCCTGGACCGGCGCCGGGCGCGTCGGGCTCGAATTCCATTATCCGATCGATGAGAACGAAGTGCTCGTCCAACTCAAGAAAGCCCCAAGCGGTACCGCCACCCAGCGATTCCGGAGGCCCGGTCTCAATGAGGGCCTGACGGACGACGACCTGCAGCGCGCGCGGGCCTGGGGCGTGACCGTCGGCATCGCGCTCCCGGACGGGTTCTAGGAGCAAGGGACAATGGACGCCTGGGGCGCTCACTGGCAGCCGAACGGGGAAGGGGGGCAAGAGACGTTCGACGCCCAGATCTCGACCGCGCCGTCTGTCTCGGCGGCGGACGCCTGCTCCAAGGCCAGGACCGCCGAGCGCGTCGAAGTCTCGTTCGGCGCGGCCTTGCGCCAGCGCGGCGCCAGCGGCGTTTCGGTGCAGATCGCCGACCTCTCCACCAACGGCTTCCGCGTCGCCACCCATCTCGAACTCGAGCCCGGCACCGACGTCTGGCTGCGCCTGCCGGGCCTCGAGCCCTGCCACGCCCGCGCAATCTGGTGCCGGGGCCACCATGTCGGCTGCGAGTTCGTGCGCCCGCTGCACCCCGCCGTTCTCCAGATGATCGTCCAGCGGGCAGCTCGCTGAGCCGATTCTGAAATCCGATTAACCTGTGCTAGGACCCCGAGTCGCTTTGGGGAGGGCGCAGAAACGATGGAATCAGATCACCGTTACTATCAGCGCAGGGCATCGGAGGAACGGCGCGCGGCGGAGCGGGCGATCACGGCCGCCGCCCGCGAACGCCACCGCGAGCTCGCGACCCTCTTCGCCAGCAAGGCCGAGCAGCGCGCGGCGCAGCGGGTCCAGCTCGCCTCCTGAGACTTCGCGGCTACAATTCCAGCCTTTTGCCGGTCGTCGTCCGGCCACCGGAGGGTGAATGGTGCTGCCGGTGAGGATTGAACTCACGACCTCAGCCTTACCAAGGATGCGCTCTACCACTGAGCTACGGCAGCATATCATTTCGCGAGGAAGCGGCGCTATGGCCGGGCGGCCGCTCGAATGTCAAGGCGGGTTGCCTCAGGCCGGCAGAGGCTTGGCGGTCGCGCGATGAGCAAGGCGGACGTGGATCGCGAGAAGCGGCTGGCCGATGCGCTCCGGCAGAATCTGCGGCGCCGCAAGGCCCAGGCGCGGGGCGAAATGATCCTCCCCGGGACGGGGAGGGGGACCGCCGGAACCGCGCTGGAGGGGGCTCGGTGCGGGTCTCAGGACCCCCTCCAACAGGCTCCGCCGGGTCCCCCTCCCCGTCCCGGGGAGGACTAGAGCGGCCGGCACTCCTCCTCGAGCCACGCCTGCGCATCCCCGTCGACCTGCGGGCCTACGATCTCGAGAACCCGCCGGTGATAGTCGTCGATCCACGCGCGCTCGGCGGAGCTCAGCATCGCCACGTCGATGAGCGTCCGGTCGATCGGTGCGAAGGTAAGGGTCTCGAAGCCGAGCGTCTTCTTCTCGGCGCCCCTGCCCTCGACCTCGACGGGGACGACCAGCACCAGGTTCTCGACCCGGATGCCATAGGCGCCGGCCTTGTAATAGCCTGGCTCGTTCGAGAGGATCATGCCCGCCTTGAGCGGCTCGCCGCCGCCCGCCTGGCTGCTCCCTGCCGGCGAGATGCGCTGCGGCCCTTCGTGCACGGCGAGGAAGGAGCCGACGCCGTGGCCGGTGCCGTGCGCGTAATCGAGACCCGCCGCCCAGAGGAACTGGCGCGCGAAGCTGTCGAGCTGGCTGCCGCGCGTGCCTTCGGGAAAGACCGCGCGCGCGACCGCGATATGGCCCTTGAGCACGCGGGTGAACCGGTCCCGCATCTCGGGCGTCGGGTCGCCGATCGCCACGGTGCGGGTGACGTCGGTGGTTCCGTCCGGATACTGGCCGCCCGAATCGACCAGATAGAGCGAGTTCCTCTCGAGCGGCCGGTTGGTCTCCTCCGACGCGCGGTAATGGACGATCGCCCCGTTCGGGCCCGAGCCCGAAATGGTGTCGAAGCTGGTGTCGCGCAGGTCGCCGCAGGCGCGGCGAAATTCGAGCAGCCTGTCCGAGGCCTTCAGCTCGTCTAGCCCTCCCCCCGGTGCTTCGACCGACAGCCAGTGGAGGAATCGCACCAAGGCGCCGCCGTCGCGCGCCTGGGCGGCGCGATGCCCGGCGATCTCGACCTCGTTCTTGATCGCCTTGGGCAGGACGGCCGGATCGCGTTTCTGGACGACCTTCGCACCGGCATTCTCCAGCGCCTCGAAGATCGCCGCCACGGCCCGCTCGGGATCGGCGACGACCGTCTTTCCGGCCAGGGATCCGAGATAGGGCGCGAAGGCATCTCGGTCGTGGACGCGGACGCCATTGCCGAGATGCTGGCGCACTTCGTCGCCGACCTTCTCCGGGGCGACGAACAGGTCCGCGGTGCCGTCCTCATGGACGAGCGCGAAGGATAGAGCGACAGGAGTATGCTCGACGTCGGCGCCGCGCACGTTGAAGGTCCAGGCGATCGAATCGAGGGCCGAGAGGACGGCGCTGTGTGCGCGCTGCTCCTTCAGCCAGTCGGCCATCTCCTGGCGTTTCGCAGCCGAGGACTTGCCCGCCAGGCTATCCGGATGGACGAGCAGCCGCGCCCTGGACGGTTCGGGCTTGTCCGCCCAGACCGCGTCGATCGGGTTGCGGCGGACGGCGACGAGCTCGGCGCCCTTCTCCTCCAGCGCGGCCGTGGCCTTCTTTACCCAGTCCTTCGTATGGAGCCACGGGTCGTAGCCGATCCGTCCGCCGTCGGGCGCGTGCTCGCGCAGCCAGTCGGAGGTGCTCGTCTCCGGGACCGACTGGTAGCTCCAGTGCCGCCCGTCGACCTGCTCGCGCACCTGCAATGTGTAGCGCCCGTCGGTGAAGATGGCCGCTTCCTCGGGCAGCACGATCGCCGATCCGGCCGAGCCCTGGAAACCGGTGAGCCAGGCGAGGCGCTGCGCATAGCTGCCGACATATTCGGACATGTGCTCGTCGGTCAGCGGCACGACGAAGCCGTCGAGCCGGTCTGCCTTGAGCTGCTCGCGAAGGGCGCGCAGCCGTGCTTCATAGGTCGACATGGTTTCATCCTCGGCTATTTGGAGGCGAGATAGACCAGCCCCGGCCCTCACGAAAGAGCGCATGACCAAGCTTCCCGAGCCGCCCCGCGCGGCGCAGCGTCCTTATTCCTACGAGCGCCACGGCGTGACGATCGAGGATCCGTGGCACTGGCTGCGCGATCCCGGCTACCCCGACGTGACCGACAAGGACGTGCTCGCCCATCTCGAGGCCGAGAACGCTTTTTTCGAAGCGGCGATGGCGCCGCACAGGGCGCTCATCGACGAGCTGTTCGAGGAGATGAAGGGGCGGATCAAGGAGGACGACAGCTCGGTACCGGTGAAAGACGGCGAGTTCCTCTACTGGTGGGCGTTCGAGGAAGGCGCCCAGTACCGCCAATGGTGGCGCCGCCCGGTGCGCGGCGCGGTCGACCAGCTTATCTTCGACGAGCCTGCGGAAGCGGCAGGACGCGACTATTTCCGGCTCGGCGCGCTCAAGGTCAGCCCGGACGGCCGCTGGGCCGCCACGCTCGTCGACGATGACGGGTCCGAGCGCTTCAAGCTGCGCATCCGGGACCTCGGCACGGGCGCCGACGTCGAGACCGTCACCCTCGCCGGAATCGGCAACATCGAGTGGAGCGCAGGCTCCGACGCCATCGTCTTCACCGAAGTGAACGAAAATTGGCGCAGCTACCGCGCTCGTCTGCACCGGCTCGGACGGCCGGTGGAGGAGGACGTCACCCTCTACGAGGAGATGGAGGATCCCGGCTTCTCCGTCGGCGTCGCAAAGAGCCATGATCGGAGCCTGATCTTCATCGCGACCGGCGACAACAGCGCCACCGAAGTCCGCTTCGTCCCCGCCGCAGACCCCCGGGCCGAGCCCGTTCTGATCGCGAAGCGCCGGACCGACGTCACCTACGGGGCCGACGCCGCCCACGGCCGCCTCTGGATCCTGGCCAATGACGAGCATATCAACTTTCGCCTCGCCGAGGCCGACCCGTCCGCGCCGGGCGACTGGCACACGGTGGTACCGGGCTCGGACGAGGTCTACATGCGCGGCGTCACGGCGTTTCGCGACCATCTCGTCGTCGAGGAGCGGCTCGGCGGCCTCGATCAGGTTCGGCTGCGCACCTATTCCGGCGAAGGGCGGGGCATTCCTTTCCCGGAAGCCAGCTACTCGGCCGCGCTCGGCAGCAATCGCGAATTCGCGCCCGCAGCCTACCGGATCGCTTACGCCTCCATGGTGACGCCCGCGACGGTCTACGACTATCACCCTCTCGAGGAATGGCTCGAGACGCTCAAGGTCCAGGAAATCCCCTCCGGCTACGATCCCTCCCAATATGACACCGCGAGGCTTATGCTGCCGGCGCGCGACGGCAGGCGGGTGCCGGTCTCGATCGTCTACAAGAAGGGCTTTCCCCGCGACGGGTCGGGCAAGGTCTATCTCTACGGCTACGGCGCCTACGGCCACGCCGTGCCGCCCGGCTTCTCGGTGTCGCGGCTCAGCCTGCTCGACCGCGGCTTCGCCTGCGCCATCGCCCATATCAGGGGCGGCGACGATCTCGGCTACGGCTGGTTCCTCGACGGCAAGCTCGAAAAGCGCGCCAACAGCTTCAACGATTTCGTCGACGCGGCGAAAGGCCTTGTCGCCGAAGGGTTCGCCCGTCCGGGCCGCATTGCCATCCAGGGCGGCTCTGCCGGCGGCGAGTTGATGGGCGCGGTCGTCAATTCAGACCCCGATCTGTGGGGTGCTGTCGTGGCCGACGTGCCCTTCGTCGACGTCCTCGCGACGATGCTCGACGACAGCCTGCCGCTCACGCCGGGCGAATGGCCCGAATGGGGCAATCCGATCGAGGACGCGCAGGCCTTCGCCCTCATCCGCAGCTACAGCCCCTACGACAATGTCCGGCCGCAGCCTTATCCGCCGATGCTGATCACCGGCGGCCTCACCGATCCGCGGGTCACCTATTGGGAGCCCGCGAAATGGGCGGCGAAGCTGCGCGCCAACAAGACGGACGACAATCTCCTGCTCCTCAAGATCAACATGGGCGCCGGCCATGGCGGCAAGTCCGGCCGCTGGGAGTCCCTGCGCGAGACGGCCGAAGCCTGGGCATTCATCCTGACGCAGATGGCCGATTGATGGCCTTCGAGAAGCGCATCACCGCGACCGAGGCCGACATCGACGAGCTCGGGCATGTCAACAATGCCGTTTGGGTGCGCTGGATCCAGGACCTGGCGACGGAGCATTGGCAGGCCGTCGCGCCGCCGGAGCACCAGGCCTCCTATTTCTGGGTCGTGACTCGCCACGAGATCGATTATCTGCGCGCCGTCCTCCCCGGCGAGACCGTCGTCGGGCGCACCTGGGTGCCCGAGCCGCCCCGCGGCGCGCGCTTCGATCGCCACCTGGAGTTCCTCGGCGAGGACGGAAAGGCCCGGGTCCGCGCGGTGACGACCTGGGCGATCGTCGCCCGCGCCACCGGCCGGGCACTCCGCGTCCCGGCCGAGGTCGCCGCGCCGTTCCTCAGCTGAAGCTTTTCACCGCCTCCACGATCTTCGGGAAGGTGCGGCCACTGACGGCGAAGCCCATATGGCTGGAGTCGAGCTCCAGCGCCGCATCGCGCTCGCCAGGTTCGCCGCGGGCGGCGGCGGCGGCGACGATGCCGTCGCGGCGCGACCAGATGGCGAGTGTCGGCACCGGCGGCTTCTCCTCCAGGATCGTATCGATCGGCGGCTGGTCGACCGGGTGGCCCGCGACCAGCTCGTAGAGGCGCCAGGCATTGTTGCTCCGCCGGTCGCCCGAAAAGGGCGAGCCGAGCGTGACCACCTTCGCGACGAGATCGGGCCTCAATTTGGCGACCTCGCGTGCATAGACGCCGCCCAGGCTCCAGCCGACCAGCACGACCTTTGCGCCGCCGCCGAACCTCTCCGCCCGGGCGATGATCCGATCGAGCGTCCCTTCCTGGAAGCCGGTGTTGAAGCCGAGGCCCCATCCGGTGACGCGGTAGCCGGCCCGGGCGAAGGAACGCTGGAGGCCGAGCGTCGCGCGGTCGCTGGCGAGAAAGCCGGGGATCACCATCAGCGGCTCGCCGCCTGGCGGGCCCCGCTCACCGAGCG
The DNA here is from genome assembly GCA_036386475.1 of Allosphingosinicella sp. Classification (GTDB taxonomy): domain Bacteria; phylum Pseudomonadota; class Alphaproteobacteria; order Sphingomonadales; family Sphingomonadaceae; genus Allosphingosinicella. The sequence continues at coordinate 44,403 of DASVVQ010000003.1, read as the reverse complement.
AACCGACCGCACGCCAGATCCGCGCCCACAAGGCGACGCCCTCGCGCGCCAGCATCCATTTGGGCGGGCGCCGTTCGTCGCCGGGCCTAGAGATACTCGCCTCCCATCAGGGCGTGCAGCGCTTTGGGAAGCCGAACCCGCCCATCGGCCGTCTGATGGTTCTCGAGCAAAGGCACGAGGATGCGAGGGCTCGCCAGAGCGGTGTTGTTGAGCGTGTGGACGAAGCGGACGCGCCGCTCCTCGTCGCGCCACCGCAAATTGGCGCGGCGCGCCTGCCAGTCGTGGAGCGTCGAGCAGCTGTGCGTCTCGCGATACTTGCCGAGCGAGGGCACCCAAGATTCGATATCGTTCATCCGGTATTTGCCGAGGCCCATGTCGCCGGTCGAGGTCTCGATCACCTGATAGGGGATTTCGAGCGCGCGGAGCAGCTCCTCGGCGATGCCGAGCAGTCGCGCATGCCATTTCGCGCTCTCCTCCGGCTCGTCGCGGCAGATCACATATTGTTCTAGCTTGTAGAATTGGTGGACGCGCAGCAGGCCGCGCACGTCCCGCCCGGCGCTCCCCGCCTCACGGCGGAAGCAGGGCGAATAGCCGGCATAGAGGATCGGCAGCCTGTCCGCCTCGAAAATCTCGCCCGCATGGAGCGAGGTTAGAGCGATCTCGCCGGTCCCCGCCAGATAGAGCTCGTCGGCGGGAAGGTGATAGGCCTCCTCCTCGTGGCCCGGGAAGTGACCGGTGCCGACGAAGGCTTGCGGGCGGGCCAAAGCCGGCACCGTCATCAAGGTGAAGCCCTCGCCGGCGAGCATTTGCTGCGCCCAGAACATCAAGGCCTGCTCGAGCAGGGCGAGGCGGCCCTTGAGGCAATAGGTGCGCGAGCCCGAGACCTGGGTGATGCGGGCAAGGTCGGCCCAGTCGTTGCTCTCGACCAAGGCGACATGGTCGCGCGGCTCGAACTCGAAACGCGGCGGCTCGCCTTCGGTGCGGACGACACAGTTGAAGCTCTCGTCGGGTCCGACCGGCGCGCCCTCCCAGGGAATGCCGGGAACGCGCAGCATCAAAGCGTCGAGCTCGGTCTGCCTCACCGCCAGCGCGTTCTCCGCCTCGCCGGTCTCGGCGCCGAGCGCCTTGGCCTTCTGCCCGAGCGCCGGCCGCTCGGCGGGGTCGGCGGACTTGAAGCCCGCGCTGATCTCGTTGCGTTGCCGCCTGAGCTCGTCGATCCGGCTCTTGAGACCCCTCACCTCGCCGTCGAGCGCAAGCAGCCGGTCGAGGTCGAGCGCGACATTCTTCTCGGCCGCCGCCTGGCGCACCGTCTCGGGAAACTCACGGATGAACTGTAAGCTGAGCATGGTTCGCGGGTAGCGAGGAGGAGCGAAAACTCAAGCGCCACGCGCCTGCGCGCAGGCAGCACGCGGTTGAACGAACGCATTTCGGCTTATATAGCGCGCTCTGCCTTCCCGGAGACGTGGGTGAGTGGCTGAAACCAGCGGTTTGCTAAACCGCCGTAGGGGGATCACTCCTACCGAGGGTTCGAATCCCTCCGTCTCCGCCAGTTCCGCTGCAGGAATCCTCTTCTCCGCAACCGTAGTTTCACGACGCGACAGGCGGTTCGCCGCGCGATAGACTCGCATGGTCGAGTGTCCGTTGCGGCCCGAGCCCGGCCGGCTCTAGCTTCGCACACGGGAGACGAGTGGGGAGGCAAACATGCTCAAGAAGCTCAGCATTGCCGCGGCGGTCGCGCTCGCGTCGTTCTTCGTCCTGCCTGCGACCGCGCAGGATGCCGCCCCCCCGGGCGCCCCGTCCGAGGCCGCGGAGCCCACGCAAAGCGAATGGTTCCCGGCGGAGGAGCAGGAACAGGCCGAGACGCCCGTTACCACCGCCGGCGCTCCCGCCGGCGGGAGCCAGGGCGCCGCGCCGGAGGACCAGGCGATCCCGCGCCGCGACGTGTTCGACGCCGCCGAGAATCTGTTCGGCCGCGGCGCCGAAGGCCTCGCCGGGATTCTCGAGCGTATCCTCGGCGACCAGGGCGAGCCGATCGCCTATATTAGCGGCGAGGAGGCGAGCGGCGCCTTCGTCTTCGGCCTGCGCTACGGCTCGGGCGTGATGCGCCACCGTATCGAGGGCGACCGCAACGTCTACTGGAGGGGCCCGTCGATCGGCTTCGACGTCGGCGCCGACGCCAGCAAGGTCTTCGTCCTCGTCTACAACCTCCACGACAGCCAGCGCCTGTTCCGCCGCTACCCGGCCGCCGAGGGCAATGCCTTCTTCGTCGGCGGCTTCAACGCTTCCTATCTGCGGCGCGGCGACGTCGTGCTGATCCCCGTCCGGCTCGGCGTCGGCATGCGGCTCGGCGTCAATGCCGGCTATATGCGCTTCTCGCAGCGCAACCGGTGGCTGCCCTTCTAAGCGGCGGTCATTCCGCCCCGGCGAAGGCCCAGGCCAGCGTTGCGCCGGCCTGGAAAGGCACCAGGCTGGAATCGTCGGACGCCAGCCGCTCCGGAACCGCGCACGGCCGCCGCTCCAGCACGACTCGCCCCTCATTGAGCGGCAACCGGTAGAATTGCGCGCCGTTTTCCGACGCGAAGGCCTCGAAGCGGCCGAGCGCCCCTTCCTCCTCGAACACCGCCGCATAGCTTTCGAGGGCGAAGGGGGCGTTGAAGATGCCGGCGCAGCCGCACGCCGATTGCTTGCGCTCGACTGGATGGGGCGCGCTGTCGGTCCCGAGGAAGAATTTGGGCGAGCCCGACGTGGCGGCGCGGCGCACCGCCAGCCGATGCTCCTCCCGCTTCACCACCGGCAGGCAATATGCGTGGGGCCTGAGGCCGCCTTCGAACAGGGCGTTGCGGTTGAGGACGAGATGCTGCGGGGTCACCGTCGCCGCCACGTTCGGGCCGCAGGCGAGCACGAAATCGACTGCCTCGGCCGTGGTGACGTGCTCGAACACCGTCCTGAGGCCCGGGAAGTCCCGTATCAGCGGCGCGAAAACGCGGTCGATGAAGACCTTCTCGCGGTCGAAGACATCCACCTCGGGATCCGTCACCTCGCCGTGGATCAGGAGCGGCATGCCGATCCGCTCCATCGCCTCGAGCGCGGCATGGATGTTGCGGATCGCGGTCACGCCGCGCGCGGAATTGGTCGTCGCATTGGCGGGGTAGAGCTTGGCCGCCGCCCACGCCCCCGAGGCGAAGCCGGCGGCGATCTCGACCGGGTCGGCATCGTCGGTCAAATAGCAGGTCATGAGCGGCGAGAAGCCCGCGCCGGCGGGGAGCGCCGCGGCGATCCGCGCGCGATAGGCGACCGCGGCCGCGGCGGTGGTCACCGGCGGATCGAGGTTCGGCATCACGATCGCGCGGGCGAACTGCCGCGCCGTGTGGCCCGCCACCGCCGCCAGCATCGCGCCGTCGCGCAGGTGAACGTGCCAGTCGTCGGGGCGGCGGATGACGATGCGCTCGGGGGTCAAGGCCGTGCTCTCGGTTTGGAAATCGGCACGCGACCCCCTAACTCGGCTTCATGCCCGCGACCACCCTTACAGACCGCGCCCTAATCCGCCTGTCGGGCGATGACGTAAACGGCTTTCTCCAAGGCCTCGTCACCAACGACATGGCCGCCCTCGCCCCGGACCGCCCGCTCTGGGCGGGTCTCCTGTCGCCCCAGGGCAAGGCGTTGTTCGACTTCATCCTTTGGGCAGATGGCGAGGACGTCCTCGTCGACTGCGAGCGCGAGGCCGCCGGCGACCTCGCACGGCGCCTGACCCTCTACCGCCTGCGACGCCCGATCGAGATCGCGCGCGAGCCGGAGCTGTGCGTCCACTGGTCCCCTTCCGGCGGCGATGGCGTCGACGATCCCCGCCTTCCCGATCTCGGCCGCCGCCGGCTCGCGCCGGAGACGGCGGGCGCCGCCGACGAGGAGTGGCGCCGCCATCGCCTTGGGCTCGGTGTGACCGAAGGACGGGCCGAGCTCGGTTCGGACAAGACACTTTGGCTCGAATGCAATGCGAGCGAGCTGAATGGCGTCAGCTTCGCCAAGGGATGCTATGTCGGCCAGGAAAATACGGCGCGGATGAACTATCGCAGCAAGGTCAATCGCCGCCTCATCGTGGTGCGGGCGGCCGAGCCCGGCGCACGCACGCGCGTGCATTATCCCGAGCTCGGCCTCGCCGTCGATCACCGCCGCATCGACGACCTCGGCGGCGCGATCGTCCCCGAATGGCTCGCGCGCGCCCTCGACGAGACGCCGTCGCTCTGAACCGGAAGCGGAACGACCGTCCAAGCCGCCGCGTTCAGTTTTCCTATCGAGGAGAACATCCATGTTCCGCCGCTTCATGATGAATCGCTACAGCGGGCGTTCCGCCATGGGTTACCGGCGCCGCGGTTTCGTCGCTTCCTATGGGACGGTGGTCCTGCTCGTCTCGCTCGCCGTCCTGCTCGCCCTCTATCTCGCCGGCTACATCGCGCTGTGAGCCTCGGCTGGCCGGAGCCGGCGGAGCCGCTCGGACGGGTCCGGCTGCGCTTTCGGACCGAGGCCGATTGCCCGGCCGTCGCCAATATGTCCGCCGCGGTCCGCGTCGGCGACACGCTCTTCCTGGCGGGCGACGAGAATGCCGCGGTCGAGCGGCTGACGCGCAGCGGAGAGGATTGGGGCGAGCACCTCCGCTTCCCCCTTGCCGACTTTCTCGACTTCGACGAGCCCGGCGAGGAAGCCGATCTCGAAGGCCTGGCGGTCGACGACGATTGGCTCTGGGTGCTCGGCAGCCACGCGCGCACCCGCCCGAAGCTCAAGAAGAACCAGCCCCAGATCGACACGCTGGCGCTCGCGAACCTCAAGGACACGCGCCCGCGCTGCGTCCTCGCCCGACTGCCGCTCGTCGAACGCGGCGGCGCATGGCTTCCCGTCCGCGAGGACGGCGACAGGCGCGCATCGATGCTGAAGCAGAAGGGGCGCGGCAATGCGCTCGCCGCGATGATCCGCCGCGACAAGCTTCTCCGCCCGTTCACCCGAATTCCCGCCAAGGAAGGCGGCGTCGACATGGAAGGGATCGCCGTCTGCGGCGACCGCGTCGCCTTCGGCATGCGCGGTCCCGTCATCGGCGGCCATGCCTTGCTGATCGAAGCGGGCACCCGGACCAGCGCGAAGGGCAATCTCAAGCTTGACGGCGAACCGGTGAAGCGCCTTCTCAAGATGGAAGGCCTGGGCATCCGCGACCTGAAGCGCGTCGGCGACCATCTCCTCATCCTCGCCGGCCCGACGACCGGGCTCAGCGGCCCCTGCGCCCTCTATCTCTGGCGCGGCTGGGCGGGCGATCCGCCGCAGGACGCCCACGAGGTCCGCCTCCATCGGCCCGAGCGTCTCCTCGACCTCCCCTTCGGCAGGGGCAGCGACCATCCCGAAGGCCTCGCTCTCTGGGACGACAATCGCCTCCTCGTCGTCAACGACAGCCCGGCGAAAACCCGCCTGGCCGACGAAGGGCGCACCCTGGTCGCGGACCTCTTCGAGTTGCCGGACCTCGCCTGAAAGGTCTCAAATCTCCGCGAAGGCCCGCACCGGGAACGTGCCCATGCCGGCGACCTTGGGCGGGACGGCAGTGAAGCGGAAGCCGCTGTCGGGGAGAGCGCCGAGATTGGTCATGTGCTCGCAGACGAGGATGCCGGCGCCGAGGAGGATGGTGTGCACCGGGCGGGAGCGGCCACGTGTGTCGTCGATATTGTGGCTGTCGATGCCGACCAGCTTCGCGCCGCGCCGGGCGAGCAGCTCCGCAGCCGCCGCGGTGAGGAAAGGATGGTCCTCGAAATAGGCTTCCGTACGCCACTGCCGGTCCCAGCCGGTCTCGACCAGCACCGCCTTGCCGGCGACCTCCAGACCCTCGAACGCCCCCGCGTCCACGGCCTGCTCGCGCGAGCGGACGACGAGCCCGGGCAGGCTCGCCAGCACCTCGAGGTCGAGCGCGGCAAGGTCGGCGCCGCCGGCATAGCGGTGGAAGGGCGAATCGAGATAGGTGCCGGTATTGGCCACCATGTCGATGCGGCCGATCTGGAAGGTGGAGCCGTCGTTGTAAAAGGCGGCCGATGCCTCGCGCTGCCAAAAATCGCAGATATGCGGCCCGGGCAGACCCTTATAGGTCGTCATCCCGGCCTCGATGACGTGGCTGAGGTCCACGAACCGAGTCATTCGATGCTCGGTCTCAACGGCGCTGCGGCGATGCGGACCATAGACCATGCGCTATGCGAAAGCGGTGGACCCGTAAAGCGCCGCTAAGCGGCGTAGACGCGGCGGTCGCCGCCTTGCTTCGACGCGCGATACGCACCGGGCGTCATCCCCGCGAGGCTCCTGAACTCGCGGATCTCGTGGGCCTGGTCGAAATAGCTTGGCGGAATGCTGGGCGCGCCCTCGAATGCCGACGGATGGAGGCGGCGAAGGTTGGCCGAAAAGCGCACGATTGAGCACCAGGCCTTGGGCGAGACGCCGATCGTCGCCGCCACGAGCGAACGCAATTGCCGCTCGCCGATGTCGACCGCCCGCGCCGCCTCCCCGATGCGGACGCCGCCGCCGCTGTCGCGCGCCATCTTGAGAAAGAGCGACAGCTCCTGCGCCGGCGACGAGAGACGAAGCAGGTCGCCGACGGCCGCGCCCAGCGCTGCGAGGCGCCCGGCTGCATGGTGCTCGTACACGTGCCCACGCAGCAGCTTGCGAGTCCAGCGCGGTAGCTTCGTTTCGATATCGACGACGCAGTCGACCGTCGCGTTGCCGGGAATGCCGAAAAGGGGCGCGACCGCCCAGGGTTCGATCAACGCGACCAGCCGCCGCGTCCTCCCAATATTCATCGGCAGCGAGGCGCTCCAGCGGGTCGCAAGTCCGTGGAGTGCGATTCGCGGATACGGTCGCCAGCAGGCGGCCCCGGCGGGGCGCCACCGCCCCGGCGAATCCAGGCTCACGACAAGGGCGGCGAAGGGACCCGGCAGCCGCCGGAAGGGCTCCGCTTGCGCGGGCTCGCTGTGATAATGGAGGGCCTTCACCGCCGGCCGAAGCGCATCCGGCGGCGCCAGCGCGGCAAATTCCGGATCCCTGGCGGCCGCGTCGCGCATGCCCGCATCAAGGCACGGCGGGGCCGAAAAATACAATCCTTTCTGTTCGTCGCAGTCCATTACGCCCACATGCTCCACGCGACCCGCCGCTCCGCCTCGCTCCTGGTTTCGCTTCTCACGCTCGCCTGTACCGGCGGGCCGGAGCGGCGCAGCAGCGAGCCTGGGCTTGAGCAAGTCCTTCTCCACAATGTCAGCATCATCGACGGCACGGGCAGGGCCCCGCAGGCCAACCGCTCGATTCTAATCGAGGGCCACAGGATCGCAGCCATCTACCGGGCGGGCAGCAGGCCCGCGCCGGCAGGCGCCCGGGTGCTCGACCTCACCGGACGCTTCGTCCTGCCGGGGCTGATCGACAGCCACGTCCACTTGAAGAGCCGGCCGCGCCCGCCGGGCATGATCGAGGAGATCCTCGCCAACGTGCTGAGGAGCGGCGTCACCACCGTCCGCGACATGGGCGGCAACGGCGCCGAGCTCGCCCCGCTCGCGCGCCGCGCCAATTCCGGCGCGATCGAGGCGCCGCACATCGTCTACGTGACGCTCGTCACCGGCGCGCGCTCGGCCTTTTGGATGGAAGGCGAGCCCGGCCGCTACATCGCCCATGGCGGCACGGCCGGAGCCCTTCCCTGGTTCCGGCGCCTTGCCGCGGGCGGCGATCCCGGCGCGGTCGCCGAAGAAGCGGCCGCGCACGGCGCGAGCGCCCTGAAGCTCCACAGCGGCCTCAGCCGGGAGGAAGTCGCGAACCTCGCCGAGGAGGCACGCCGCCGCGGCCTGCGCCTCTATGCCCATGGCTGGCTCGGACCCGCCCGGGCGAGCGACATCGTCGCGGCCGGCGCCGCCAGCCTCTCCCACGCCGACATGCTCGCTTATGAGGAGCTGGAGCCGCCGCTCGCGCCGGCTCTGATGGCGCTCCCCTATCGCGAACGGACGAGCCGGGCGATGGCGGCGACGCCGATCGAGGGCGAAGCGCTCGGCCGCCTGTTCGCGCTGATGCGCCGTCACGGCACCTGCCTCGAACCGACGCTGCTGGTGATGGAGCCGTCCGAGCCCGATCCGGCGCGCGCGGCCTATGTCGCCTATGCCGCGGCCGCCGCCGCCCGGGCGCATCGCACCGGCGTCGCCATCTGCGCCGGGACGGACGCGATCGGCGGCGACGAAGCGAGCCTCCCCGACGAGCTCGCTCTGCTCGTCGAGCGGGCCGGCCTGACGCCGCTGCAGGCGATCCGCTCGGCGACGCTCGAAAACGCCCGTGCCCTCGGCCTCGCCGACCGCGGCCTCATCGCGCCGGGCCGGCGCGCGGACCTGCTCGTGCTCGGCGCCGACCCGTCCCGCTCGATCGCCAATCTGCGCGCCGTCGCCGCCGTCTTCCTCGCCGGACGCGAGGTGCCGCGCCGGCGCTGAGGCGCGTCTTCAGCAGCGCAGCAGCGAGGCCGGCGGACCCTCCACGCCGCAATACCAGACGTCGGTCGGCCCGATGACATGATCGTGCAGCCGCCAGCGGCCGCCGCCGAAACGCAGCAGGGCGTAGACGGTAAGGCCGTCGCGGTCATCGAAATACGGCAAATGGCGGCCGTCGATCGCGCCGCCGCCAGGGCGCTGCGGATCGGCGATGACGAGCGCCCAACCCTGCTCGACGCGAAGGTCGCGGACGACGAACTCGACCGGGCTGCGCAGCTCGAGGGCGATGGTCGGCCTCAGCGCGGCCAGGATCGCGCGGCGCTGAGCGGTGCCGGGCTTCGCGGCGGCCGTCGCGCTCGCGCTGGGCTGCGCCGCCGCGGGCGCCGCCGCAAGCGCCAGGACGAGAGCCGCGATCAGTGGCGCACGCATGGTCCCTCCCTCGGTCAGCGGCCGCCGGCGAGGCCCCTCAGCACATAATGGAGGATGCCGCCGTGCCGGAAATATTCGAGCTCGTTCAGCGTATCGATGCGGACGCGGGCCGGGAAGCGGAAGCTGCTGCCGTCGGCCTTGGCCACCTCGACCTCGATCTCCTGGCGCGGCTGCAGCCCGGCGATGCCGGTGACCGTGAAGGTCTCGCTGCCGTCGAAGGCGGGCGGTTCGCCCAGGAACTGGAGCGGGACCACCCCCATGCCGACCAGGTTGGAGCGGTGGATGCGCTCGTAGGTCTCGGCGATGACGGCGCGGACGCCGAGGAGGTTGGTGCCCTTGGCCGCCCAGTCGCGCGACGAGCCGGTGCCGTATTCCTTGCCGGCGACGACGACGAGGGGGGTGCCTTCCTCCTTGTAGCGCATGGCGGCGTCGTAGATGGCGAGCTGCTCGCCGCTGGGGACGTGCCGGGTGTAGCCGCCCTCGACGCCGGGGACCATCTTGTTGCGGATGCGGATGTTGGCGAAGGTGCCGCGCATCATGACGTCGTGATTGCCGCGGCGGGCGCCGTAGCTGTTGAAGTCGGTGCGCGGAATTCCCTTTTCTATCAAGTACTTACCGGCGGGCGAATCGACGCGGATGGCGCCGGCGGGGGAGATGTGGTCGGTGGTGATGGAATCGCCGAAAATGGCGAGCGGCCGCGCGCCCAAAATGTCGCCCGGCGCCGTCGGCGTCATCGACATGCCTTCGAAATAAGGCGGGTTGGCGATGTAGGTCGAAGCCGCGTCCCAGGCGTAGGTGGCGCCGCCGGTCAGCGGAATGCCGCGCCAGCGTTCGTCGCCCTTGTAGACGTCGGCGTAGCGGGCGCGGAACATGTCGGAGGTGACCGAAGAGTCGATCAGTGCGCGCACTTCGTCGTTCGACGGCCAGATGTCCTTGAGATAGACGTCGACGCCGTCGCTGCCGACGCCGATCGGGCTCTCGATCATGTCCTCGATGACGCTGCCCTTGATCGCATAGGCGACCACCAGCGGCGGCGAGGCGAGATAGTTTGCGCGCACGTCCGGCGACACCCGTCCCTCGAAGTTGCGGTTCCCGGACAATACGGAGGCGGCGACGAGGTCGTTCTTGTGGATCGCCGCGGAAATGGGCTCCGGCAGCGGCCCCGAATTGCCGATGCAGGTCGTGCAGCCATAACCGACCAGATCGAAGCCGATCGCGTTCAAATCCTCCGACAGGCCGGCCTTGTCGAGATAGTCGGTGACCACCTGCGAGCCCGGCGCCAGCGAGGTCTTGACCCAGGGCTTCCTCGTCAGCCCCTTCTCCCGCCCCTTCCTCGCCACCAGCCCGGCCGCGATCAGCACCGACGGGTTGGAGGTGTTGGTGCAGGACGTGATCGCGGCGATGACGACGTCGCCGTGCCCCAAATCGCAGGCGAGGGTCGCCTGCCCGCCGCCGCCGGCGGCGTCGCCCGCCTCGACCGGGAAGCGGTCGGTCAGCGAGGCCCGGGCATGGCCGTATTCCGCCTCGAAGCTCGCCACGAACTCCTCGTCGACCTTGGAGAGAGCGACCTTGTCCTGCGGCCTTTTGGGCCCGGCGAGCGAGGGCTCGACCGAGGACATGTCGAGCTCCAGCCGGTCGGTGAAGACGGGATCGGGCGCGCCGAGATCGAGCCACAGCCCCTGCGCCTTGGCATAGGCCTCGACGAGCGCGATCTGCTCCTCGGAGCGGCCGGTGAGGCGGTAATAATCGAGCGTCTTCCCGTCGATCGGGAAGAAGCCGCAGGTCGCGCCATATTCGGGCGCCATGTTGGCGATCGTCGCCCGGTCGGCGAGCGACAAGGCCGAGACGCCCGGCCCGTAAAATTCGACGAAGCGGCCGACCACGCCCTTGGCGCGCAGCATCTGGGTGACGGTCAGCACCAGATCCGTCGCCGTGATCCCTTCCTTGAGCTCCCCGGCGAGATGGAAGCCGACCACTTCCGGGATCAGCATCGAGACCGGCTGGCCGAGCATCGCCGCTTCGGCCTCGATCCCGCCGACGCCCCAGCCGAGCACGCCCAGACCGTTGACCATCGTCGTGTGGCTGTCGGTCCCGACGAGCGTGTCGGGATAGGCGATCTCTTCGTCCGACGGGTCCTTGGACGACCAGACCGAGCGCGCGATCGCCTCGAGATTGACCTGGTGGCAGATGCCGGTGCCCGGCGGCACCACCTCGAAATTGTCGAACGCCTTGGAGCCCCATTTCAGGAACTGGTAGCGCTCGAAATTGCGCTCATATTCCAATGCGACATTGTTCTCGAACGCGCGCGGATTGCCGAACTCGTCGACCATCACGCTGTGATCGATGACGAGATGGACCGGCACCTGCGGATTGATCTTCGCCGGATCCCCGCCGAGCTTCGCCATCGCATCGCGCAAGGCGGCGAGATCGACGACGGCGGGGACGCCGGTGAAGTCCTGCATGAGGACGCGCGCTGGGCGGTACTGGATCTCGTGGGAGACGCCGGTGCCCTTGTTCTTCTGCCAGTCGACGAGCGCCTGGATGTCGGCGCGGGTGACGGTCTTGCCGTCCTCGAAGCGGAGGAGGTTCTCGAGCAGCACCTTCATCGAGAAGGGGAGCCGGGCGACGTCGCCGAGCGCGGCGGCGGCTTTGGCGAGGGAGTAGTAGGCGTAGGTCTTGGCGCCGACCTTCAGCTCGGAGCGGGTGTCGAGGGCGTTGTTGCCTACGGCTGTCATGGGGGCGCCTTCCGGGTTTGCAGACTGCAAAGTCGGCCGGGCTCTAGCAATGCGTGCGGGGGGTGTGAAGGGTAGGAAGGCCGCGTCTGAAGTGATATATACCAGCGATATCTATCAGGAGGCGCTTGTGGGCGTTCGGGCGAAGATTTTCTGGAACGGACGGAGCCAGGCGGTCAGGCTCCCCAAGGAATTCCGTTTCGAGGGCAAGGAAGTCGACATCAGCCGCGAAGGCGGGCGGATCATACTCGAGCAGATCGAGCCCGAACGGGACTGGATCGACGAGATCGCCGGCAAGTTCGACGAGGACTTCGCCCGCGCGGCGCTCGAGCGGCCTGGACCGGACAGCTACGAGCGGCCCGATATCAGCTTCGACTGATGCGCTTTCTGCTCGATACGAATATCCTGATCCGGCTCATGGTGAATGAAGAGCGCGGGCTGGCGCGCCGGATGCGCATCCACAGCCACGAGATCGCCCTCTCCGCAATCGTGATGCACGAACTTTATTTCGGCGCCTTCGCCGGCAGCGGCAGCAGCGAGCAGATCGGGCGGCTCGATCGGCTGCGCCTGCCGCTGCTCGCCTTCGACGCCGACGATGCGCGGGTCGCGGCCGAGATTCGCGCGGATCTCCGGCGCAAGGGGACGCCGATCGGCCCCTACGATCTGCTCATCGCCGGCCAGGCGCTGGCGCGCGGGCTGGTCGTGGTGACGCGGAACGTCGGGGAGTTCGCGCGGGTGGCGGGACTCGCGGTGGAGGACTGGCGCTAGGCGCGAGTGACGATCCGTCCGACGAAAATGTTCTCAGGGCCTACAAAAATCTTGTAGATACCGTAGCGGCATGAAGCGCTCGCCGCTGAGGAACTGCGTATGAACGATCTCACGAACTCAGTGCCGAAGGATGGGAGAAGTCTTTCAGAGCTGCTGGAGACCAGCGAGTTCAACCCATCCGAATGGCGCGTGCGCCGGACGGACGGTGCGCTTGTGCTGGAGCGGATCGGCGGCGCTGGCGGCATTGCGCCCGGCTATTACACGCCGGAGACGCTGCCGCCGCTGAGCGAGAAGGCGCGCAAGATCCTCGCATCGGTCGATGCGGCGGTGGCGAAGTCCGGCGCGGCGAAGTCGGCCGCCGGCGCCGGCGGGCTGGAGATCGAGGACGCGGCAGTGGCGATCGCGCCGACCGATGAGCCTTTGTTCGGCATCGATCCGGACTCCTAGGCGGCGGGCAGGCAGGCGCGAATGGACCTCAAGGAAGCACTCGGCGCCAGGGAGGGTGCAACCGCGACGCGATTCGCCCTCTATCTTCCCGACAGCGACAGAAGGGGCGATCCGGTCCCGGACCTGGAAAGGTGGAAGGAAGCGGCGATGGCGCTGTTCGCCGACGTCAACGGCGGCGCCACCTTACTGCCGCCGGCCCAGGGGATCTGGAAGCCCGACGACGGCGGCGCGACGGTTCGGGAGGCGACCAGCGTCGTCTATTCCTTCATCCGCAACCAGGAGCGCTTCGAGCGCGGCCTCAAGCGGCTGGCGGCCTTCATCCACAGCTTCGGCAAGCATGCCGAGCAGGGCGAGGTGATGGTCGAGTTTTCTGGCGAGGTGCCGGGGCGCGGGTTCGTGGCGCGGGCTTATTACATCGATGAGTTTCCCTGGGCGGGGGAGAGGCCGTTTTAGGGGGCGGCTCGAAGTGGTACTTCGAGCCGGGGCGAAGCGTGGCTCGGTGCGGTTGGCGCGGGGGCTTAGCAATGTGGGTCGGGTTTGCCGAAGCCGGCCGGACAGGATCGCTCGGCACCGCTGCCGAGCGGCTCCCTGAAAGAAACGCGCCGACCCCGCGGCCGCGGGGGACGGCGCGGGCGGCGCTAGCGCCCTCCCCCCGCTTCCAGGTCCGTCTTGGGGGCCGGCGCGGCGGCGTCGGGCTTCTGGACGAGCGCCGTCACGATGACGACGAGGCCGACGGCGCTGATCGCGAGGTTGAGGGCCAGCCACCAATGGTGGAGCCGGGACAATATCTTGTCCGCTTCCTCCGCTCCTTTCTCGGCGCCTTTCCCGGCGCCGTCCTTCGCGCCGTCCTTCTCCCCGCCTTCCGCCGGAATCTCCTCCCCGCCGACCGGCGGCTGCGCCTCCGCTCCGGCCGGCTCCGCCGACGGCTGTCCCTCCTTCGCGGCCGGCGCGGCCCGCCGAAGCCCGGCCTGGGCCATCTTGTGGCGCTTGTCGGCCGCCTCCTTGATCGAGACCAGGGTCTTGCCGCCCGGCAGCTGCAGCAGCTCGTCGAGCGCCTCGCGGTAGCCGCGGGCGCGCTCCATGTGGAGGTTGAACCGCTCATAATGCTTCGCCGCGAAGCCGGCGCCGAACAGGCCGAGAGCGACGAGGAGGACGCCGATCCCCGCGTCGAAGCGGCCGGCGACGCTGTCGTCGAGCGACGCGATGCCGAGCAGGCCGGTCGCGATCGCCAGCACCAGGCCGATCACGGTGGACCGCTGGGTCTCGTGATGCCGCCCCTGAAGGACGTGGCTGTCGTACATCTTCCACAGCTCTTCACGGCCGTCGCAGCGTTTCTCGTCCATCGTCCCGCCTCCGCGAGCGGTCTAGCACGAGCCCCGGCGGCACAAAACATGCGCGGACGGCTGCCCGGGGCGATCCGGCCTCGCGCTGCGCCGCTCGCTTTCCGCCGCTATCCGATCTAGTTTCCCGCTCGGAGGTGAGCCATGGACGCGACCGCTTTCGACTGGATGCCGATCGCCGCGGGGGTGGCGGCGATCCTTCTCATCCTCGGGATCAAGAAATGGTACAAGTCGCGGCCGCATCGGTTCACGGCCTCGGACGGGACGAAGTGCACCTGGCATCCGGGATATCGGTTCAGCGAGGCGGACGGGCGGGCGGTGAGCGATCCGGAGCGGATCGCGCAGCTGACGCGGGACTGGGACGAGCTCCATGCGCGCACCGCGCGGCAGACTTCGGCGATCCATGGCGGGCGGTTTTTGGGAGACTAGCGCTTCGGCTCGAAGTGGTACTTCGAGCCGGGTGTAGGGGATCGGCTCGAGGCGGCGCTTCGGGTCGGGTCTATCCTTCTACAGGCTCGGGACGAGCGGGGGCGGGCGCGAGGGCGGCCTCGCGCCGTCGGTCGGGTCCCGGCTGAAGCCGGGCCCGCCGGCCGGGCGCTGCGCCGTCTGCGTTCGCTGCTCCGGCGGCGCCGAGGGCGCCGGCGTCGCTGCTTACGCGCGGCTTGGCGCCGTGGCGCAGCGCCTCGATCTCTTCCTCCTCCAGTTCCTCGACGCCGGCGATCTCGTCGCGGGCCTCGCGGGTGGCGAGGACGAGCTCGTCGAGCTTGGCGTGGAGGGCGACGTCGCGGCGGTGGGCCTCGGTCTCGCGCACCGCCTGGCGATTGAGGACCATCTGGCTGAGGGTGATCGCCAGGATCGAGAGGATCGCGGTCAGGATGCCGATGTCGAAGCCGGCGGCGTACCAGAGGCCGCAGAGAAGGATCAGGCCGACCTGCGCGAACGGATGGGCGGAGACGTCGGCGACGCGCTCGGAAAGCCAGCAGCCGATGCGCTCGAGGCGGCTCTTCTCCGCCGGCCGGGGCGGCGGGACGCTGCTGGACATGACGCATACTCCTACAGGCGGCGCACGCGCGCCGCGAAGGAGGATTAACGCAGATCAGGTTCGGGGCGTTCCTTCGCGGGGGCGAGGGGCGCGAGGGCGCCGCGAAGGGGGATTAACGCAGATCAGGTTCGCCGCGTTCCGCGGGGGGGCGAGGGTACGCCGCGAGCGAGACGAATATGGTACTTGAACAATAGGAAATCCGAACCCAGCTGGTACTCCGATGCAGGTGCGCGGGGAGCGGAAAGGGTGCAATCATGGATTGGGACGAGGACGGGGACGAGGAGCAGGAGGGCGGGAGCGCCGGCGGGCGCGGCACGGAGCGGTCGATCCGCTCGCTGCGCCTGCGGGAGGACGGGTTCACGCCCGCGCGGCAGAAGATCTTCCTCAAAGCGCTGCGGCGGACGGGGTGCGTCGCGGATGCGGCGCGGAAGGCGGGGATCTCGAAGAACAGCGTCGACCGGGCGCGGCGCAAGTTCGCGGACTTCGATGCGCGCTGCAAGGCGGCGCGGGCGCTGGCGCTGCCGGGGCTGGAGGAGATCGCTTATCAGCGGGCCACGGTCGGCGCGCCGGCCAAGGTGATCCGCAACGGGAAGCTGGTCGAGGTGCGGGTGCAGCCGTCGGACGCGATGCTGCGGCTGCTGCTCGCCGGCGCGGCGCCGAAGAAATACGGGCGCTATGCGGGGCTGAAGCGGGCGGAGGACGGCGCTCGCGGCCGCGAGAAGTGGCGCCGGCCGCGCTCGCCCGAGGAGGTGCGCGACAGCATCTTGCGCAAGCTCGCCGCGATCCGCCGGCATCGCCTTGAAAGCGGCGACTATGCCGAGGGGCCGGACGGCCAGCTGCTGCCCAAGGGGATGCGGCTGGTCGGCGTCGAGGAGCTGAAGCGGCTCGGCTGGCGGCCGCCCGAGGAGGAGGCGCCGCCGCCCGCGCCGGGCGAGGGCGAAGCAGGCGAGGCCTGACGCGAGCCGACTTTGCCTTGCGCTCGCGGGGCGCTCGTCTAGCATGAGCGGATGCAAAGTCCCGCCGCCCGACCGCTCGCCCTCGGTGCCGCTCTCCTGCTCTGCGCCGCGGCGACGCAGAGCGCGCCTTCGATCGACCGGACCGTCTTGCCCGAGACGCTCGGCCTCGCGCCGGGCCTGTGGCGGACGACGATCATCGTCGAGACCATGGAGCTGGAGCCCCTGCCCGGGCGTCCGCCGGTGCCCGCGGCGGCGCTGGCCGCGGCGCGCTCTCGCATCGGCACGCCGATGGACAGCGACGACTGCATCGCGCCGCGCACCCGCGCCGAGGACGATCTGTTCATGCCCGGCGTGCGGATCGGCCTCGGCTGCCCGATCGAGATCGTCGAGGCGGCCGCGGGGCGGCTGCGCTACCGCGCGCGCTGCGACGACGGCGAGGGCTTCGTCGCGGAGACGTCCGGGGAGGCGAGCTACGCGGCGCGCTCGATCGAGGGCCGGCACCGGCTGGACGGCACGATGCCCGGGCCGGGGATCCGGATGCGCTCGACGATGCGCGCGGTCAGCCGCCACGACGGGCAGTGCGCACCGCGCGCGCCGCGCCCGGGACGCTGACGGCGCGCGCTTTTTCCGCGGCGTTGCACGCAGGCAACAACTCGGCTCGTCGCTGAGAGAAAACGGTTCGTCGCGGGGCGCTTTTCGCCGCGAATCGCGCGATTCAGAGGGGCGAGGGTGGCGGCGCTCGCCTCCGTTCATGCTAAATCCATGAAACTTCTCCGACTCCCGGCGCGTTGGGCAGCGCAAGTTCGAGTTTGTGAGAAGGAGCCAATGTATGGCGACGAGCGTCCTTGAAGCCCGCGGCGGAAGCCTCGTTCCCCCGATCAGCCAGCGCGGCTACCATATCGTCTACCGCGACCACGAGACCAATTACTGCCCGGGCTGCGGGCGGACCCATTGGTATATCGGCCGGCTGTCGGCGGAATGCGCCTTCTGCGCGACCGCTCTGCCGCTCGAGAACGCCTCGCTCGTCGCCGGCGGCCAGATCGTGCGCCACGTCCGCCGCGCCGGCGCCTTCGCCCAGACCGAGCACGCCTTCGCGGCCTGAGCTTCGCGTTCGGGTCCGGGCAAGCCTCCCCTCTGCCCGCACCCGCTTAGGGCGCGAAACGGCCGTCGTCCCCCGGCCCGCGCCCGACCAGGCGGATCCCGCACGGAGCCTCCCTCTCCGGCGGGATCCGCACCTTCCCCCAGCGATGCGGATGCTCAGCCGGCCGGCCGGCGCCTGACCGGCACGTTGACGTTGCACAGATCGACGCCGCCGGCGGGCCGGTTGAAGAAGGTGCCGCCGCGATTGGCGCGGCCGGTGACATAGGCCGAAAAGGCCGCGCCGTCGGTGCGCATCACCTCGAAGGAGGGGCGCTCGGCCGCGGCCATGTCGGCGGCGAGGCGGACGCGGGCGATGCGGATCGGCTGCTCGCCTTTGGCGGCGTCGTAAAAGCCGAGATTGCCGGTGCCGCGCGGCCGCGCCGACAAAGCGGACATGCCCTCGATCACCCGTCCGACCGTCGCGATGTTGAGATCGAGATGGCGCGGCGCGTGGCCGATCACGGCATAGAGCTCGCCCGCCGTGCCGGTGTCGGGCGCGAGGTCGCGGCCGGCGCCGACGCTGCCGTAGCAATGGGCGAGCCAAACGCGGCCGCGCTCCGGGTCCCAGGCAACCGGCCAGCCGTTCGCATGGCCGACCATCGGCGCATAGCTGTCCGGAAAGCCCAGGGGCCGGACGGCGAGGCCTGCGAGCGGCCGGTCATATTCGGCCGGCGGCGTGCGCACGACGCCGAGCGGCAGCGGGTTCTCGGCGTCGCCGTTTCCCCATTGCGACACGTAATTGTCCTGCACGCGGTAGATGGTCGCCTCGTTCCACCAGCCCGCCCGGGCGAAGGCGCGGATGTTGGCGACATGGACCGGCGCGAAGTCCGCGGCGAGCTCGATCGCGACGCGGCCGCCATCGGCGAGCTCCATGATTAGCAGGTTCTCGGGCTCGACCGCGCGCCAGTCGGCGGCGGTGGTGGCGGCGAGCACCTCGGACGGCTCGCGCGCCCCGGCGACGGGCGCGGGGCGCCAGAATGTGGCGCGGGCGGAGGGCTCCGGATCGGCCTCGTCGCGGACCTGGACGCAGGCGGAGAGGGCGAAGGCGGCGGCGAGAGCGGCGGCGAGACGGCGCATAGGATGGACCCCTGTTCGAGCGCCGCCATGTCTGCCCGAAACCAAGCGCGGATCAAGCCCCGGCGACTCAGCGCCGAGTTGCCGGATCCTGCACCTGCCAGCGCACCGCTCCGCGCGGGAGCATGAGCGGCGGCGGCGGGCGGCCGGCCTCCACAACGATCTGGTCGAGCGGGATGGCGTCGGCGGGCTCGTTCGCGGCGAAGGCCTGGACGAGGCGGCGGCCGGTTGCGGAAAGGAGGCGGCGCGGGATCGCGACCGGGCGGCGGCCGATGCGGAGCAGCCAGTCGGGCCGGCCGCGGACGAGGCGCAGCGGCGGGTGGACGACCTGGAGATCGACCGCGCCCGCATATTGGCCCTCGACCATCGGCGCGCCGCCGAGAAAGAGGATGCCGGGGCGGCGGCCGAGGCGCGGCGCGGCGAGATCGCGATAGGCGCGGCGGCGCGCGCTCGTCTCGTCGATCACCGTCTGGTCGATGGTGAGCGGATCGATGCCGCTGATCCGCTTGAGCCGCGAGGCCATCCATTCGTCCTCGCCTTCGGCGCTCGCCACCGGCGCCTCGGCGGCGTGCGAGAAGCCGACGTAGACGAGGAGCCTGACCTGCGGGTCGCGGCGCAGGATCTCGGCGAGCGCCTCGGCCTGCGCCTGCTCGCGGCGCGCGATCCGCTCGGGCCAGCCGCCGCTGTGATCGGAGCCGGTCGCCTCATAGGCGGCGGGACGGTAGCCCATGGCCAGCGCCTGGCGGACGAAATCGCCGAACATGGGATCGGCGACATAATGGCCCGTCCTGCGGCGCGGGAAGCCGTCGGCGGCGAGAGCGGCCAAAGCGCGCCGGCCCTCGTCGGCGTCGACATAGTTGGTGAACGCCTCGGCGGCGAGGATCGAATAGCCCAGCGGCCGCAAGGCCCTCGCCACCTCCAGCGCGAAGGCCCGGTCCCGGGGACTGTGATGCGCCTCGTTGAGGATGACGAGGCGGGTCCCGGCGGCGCGCGCGGCGATCTCGCGCACCGCATCGCGCACGTCCGCGCGGCGGTACCGCTCCGCGCGCGCGGGATCGAGCGGCTCGGTGGGCGGCCCCGGCTCGATTGCCAGCGGATCGAGCGTGCCGCCGATGAACGGATGGATCTGGAGCCAGGTCGAAAAGACGGCGCTGCCGCGGTCCGGCGCGCCGGAGCCGAATGCGGCGTCCCGCGCCCAATCGACGGCGTCCAGATAGCGGCCCTCGCCCAGCGCCCGATGTGCCTCGCGGGACGGATCGGCCGATTGGGGGAATGCCGTCTCGACCTGCACAAGGAAGGCGAAAGATGCGGCGGCGGCGATGAGCTTCCTGACCCTCGACATGGCGCCTTCTCCTTCCGGAAAGGCTCGCACAAACCGGCCGCGGCTCCAAGCGGACGCTTGCCAGCGCCGGGCAGTACCGACATTCTCCCCGCGAACGGCGGGGGCGAACGTGATCGGCAAGTTGATCAAAGGGTTGGTAAAGGCTCTCGCGGGCCTCCTCCTCCTCGCGATCCTCGTCCTCGCGGGATTCCGGATCGCGGCGTCGGTCCGCGAGACCGAGACGGCAGTGCCGTCCGGCCTGCGCAGCGTAGCGACGCCGCTCGGCGCGGTGACGGTCGAGGTCGCCGGCCCCGCCGATGGGCCGCCGGTGATGATCGTGCCGGGCACGGCGGGGTGGAGCGGCTTCTGGCGGAACGTCACTCGCCACCTGGCGGCCAAAGGCTGGCGCGTGATCGCGGTCGACCTGCCGCCGTTCGGCTTCTCCGAGCGCGACCCGCGCGCACGCTACGGGCGGCGGGACCAGGCGGCGCGGCTGGCGGCGGTGCTGGCGGCCGAGGCGCGCAGCCCGGCGGTGGTGATCGGACACAGTTTCGGCGGCGGGCCGGCGACGGAGCTCGCCTTGCTCGCCCCGGGGCGGGTACGCTCGCTGGTCCTGGTCGATGCGGCGCTCGGTACGCTCGATCCGGCGCCGGCCGGCCGATGGTCCGCCGATCGGATCGTGCGCCCCGCCTGGGTCGCCGAGCCTGTGGTCTCCGCGAGCCTCACCAACCCGCTGGCCATCGGCACGCTGATGCGATCGATGCTGGCGCGCCGCGACGCCGCCGACCCCTGGATCGAGACGATCCGCCTGCCGATGCGACGCAGCGGCACGACCGCCGGCTATGCCGACTGGCTGCCCTTCCTGCTCACCGCCGACGACGGCGCCGCCAGCCGCAGGAGCGCCGGGCTGGCGCGAATCCGGGTGCCGGTCGCCCTCATCTGGGGCGAGGCCGATACGGTGACGCCGATCGCCCAGGGCGAGACGATCGCCCGCCTCACGCGCGCCCGCTCGCTCATCCGGCTGCCGGGCGTCGGCCACGTCCCCCATATCGAGGACGAGCCCGCCTTTCTCCGCGCGCTCGACGCGGCGATGGGGGCCGCGCAATGAGCGCGCGAGCCGCGCTTCTGCTCGCCGCCGCCGCGCTCGGCTCCGGGTGCGCGGCCTCGCGGCCGCCGCTCGATGCCTATGACGATTCCGGCGGCGCGTTCGAGTGCTTCGCGGAGGCGAGAGATCCGTTCGGGCGCATCGCCTTCGACGCGCAGTTGGACCTCGACGAGGCCATTATTTATCACAACGCCCGGTGGGTCCCGGCGCGCCGGCCGCGGCCGGCCTCGATCAGCGAGGTGCACTTCCACTGGACCACGCCCCCGGCGGCGGACAACGGCGCGCATGTCACGCTCGGCGTGACCACCCAGCGCTGGTTCGAGGGGGAGGCGCGGCTGGTGCTCAGGGGACAAAGCGTGCCGCCGTCCGAGCTGGAATCATTCTATCGGCGCGATGTCCCGCCCGTCTCGCGCGGCGCGCGGCTCTACGAGGACAGGGTGCCGCTCGCGGCGCTGCGCGCAGCCATGGGCGAGACCGGGCGGGCGCAGCTGGCACTGGTCGGCGCGGACGGCGCCGATCTGGCCGCCCGCTGGATCGAGGCGGCGAGCCTGGCGCAGGCGGACGAGGCGCTGGCCGGGCTGCGGCCAGCGATCGCCCGGGTCCTCGCCGATCCGGCGCGCAACTGCCGGCCGCCGCGACTGATCGTCGTGAGAGGAAGCTAGAGAATGGAAGACGAGGCCAGGGTCATGACGGCGAGGACGCCGCTCCTGAAGCGCAGGAAGCTGCTGGTCGGGGTCTCCGTGATCGCGCTCGCCGCGGCGGGCACGACGATCTGGGTGGCGCCGCTCGCCGCGGACCCGGAGGGGGACAAGGATTGCGGATCGGCGCTGGGGCGGATCCCGCCGCATTTCGTGCCGCCGGCGCCGCCGGCGCCCGTGCAGCCGACCGCGTCCGGGCCGCGGCTCACAGTGGCGGACGACCGGCCGCCGGCCCAGCCGCGCTGGGCGCAGCGCGGCGGCACCGTCAACGATGCGAGCTGCCTCAGCCGGACGCAGGTCGCCGGAATCGTCGCGGTGGAGAGTGAGGCCGACGTCGCAACCGCGCTTGCTTATGCGCGGGGTCGAGGCCTCCCCGTCTCCGCGGCGGGCGTGAAGCACAGCATGGGCGGGCAGGCCTTCCGCCACGGCGGCGTCGTGCTCGACATGCGGCGTTACAATGCGATCCGGCTCGACCGCGCGGCGCAGACCGTGCGCGTCGGCGCCGGCGCGACCTGGCACGACATCCAGAACGCCATCCATCCGCGCTTCGCGGTGAAAGCGATGCAGTCGACCGACATCTTCAGCGTCGGCGGATCGATCTCGGTCAACGCCCACGGCATGGACCACCGCGCAGGGGCGCTGATGGATTCGGTGCGCTCGCTGAGGATGATGCTGGCGAGCGGCGAGATCGTCACCGCCTCGCGCACCGAGAATCCGGAGCTCTTCCGCCACGCGGTGGGCGGCTACGGCCTGTTCGGCGTGATCCTCGAGGCCGAGCTAGACGTGGTGCCGAACGACATCTACGCCTCGAGTCGCGAGATCATTTCCTATCGCGGCTTTCCGGAGCGCTTCGCCGAGATTTCGCGCGACCCCCAGATCGCGCTCATGTACGCCCACCTCTCGACCGCGCCGGGCTCGCTGCTCGACGAGACCCTGGTCTACACCTACCGGCGCGCGCGCGACCAGAATGCGGAGCGGCCGCCTCTGGGCGAGGTCGGCTCCACCAAGATCCGCCGCCTCACCGTCAACCTCGCCAAGCGCGGCAGCGTCTTCCAGTCGCTGCGCTGGTGGGCGGAGAAGAATCTCGAGCACCGCTTCGAGAGCTGCACGGTGCAGCGCGCCCAGGCGCTGGGCGACGGCGAGGCCTGCCTCGTCAGCCGCAACGACCCGATGCACGACAGCGTCGCCTATCTCAGGAACAACCTTCCCGAAGAGACCGACATCCTCCACGAATATTTCGTGCCGCGCGACCAATTGGTGCCGTTCATCGACGGCATGCGGGCTTTGTTCCGGGCGCGCGACGCCAATCTCGTCAACGCCTCGATCCGCGCCGTCAACGCCGAGGACAATGCGCTGAGCTATGCGCCCTGGCCGGCCTTCTCGGTGGTGCTCTACCTCAACCAGAGCACCGATGCGGACGGCAATGCCCGGATGGCGGCCTTGACCTCCGACCTGATCGAGCTGGCTTTGCGCCACGGCGGCCGCTTCTTCCTGCCCTACCAGCTCCATTATTCGCCCGAGCAGCTCGAGCGGGCCTATCCCGAGATCAGCGACTTCTTCGCCGAAAAGGAGAAATGGGACCCGATTGGGCTGTTCAGCAACAGCTGGTATGCGCGCTATGCATCGCGGCTCTCAGCCCGGCCCGGCGACGAGGCACCCGCCGGCCTGCCGAGCTTCTAGGACGAGCGCCGCTCCGTTGCGGTAGAGCGCGGCGGCGAAACCGGGGCGGTCCGAGCGGGCAAGGATGGCGCGGCCGCGCACCTCGACGATGGCGCCGCCGGCCGCCTGGATGGCGCGCACCGCCGCGGCGGGCTCGCCGACCACCGCGACCTGGCGTCCGGGCGGCCCGACGAAGGGCAGAGCCACCATGACCAGCGCCCAGGCGCCGGCAACGAGGCCGGCGGCCGCGGCGGCGCGGGCGAGGCGCTCAATAATCGTAGACATGCTCGAGCTCGGCGCCGGCGGCGCGGACCTCGCGGAGGAGCGGGAGGAGGCGCTCGACCCGGACCGCAAGACCGATGCGGCGCCAGCCGAGCCGGGCCCCGAGCGGCTGGTCGAGGAGCCGGACCGTGCCGGCCGGCGCGCGGCGCTCGGGCGTGAGGATGGTGACGAAGATATCGTCATTGCCGGCAATCTCGAGGAGCTCGACGTCGCTCGCTGCCAGGCGCCCGAGGAGATCGGTGAACTGGGCGTAGCGCGGCGCCTCGACCGCGACGAGGCCGCCGGGGAGGCGCGCGACCGGGCGCAGGCGGCGGTCAATCGCGGTGAGCGCCTCTGGTGAGGCGCGGGCGACGAAGCGCAAGCTGCGCTCGTCGCGGCCGAGGGTCGCGCCCGAAGCCCAGCCGATCGCGGCGGCGTAGAGCGCCTTGAACCCATATTCGGCGGTAAAGGCGAAGCGGCGCTCCCAGTGGCGGACGGGATTGCCGGCGGTCGGCGTCGCCCACAGGCCGGCGAGCGCGTCGCCGAAGCCGAAGGAATACCAGGGCGTCTCGTGCATGAAGGCGCCGTAGCTTTGCTGGATGCGCGCCGCGTAACGATCGCTGCCGCTCGCGGCGCCGCCGATCCATTCGAAGGCGCGTCCCCAGCTATTCTCGTAGACGCCCTTGACCAGCATCTCGGCCGAGAAGCTGATGCCGATCGTGTAGAGCATGACCTTGGCGTCGGCCCCGGCCTCGGAGCCCGCGCTGGCGCGGTTGAGGGCGCAATAGCCCGACCAGAAGCCGCCGATCTCGCCGAACCAGGAAAAGCCGCTCGGCCGCTCGCGCTGGAGATGGCGGCCGAGGCGGTCGGCGGAATAGACGATGTACCATTCGGGAAAAGTTAGGAAGGTCCGCGCCTCCTCGCGCCGGCCCTGTGCCGACGGCAGGAGCGAGCGGTGCGGGCGGCTCGCCTGCAGGCCGGGAATGGGATCGGTGCAGGCGGTCTCGATATAGACGACCGGCGCTGCCGCAGCCGCGACGGCGAGGCCGAGCGCACCGAGCAGGATCTTCCAGCGCCGCCTCACGTAGCGGCCGGCTCCTCGCGGGCGGGAGCGGCGGCGAGGACGTAGCCGACGAAGGCGGCGATGCCGCCGATCAGGAGGTGCGGCAGATTGGCGAGAAAGCGGATGGTGAGCGTTAGATCGAGCGTCCCGTACAGGAAGATGCCGAAATCGAGAAAGCCGCTGCCGACGGCGAGGCCCATCAGCCCGTCGAGGAAGTAGAGCGGGCCGAACAGGCGGAAATAGGCGCGCGCCGCGCCCCGGCCGAGCCAGGCGGCGATGCCGGCCCACAGGCCCGAGGCGAAATGGAGCGCATTGTCGTAGAAATCGAGGGTGAAGAGGCCGAACAATCGCCCCTCGGCGTCGACGAAGGCGGGAACGAAATCGAGGCCGACGATCGCCATGAACATGACGAAATAGGCCCAGCCGAACGCCCGCACCCGGTCCATGGCAGTCCCTCCCCTTGTCCCGTGCCCTTTGTGGCGGCGCGGGCGCGCTCGCGCAAGGCGGCGTGTCGATCGGCCGAGGGGATGAAAAAGGGCCGGCACGCGCGGCGCCGGCCCCTCTTTCGATGCGGGCGCCCGCTGGCGCTACCAGATGCGGACGCGCTGGTCGGGAGGCAGATAGAGGCGGTCGCCGGGCTGGACGTTGAAGGCGGCGTACCAGGCGTCGACGTTGCGGACGATGCCGTTGACCCGGAATTCGGGCGGGCTGTGCGGATCGGTGAGGAGCCGTTCGCGCAGCGCGCCCTCGCGGATGTTCGACCGCCAGGCCTGGGCGAAGGCGAGGAAGAAGCGCTGGTCGCCGGTGAGGCCGTCGATCCGGCGCGGCTCGCCATGGGCGGCGACGTGGCGGCGGTAGGCGGCATAGGCCATTTCGAGCCCGCCGAGATCGCCGATATTCTCGCCCATGGTGAGCTCGGCATTGACCCGCGTCCCGGGGATCCCCTCATATTGCGCGAACTGGGCGCCGAGGCGCGCCGTGCGCTCGGCGAAGCGCTCGGCCGAGGCCGGCGTCCACCAGTCGCGCAGCCGCCCCGAAGCGTCGAAGCGGCGGCCATTGTCGTCGAAGCCGTGGCCGATCTCGTGGCCGATCACCGCGCCGATCGCGCCGTAATTCACCGCCGGATCGGCATTGGGATCGAAGAAGGGCGGCTGCAGGATCGCGGCCGGGAAGGTGATCTGGTTCTGGAGGGCGTTGTAGGAGGCGTTGATCGTCTGCGGCGTCATGTTCCACAAGGAGCGGTCGACCGGATGCGGCAGGCGCGAGAGCTGGAGCTGCCAGCCGAACTCCGCGGCGCGCAGCATGTTGCCGGCGATGTCGCCGCGGTCGATCCTGAGCGCCGAATAGTCGATGTAGCGCTCCGGCCCGCCGATGCGGGGATCGAAGGCGTCGAGCTTGGCGAGCGCCTGGGCGCGCGTGGCGTCGTCCATCCAGTCGAGCCGCTGTAGCCGCTCGGCGAAAGCGCCGCGCAGATTGGCGATGAGCTCGCCCATCTGGCGCCGGCTCTCGGCCGGAAAATGGCGCTCCATGTAGATGCGGCCGACGCTCTCGCCGAGCGCGCCGTTGACGATGCCGAGGCCGCGCTTCCAGCGCTCGCGCTGCTGGGGAACGCCGCGCAGGGTGCGCGAGAAGAAGTTGAAATTGGCCTCGTCGAACGCCCGCGGCAGGAACGGCGCGGCATTGTTGAGCAGGTGGAAGGTCGAATAGGCCTTCCACGTCTCCAGCGGCACGCTGTCGAGGAGCTGGCCGAGCGCCTGCACGGCCGTGTCCTGGGGCACGATCACGCTTTGCTGGCCGCCGAGGCCGCGATGGGCGAGCAAGGTCGGCCAGTCGAACTGCGGCGCGAGCGCGGCGAGCTGCTCGCGGCTCAGCACCTTCTGGAGGTTGCGGGCGTCGCGGCTGCGCTCCGGCGTCCAGTGCGCCTCGGCGATGCGGCGCTCGAGCGCGATGATCGCATCCGCGCGCGCTTCGGGATCGGCGATGCCGGCGAGGCGGTGGAGCTGGACGACATAGTCGCGATAGGCGGCGCGGAAGCGATCATATTGCTCGCCCTCGCGCAGATAATAATCGCGGCCCGGCATGCCCAGGCCGCCCTGGCCGGCGATGGCGACGTAGCGCGTCGGATCGGCCGGGCTCGGGATGATGCCGACGCCGACCGGCGAGGTGAAGCCGGGCGTCGCGAACAGCCGCAGCAGCTCGGCGCGGTCGCGGATGGCGGCGATGCGGGCGAGATGCGGCTGGAGCGGCCGCAGGCCGCGGGCTTCGATCCCCTCCTCGTCCATATAGGCGGCGTAAAGGTCGGCGACCTGGCGGTCGGCCGGGTTGCTGCTCTGGGCGGCGGTCTCGAGGATCGCGCGCAGCTGGAGGTCGACCTCCTCGCTGAGCACGGTGCTGACGCCCCAGCCGGTGCGGTCGGCGGGGATCGGATTGTTCCGGAACCACGTGTTGTTGGCATAGCGCCAGAAATCGTCGCCCGGCTTGATCGCGGGATCGCGGGCGCCCAGATCGACCCCCCAGCTTCCGTAGCGCGCCTTGGCGGCGGGCTGGGCGGCGGCTTTGTTCGCGGCCGGCTGGGCGACGAGCGGCGCGGCGCCGGCGAGCAGCAGCGCCGCCGCCAATGCGAAACGATGGTTCAACATGCGGATCCTTTCCCCCGGCGGCCGGGAATCGCCAGCCGCCCCAATGATTTGTCCCGGCACGCAGATGAAGCGCGCTTCGACGAGGCGCAATGTCCATTCGACCGGCGGCGCCACATTCGCAATCGCGATCAATCGGCTTGCGGATGCCGAGCGCGCGGTGCACCAAGGCGCGCCGCATGTCCGTCCACCACACCCAGGCCGCCGGGATCGAAGCGCTGACCCCGGTCCTCGAAACGGCGCTCGACGCCGTCGTCGTCATGCGCCGCGACGGGACGGTGGCGGCCTGGAACAAGCTGGCCGAGCAGACGTTCGGCTGGACCGCCGCCGAGGCCTCGGGACGGCTGATGGCCGACCTCATCATTCCCGAGCGCTACCGCGAGCCCCATTGCAGCGGGCTTGCCCGCTACAACGAGACCGGGGAGGAGCGGGTGCTCGGCCGCCGCATCGAGATCGCGGCGCTGACCAAGGACGGCGCCGAAATCCCGATCGAGCTGTCGATCACCACCGCCGCTTCCGTGCGGGAGACCGTCTTCGTCGGCTTCCTGCGCGACATCAGCGAACGCCGCGCCGCCGAGGAGAGGCTGGAGCGCCAGGCCCGCGAGACCAAGATCCTGTTCGACATCACCTCGATGGCGACGGAGACCGGATCGTTCGAGGAGGCGCTCAAGGCCTGCCTGGCGGCGATCTGCCAACTGACCGGCTGGCCCGTCGGCCATGCGCTCGTGCTCAAGCAGAGCGAGCGGCCCGAGCTGGTCTCGACCGGCGTCTGGCACGAGACCGAGGAGGACGCGGCGGGCGCGCTGCGCGACGCGACGGCGGGGATCCGCTTCACCGCGGGAACCGGCGTGCCCGGCCGCATTCTCGACACCGGCGAGCCCACCTGGGTCTCCGATACCGACGCCGAGGCGCAGTTCGTGCGCAAGGGCCTCGGCTTCGGCGCCGCCTTCGGCTTTCCGGTGAAGAGCGAGGGCCGGATCATCGCGGCGCTGGAATTCTTCTCGCACGGGACCGCCTCCCCCGACGCGGACCTGCTCCTTACCGTCCGCACGCTCGGCGAGCAGGTCGGCCGGGTGCTCGAGCGGAAGCGCACCGAGGAGCATCAAAGGCTGCTGCTCAACGAGCTCAACCACCGCGTCAAGAACACGCTGGCGGTCATCCAGAGCATCGCCCAGCAGACCTTCCGCGGCGAAGCGGCGGCACCCGCGGCGCGCCAGGCGTTCGAAAGCCGGTTGAGCGCGCTTGCCGGCGCCCACGATCTCCTCACCGGGCGCAGCTGGGAAGCGGCGGGGCTGCGCGAGGTGATCGAGCGGGCCGGCATCGGCTGCGGCGCCGACGAGACTCGCGTGCGGATCGAAGGCGAGGATATCGAGCTGGCGCCGCGCACCTCGGTCTCGATCGCGATGGCGCTCCACGAATTGTGCACCAATGCCGTCAAATATGGCGCCCTCTCGGTCGAGACAGGCAAAGTCAGCATTTCCTGGACCGTCACCGGGCTCGACGGCAGCCGGCGCCTCAGCCTGTGCTGGAAGGAGGAAGGCGGCCCGCCGGTGACGCCGCCCGAGCGGCGCGGCTTCGGCAGCCGGATGATCGAGCGCGGCCTCGCCTCCGAGCTCGGCGGCGAGGTCGAGCTTTCATTCCTGCCCGAAGGCGTCGTCTGCCGCGTCGAAGCGCCCTTGCCCGAGCTGGACGGGGCCTAGGCCGTATCGACATTCAGTTTCGAAGGTGCCTTAATTCCTCCCCCAGCTCGCTGGGGGAGGGGGACCGCGACGCGAAGCGTCGTGGTGGAGGGGCATTCTGATTCCGGTCTGCCCCTCCACCACGACGCTTCGCGCGGTCCCCCTCCCCGAGCGAGCTCGGGGAGGAACTGCACAGGCGAAGGCCCTCTCGCCCGATCACTGAATGTCGATACGACCTAGCGGCCCGGGCCCGGAGGCGGCGGACGGCTGGCGGACGCGCCGACGATGCCGATGCGGCCGCGCGAGATCGACCAGACCCGCTCCGGACTGCCGGTCGCGACCAGCAGGGGGCGGTTCATCCACAAGGACAGGAAGACGTGGATCTCGGTCGGCAGCGGATCGAGGAGGTGGGTGACGCCGAGCGGCCGCGGCGGCGCGCCGGCGAGCTCGAGCGGCGCTTCGAGATCGAGGCAGCGATTGGTGAAGGCGCGGGTCGAGGCGATGCTGCCGTCGGCTGCGACGGTGGCGAGGAAATGGCCGCCGAGCGGGTAGCGGCCGCGCTGGGTCTGCGGCGAGAGCTTGTAGACCTCGACCGGCCCCTCCGCCGCTGCGGGCGGGATCACGAAGACGTTGAAGACCCCGCCGCAAGGCTGGCGATCGAGATTGGCGACCGCGGCGCGGGCGGCCGCCATGCGCCGCTGGATCGGGGTGAGCGCCGGCCGCTCGGCGCCGGCGAAGACGTCGCGCGCCGTGATCCGGTTGCCGGCGACCCGGCCGCGATAGACGGCGACCGGTCCTTCGGGGGTCTCGGCATAATAGACGACGGTCATCGTCCCGGCATCGTCTGGCGTCGCGACCCAGCCGGCGATGCCGGCTTCGGACGGGTCGGCAACGCGCGCCAGCATGTCCTGCGTGGTGAGCTGGCCGGCGCGGGCGATCTCGAAGAGGAGGATGCCGCGCTGGCCGGCGGCGACGAGGCGCCGGCGGTCCTCCGCCGTCGGCGGCGGCGCCGGGGCGGCGGGAGTCGCGGGCGCGGCCGCTGCGGGCGCCGTGGGCGCGGCGGCCGGGGCCGTGACCTGATCGTCCTCGGCGACCTTGGCTGCCGGCAGGCTCGGCTGCTGCGCGACGACCGCGGCGGCGGAGGCGGCGATGAGCGCGGCGACGGCGGCGCCGCTGGCGATGGGAAGACGCATCACATTGTTCCTCTTCGGAAATACTCGGCGCGGATATAGCCGCGGGCCGCACATCGAGGCAACCTGCGGCAATTGCCGCGCGAGCATGGCCGTGGCAGCATGGCTGCTGGTTGAACGGCCGAGTATTAGAGCGCGATGGCGACGGTCTTCAGTTCCGTATAGGCCTCGACGCCGTAGCGGCCGCTTTCGCGGCCGTAGCCGGACTGCTTGTAGCCGCCGAACGGCAAAGCGACGTCGGTGGCGGCAGCGGTGTTGCCCCAGACCATGCCGGCTTTGAGCCTGGCCGCGAGCCGGTGCATGGCCGAGACGTCGCGGGTCCAGATCGTGGCGGCGAGGCCGTAGGGGGTGGCGTTGGCGGCGTCGGCGACCTCGTCGAGATCGTCGAACCGCGAGGCGGTGAGGACCGGGCCGAAAATCTCCTCGCGCACGCACGACATTTCGGGCTTCACGTCGACGAGGACGGTGGGGGCCATGTACCAGCCGCCGTCCGAGCCCGGCGCCTCGCCGCCGGTCAGGACCGAGGCGCCTTCCTTGCGGCCGGCCGCGACGTAGGAAAGGACGCGGGCCTGCTGCTCGTCCGAGACGAGCGGGCCCATCATCGTGTCCGGGGCGAGGCTCGGGCCGACCTTCCACTGGGCGGCATTGGCGGCGACGGCTTCGAGGAGGCTGTCGAACACGTCGCGGTGCGCGAACAGGCGCGACCCGGCGATGCAGACCTGGCCCGAATTCATGAAGATCGACATCGCCGCGCCGCGCGCCGTCTTGGCCACATCGACATCCGGAAGGACGATGACCGGCGACTTGCCGCCGAGCTCGAGCGTGACTCGCTTGAGCGTGTCGGCGGCATTGCGCGAGATGCGCTTGCCGATCTCGGTCGAGCCGGTGAAGGCGATCTTGTCGACGTCCGGGTGGCGGACGAGGCGGTCGCCGGCGGTCTCGCCGAGGCCGGTGACGACATTGACGACGCCGGCCGGGAAGCCCGCCTCGGCGACGAGGTCGGCGAGGCGCAGCGCGGTGAGCGGCGTCTGCTCTGCGGGCTTGAGGACGAGGGTGCAGCCGGCGGCGAGGGCGGGCGCGATCTTCTGTACCGCCATCATCAAGGGGAAGTTCCAGGGCACGATCTGGGCGCAGACGCCGACCGGCTCGCGGCGGACATAAGCGTGGATCGCGCCGGCGGGCATGCCGGCGGGCTCGATATGCTCGCCGCCAAGCTTGGTCGCCCAGCCCGAGGCGTAGCGCAAAGTGGCGACGCATTGCGGCAGATCGTAGCCCTGGCTGGCCGCGCGGGGCTTGCCGTTGTCGATCGATTCGAGCTCGGCGAGATCGGCAAGGTTGGCCTCGATGAGGTCGGCGAGCCGGTCCATCAGCCGGGCGCGGCGGGCGGGCGGCAGGCCGGTCCAGCGTCCGTCGTCGAAGGCGCGGCGGGCGGCGGCGACGGCGCGGTCGACATCGGCGTCGGAGGCGTCGGCGATCGCGGCGATCTCCTTGCCGGTCGAGGGATCGAAGACGGCGATCGTCTTGCCGTGGGAGGAGGACACCCATTCATTGTCGATGAAGAGCGCCGGGGCGCGGGCGAGGGTCTTGCGCGCGGTCTCGGAATAGGCCGGTTGGGCGGCGATGCGGGTGAGCTCGTTCATCGGGCAAGTCCTCCTGAGGACCGCCTATACCAGACCGTCATTCCGGCGAAGGCCGGAATCTCAGGGGGTGAAAGGCGCGGCGCTTGTGTCTGGCTTAGATCGGGACCGCCCTTTGCTCCTGCGCTCTTCACCCACTGAGATCCCGGCCTTCGCCGGGATGACGTTCTCGGGCTAGGCGAGCATCTTCCTTGCGGTTTCGACGGTGCGCTCCGATGCTTCGGGACGAGGGGGCGCATTGAGGCCGCGCCGGACGGCGGGGCGCTCCTCGATCGCCTTCATCCAGCGCTGGAGGTGGTCGAGGCCATCGACGGGGACGCCCGGCCATTCGTGGATCCGGGCCCAGGCGAAGTTGGCGATGTCGGCGATCGAATAGTCGCCGGCGAGCCATTCATGGTCGGCGAGCTGCCGATCGAGCACCTCGAGCAGGCGGCGGCTCTCGCGCCGGTAGCGCTCGATCGCGGCCGGGATCTCTTCGGGGAAATAGCGTGTGAAGACGTTGGCCTGGCCCATCATCGGCCCGAGCCCGCCCATCTGGAACATCAGCCACTGGACGACCCGGCTGCGGCCCTTCTCGTCCGACGGAATGAGCCGCCCGGCGCGCTCGGCGAGGTAGAGCATGATCGCGCCCGATTCGAAGATCGCGAAATCGCCGTTGCCGCGATCGACGATCGCCGGGATGCGGCCATTGGGGTTGATGGCGAGGAACCAGGGCTCCTTCTGGGCGCCGGAACCGAGGTCGATCACTTTCAGCTCGTACGGGACTTCCAGCTCCTCGAGCGTGATCGAGGCCTTGTAGCCGTTGGGCGTGGGCGCGGTGTAGAGATCGATCATCGGCGGCGTTCCTCGCATTGGCTCGCCCGCGAAGTGGTGCCGCCGCCTGGCCGATCAAGGTACGAATTTGCAACCCTTTGCGCGCTGGTCGCTTTTTCACGGCTCATGGACGACGACTTCGACATTCTCGCCTTCGGCGACAGCCTCACCGCGGGCTACGGCCTGCCCCGTGACAAGGGCTTCGCGCCGCAGCTCGAGATGGCGCTCAGGAAGCGGGGCCTCGACGCGAAGGTGATCAATGCCGGCATTTCGGGGGACACGGTCGCGGCCGGCTGGGCGCGGCTGCCGCGCGTCGTCGCGGCGCTGAAGCGGCCGCCCGCGCTCGCCATCGTCGGCCTCGGCGGCAACGACATGCTGCGCATGGTGCCGCCGCGAATCACGCGCGAGGGGCTGGAGGCGATCCTGGAGGAGTTCGTGCGGCGCGATATCCCGGTGCTGATTGCCGGCATGTATGCGGCGCCGTTCCTCAGCCGCCACTATCAGGACGAGTTCAACGCCATCTATCCGGCGCTCGCGCGGCAATATGGCGCCGCGCTCTATCCCTTTTTCCTCGCCGGAGTCGCGGGGGTGCCGAGCCTCAATCTGTTCGACCGCGTCCACCCGAACGAGCAAGGCATCGCGCGGATGGTGCAGGGGATATTGCCCTACGTGCTGCGCGCGCTGCCGCGCTAAGGGTCCGTACTCGATACCCGCAATGGTCGTGATCGCCCGGAGCGGTCCGCTGGCGAGGAGCGCGGCGCAGACGCGTAGCTGTCGCTACGCGCAAGCAAGCGACGCGGCCAGCGGGCCTCTCCGGGCGACCCCTTCGGGGCGGGCGGCTTTTGGGCCAGGGCAGCGTCCCTCGTCGGTCACGATGCGACAGCATCGCTCCCTCCTCGCTCCTCGCCCTGACCCAAAATCCGCTCCGTCACGGCCGTTGCGGGTATCGAGTACGGACCCTAAAAGCCGAGGACGATCTCGCCGCCGAAATTGAGGCCGATGCGGCCGTCGCGGACCCAGCGCACGAAGGCGTGCATCGGGCTGTAGCCGTCGAAGCGGATGACGACGCTCTCGCCGAGCCGGGGCGCAATGCCGCTCTCGATCATGGTGCCGCGCGAGGAGAGGTTTATCACCGGAACGGGATGCGCCTCGCCGCGGAAGTAAAGCGTCCCGTGCTCGACGACGCCTTCGTAGCGCGGCTCGCACCTCTGCTCGGCGAATTCCGGCTCGCGGGGTCGGCGTCCGAGTGCAAGGCTGTGGCGCATGCTGGCCTCCGTTCGAGGCGCAGCATGGGGGATGAGGCGTTACGGAATTGCTACCGGGGTTGCGTCGCCCCGCGGGCCGAGAGCTGCAACCCGGGCTTCGACAAGCTCAGCCCTAGCGGAGTAAAAAAAGGCGGAGCCGCTCCGCGCCACCGACCGCTAGCCCTGAGCCTGTCGAAGGGCGGACTGAAGCGCTCCGGTCCCCCGGGTGGGCGTCACCCCCCGCCCCCGCTCGCCCCCTGCTCCCAGTAATAAGGCTGGCGGCGGCGGTCGCCGGTGACTTCCTCGTTCAGCGTCCGCGCATTGTAGAGGCGGCCGTTGAGCATGACGTGGGTGATCTTGTCCGAGTTGCGGATGTTCTCGAGCGGATTGGCCTCGAGGATGACGAGGTCGGCCAAATAGCCCGGGCGGATCTGGCCGAGGTCGCGGAAGCCGTAGACCATGGCCGGCGTCGCCGTCGCGGTGCGCAAAGCCTCGACCGGGGTCATGCCGCCGCGGACGAAGGACCAGAGCTCCCAGTGCATGGCGAGGCCCTGTTGCTGGCCGTGGCCGCCGGCGCTTACGGGCACGCCGCGCGACGAGAGCACGTCGGCCTCGCGCGCGCTGTACTGGTCGACGAACTGCTCGGCCGGCGCCGTCGTCGCGCGCACCCGCTCGGCGAGCACCTCGGCGGGGACGAAGCGCGTGAGCAAAGGATGCTCCCAGACGCGCGTCTCCTGCGCCCAATAGGGATCGCCGGCGAGGCCGCCATAGGTGACGCCGAGCGTCGGCGTGTAGCCGACCCGGGTCTGGGCGAAGAAGCTGCGCACGTCCTCGTAGAGCCGGTTCTGCGGGATATTGTGCTCGAGCGTCGTGTTGCCGTCCTGGATGATGGTGATGTCCATCCCGAACAGGGAGCCGCCCTCGGCGACGACGGCGATGTTCTCGGCGCGCGCCGCGGCGACCACTTGCTGGCGCT
This sequence comes from Allosphingosinicella sp., assembly GCA_036386475.1. Classification (GTDB taxonomy): domain Bacteria; phylum Pseudomonadota; class Alphaproteobacteria; order Sphingomonadales; family Sphingomonadaceae; genus Allosphingosinicella. The sequence continues at coordinate 9,722 of DASVVQ010000003.1, read as the reverse complement.
GGTCGCGGCGCGGCTGGTTGTAGTTCTTGATCGAATGCGCGCCCTGGAGACGCAGGCGGCGGACATGGGCGAGCGCGTCGGCATAGCTGTCGATGAGCGCGTAGCGGCCGGGATTGCGGGCGCCGTAGACGATCTCTCCCGACGAGAAGGTGCGCGGCGCGAGGATGATTCCGGCGCGCTGCATCTCGCCCGAGGAAAAGATCTCCGAGGCGGTCGAGGAGGGATCGTGGATCGTGGTGACGCCGAGAGCGAGATGGGCGTGGGCCGACCAGTTCTGCTGCGGCACGACGTCGCCGACGCCCTGGGGACCGTGGGCATGGCCGTCGATCAGGCCGGGAATGATCGTCCGCCCGGCAAGATCGACGGTGCGGGCGCCGGCCGGGATCGCGACCGAGGCGCGCGGGCCGACCGCGCGGATGCGGTTGCCTTCGACGAGCACGATTCCGTCCTCGATGACGCCGCCGTCCTCGCCGTTCATGGTGACGATGCGCGCGCCGACCAGAGCGACCTGCCCCTGCGGCCGGTCGGCGCGGGCGCCGACGGCGAGCGATACGCCCTCGCGCGGCGGCGTGTAGGTGCCGCCCGGCGCGGTGCGGATCATCGCCGCGGCGTCGGCGGTGTAGAGCGTGGGGCCCAGGCTCCAGGCCAGCGAGCGGCCGCCGTTCGCCCAGTGGAAATAGGAGCCGCCGTCCGCCGTCGCGCGGGTCACGGGGAGCTGGCCGCCGCGGGCGCCGACGTTGAGCGTCGCCGCGCCCGGCGCGAAGGGCATGACGAAGACGTTGTAATTTTCGCGGAAGGCGAGGTGACGCCCGTCCGGCGAGACCTCGTAGCCGGTGGCGAACTGGCCGCCGGCATGGAGGCGGCGGCCCTCGCCGCTCAGGTCGACGCTGATCAGGCGGCGCTGCTGCTCTTCCGAGACTTCGAGGAAGACGCGGTCGCCGGACGCGCCGAAATGCGGATTCTCGCCGGTGCGCGTGAGCCTGGTCGCGGCGCCGCCGGCGGCGGGGACGCGGTAGATGCCGGTCTCGGTCGACCAGCGATCCGAGGTGAGATAGCCGCCCGCGGCCCGCTCGAAGACGATGGTCTGGCCGTCCGGCGAAAAGCGCGGACGACGGTAGTGGCCGGGATCGCGCGTCACGGTGCGCACGTTCGAGCCGTCGGCGGAGACGATGCGGATTTCGCCCAGCCGCTGGTCGTTCCAGCTGACGAACGCGATCGAGCGCCCGTCGCGCGACCAGGAAGGGAAGAGCTGGAAGTCGCCGTCGCCGGCGGTCAGCGGACGCGGCGCGCCGCCGCCGCCGGCCATGTCGCGCAGATAGAGGCGGCCGAGCGTCTCGAAAACGACCTGGCGGCCGTCGGGCGAGACGGCGGCGAAGCGGGGCATGCGGGTGGTGAAGCTGTCGGGGGCGACCTCGACGACCGGCCGCGGCGGATCGATCACATCGCGCGTGTCGGAGACCTGGAAGGGAATTTCGGCGAGGCCGGTGCCGTCGACGGCGATGCGGCGGATCTTGCCGCCGGACCAGAAAAGGATGGTGCGATTGTCCGGCAGCCAGTCCATCTGCGGATAGACGCCGTGCACCGCCCAGGTCTCCTGGAGATCGAGGTCCATGTCGTCGTGGATCCTGCGCTCTTCGCCCGTGCGCAGGTCCTTGACGAACAGGCGCGAACGGCCGCCCTCGCGGCGGACGAAGGCGAGATAGCGCCCGTCGGGCGAAGGGGTCGGCCGGACCGCGCCGCCGGCGCCGCCGGCGACCTGGCTGCGCTCGCCGGTGCGCATGTCGTAGCGCTCGATCGCGAACACCTGGAGGTTCGAATTCTGGGCATATTCGAAGATCGGGCCGGGCGTGGTGTCGCGGCTGAAATAGATGGCGGAGCCGTCGGGCGCGAAGACCGGCTCGCCGAGCTCCTTCTGGTGCTGCGGACTGGGGCGGGTGACGAGCGGCACGCCCGAGCCGCTGCCGCTGGCATGGTAGAGCCAGATCTCGCCGGTGCCCAATGAGCGCTGCGTCGTGAAATGCTTCCTCGCGGCGATATACTGGCCGTCGGGCGACCAGGTCGGGCCGTTGAGCAGCTCGAAGCTCTCGCGCGTCACCTGGCGGCGGTTCTGGCCGTTGGCGTCCATCACCCAGATATTGTCGCCGCCGCCGCGGTCCGACGTATAGGCGATGTGACGCCCGTCCGGCGAGAAGCGCGGGTGGCTGTCGAACGGCAGGCCGTCGGAGATGCGGGTGGCGCGGCCGCCGGCGAGAGGGAGGGTGTAGATGTCGCCGAGCAGGTCGAAGGCGATCGTCCGCCCGTCCGGGCTGACGTCAAGGTTCATCCACGTGCCCTCGGTGACGTTGATGGTCACCTGACGGCGCGGCAGCGGCGGATTGGCGACGTCCCAGCTCGGCGCCTCCGCCTGCCCGCCGCGCCCCTTCCTCTGTCCCTCGCTGCGTCCCGGGCCCTGCTGCGCGAGGGCGGTGGTGGCGAGAAGGGCGAGCGAGACGGCAGCAAGGCCTTTGATCATCGGGGGAGCTTCCTTCGTGGGACTGAGCGGGTGCGGCGGGAAACGGCGCGGACGGTGCAACATCGCAGGCACAGGTGCAAGGCGGCTCGCGCTCCGCCCACCTGCTTTAGCAAGCGCCGACGATCTCGCTAACCTGCTTTACGGGCGGTCTTTTCGACTGGAACTCTTGGCGCTTCGTCTCCGTTCGTTTCAAGACCGTCACCTTCCGTCGGTCCCGCACAGAGGTCATCGATGCCGAATTCGCCGGCTCCGCTGGAGCTGTGGGGAGGAACCGAGTGCACGATCGTGCGGCTCGGGGACGAATTCCGGGACCAAAGCCGCGAGACCGGGCACAGCGAGCGCGCAGGCGACATCGACATCCTCGCGGATCTCGGCGTCAAGGCCGTGCGCTACCCGATCCTGTGGGAAGCGGTGGCCCCCGACGCGCCCGACCGCCTCGATTTCAGCTGGCAGGACGAGCGCCTCGAAATGCTGCGCGCGCGCGGCATCGAGGTGATCGGCGGGCTGCTCCACCACGGCTCGGGGCCCCGGTACACGAGCCTCGTCGATCCGGACTTCCCGCAAAAGCTCGGCGATTATGCCGCCCGCGTCGCCGAGCGCTATCCCTGGATCCGGCGGTGGACGCCGGTCAACGAGCCGCTCACCACGGCGCGCTTCTCCGGGCTCTACGGTCACTGGTACCCGCACGGCCGCGACTATCCGACCTTCCTTGCCTGCCTCGTCAACCAGTGCCTCGGCACGGTCACGGCGATGAGGTCGATCCGCGAACGCATCCCCGGCGCAGAGCTCATCCAGACCGAGGACCTCGGCAAGACCTTCTCGACCGCGCCCTTGCGCTACCAGGCGGCGCACGAGAACGAGCGGCGCTGGCTCAGCCTCGACCTCCTGTGCGGCCGGGTCGACGACCGCCATCCCTTGTGGAAGATGCTGCGCGGCGCCGGCATCGGCCACGACCGGCTCGACAAGCTGGCCGAGGGCGATGGACGGCCCGATCTGCTCGGTATCAACCATTATCTGACGAGCGAGCGCTTCCTCGACCACCGCACCCATCTCTACCCTGAGCAGGAACCCGGCGGGAACGGGCGCGACACCTATGTCGATGCCGAGGCGGTGCGGGTCAAACGCCTCGAGGACGATACCGGCTTCGCGCCGCGGCTGCGCGAGGCCTGGGAGCGGTACCGCATCCCGATGGCGATCACCGAGGTCCATCACGGCTGCCACCGCGACGAGCAGCTGCGCTGGTTCGCCGAGGTGTGGAAGACGGCCGGCGAGCTGCGCGAGGAGGGCATCGACCTTCGCGCCGTGACCTTGTGGTCCGCCTTCGGCAATGTCGACTGGCGCTTCCTCCTCACCGAACGAAGAGGCCATTACGATACCGGCGCCTATGACGTGCGCGGCGGTGCGCCGCGGCCGACAATCATCGCCAAAGCGGCGAAGGCCTATGGCCATGGCGAGACGTTCGACCATCCCGTGCTCGACTCGCCGGGCTGGTGGCGCCGGCCGCCGCGCCTCTATCCCTGGAACGGGCGCTGCAAGCCGATGGACTGGGACGGGCGGCGGCTCCTCGTCACCGGGGCGACAGGAACCCTCGGCAACGCTTTCGCCAGGATCTGCGACGTGCGGGCTCTTCCCTTCTGCCTCACCGACCGTGACGAGCTCGATATTTGCGACGAGGATTCGATCGAGGCGGCGCTGGACGCGAAGCAGCCGTGGGCGGTGATCAACACGGCCGGCTTCGTCCGCGTCGCCGACGCCGAGCGCGAACGCGGCGCCTGCTTCGCCTGGAACGCCGACGGGCCCGAAAGGCTCGCCCGGGCCTGCGCGACGCGCGGCATCCCGCTCGTCACCTTCTCCTCCGACCTCGTCTTCGGCGGCAGGCTGGGCCGGCCCTATGTCGAGGACGACGAGGTGAGCCCGATCGGGACCTATGGCGAATCCAAGGCCGAGGCCGAGCGCCGCGTCCTCGCCGCCCATGACGGCGCTTTGGTCGTGCGCACCAGCGCCTTTTTCGGGCCCTGGGACCGCTACAATTTCGCTTGGGCGGTCGTTTCCGCGCTCGCGGCGGGAGAGACGTTCACCGCCTCGAGCCGGAACCGGGTCTCGCCGACCTACGTCCCCGATCTCTGCCATGCCGCGCTCGACCTCCTCATCGACGGCGAAACGGGAATCTGGCACCTCGCCAACCAGGGCGCGGCCAGCTGGCACGATTTCGCCTGCCGGATCGCCGAAGCCGCCGGCTTCGACAGCGCGCTGGTCGTCGCCGATGAGCGCGGACCCGGCTCCGCGACCATCCTCTCCAGCCATCGCGGCATGCATTTGCGCAGCCTCGACGAAGCGATCGCGGATTATGCGCGCGAGATCGCCGGGTTCATCGAGGCGCGCGAGCAGATCGCGGCCGAATGAGCCTCAGCCGGATCTCGTAGAGGAAAGACGGGGATCGGCGGGTCCATGTCCTCGCGCCTCTAGGGGTCGGACGCGATGCGGTCACCGCTCGCCGGCGCCAGCGCCTTGGCGAAGCAGAGGCTGACCGGCTCGCCGACATAGGGGCCGTAGCAGTCGGTCTGCGCCCAGCCGGCGGAGCGATAGAGCGCGATCGCTTCGGGCTGGCGGTCGCCGGTTTCAAGGATGGCGCGTGCGAAGCCGCGCCTGGCCGCTTCCGCTTCCAGAAAGGCGAGCATCGCCCGGGCGTAGCCGCGGCCGCGAACGGCCGGGACGACGTACATGCGCTTGATCTCGGCCGCCCCGCCTTCGTCGCGCAGCGCGCCCGAGGCGACCGGCTGCCCGTTCGCATAGCCAATCGCATAGACGCCGCCCGCAGCGTCGAAATCGGGCTCGACCCCGTTGACCGGCAGTCCGGGATAGAGCCGTGTGATCAGCGCATCGAGCGCCGCGGCCAGGGCCAGCGCCGCCGACGAGCGTGCGCTTTCGATGCGGATGTCGAGCGCCATGGCCCCGGTCTAGGCGCGGGCCCGGCCGGCCGCCAGTCTCACGATGCGCGGGGCGCGCTAGGGGCGCGCGGCGAACTCAACGAGGTCCCAGCGATTGCCGTAAAGATCCTCGAACACGGCGACCTTGCCGTAGGGCGCGGCGATCGGCTCGCGCACGAAGCGGATGCCCGCGGCCTTCATGTCGCGATGGTCGCGATCGAAATCGTCGGTCGCGAGGAAGAGGAAGACGCGCCCGCCCGCCTGGTTGCCGACGAAGGCCTGCTGCTCCGGAGTCGCTGCGCGGGCGAGGAGGATGGACGTGCCGGACGAGCCCGGCGGAGCGACGAGCACCCAGCGCTTGTCCTGCTCCGGCTGGTGCTCGTCGGCGACCAGCGTGAAGCGCAGCTTCTGCGTGAAAAAGGCGATGGCCTCGTCATAGTCCCTGACGACGAGAGCGACATGGGCGAGGGACTGGCGCATCCGGCCTCCTAGCATGCGCAGTGGGCGCTGCGGAGGCCCGCGGCCGTCAGGCGTGCGGGGCGACCCAGCCGGCGACGAAATAGAGCAGGATGGCAATCGGTCCGAGCACGAACAGGCTGGCCACGGCGCCGAGGCGGACGAGGGTCGGGTCGATCTCGAAGCTGCGGGCGAAGCCGGAGCAGACGCCCATCAGCTTGGCGTTCGAGCGGTCGAGGGCGTAGCGGCGGGTCATTTTCTTGTTCCTGAGATGATGGTTGGGCGAAATGGCCGGAGCCGGTCGGTCAGGCGAGCTGAGCGACCGGTCCGATCGCGGCGGAGACGAACACCAGGCTGGTGACGACGGCGGCGAAGAACGAAAGGGCGGCGTTGTTGATGTTGGCGAAGGTCATTGTCTTTCTCCCTGAATTTGACGGTCGGTCCATCCGATCGCCATGCCCACACATCAGCAGGGAGCGTGCCAAATTCAAAAAACGGCGGAAAAACGTCGTTTTCTCCCCTGGAGACCAAAACGGCTCGAAAGTGCTGCGCCAAGGAGTGGTGAATTCCGCCAATGTCTGGTTCGGCTGCGGCGCGGTTGCGCGGAGCGGCGCGGGCGCCTAGCTAGAGGGCACAATATGGAGGTGGCGATGAATCAGAGAAGTGGACCGATGACCTGCCCGGTGGACGGCGCGACGTTGGTGATGAGCGAGCGCCAGAATATCGAGATCGACTATTGCCCGACCTGCCGGGGCGTCTGGCTCGATCGCGGCGAGCTCGACAAGATCATCGAGAAGACGACCGCCGAAGCCGCGGCTTCCGCGCCGGCGCCGGCTGCCGCAGCGCCGCCGCCTCCGCCCAATTACGTGCCGCCGCCGCAGCCGCAATATGCCCCGCCCCACCAGCCTCAATATGGCGATCCCTATCGCCACGGCGGGCATCACGGCCATTATCCTCACAAAAGGCGCAAGAGCTTCCTGGAAGAGCTGTTCGACTGAGCGGGGCGGGCTCGGGGCAACCGAGGGCGCCGCGCTCGGGGCGCCTTAGCGCGGCCCGCGATCGAGATAGAGATAGGCGGTTTCGAACTCGCCGACCTGCTGCAGGCGCGCCCAGTCGTGTATCGTCACTCGCCCGCCGCGGAAGGTGACGAGGCGGTCGTCGCGCAATTGCTTCAGCATCCGGTTGACGTGAATGGAGGTAAGGCCGGTCGCGTCGCCCAGATCGAGCTGGGTGATGGGAAATGCGAAGCTGCCCTCTTCGACCAGACCGACGAGATCGAGGCGGACCCGCAGCTCGCACAGCAGGTGCGCGAGCCGGGCCAGAGCGGGGCGGCGGCCGATCGAAAGGATCCGCTCGCGCTGGATCGCAGCATCGAGCAGGGTCGAGAACCAGAGCAGGCGGCTGAGATGCGGCTCGTCCTCGGTGATCCGCCGGATCGCATCGTGGGGAAACAATGCCATGCGCGCCCGGGTCAGCGTGCCGACGCTGTGATCGAGCCGCTTGAGCAGAAAGCCGTGGAGATCGGTGAAGTCGCCCGCCACGTGCAATTCGGCGATCTGACGCTGGCCCTCGCTCAAGTCCTTGAAACGCGCGACGACGCCCTCGACCGTGAGCATGCTCCGGCTGAGCACGGCGCCGGCGCGCACGATCGTCTTGCCGGGGGGGAACTCCACCACCTCCTCCACGGCCGCGCGCAGCACCTCTTCCTCGTGCGCGCTGACCTCGTCGCGCACGCGCAGCTTCATCAGCAGCCGGTCGACCGGGCCGCTATCCACGGCCATTTCGTGCCTCCTCGCCGATGCCGGCGGCGCGCAATTCGGGGCCGAGGCGGCCGATCAGCCACAGCCGCCACATCCTGAAATCGGCGCGCAGCGACCACAAGGGATAGGTGAAGGTCGCGGGCCGGTTGCGCTCGACGGCGAAGTGGCTCATCCAGGCGAAACCGTAGCCGGCGACGGGGAGCGCCGCGAGCAGCCACCAGGTCCGGGTGGCGAGCGCCGCGATCGCGATCAGGAAGACGAGGCTGGTGCCGGCGACGTGGAGGCGGCGAGTGGCGGGCCGGGAATGCTCGCGCAGATAATAGGGCCAGAATTCGGCGAAGCTGCGCAGGCGGCTCACGCCGGGTCGGCCGGGCCGGAGGGCGGCCTTGCCGCGCCGACACGGCCCGCGGCGACGGCGCCGAGCGCGGGCGCGATCACCGCCGCGATCTGCATCCATTGCGGATGGGGAATGAGGAACATCGACCAGATCGCGCCGGCGATGACGGCCGCCGCCACGATCCAGACGAGACGCCGCACGCCCGAGATGCGGAGCGCGATCGCGCCGCCGACGAGCGCGCCGCAGAAATAGGCGGCGAGGACGAGGAGCTGGAGACCGAGCGGGACCGGCCCGCGTTCGGCGGGGACCGCGAAGAAAAGGTGCGCGGCAAGCTCGATCCCCGCGACCGTCGCGACCATGCCGATCAGTCCGGCGATCAATCCGAGGACGATCCTGACCAAGTCTCGCTCCGCCAATGCGACCGAGCCCGTATAGCATCTTCAGGACGGGGGCGGCAGCCTCCCCCTATCCGGCGACGATCGTGCCCCCATTGGGGTGCAGCACCTGGCCCGACATGTAGCTCGAATCCTCGCAGGCGAGGAACAGGAAGGAAGGCGCGACCTCGTTCGGCTGGCCGGGCCGTCCCATCGGCGTGTCCTCGCCGAAATCCTCCATCTTCTCGGGCGGCGAGCCGCCGAACGGGTTGAGCGGCGTCCAGATCGGGCCCGGCGCCACGGCGTTGACGCGGATGCCGTCCTCGATCAGATTTTCCGAGAGCGAGCGCGTGAAGGCCGTGATCGCGCCTTTGGTCGCGGCGTAATCGAGCAGGTCGGCCGAGCCCTTGTACATCGTCACCGACGTGCAATTGACGATCGCCGCGCCCTTCTTGAGGTGCGGGCGCGCCGCCTGGACCATGAAGAAATAGCCGAAGATGTTGGTCTGGAAGGTGCGGCGCAGCTGCGCCTCGGTGATGTCGCGAATGTCGTCGTCGGGATGCTGCTCGGCGGCATTGTTGACGAGGATGTCGAGCCTGCCGAGCTTTTCGACCGTCTCGGCGACGGCGCGCTCGCAAAAGGCCTTGTCGCCGACGTCGCCGGGAATCGCGACCGCCCGGCGGCCTTCGGTCTCGACGATCCGCTTCGTCTCCGCGGCATCGTCATGCTCGCACAGATAGAGGATGGCGATATCGGCCCCCTCGCGCGCGAAGAGCGCGGCGACGGCCCGGCCGATGCCGCTGTCGGCGCCGGTGATCAGCGCCACCTTGCCGGCGAGGCGGCCGGAGCCGGGATAGCGAGGCTCCCAGTCCGGCTTGGGCTCGAGCTGGCTCTCATGGCCGGGAAGCGCATCCTCGTGGATCATCTCGAGGGTTTCGGTGTCGCTCATGGCGTCATTCCTTCGCCGCGACGCCGGCGCCTTCTTCGCCGAACGCCTCGATGGTCGACTGGTCCTGCTCGTCCTGAGCGGGCGCGCGCTCGGCGGCGGTCTTTTTGCCGTCGCGTCCCAGGGTGAAGGAGTTGCGGCTGCCGTCGCCGGGATCGTCCGACATCTGATTGTTCTGGTTGAGGGCCTGATCGGTGGAATCGGGATTATGCTGGTTCTTGCTCATGGCATGTCCTTCGCAGGTTCATTCGGGACAACCGCCGCCCGGGCAGGCGGTTCCGGCGCCTCGAACGGCTAGAAGGAGCCGGCGCGAGCGGTGCGCACCGGCGGGCGGACCGGGTCCGGGAGCCGAACCTCGTTGGCCTTGAGCCCGGCGGGCCGGGCGCCGACGGCGATGCATTCGGCGACCA
>DASVVQ010000002.1:0-39554 GCA_036386475.1 Allosphingosinicella sp. | reverse complement strand
TTGAGGATCTCGAGGATCTTCTCCAGCGCGGCGGGCTCGTCGACCTGCTCGACGGCGGCGAGCTCGCGGGCGAGCCGGCTCGAGGCGGCTTCGAAGATCTGGCGCTCCGAATAGCTCTGCTCGGGCTGGTCGTCGGCGCGGAACAGGTCGCGCGTCACCTCGGCGATCGAGACGAGATCGCCCGAATTGATCTTCGCCTCATATTCCTGGGCGCGGCGCGACCACATCGTGCGCTTGACCTTGGGCTTGCCCTTCAGAGTCGCCATCGCCTCGGCCATCGTCTTGTCGGACGACAGCTTGCGCATGCCTACGCTCTCCGCCTTGTTGGTGGGGACGCGCAGGGTCATCTTCTCTTTTTCGAACCGCAGCACATAGAGTTCGAGCTGCATGCCCGCGATGTCGGTGCTCTGGAGCTCAACGACACGGCCGACGCCGTGCTTGGGGTACACAACGTAATCGCCAACGTCGAAGCTCAACGCCTTCGCTGCCATTTAATCGACCTTCCTTTGGATACCGCAAACGGTGCCAGACTGCATCCGCCCCCGCGACGCTTCCGAACAATGATTTGCGGCGATTCTCTTTTTGACCACCAGGAGCGGAAATGCGTGCTGCCTTCCGCTTCGATGCACAGCCTTATAATCCAAAACGGCGCAAAAAGCTACCCTTTTGGATGCAGTCGCCGAGAAGGTCGGTTGCAGCCGGAAACCGACCGCGGCGAGGCCGATCGACGGCCCCGACCGGAGGCGTTCAGTCGCCCTCGCCAGGAGCGGCGGAGAAATATTTGTCGAACTTGCCTTCCTCGCCCTTATGCTCGTCGGCGTCGGCGGGGCTGTCCTTTTTGCGGGTAATGTTCGGCCATTCGGACGAGTAGGCGGTGTTGATCTCGAGCCATTTCTCGAGCCCCGCCTCGGTGTCGGGCAGGATCGCCTCGGCCGGGCATTCGGGCTCGCAGACTCCGCAATCGATGCACTCGCTCGGGTTGATGACGAGCATGTTCTCGCCCTCGTAGAAGCAGTCGACCGGGCAGACCTCGACGCAGTCCATATATTTGCAGCGTATGCAGGCATCGGTCACGACGTAGGTCATGCTTGTCTCTCCCGGACGGCGGCCAACCCCTAATCGCCGGTCCCTTCGCTCGTCAACGGCTCTGCCGCCGGCCGGGAGAGGTCGGTGTAGAGGGTCCGCGCTTCGGCCGGCGGCCCGCGCCGGGTCGGCAGGGCCTCGATCCTCAGGACGCGGACCGTGCCGCGCTGGGCGAAGCTCAGCACGTCCCCGGTCCGGACCGGCGCATGGGCGCGATCGACGACGCGGCCGGCGATGCGGATCCGTCCCGCTTCGGCCAGCGTCTGGGCGATCGCGCGGGTTTTCACGATCCGCGCGAACCAGAGGAACTTGTCGAGACGCTGCGTCTCAGCCACGGCGCAGTGCGGAGAGGGCGGCGAAGGCGTGCGACGGGTCGGCGGGAGGAGCCTCGCGGGGCCGGCGCCCGCGTCCCCGCCAAGTCCAGGCGCTGCCCGGCTGCTTCTGGCGGAAGCCGAGCTCGCGCATCAGCCGCGCCACCGCCTGCGGATCGAGGCCGAGGGACGTGACCAGAGCCTCGTCGATCAAGGTCCCTTCCTTGCCGGTGCGCACGTCGTGGGCGTGGCGCGCGAGCCGCTCGGCCATGTCGACGCGCAGCATTTGCGGCCCGAGCTGTCGGAAGCCGAGGCGCGAGAGCAACGCTCGCTCTTCGGCGCTCGCGGGCGCCGCGAGGACGACGCTCGAATGCGGCGGAAGCGGGGGCATCGGCTCGTTGGCCTCGGCGGCGCGCAAGGCGGTACGCCAACGCCTCGCTTCGGGCTTCAGCACGTCGGTCATGAACAGATCGAGGGCGCCGATACGAATGCCAAGGCCGGTGACGGCGCGGCGCTGCTCGCGGTCGAGGAGGGCGAGCGGCTTCGCCACCTGGTCGCGCGCGACAATGCCGCCTTCGTCGACGAGCAACGCCAGGATCGAGCGGATCACGGCAGGGGTCGCCTTGTCCTGCGCGGCGGCGCCGGCGCGCCGCAAGGGGCCGAGCCAGCGCTCCACTTCCCCGCGTACCCAGATCTTGAGGCGCTCGACGACCGCTTCGCGGCCGCGGTCGGAGACGCGGTCGATGCGGCGGTCGAGATGGATCCGCGGGGAGAGGAGGTTCTTGCCCTCGCCCAGACGGGCGACCTCGTGGCCGCGCCAGAGGATGGCGACGGGCTGACCCGCCTCGGTCCGCAACGAGAAATGGTCGTCCGTCTCGGCGACCAGAGCGGCGGCGCGCTTCTCATATTCACCGCCGAGTCGCCGTTCGGCGGTGGCGAGCAGCATCTTGCGGTCGGCATGGCGGGCGGCGGGATCGACCTCGAACGCGAAGCCCTCCATCCGTCCGATCGGGTAGGAGCCGACGGTGACCTCGCCCTGCTCGTCGACGAGCACCGGGAACTCGGTCGCGCCCTTGCCGCCCAATTGCCGCATCAAGACCGAGGTGCGGCGGTCTACGAAGCGCTGGGTGAGGCGCTCGTGGAGGGCGTCGGAGAGCTTCTCCTCCACCTCGCGCGTGCGCTCGGCCATGGCCGGCGGGTCCTTCAGCCAGTCCTGGCGGTGGGCGATATAGGCCCAGGTGCGCACGCCCGCGATGCGGTCGGCGAGCGTATCGATGTCGCCCTGCACGTTGTCGAGTCGGGCGACCTGCTCGGCATACCAGCCTTGGGGAATGCGGCCCTCGCCCTCCGAGAGATGCAGGAAGATGCGCGCGACGAGGCGGGCGTGGAAGTCGGCGCCGGTCTTCCGGAAGTCGGGGAGGCCGCAGGCGGCCCAGAGCCGGCGGACCCGGTCCTCGCCGACGGCGCGCGCGCGGATTTCGGGATCGCCTGCCAGGCGCTTCAGCACGGCAAGGTCGACCGATTCGGGCGCGGCGCGCAGGCCGGGTCGGTCGGGTTTGCGTTCCAGATCGCCGATCAAGGCATCGACGCTGCGCATCTCGGGATCGCCCTCGCGCCAGTAGAGGTGATCGAGGGGGGCGAAGCGGTGCTCCTCGATCGCTTCGATCTCCTCCGGGCGGAACTCGGAGCTTCCTTCGCTCTCCAACGTCAGCACGCCGAAGCTGCCGTCCTTCTGGTGCCGCCCGGCGCGGCCCGCAATCTGCGCCATTTCCGCGGGCGTGAGCCGCCGCCGCCGGTGCCCGTCGAATTTCGAAAGGCCGGCGAAGGCGACATGGGCGACGTCCATGTTGAGGCCCATGCCGATCGCGTCGGTGGCGACCAGATAGTCGACCTCGCCGGCCTGATACATGTCGACCTGGGCGTTGCGGGTGCGCGGGGAGAGGGCGCCCATGACGACGGCCGCTCCCCCGCGCATCCGCCGCAGCATCTCGGCGACGGCGTAGACCTGCTCGGCCGAGAAGGCGACGACGGCGGAGCGCGGCGGCAGGCGCGAGAGCTTGGAGGGGCCGGCATAGGAAAGGGTCGAGAAGCGCGGTCGGCCGATGATCTCGGCCTTGGGGAGAAGCGCGCGCACCATCGGCGCCAAGGCCTCCGAGCCCAGGATCATTGTCTCCTCGCGGCCGCGGGCGTGGAGCATCCGATCGGTGAAGACGTGGCCGCGCTCGCGGTCGGCGCCGAGCTGCGCCTCGTCGACCGCGACGAAGGCGAGATCGCGGTGCATCGGCATCGATTCCGCGGTGCACAGGAACCAGCGCGCATGCTCGGGCAGGATCTTCTCCTCGCCGGTGAGGAGGGCGACCTGTTTGGGCCCCTTCATCCGGACGAGGCGGTCGTAGACTTCGCGTGCGAGGAGCCGCAGCGGGAAGCCGATCATGCCGGAGGAATGGGCCGCCATGCGCTCCACGGCGAGATGGGTCTTGCCCGTGTTGGTCGGCCCGAGAATGGCCGTCAGCGGCGCGCGGGCGAAGTCGCTCATTGCCGCCTAGATCGCCTCAAAAGTCCGAAACCGCAACCACATACCGTAATCGCCGCGCGGACATTCCACTCGTCCGGAAGGCTGAGCGATCCGGCGCGGGGGAGGCCCTGGTAATTTGACTTTAACCCTTTTTGTTCAGAACCCTGACCGCCTGCCGAGGAGCGGGGGCTCCAGCGTTCGGAGCGACGGCAAAGAGGTAGCGGGGGCGGTCCGGCTTGTATCAGTTCAGGGACATGCACGAAGCCGGCGGCGCCGCGATCATCGCCCGCGACGGCGTCTTCCACCGCCCCGTCATCGCCCGCGGCTTCGGCCGCAAGGGCCGGCCGACACGCAGCGTCGCGCCCGATCTCGATCTCGTCGTCGACCTCGGCGTGCGCATCGGATCGGGCCAATGGTTCCGCGGCGCCGCGACCTGCGCCCTGCTCTGCTACGGAGCATGGTCGCTGGCCCCGGAAGCGCGGGCGATGACCGGCGTCTCGCCGGCGCCCATTCCGGCACCCCACCGCGACGAAGCGCGCGCGCTCGCCATCGCGCCGCTCGCGCTCGGCGCCGATACCGGCAAGCAGATGGTGCCGACCGAAGCGGCCGAGCCGCTCGCTCTGGCCCCCGAGCGGCCGACGGTCGAGCTGGTCGCGACGCTCGGCCAGGGCGACGGGCTCGCCAGCCTGCTCGAGCGCTCCGGCCTTGCCGATGCCGAGGCGGCCCAGGTGACCGCGATGATCGCCGCCCATCTTCCCGTCGAACAGATCCCGCCCGGAACGGTGTTGAACCTCACGCTCGGCCGCCGGCCGAGCCAGAATGTCGCGCGGCCGCTCGACGCGCTCACCTTCCGCGCGCGGCTCGACCTGCGCATCACCATCGTGCGCGCCGGCGACCAGCTCGTGCTCGAGCCGACGGCGATCGCGATCGACAGCAGCCCGCTGCGCATCCAGGGCCGGGTCGGCTCCAGCCTCTACCGCTCCGCGCGCGCGGCGGGCGCCCCGGCCCGGGTCGTCGAATCCTATATCAGGGCGCTCGCCACGCAGGTGAACGTCGGGCAGCTCTCCCCCGACGATTTGTTCGACATCGTCGTCGAGCATCGCCGCGCCGCGTCCGGGGAAAGCGAGAGCGGCCAGCTCCTCTACGCCGGCCTGCAGCGGGCCGGCGGCCGCGACGTAAGGCTGATGCGGTGGACCGTCGCCGGGCAAACGCAGTGGTTCGAAGCTTCCGGCGTCGGCCGCGAGACGGGCGGTCTTACCCAGCCGGTGCCGGGCCGCATCACGTCCGGTTTCGGCTACCGGACCCACCCGATCCTCGGCTATCGCCGCTTCCACCGCGGCCTCGACATCGGCGCCGGCCACGGCACGCCGATCCTCGCCACCACCGACGGCCAGGTCGCTCGCGCCGGCTGGGGCGGCGGCTACGGCAATGTCGTCGATCTGCGCCACGGCGGCGGCCTCGCCACGCGCTACGGCCATATGAGCCGGATCGCGGTCTCGCCGGGTCAGCGCGTGCGCCAGGGCCAGGTGATCGGCTATGTCGGATCGACCGGCCTCTCGACCGGCCCGCACCTTCATTACGAGATGTTCCGGAACGGCGAGCTGGTCGATCCGCGCACGGTCAGGTTCACGTCCCGCTCCCAGCTGTCAGGCGCGGATCTCGAAGGCTTCAGGAACAGGATGCGGGGGTACCTCGCGCTGCCGGTCGGGTTGCCGCAGGCACCCGGCACGCCGCCGGTGAGGCAGGCGCCCTGACCGGTGCATGTGGAGCGCCCCACGAAGGCCCGAGATTACTGGTCCTGAGATGCCAGCCTTCGCTGGCATGACGCCTTTGGAATCCGCGCCGATATGGATCGAAGCTAGCGACAAGGGCGGACGGCGGGGCAGCGTCGCCCCATGCAAGGCGGCTGGGTCTACATTATGGCCAACAAGGCGCATGAAGTGCTCTATGCGGGCGTCACCGCAAACCTGGTGGAGCGGGTCGCTCAGCACCGCGAGGGCCGCGGCAGCAAGTTCGTCCGAAAGTATAATTGCACCAAGCTCGTCTACGCGGAGCCGCACGGCACGATGCTCGAGGCTATCGCGCGCGAGAAGGCAATCAAGGCATGGGACCGCGTGTGGAAGCTGCGCCTGGTCCAGGAGCACAATCCGCTCTGGCGAGACCTCTGGAACGATCTCAACGCCTGACCGAGACCGTCATCCCAGCGCAGGCTGGGATCTCAGCGGGTGAAGAACGCGACGCTAATGGAGCGCTGCAAGTCCGCCGTGACAACTCGTCCTGAGATCCCAGCCTCCGCTGGGATGACGCGAATTGCACAGCCGAGCCGGAATTACCGCCCTTGCGCGCGCCACCTCTTCACCACGCGGCTCACCATTTGCTCTTCGTCGCCGGTCTGGCGCCAGAGCGCGGAGAAGAGCGGGTCGGACGAGGCCGGGCGGCGATCGCGCTCGAGCTCGTCGAACGAGACCCGGATCGGGATCGAGACGCCCTCGCCGCAGACGATGCATTCGCGGTTCCTGAGCGCCGGGATGACGTCGAGGAAGCCGCGCGAACCTTCGGGCATGGCGTTCTTGACGAATTGCTGATCGCGGTCGTTGTTGAGGCGCATCGCGATGATGGTGCCGCATTGGGAGAGGACGCCCTCGGCGAGGTCGGAAGGACGCTGGGTGATGAGGCCCAAGGCAACGCCGTATTTGCGGCCTTCCTTGGCGATCCGCTCGAGGATCTTGCGCACCGCCTGGCCGCTCGAGGTCTTGTCGGACGGCACGTAGCGGTGCGCCTCCTCGCAGATCAGGAGAACCGGGCGCTGCTTCTCGCTGCGCGACCAGATCGCATAGTCGAAGACGAGCCGCGACAGCACCGCGACGACGACCGAGACGATGTCGGACGGGACCCCCGACACGTCGATGATCGAGATCGGCTTGCCCTTGGCGGGCAGGCGGAAGATTTTCGAGATGAAGCTCGTCATCGTGTCGGCGACGAGCATCCCCGAGAACATGAACTGGTAGCGCGGGTCGCTCTTGAGCTCTTCGATCTTGGTCTTGAGGCGCATGTAGGGCGCGGTATCGCCGGCCTTGTTGAGCACGCCCATCTCGTTCGAGATCGCCATGGTGAGGTCGGAGAGCGTGTAGGGGATGGGCGAATCGACGGTGAGCTTGGTGAGACCCTCGGCGGCGCGGTTCTTGCTGCGCGACTGGAGCAGGCACTTGGCGAGGATGTCGGCGTCGCGCTGGCGGTCGGAGCCCTGGGTGGTGAGGAAGACCTCGCAATGCTCCTCGAAGTTCATCAGCCAATAGGGCATTGCGAGGTTGTCGACGTTGAACAGCTCGCCATAGCCCTTGAACGCGGCCGAATATTCGCCGTGCGGGTCGATCATGACGATGTGGCCCTCGGGCGACTGCTCACAGATCCGGTGCATGATCAGCGCCGCCGAGGTCGACTTGCCGGTGCCGGTCGAGCCAAGCAGCGCGAAATGCTTGCCGAGCAGCGCATCGACATAGAGGGCGCCGCGCACGTCCTTGGTCGGATAGACGGTGCCGATCTCGATATGCGGCCGCTCGTCGGCGGAGAACATCTGCTTGAGGTCGCGGCCGGTCACCGGAAAGACCCGGTTGCCGGGGATCGGATAGGAGGTGATGCCGCGCTTGAAGTTGACGATGCGGCCGGTCTGGCCGTCCTCGTCGCCTTCGCCCAGGAAGTCGATCTCGGCCGAGATCTTGCCGTCGTCGGCGTCGGAGCCCTTGAGCGAGCGGACGTTGGCAAGCAGCCATTTGCGGCCGCACTCGATCTTGACCTGGCTGCCGACCTGGCCGGACATGGCGACGCTGGGATCGGAGTCCGCGGCCAAAGCGGAGAGGCGCTCGCCCTCGATCTCCAGCCGCGCACCGCCGCCGCCGATGTCGATCACCCGTCCGATTGCCGGGTGCGGGGCCGCATATGCGTCGACCGGTACCTGGACGGGCGCCGCCATCGCCGGTTCGGCGGCGGACGGATTGAAGGTGCGCTGGTGAAACATCTCGGTCATGGCGGCTCGTCTGGTTGGGGTCCCCAAGCCGCTTCTCTAGCGTGGAGGCGTAAACAAGTGCTTGCGGGGGCTGCGTCAGCCGCGGCGGAACAGCGCGCTCGCTGCCCAACCGAGCAGCAGCGAGGTTGCGACGGCGACGATGCCGTAGGTGAAGGACCAACGCTCGGCGGCGCGCGCGACGAAGCCTTCGAAGCCCAGCTTCTCGATCCGGATCTCGCGCACCGCCCCGGCGATCACCCGGCCGCGCTGGATGAGAAAGGTCTCGGCGGTGTAGGTGCCGACGGGGACGCGCGCCGGGATGTCGATCCGCGCCTGGTAGAGAACGTCCTCGACGATCTCCACGCCGCGCGGGTTCTCCTGATAGAGGAGGTTCCTGCGCATCATGTCGATGAGGCCGGCCTCGAAGCGGCGCAGCTCCTCGGGCTGGATGCCGCCGCCCGGCGAGAGCTGGAGATTGCCGAGGCCGAGCTCGTAGATGGCGGCGGTGCGCTCGTCGATGATCGCGCGCAGCGGCCGCGAGGAGGCGATGGCGTAGAATTGCGGCGCGGAGCGGAAGCGGGCGCGGCCGACGTTCATCCAGATGCCGGCGACGCGCTGGCGCTCGCGCACCACGATCGGCTCCATCGGGCCCTTGAGGACGACGGCGACGTCGGTGCGCGCCTCCGGCACGCGGCCGCGCGGATAGAGGATGGCGCCGAACAGGAGGAGCTGCGCGCCGGTGAAGCTGTAGCGGATCTCGACCTGCCGGTGCGAGACTTCGGGCACGAGCCGCGGCTGCGCCTGTCCCAGCGCCAGCGGCGCGACCAGGAGGAGCAGGCCGGCGCGCAGCCCTCTCACAGCAGCTGCATCGTGTAGATTTCGGACGGCCGCCAGGTGAGCTGAAGGCCCATGCGCAGGGCCACGGCGAGGACGATGATGGCGAGGAACATGCGCAGCAGCTCCGGCTTCATCTTCTGGGCGAAGCGCGCGCCGTACTGCGCGCCGACCACGGAGCCGAGGAGCAGGAGCACGGCGAGCACGATGTCGACGGAGCGAGTGGTCGTCGCATGGATCATCGTCGTCGCCGCCGTCACGGCGAGGATCTGGAGCAGCGAGGTGCCGACCACGACCTGTGCCGACATGCCGAGCAGATAGATCATCGCCGGCACCATGATGAAGCCCCCGCCCACGCCGAGGAGAACGGTCAAGATGCCGGTCAGAAACCCGAGGATGAGCGGCGCCAGCGGCGAGATGTAGAGGCCCGAGCGGTAGAAGCGCCAGCGCATCGGCAGCATCGCGATCATCGGATTGTGGCGGCGCTGGGGCTTCGCTTCGCCGCGCGGCTTCAAAATGTCGAGCGCGGTCGCTGCTTCCTTCGCCATCAGCACGCCGATGCTCGAAAGGAGGATGACGTAAAGGAGCGAAATCACCGTGTCGATCTGGCCCATCTCCTGGAGCAGCCGGAAGAGGAAGCCGCCGGCGAGCGATCCCAGGATGCCGCCGGCGATGATCACCGCGCCCATTCTGTAGTCGACGCCCTTGCGCCGCGTATGGGCAAGGACCCCCGAAATGCTGGTGCCGGTGATCTGGGTGGTCGAGGAAGCGACCGCGACGGCGGGGGGGATGCCGAAGAAGATGAGGATCGGCGTCGTGAGAAAGCCGCCGCCGACGCCGATCATGCCGGTCAAGAGGCCGACGACGCCGCCCAATGCGACGATCATCAGCGCATTCACGGAAAGGCCGGCGATCGGCAGATAGATGTCCATCTTCCGCGAGACCCTAGCGGCTTAGGAGAGGGTGCGGAAGGGCGCGCCCGGCGCCGGGCTGCTATTGGATGCGGGCGGCGAGCAGGCCCTGGAGCGGGGCGAAATCGGTGCCGGGATTGGCGCGCAGGTGCAGCGGGTGCGCCTCGGAATCGAGCGTGATCCGGAACTCGCTGCGGCCCTCGCCGCCGACGCCTCGATTGAGGGAGAACATGCGCACCGCACGGTAGGAGATGGAGGTCGTCTCGATGCGCTCGGCGATCAGGACCTGGAGCTGGACGGTGACGATGCGGCGGTCGGTGAACAGGACGGTGGTACGCTCGCCGCGGAAGCCCATCTCGATGCGCTCGCCGGCAAGGAGGTGCTGGGCGAAGTCCCGATGATCCTCGGCACCCATCGCGTCGACGTCGAAGGTCCTCATCGCCATGTCCAGGTCACTCCTGCCGCGCGGCCGCGAATGCAAGGAAAAAGCCGGCGGTTTCCCGCCGGCTCTTCCTGTCGCGCGCGATGCTGTCCGGTCCGTTACCAGCGGCCGCCGCGGTAACGGCGGCGATCGTCGTGACGGGCGTCGCGCAGCTCACGGCGGCACTCGCGCCGCTCCTCGCGATATTCGCGGCGGCTGTCGGCGCGGCGCAGCTCGCGGCGGCACTCGCGCAGTTCGCGGGAATATTCGTTGTTGTTGTGGCCGTAGCTGTAGCCCTGGCCGCGACCATAGGAATTGCCGTGCGGATGGGCCGACGCGGTCGCGGGGATGGCGATGGCGGCAAGTCCGGCGGCGAGAACGAGAATACGCATCTGACTCTCCTGATCGAGGTGGCGCTCCGGTCGGAAGCGGGGGGGACGCTCCGCCGGAGAACGCGGGCATCCTACGCCGCATTTCCTGAACCCAGCGCGACGCGGCGTTCATCCGCGGTTTAGCTCTGGCATTCTTGATGATACAATATTACATCAGGCGGCGAGATGGCAAGATGAAACCGGATGCGGCCTCCGCGAGCCCCCTTCCCGGCGAGCCCGCTGCCGTCCCGGCGTCCTTCGCTTCCCTGTTCGCGTCCTTGCTCGGCGCAATCTTCGCGGTCGTCATCGCGTCCGGTTGGCCAGTGCCCATCCACAAGGTCCGCTATTCCATGCAGCCGCCGGCGACCGGGCCTGTCCGCTACCATCATCTGTGGATCTCGCCTGACCAGACATTGTGGTTCGACGGGCGGGAGGTCTCGATGACCGCACTCGTGGTGGCCGTCGGCCGAGCCGATGCCGCCGCGCCGGAAACAGCCTATTATCTCGGCGTCCATCCCGAAGCGCGCTGGGAAACCGTCCTCGAGACGATGGCGTTGCTGCGGCGGACCACGATGGCCGATATCCGCTTGCCTCACACCCACGCTTACGATTCGGACCTCTAGCGGTGCGCCGGCCTATCGGCGCTCAGTCCTCGACGCGTTCCAGCTCGCGATAGGGGTAGCGGCCGCGGATGCGGGCGTTGAAATGGCGGCCCTTGGCGAAGGCGGCGCGCAATGCGTCGGCGGCCTCGGGCGGGACCTCGCAATAGACGTAGCGCCGCCCGGTGTTGAACAGCACGTCCAGCTCGCGGGCCTCGGCGCGATAGGCGAAGCTGCGGATCACGGTCGAAGGCATCGAATAGCCAAACGCCCGTCGCCGCGAGAGGGTGCCGCGAGCGTTTGCTACGGCGCGGCCGGGCAGCGGTGTAAACGATAGCTCCAGCCCGTGATCAGGTCCGGCACGAAGAGACGATCGCCGTCCGGGCTGAGCAGCAGCGGCTGGACGAAGCGCTCGATCGGCGCGCCCTGAAGTATGCCGGACCCGGCGCCGTGAACGACGAGCGTACGCGCGCCGCGCTGCTCGATCCGGTCCACCGGGCTGCGGCTGCCGTTGACGGAGAAACCGCTCGCGCCCACGTCGAACAGGACCCGGCCCGGCTCGGTGCACTGCTCGACGCCTTGCGCCCAGCGGCCGTGGAAGCGCTCCGGAATCTCGGCCGGCTGCGCGCTGGGCGCGGCAGCAGGGCCAACGGCTGCCGGCTCAAGCGCCGCGCCGCCGAGGAAATCGAGGACGAGGTCGCTTGCCCAGCGCTGGCCCTCGACGCCGCTCGCATTCTGGTAGGAAGTGCATTCGCGCCGCAGCGCCCGCCTGCGACCCCGGTCCGAGAGCTCGAGATGATAGGATGTCGGATGCCAGTAGCAATTGAGGGTGAGGCCGCTGCGCACCGGCAGCTCGTGCGGGCGTACGGCGGGCTCGCGGTCCAGGCAGCGGCTGTCCAGCAGCTGCTCGAGCCTGGCCGCATCCCCGGATGCGAGCGTCCCTTCCGAGAGGGTCCAGTCCGATCGGGGAAGGTCGCTCGTGTCGATGCCGGGATCGTGCGGCCAGGGCAGGGCCGGCCGCCCTCCGCCCCCCGGCTCAGGCGCGTGCACCAGGCGCGAGACGAACCAGCGTCCGTCCCCGCGCTTCCAGGCGAGCAGGCTCCAGCTCGCCGAGGGCGGCGGCCTGCTGTGATGGACCGCGAGCCGGATGAGCGGGCCGCGATGCCCGGCGGGCGGTGCCGTCGATCCCAGCCGCTCCGCCTCATGGTAGGAGGCCGAGCCGACCTCGCTCGCGGGGAGGCGCCGGCGATCGACTTGCCGCACCGCGCGGCAGGCGTCGCGAAGCTGGCTGGCGACGGAAGGCGGCGCAGGCGGCTGGGCTGCAGCAGGCGCCGCAAGCGCCGCGGAGGCCAGGATCAGCGCGGCCGTGGCTCTTACGATCCTCTTCATCCCTATCCTCTCCCTTCGCCACGCACGCCCACATCAAGGCGAAGGAATGTCGGGACGGCGAGCTTTCGCCAAGCTGAAAAGCATTTGCAGAGGCCGTTTCGCTCATGTTGCAGTGCAACAAAGGTGGCGGGCGCGGGTTGAGAGGGGCGAAGGCCGCGATGTTGGACGCGGTCACCGGAGGGAATAATGCCCGTCATCACGCCTCGCCTACGCCTCCGTCGCAGCCGCACGGGCCTGAGCGCCTTTGCGCCCAAAAACGCCGTCGTCGACCGACTGTCGGACGTCACCGCCGTTCGCGACGATCCGGGAAACCTGCGCGCCCGCTGCTATGTGCCCGCCGGGGTCGCGGCGGGAGCGCCGCTGGTCGTCGTCCTCCACGGCTGCACGCAGGACGCGGCGGTCTACGATCATGGCGCGGGCTGGTCGTCGCTCGCCGACCGCCACGGCTTCGCTCTGCTCTTCCCGGAGCAGCGACGAGTCAATAATCCGCTGCTCTGCTTCAACTGGTTCGAGCCGGACGACACCGCGCGCGGGCGCGGCGAGGTCGCCTCGATCGCCGCGATGGTCGGCGCCTTCGCGCGCGCGCATGGCCTCGACCGCGAACGGACCTTCATTACCGGCCTCAGCGCCGGCGGAGCGATGGCGTCGGCGATGCTCGCGGTCTATCCCGAGCTGTTTGCCGCCGGGGCGATCCTGGCAGGCGTTCCCTACGGCTGCGCGGACGGCGTCGCCGAAGCCTTCGACTGCATGGGCGGGCGGGGAAGAAGCGATGCCGGCGCCCTCGCCGCCGCCGTCCGCGGCGCTTCGCCGCACCGGGGGCCGTGGCCCCGGGTCCAGGTCTGGCAGGGCGATGCCGACCGCACGGTAGTGCCCGCCAATGCCGAGGCGATCGTCAGGCAATGGACGGCGATACATGGGCTTGCGGCGATTCCGGATCGCGCCGACGCGGTCGAAGGCCATCCCCGGCGCACTTGGCTGGGCGCGGGCGGCGAGCCGCTGGTCGAGCATATCGCGATCGCCGGCATGGGCCACGGCGTGCCGCTCTCCGGTGGGGAGAACGCGCTCGGCGCCGCGGGCGCACATATGCTCGACGTCGGCCTGAGCTCGACGCAGCGCATCGCGGAGTTTTTCGGCATCGCGCCCGTCGCCGCCGCGGCCCGATCTGCAGCACCGGCTCGGGCCGCGCCGCGCGTCGACGTCCGGCCCACTTCCCGCCGCGGTCCGCAGGCGGTGATCGAAAAGGCGCTGCGGGCGGCGGGGCTGATGCGCTGACCGCGCGCGCCGCCCTCAGGTCAGGGTGGCGCCGCAGCCCGGATACGCTCAGCTCGGCGCGGTGCCGACGCTGCAGCGTGCGGTCGTGCCGGGCGCGCCGACCGCGCGATAATTGTTCTGGTCGATGATCTGGATCGGCAGCGTGCGGCTGCCGGCCGGCCCGGACAAGGTGAGCGAAGTGCCGAGCACGTACCAGGTTCCGCGGCCGCCGCCGCGAGTGCGGAAGACGCCGTCCGACTGCATCGATAGCGCGGCGGGATAGCAATTGCCGTCCTCGGTCCACAGGCCGACGAAATAGGCGGTGGTCGGTGCCGGGGGTGTGGTCGACATGGTCATGTTCATGTCCGTCCCCATCCCCATGTCGGTGGTCGTGGGCGAGCTCGGCGAGACCGGCGGGCGATAGTCGCCGCCGAACAGATCGAGCTCCTCCGCGGCGATCAACGCGAAGGGGACGAGGCCGAGCAGCGCCAGCGCGCCGGCGCCGATCAGCAGCAGCGGATTGCTCGGCGGCACTTCGAGCGCGCTTTCCTCCGGGCGGTAGGGATTGAAACGGACGCCGACCTGTGCGCCGGGCGCGTAGCGGGCGACCATCGCCTCGGCCTCGTGCCGGCTCGTCGCGGTCGCTCCACCCGGGCGCAGCTGGACACCCTCATAATCCTGCTCGCCGACGCGGTAGCGATAATGAACGAGCGGGTGCCAGCGCATCGCTCCGCCGGGGGCCGGGTCGTCGACTCGGGTGGCGACCATCACCCCCGGGGCGACCGGCCAGTGGCGCGCCGCCTTGGCCGGGCCGGCCTGACGGAAATGCAGGACCGCCAGAACCACCGCTCCTGCGAGCGCAAGCAGTGCCAGGATTAACAAGTTCATGCCGTCCCCCAATTATCCATCCGCGCGGAAGCGCCGTCGTATCGATTCGTGCGATCAGCCTTTCGGCAGCGGCTCGACCTCGGAGCCGCAGAAGCGGCATTTCTTCGCCTGCGCCTTGATCTGCTCGGCGCAGAAAGGACATTCGCGCGTTTCGGCAGCGGCCGGCTGAGCGGCCGGCTGAGCGGGCGGTGGCGGCGGAGCCTGCGGGGAGGCCGTGGCGGCCGGTGCCGCAGGCTGGGGAGGCCAGGCTGGAGGCGGGGGCGCGGGAGGCGCCTGCGGCGGCCAGGACGGAGCGGCGGGCGGAACCGCGCCGTGATGCTGCTGCTGCGGCCACGATCCGGCCGGCGGCGATCCCGGCGGAACGGCACCATGCTGCGCCGGTTGCGGGGGCCAGGAACCGGCGGGCGGCGAAGCGGAGGGCCAGGCCGGAGCGGGCGGCTGTTGCTGCGGCCAGGCGCCGGCCGGCGGCGCGCCCTGGCCAGGCATGGCGGGCGGCGCCCCATAGCCGGGCATGTGCGGCGGTGCCCCATGCCCGGGCATATGCGGCGGCGCGCCGTATCCGTGCATCGCGCCGTGGGCGCGGCCATGCTGGTTCTGCGCGAACCAGGCGACCGCGTCGGGCCGGAACAGCATGACCAGCGAGGCGATCGTCAGCGCGTGCTGCGCGAGGGTGAGAATGGCGATATAGGCCGGAAAGGCGCTGAGCATGCCGATGCCGAGAAGGCCGGACAGCAGCCCGAGCGCGGCCAGGCCGACATAGATCCAGCGGGCGGTGCTGCTGCCTTTGCGCGCGATGAAGTAGATGAGGAGGCCGTAGATGCCGAAGGTGACCAGGGACACGACTGCCATCAGGCCGATGCCGGCGCCGCCGAGCGGGACGATGTCGTTGAGCATTGCGACGGTGAGGAGCAGCGAGAGCAGGCCGAGACAGATCGAGGCAATGACGATGCGCTCGAACAGGACGATGGATTGCGGCCTCATTCGGATCTCCCCCTTTGGATCTGGCTGGACCTTAGCTGTGGATACAGGCCCCGCCTAGCCCCGCATCGCGGCCGGCCGATCTCGTCCCGGCACGTCGGCGCGAGGCGGCGCGGCGACGGCCCGCGCCGCCGTCAATCCGGCGCCGTGCCGCCGGCGCAGCGCGACGTCCTGCCGGGCGAGCCGACCGCACGGAAGTTGTTGCTGTCGAGGATCTCGATCGGCAGCGTCCGGCTCCCGGACGGACCGGAGAAGGTGAGCTTGTCGCCGCTGACCGACCAGGTGCCGCGGCCGCCGCCTCGGGTGCGGAACGTGCCGTCGGCGTTGAGGGACAATGCGGCCGGGTCGCAATTGCCGTCCTCGGTCCACAGGCCCGTGAAATAGGATGCGCCCGGCGCCGGCGATCCGTCGCCGCCGGGCTGCGGGCCGGTGCCCCCGGCCGCGGCGAGGCGTAGGCGCGTGCTGCCGCCCGCCGCCAGATAGGCGGCCGCATGGCGGTCGGGATCCGCGACGGCGCCGGTTTCGAAGCTGCGCTCGCAGGCCGCGCGCAGGGTCGCGCCGTAGACCGTCCCGGGCGCGACCTGCATCTCGAGCGTCTCGCGAACCACGACCTCCCGGCCGTTCTCGCGGCCGGGCCAGCTGCGCACGCTCTTCCAACGGCGAGTGACGCAGTCGCCTTCGATCTGCTCGCGGATCTCCGGCGGCCCACCGCTGCGATGCTCTCGAAACCGCATCGCGAGGCCGAAGCGGATCCCGTCGCCGTCGCGCGCGATGCTCGCCGCATCGACATAGGTGATCATGTCCGAGTTGAAGCTCGCCACGCGCCATTCGGGGGGCGGGGCCTGCAGCAAGGCGGATGCGGCGACAAGGGCTGCGATTGAAAGTCCGGCCATCGGCGCAACATGAGCCGGGCGGGGCACCGGCGCAAGCCTCCGGGAGCAAGCGGGGCCGCCTTCGCGGTCGCCGGCTGAGCTTGCCCCGCCGCACCCGGCGCGTTATTTCCGGGTCATGACTACCATTGCCTGAGTGGCTCCCGCGAATGCGCGGGATGAAGGACGAACCGGCCGCGGCCCAAGCGGGCGCGGCTCTTCGATCGCTCGCACACGAAAGGCAATCAGCAATGACGAGCTTCACCACCGACGCGCCCGGGCCGCGCGACCCGCAGGCTTTCGCGCGCCTCATGCGCCATCAGGATTATCCGCGCGCCTCCGGGTACGATCCGGCCTGGGTCTTCGCAAACCTCATGGGGCCGAACTGCCTGTGGCTCGCCGAGGACCTCGCGCGCTCGATGGCGTTCGCGCCGGGGCAGCGCGTGCTCGATCTCGGCTGCGGAAAGGCGCTGACCGCTGCCTTCCTCGCCCGCGAATATGGCGTCCAGGTCTGGGCCGCCGACCTCTGGATCGATCCGGCCGACAATCTTGCGCGGGCGCGCGAGGCCGGCGTCGCCGACCGGCTCCTCCCGCTGCGCGCCGAGGCGCACCGGCTTCCTTTCGCGCACGGCTTCTTCGACGCCGTGGTGAGCGTCGACGCCTTTCATTATTTCGGGACGGAAGTGCGCTACCTCTCCTACCTCGCCCAGTTCGTGAGGCCGGGCGGCCGGATCGGAATGGCGAGCCCGGCCAATGCCGTCGACCCGGACGACGCGCCGGCGCCGCTCTCCGCGGCTCTATTCGACGCGTTCGGGGCCGACTGGTTCACTTTCCGGAGCGCGGACTGGTGGCGCCGCCACTGGCAGCGAACCCGCGGCATCGCGGTCGAGGAGGCGGCGATGATCGAGCGCGGTCGCGACCTCTGGCTGCGTTCGATGGAAGCGGCCGAGGCGTGGAGCGGCGTCCCCGTCGCCGAGCAGCCCGACGCGGCACTCCTGTTCGCGCCCGAGGGTGCCACGCTCGGCTTCTGCCGGATCGTCGCGCGCCGCGTCGGGGAGGAACCTACGCTCGAATTCGGGCCGGGCGCTTTCGCGACCCGGATCGCCTGAAGGGGACAGCCGCCGCCGACCGTCCCGAACGCCTCAGTCGCCCGCGAGGGCGAGCTTGAGGATCGCGAAGATCGCGAAGGCGGCGCCGAGCACGGCCGCGAAGTTGATCAGGACCAGCCAGACCAGCTTGCCGCCCTCTTCGTGGACATAATCCTCGACGATCACCTGCAGGCCCATCTTGAGGTGCCAGAAGGTGACGACGACGAGGAGCAGCATCGGCACGGAGGCGAGTGGCGAGGACAGCCAGTCGGAGAGCATCGCATGGTCGTAGCCCGGCAGGCGCAGCAGCGAGACGCCGAGCCAGATCCAGAGCAGGAGCGCGGCAAGCGAGGACAGCCGCTCGTGCCACCAATGCTCGGCGCCCTCGCGGGCGGAGCCGTGGCCCTGGACGCGGGCGAGGGCGGTCTCGGCGGGGCTGGTGGAGGCGGTGCCGGTGGCGGCGGCGGCGTTCACTTCGGTCGTCATGTCAGCGTCCCCAGACGATATAGGCCCACACGGCCGCGGTCAGGATCACGGCGAGGCCGAGCGTGATCATCGACCATTTCTTGTTGGTCTCGAGCTCGTAGCCGGCGCCCAGGTCGAGCGTGAAGTGGCGCAGGCCGGTCAGGATGTGCTGGATCAGCGCCCAGGTCAGGCCGATGCCGACGACGATGCCGAGCCAGTGGGTCGCCCAGCTCTGGAAGTAGCCGTAGCTCTCCGGGCCGTTGGCGAGCGAATTGAGCCACCAGACGAGGACGGCGCCGCCGAAGAGGGCGAGGCCGACCCCGGTGATGCGGCCGACGATCGAAACGAGCATGTGCGGACCCCATTTCCAGACGGTGAGATGGGGCGACATGGGCCGATTGGGATTGCGGTGCATGAAGGACCCCGATGGATGAAAGCCGCGCCGGAAGATGCCCGCGCGGCGAGTGACTGTGGCGCCGCTTTTAGCGGCGGCGGGTGAGGTTGCAAGGGGAGGGTAGAAGGCGAGAAGAACAGGGGCTCGCAACCCTCCCCATTTCGTCAGCGCCGCCGTCTGCGCCGCCGGCGCCCGCCGTCGTCGTCGTCGTCATCATCATCATCGTCCTCGCCGGGCGAGCAGGCCGCCACCGCGACCGCGACGGAGCCGAGCGCAAGCAGAGCGAGCGCGCGCCGCCGGGCCACGCCTTGCGCGCCGGCCTCCGTTTTGTCTGCCTTGAATTCGTCCATGATGCTTCCTCCCGGCCCGATTGAAGGCGTCAGGCTATCCCATCCTGCGGCGCGGGGCCAGCGCCCCCGGACCGGAACCCACGACGCGGGAGCTGCCCAGGCGCCGCCCGCCCGCGAAGTTTTTGGGAACGCTCTCATATTCCGGCGGTTGAGGTGGGCGAAGACCCTGAGGGAACAAGACATGCTGTCCTATCCGGCGAGGCTCAGCCCGGGCGAAGCGGGCCGGATCATGCTCACCTTGCCCGACGTTCCCGAGCTTGTGATCGTCGCGGCCAGCGAGGACGAGGCGTTCGCCAAGGCGCCGGACCTGCTCGACGCGATCCTCGCCGGCTACAGGCGCGAGTATCGGCCCTTTCCCCTGCCGTCCGACATTTGCGGCGCGCCGCATGTCGCCAGCCGCCGCTTCGAGGTCCCCGCCGCCGTCGGCTGAGCCGCTATTCGGCCGCAGCCTCCTCGATCGGCCCGCCCATGCCGCGATGCAGGCCGCCGCGGACCATGGCGAGCGCTTCGCCTGGCGAGGGCGAGGAATCGACGACATGGACCGCCGCGCCCACCTGCGTCACTGCGAACAGCAGTCGCGCGAAGGCGAGCGGCAGGCGCACGCAACCGTGCGAGGCGGGCCGGCCCGGTATCTCGCCGGCGTGGAGCGCGATGCCGTCCCAGGTCAGGCGCTGCATGAACGGCATCGGCGCATTGTTGTAGAGATTGGAGAAGTGGCGCGGCCGCTTCTGGAGGATGGCGAAGCGGCCGATCGGCGTCTCGTGGCCGGGGCGGCCGGTCGAGACGGTGGAGATGCCGATCAGGGTGCCGCCGCGATAGACGAAGGCGCGCTGGAGCGGGATGCTGACCACGATCTCGACGGCGCCGGCGCCGGCGATGTCGGGCTGCCAGACGAAGCCGCCGGGTCGCAGCGATTCGGCTTCGGCCGCGAGCGCTTCGGTGCGCCGGGCCTTCGCCTCTGCTTCGGCCGCGTCCAACCGCGCGCGGAAGCGAACCGCAGCGCCCGCGGTCTCGCGGCCCTGTGCGGCCGCCTCGGCAGCGCCGGCCTCCGCGGCGGCGGCGAAGCCGATCGGCGGCAAGGCCAGCAGCAAGGCGCCGGCGCCCGCCAGGAAAGTGCGTGAAACGATCGTCTTCATCTCGTCTGCCCGGGATGCCCCCGCTCCTCTTGCGGCCGGGATCGGCCGTTGCGGACGCTCTAGGCGCGCCGTTTTTCGGGCCTGTGCCGCGCCGGCACCTTTATGGTTTCCTTTGTTTCCGCCACGCCCGCGCCCGCTTGAGCGGGGGCGGATTGCGGAGCGGCGTTCTTGCCGATAACCAATGGCGCCGGTCGGCGGCCTGCGCTCGGCCCGCGCACGAAAAGGGGGACTGAATGAAGATCCGATCGAAGCTGACCGTGGTCCTGGCGATCGTTCCGGCACTGGCCGCCTGCGATCGGATGGGCGCCGGGGGCGGGGGCGACGCGAACGCGGCCGCCAATGCGGCCACCGCCGCCGGCGGCAAGGACCCGGCCGCGGCCAACGGCGCCGCGCCGGCGGCCGGCTCCACGCAGGTCACGCGCGAGTTCCTGGTCGGCCGCTGGACCGACAATAATGACTGCAACAACACGATCACCTTTGCCGCCGACGGCACCTTCACCGTCCCGGGCGGCGGCACCGGCCTATGGGTGCTCGACGGCGAGCGCCTCACCTTCCAGGGCGCCCAGGGCAGCCGCACCGCGCGCGTCCAGGCGCCGACGCCGGACGCGATCATGCTGATCCAGGCGGACGGCTCGATCGGCCGCTCGACTCGCTGCAGATAGGCGTCGGACTAGAGCAAACGCGCGACGAGGGCGGCGACGCCCGCCTCGATGCCGCCGGCAAGGTCGCCCGAGCGGAAGCGCGGCAGGACGTCGCGCGTCAAAATCTCCCGGCACGCGGCATCGGTCAGCACCGTCTCGAGGCCGGTGCCGACCTCGATGCGCGCCCGGCGCTCGCGCGGCGCGACGAGGAAGACGACGCCGTCGTCCTCGTCCGCGCGTCCGATGCCCCAGGCATTGGCGAGGTCGCGGGTGAAATCGGCGACTTCGCGTCCGCTCAGGCTCGGCACGGTGACGACGACGAGCTGGCGCCCCGTCGCCCGCTCCAGCCGCTCGAGCCGCCCGGCGAGACGCGCCTCGCGGGCCGGATCGAGGATCGCCGCCGCATCCGTCACCCGTCCCGCGAGCGCGACCGCCGGGGGCGCCGGGGTGACCAACGCCTGCGCCTCGCCGCTCCCGCCGCGTCCGGCGGCCGGGCCGTCCGAGCAGGCGGCGAACCAGATCGGGAGCAGGAGCAAAGCGAGCTTCACAAGCGCCAAGCTGCGCCCGCGCGGCGTCTCCGTCAATCTCGGGCAGAGCACGATTTTGCGCCGGAAACCCGCCCCCGCCACACATCGTTTCGGGGCCAGAATAGTGTGGTAAAACAAGGGCTTGCCATGCCCAGACTTTGAGTTAAGTTCCCCCTTCCACAAACGCAGCGGGCCGCGGTGGCCTGCTGCCAGAGGGGGTGCAACGACAATGTATAAGAGAGAGAACAGCGTGACCGGCTATCAGCGTGAGGCCGGCGATCCGGGGGTCGGCCGCGGCCAGGCGCGCGGCATGGATTTACGACCCGAGCTGCCGCAGACGACCCGTGAGATCGTCGGCGTCGACCTGACCCACACCGTCTACACCACCGATGTCGCGGCCTCGGCCAAGGGCGGCAGCGGCGGCGGCGGCTCCGGCGGCGGCGGCACCACGACCACCTTCGCGCCCTATACGAGCGGCCCGGCGACGGCGTCCGCGGGCTACAACATCACGATCGAGTTCAAGGGCAGCTGGACCCAGGCCTATTACGACATCTTCAAGGCCTCGGCCGACCGGCTGACGTCGCTGATCGTCGGCGAGCTGCAGGACGTCTCGGTCCGCACCAAGGGCGGCATCAAGGCGGTCGACGACATATTGATCACGGCCGAGCTGGGCGCGATCGACGGCCTCTACGGCATCCTCGGCCAAGCCGGGCCGACCGCGGTTAGGACCAGCAACTCGCTGCCCGCCACGGCGCAGATGAAGTTCGACATCGCCGACGTCAACGACATGGGCCTCGCCGCCTTCGCCGACGTCGTCCTCCACGAAATGGCGCACAGCCTCGGCTTCGGCTCGATCTGGGACCGGCTCGGCCTGGTCACGAACGGCCTGTTCACCGGCACCAAGGCCGTCGCCGAATATCACGCCATGGGCGGCACGGCGGCCGGCATTCCGGTCGAGCAGGACGGCGGCTCCGGCACGGCCGGCTCGCACTGGGACGAGGAGATTTTCGGCAACGAGCTGATGACCGGCTACATCAACGAGGGCGAGAATTACTTCACCGCGATGAGCGCGGCCTCGTTCGCCGACATGGGCTACGTCATCAACCCGAACTACGCGTCCCTGTCCGACGCCGGCTACGTCTTCGCCTGATCGAGCGAAGAAAATGGGGGGCGGTCATTCATGACCGTCCCCCTTGTCACACGTCCCGCACATAGACCTGCGACAGGTCGTCGACCCACTCTCCGCCTCGCTCCGACATCTTGCCCGTGCTGCGCAGCGTGTCGCCGTCTTCATCTCGCGCGATGATCAGCGACTGGGCGAATTCCGGATCGTCATGGCGCCACGTCACCGACCGGTCGCCGGTCGCGACGTCGAGGATGCGGGAAACGCCGCGCTCGTCGAAATAGGACATGACCAAGGTCCCGGCGGCCGCGTCGCTGGCGATGATCGCGACGCCGCTCGGGAAGAGCGGATGGTCGATCTCCGAGCGCATGATCAGGAAGGCACCGCCTTCGTGCCAGGAAAAGGAGGTGCGTCCGCACAGCGTCTCGCCGGGCACCGCCGGATGCGTCCCGGTCGTCCGCCACTCGCCGATCAGAAATGCGAGCGGCGCCAGCGCCGGATTGGGTCTCGATGCGGCCGCTGCGATCCTAATAATGCACCGCCCTTCCATACGCATCGAGCACGCTCTCGTGCATCATCTCGCTCAAGGTCGGGTGCGGGAAGATGGTGTGCATCAAATCCGCCTCCGTCGTCTCGAGCTGGCGGGCGATCGCATAGCCCTGGATGAGCTCGGTGACCTCCGCCCCCACCATGTGGGCGCCCAATAATTCCCCCGTTTTGGCATCGAACACCGTCTTCACGAACCCCTCCGCCTCGCCCAATGCGATCGCCTTGCCGTTGCCGATGAAGGGGAACTTGCCGACCTTCACTTCGCGGCCGCCTTCCTTCGCCGCAGCCTCGGTGAGGCCGACGCTGGCGACCTGGGGACGGGAATAGGTGCAGCCGGGGATGTTGCCGGTCTCGAACGGGTGGACGCCCGCGACGCCCGCAAGCTTCTCGACGCAGACGACGCCTTCGTGGCTGGCCTTGTGCGCGAGCCAGGGCGGGCCGGCGACGTCGCCGATCGCGTAGATCCCTTCGACGTTGGTGCGGCCGTAGCCGTCGACGGCGATGTGGCCGCGCTCGGTCTTCACGCTTTGGGCCTCGAGGCCGATATTCTCCGTGTTCGGGACGATTCCGATCGCGATGATGGCGTGGCTGAATTCCTCGACAGCCCCGCCCTTCAAGGTCGCCTTCACGCCATTGGGTCCAGCTTCAAGCTTCTCCACACCGCTCGAGACGCGGATCTTCATGCCCTGCTTGACGAGCGCCTTGTGGACGAAGGCGGAGACGTCGGCATCCTCGACGGGGAGGATGCGCTCCAGCATCTCGACGATCGTCACCTCGGCGCCCATGTCCGAATAGAAGCTGGCGAACTCGACCCCGATCGCGCCCGATCCGATCACGAGCAGCTTCGTCGGCATCGCCTTCGGGACCATGGCGTGGCGGTAGGTCCAGATGCGCTCCCCGTCCGCCTTGGCGAAGGGCAAATCGCGGGCGCGGGCGCCGGTGGCGATCATGATGTGCTTGGCCTGCAGCGTCCTGTCGCCGACCTGGAGCTTCCCCTTGCCGGCGAGCTTCCCTTCGCCTTCGACGACCGTCACCTTGTTCTTCTTCATCAGGCCCTTGACGCCGCCGTTCAATTGCGCGGCGACCTTGCGGCTGCGCTCGACGATCGCGGCGAGGTCGAACGAGGGCTTCTCCGCCTTGAGCCCGTAGGCGGCCGCGTGCGTCAAATAATGGTGGATCTCGGAGGTGCGGAGCAGCGCCTTGGTCGGGATGCAGCCCCAATTGAGGCAGATGCCGCCCAGCTTCTCGCGCTCGACGATCGCGGTCTTGAGCCCGAGCTGGGCGGCGCGGATCGCCGCGACATATCCGCCCGGCCCCGAGCCGAGGACGATGAGGTCGAATTGATCCGCCACTTGAGCCTCCACCAGCGCGTCGAGCACGTCCGGATGCACGCTCCGGCGCGTTGCGCATAGCGGCCTCGCCAGCGCCTTCCAAGCCTCGGAAGGGGGACGGGTGGGGGTCGGGCGCACTAGCCCCCACCGGCCCTGGAGCGGCGGTGCCGCTAGCCCGCGTTGACGTCGATATAGCGAGACGAGACCCAGCCGGAGCGGCAGGGCCCGCGATAGGGCCGGCGCAGCGAGGAGGTCTGCCCGATGAAGCAGTCCTGATTGCCGGTGCGGTTGTAAACGATTCCCAGCCATGCGCCGCTGGCGGTCTCGTCGCAGACGATCACCAGAGCTCCGCTGCGCAGCCGGTCGAGCTCGCGCTCGCGCACGCCCGGGCCGGCGCGGACCGAGAGGTAATTGTCGCGGCGCCCGTTGAGCCCGACGACCTCGCCGGTGACGACGCAGTTGCCGCTCCCCGCACTAGCGATCAGGACCGGGCGCGGCGCTGCGATTGCCGCCGCGGCCGCGGCGGCGGCAAGGACGGCGAATGCGAGCTGATATTTCATGAAACCCTCCCCTTGAAGTTCGCCGATCCAAGTACGGCGAAAGAAGCCGCGCAATCCCGCCGCACCTATTCAGGACGAGCGTGAGAGAACGGCGTCGGACCGGACAGATCAGGCGCTCGAACGAAGAGCGTCCGATAGCGCCAATGCCTAGCACGAATCAGGGAAAGCCGCGAATTCATTCTTCCTGCGCGAGCATCCAAGTGGATTGTCGCTTAGGGCTTGACCTTGAGGCGCGTGTTCGCCGCGGGAGCCTGCGGTGGAGCGGCCGTGTCAGTCGAAAATGTGGGCGGTCTCTTCGCCGGTGGCGGGCAGGCGCGACCACCAGAGGAGGGCGGCGGCCAGCGCGGCGGCGGCGACCATCGCCGGGTTCGGCTCGGGACCCCGGAGCATGCCGGCCGAATATCCGCTCGCCAGCAGCGGTCCGGCGATCAGCACGACGAGGAGGGGCAGGCCGGTGGCGAACGCACGCCGGTCGCGGACGAAACGGAGCGGATCGAGAAGGAGATCGGCGGCGCCCGCGAGGAAGGCGCCGAGTAGGAAGAAGTCGGCGAGCTTGAACGCGACCACCCCGAGCGGGCCGAGCGGCTCGCCGACAGCGGCAGCGAGCAGCTGGGGGAGAAGCGTCAGGCCGAGCGCGGCGCCGTAGCCCGAGCCCGCGAGCGCGATGCGCCAGGGGCGCGATGCCGGGGCGGTGCCGGGCGTCCGCGCCCGCTTGCCCGCGACGAGGAATGCGGCCGCGAGCGCTGCGACGCCGAGCGGGATCGACGCCCAGTTCGGAAGCAATAGCGGATCGGCCGGCGGCGGCGCGGGCTGGAGCGTATATTCGACCGTCCGGGCCGCTGGGCCGGCGCCGGTCAGGCCAGCATTCCCAGCGGCATTTCGACCAGCCGCTTGAAGGCCTGCATGAGCTGGGCGCCGTCGGCGCCGTCGATGGCGCGGTGGTCGAAGCTGCCGGTGGCGCTCATCACGGTCGCGATCTGAAGGCTGTCGTCGACGACATAGGGCCGCTTCTCGCCGGCGCCGATCGCCATGATCATGCCCTGAGGCGGATTGATCACCGCCTCGAACTGCTTGATCCCGTACATGCCCATGTTCGAAAGGCTCGCCGTCCCGCCCTGATATTCCTCGGGCTTCAATTTGCCTTCGCGGGCGCGGGCGGCGAGGTCCTTGATTTCGGCCGAGATCGCGGAGAGTGGCTTGGCGCCGGCATCGACGACGATGGGCGTGATCAGTCCCGCTGGCGTCGAGACGGCGACGGAGATGTCGGCGCGCTGGAACGTGACCAGCTCCGTCCCCGCATACATGACGTTGCAGGCGGGGACTTCGATCAGCGCGGCGGCCAGCGCTTTGACCAGCATGTCGTTGACGCTCAGCTTGACGCCGCGGCTCTCGAGGGCCGCGTTGAGCTCCGCGCGCAGCTTCAACAACGCATCGAGGCGGATGTCGACCGTGAGATAGATGTGCGGGACGTTCTGCTTCGATTCGGTGAGCCGGCGCGCAATCGTCTTGCGCATGTTGGAGAGCTTGACGGCCTCGTTCGGGATGTCGGGCACGGCCGCGGGCGCAGGCACAGGCCGCGCCGCCGCGCCGGGCCCGGCGCCGGCCGCGGCCGCATCGCCCCCACCCCGCTCGGGCCGCGCCTGGCCGGCAGCGCCATCCACGTCGGCCCGGACGATCCGCCCCCCCGGCCCGGAGCCGTTGAGCGCGGCGAGGTCGATGCCGGCTTGTTCGGCGAGTCGGCGGGCGAGCGGGCTCGCCTTGATGCGCTTGCCCGAATCCGCCTTCGGCGCCGCTTCGGACTGCCGAACCGGGTCGATTCCGCTCGATGCCTTGGCGGTCGGCGGAGGCGCGGGAGCCGGCGCCGCCGCCGCCGCTGGTGCCGGCGGAGCCGGGGCTGGCGCAACGGCGGTCTTTGCCTCCTCGCCTTCGCCGGAGATCAGCGCGATCACGGTGCCGACCCGGACGGCGTCCGTCCCTTCGGCGATCAGGATCTTCGCCACCGTTCCTTCGTCGACCGCCTCGAACTCCATCGTCGCCTTGTCGGTCTCGATCTCGGCGAGCACGTCGCCCGCGGCGACGACATCGCCCTCCTTGACGAGCCATTTGGCGAGCGTGCCTTCCTCCATGGTCGGGGAGAGAGCGGGCATCTTGAGCTCGATCGGCATGGAAGGTCCCTCGGATCGGGTGTCCTTATGCCTCAACCCCAAAGCGGCCTCCCCGGTCAAGGTCCGACCGCCGCGGGCCGTTCGCTGGCGCCAGGCTTGCGCGCGCCGGCCAAGTGGCGCAGCTTCGCGCCAAGGGGGTGTTCGAACATGCGTTCCTATCTCGTCATCATGGACGACACGGCCGAGGCCGCGGTGGCCCTGCGCTGGGCGGCGCGGCGCGCGGCGAGGAACGGGTTCGGCGTCGTCATCCTCGCGCTCATCGCGCCGCAGGAGTTCGTCCAGTGGGGCGGCGTCCAGGCGGCGATCGAGGAGGAAGCGCGGCTGCGCGCCGAGGCGATGGTGCTCCAGGCCTCGGGCGCGATCATCGAGGAGGCGGGCGTGCGGCCCTCGATCCTGGTGCGCGAGGGCGAGCCGGTGAAGGTGATCACCGAGTTCCTGAAGGAGGACGAAGCCGTCGCCGCCCTCGTCCTGGGGGCAGCCGGCGAAAGCGGGCCGGGCCCGCTCGTCAGCCACTTCGCTTCGGTCGCGGGGTCGCTTCCCTGTCCGCTGATCGTCGTCCCGAACGGCCTCGCCGACGAGGTGCTCGACGAAAGCTGAGCTGGAGCGCCGGGGCGCTAGGCTTTGCTCAGCCGCGCTCGCCGCGGATGGGGCGACGCGCCGGCGCCCGGCGAACCGGACGGCGCGCGCGGCGGGTCTCGACGATCTCCTCCTCGATCACCTCCTCATAGACCACGGACGAGCCGCTCGACTCGACGATGGTCTCGGTGATCGTCATCGTGGCGCCGCCATAGCCGTAGCCGTAGCCGCTCTGGCCGTAGCCATAGCCGCTCTCGCCGTAGCCGTAGCCGCCATGGCCCGCGCTGCCGTGGCCGGGGCCGCCGCGCCGCGCGCCGCAAGGCCCGCGGCGGCGCTCGCCGCAGCCGTCCTCGCCTTCTTCATAGCCGTATTCGCTATAGTCCCAGCCGCCCTCGTCGGCCTCCTCGGCCCAGGCATAGTCGCGGTCGCGCGGATGAAAATCGCCGTCGCCAACATAGGCGGGGATGCCGCGCTCGTCGCGGCGCCAGCGGTCGCCGTGGCGGTCCCAGTCGTAGCCGTAACGGCCGTCGTGGACGCGGCCGCGGCCGTCGACCAGCAAGGCGTCGTCATAATAGCGCACCCAGCGGAAGCCCGGCATCGGCTGCGGGAAGCCGTAGGACTGCCAATGCTGGACGTGGAACTGAGGGCCGGCCCAGAAAGGCGGCAGGAACTGGCCGCGGTCGATGCGGCGGAATTCGCGGCGCATGTGGTGCGCGCCGGTGCCGGCGCCCGGTCCGTGGCGGACCTGGACGCGCTGGCCCGGCTCGCCCAAGCTGTGGCCGGCGCGCCGCTGCGCGCTGGCTGCGGTTGGCATTGCGATCGCCGCGGTGGCGGCGGTGAGCGTGAGAAGTGCGAGCATCCGCATGGCTTAAGTCCCCTTCGAGGCCCCGGCCCGAGGCGAGGCGCGCCATGGGCCGCTTGAAGCCGCATTAACTCGCGAGACTGGCCTTTGCTACGCCGCCCAGGCGGCCCGAAAGCCGGCGTGCCAATTCGAGACAGCCGGCGAGGTCTTCCTGATCGAAGCGGTCGGGCGTGGGGCTGTCGAGGTCGAGAACGGCGATCAGCGCGCCGTCGGTGCCGACCACGGGCACGACGAGTTCGGAGGCGGAAGCTGCGTCGCAGGCGATATGGCCGGGGAAGGCGTGGACGTCGCCGACCAGCTGCGGCGCCAGGGTCGCCGCCGCCGTCCCGCAGACGCCCTTGCCGAATGGAATCCGGATGCAGGCCGCCCGGCCCTGGAACGGCCCCAGCACCAGCTCGCCGCCGATATTGCGGTAGAAGCCGGCCCAGTTGAGGTCAGGAAGGCTTTCCCAGAGGAGCGCGGCCACGTTCGCCATGTTGGCGATCGCGTCCGGCTCGCTTTCGGTCAGCGCGTCCGCGGCGGCGATGAGCTGGCGGTAGAGCTCGGGCTTGTCTGGCGCTGCGATCTTGAAGTCGTACATATCTGGTCCTCGAAGCGTCACCCCGGCGGGAGGCCGGGGCCCAGGAACCGAACCAGACGAGAGCTTGCGCCCGCCGGTGTTCCTGGGTCCCGGCTTTCGCCGGGATGACGGTCACTCTACTTTCACCCTGCCGCGTCCCTGCTTCACCGCGCTCCGCCCCTTCTTCTCGTCGACCCTCTTCGCTTTGGCGGCCCGGCTCGGCCTCGTCTTCACGCGTTTCACGGGCTTGATGTGGGCCTTCGCGATCAGCTGCGCCAGCCTCGCCCTTGCGTCGGTCCGGTTGGCGTCCTGGGTGCGGTGGCTGCGCGCGGTGATCAGGACCGCTCCTTCGCTCGTCATCCGGCTGCCGGCCAGGCTCTTGAGCCGCTCGTAGACCGCCGGCAGGAGCCCGAGCTTGAAGACGTCGCACCGCAGCTGCACCGCGGTCGCGACCTTGTTGACGTTCTGACCACCGGGGCCGGTTGCGGCGAGGAAGCGTTCCTCGAGCGCGTCCTCGGGAAGGAAGACGTCCTCAGGCCGCATCGCGGAAGCTCCCGAAGGAAAGCGGCAGCTTCGAGATCGCTGAGACCGGCTCCTTGTTCTCGCGCGGCACTGTGAGCGTCGCAGCGTGGAGCAGCATCGCCGGCGCGGCTTTGCCGTAGATCGGGTCGCCCACGACGGGCGCGTCGAGCGCGAAAGCCGCGTGCGCCCGGATCTGGTGGGTGCGGCCGGTCTCGGGCGTGAAGGCGACGAGGGTGCGGCCCCCCTCCTGCGCGATCGCGCGCCAGTGGGTCCGCGCGCTCTGGCCGTTCGGGTCGGCCGACATGCGCCAGCCCTGCTCGCGGCTGGAGACCTTGAGGAGCGGCATGTCGATTGCGCCTGCGCCCGCGAGCGCGCCTTCGAGGACGGCGAGATAGAGCTTCTCGACCCGGCCGTCCTCGAACGCCTTGGCGAAGCGCTTGTGCGCCTTGGGGTTGCGCGAGAGGAGGAGGCAGCCCGAAGTATCGCGGTCGAGCCGGTGCACCGGCGAGGGCGGGCGGCGGAAGCCGAAGCGCAAGGCGGGGAGGTGGTCGTCCAGGCTATAGGGCGTCTTTGGGCCGGCATGGACGGCGAGGCCGGCCGGCTTGTCGATCACCAGGGCCTCGGCGTCGATGAAGAGGATCCGGTCGGTCCACATGGCGGCCGGCAGTGCCACAGACTGTGGCGCCCGCGCAACGCGGCGGGGAGCGGGGCGAAATTTCCGTTTGATTCCTTGGCTTAATCCGAAATTAACCTTTTGCCTTCATTCCTTGAATGGTTAATGATTGTCGCGAGGGGCCGGGGACGTTCTCCCGTCCGCAGCGCGAAGAAGGGGCAAGGCGCATGCGTGTTCTGCTG
This sequence comes from Allosphingosinicella sp., assembly GCA_036386475.1. Lineage (GTDB taxonomy): Bacteria > Pseudomonadota > Alphaproteobacteria > Sphingomonadales > Sphingomonadaceae > Allosphingosinicella. The sequence goes on along the minus strand of DASVVQ010000002.1, from coordinate 9,428 downwards.
ATCGAAGACGAGCCGACCACGGCCAAGGCCATCGAGCTCATGCTCACCAACGAGGGCTTCAACGTCTATACGACGGACCTCGGCGAGGAGGGCTTGGACCTGGGCAAGCTCTACGACTACGATATCATCTGCCTCGATCTCAATCTCCCGGACATGCACGGCTACGACGTGCTCAAGAAGCTCCGGCTGGCCAAGGTCGGCACGCCCGTTTTGATCCTGTCCGGCGTCGCCGAGATGGACTCGAAGGTCCGCGCGCTCGGCTTCGGCGCCGACGACTATGTCACCAAGCCGTTCCACCGCGACGAGCTCGTCGCCCGCATCCACGCCGTCGTGCGCCGCTCCAAGGGCCACAGCCAGAGCGTCATCCGCACCGGCAAGCTGGCGGTCAATCTCGACGCCAAGACGGTCGAGGTCGACGGCGCCCGCGTCCATCTCACCGGCAAGGAATATGCAATGCTGGAGCTGCTCTCGCTCCGCAAGGGCACGACCTTGACCAAGGAGATGTTCCTCAATCATCTCTACGGCGGCATGGACGAGCCGGAGCTGAAGATCATCGACGTCTTCATCTGCAAGCTTCGCAAGAAGCTCAGCCTCGCCTGCGGCGGCGACAATTATATCGAGACGGTCTGGGGACGCGGCTACGTGCTGCGCGATCCCGAAGAGGTCGAGACCGCCAAGGTCGCCTGACCTTTTTTCGAGCTTCCCTGGAGGGGCATCACCGGCGCCGGCAGCGATGCAGGCGCCGGTTTTTTTGCGGCGACAAAGAACGTCCTCCCGGCGAAGGCCAGGATGATGGCTTTGCACGACTCCCCCGCGCTCGCGCCTTCGGGCATTATTCCGCCCATGACGATCGACGCCTGGTTCGAAGAGCTCCGCGCTTACGGCCTGTCTTTGCCCGAGGCCAAGGAGGACCATCCCTGGGGGCACAGCGCCCTCAAGGTCAGGGGCAAGACCTTCTGCTGGCTCGATATGGGGGAGGGCCTCAGCGCCACCGTCAAGCTGCCGGTCAGCCGCGATTTCGCCATGGTCTTCGACTGGACGGAGCCGGCCGGCTACGGCCTCGGCAAGTCCGGCTGGGTCACGGCGCGTTTCCCGGCCGGCGGCGAGGCGCCCGACCTTTATCTCCTCCGCCGCTGGATCGCCGAGAGCTACCGTGCCGTCGCCCCGAAAAAGCTCGGCGCGGCGGTGCCGGATCCGGAGTAGGGACAGTCACTTTCCCGCACGGCGGCGGAATTCCGGCGCCGGCGGAGCGGAAGGCGACTGTCCCTTGCGGCTCAGCCGAACGGAATGCCGTCGCCTACGATCACCTGCACCTCGTTGCGGGCGACCAGCAGGCCGCTGTCGGCGTCGAAGGCGCTGAGGCGGATGTTGAAGGTGGCGTCGCCGAGCCCATAGGGCTGCACCCCCGCCGTGCCCGGGTCCATGTCGATGCCCGGCCGCTCGAGCAGCGGATTCGGGCTCGCGTAGAAAGCGACGTTGGACGAATTCTGGAAGGTCGAGCCGGTGCCGACGTCGCTGTCGAACGGCCGCGCGGACGAATAGACGGTCGACCAGAGCACGCCCGCCGTGGGATCGACGTCGAGCTCGACCAGGTAGGTGAAGTCGTCGTCGGCGCTGAAGTCGGTCGCGGCGAAATCGAAGTTCCACTCGGCACGGGCGGCGTTGGACGGCGAGCCGCCCGCCGCCACCTGATAGACGGCGACGCCGTCCGGACCGATCGAATATTCCGCATATTCGTCGCCGCCGCGGTGCTTGACCTTCAGGCCCAGCTCGACCTGGGCGCCTTCGTGGCGCACGATGTTCCAGTCGTCGACCGGATTGCCGTCGCCATAATGCATTTCCCCGCCATTGCGCGCGAGCGGATCGATCAGGCCGCTATAGTCCCTGTCGACAAAATCGGGTCTGTCCCAGCCATGATCGTAGTCGAACGCGCGCACATTGTCGTGGCGCGGGCCGCCGGCCTGCCCGTCCGTGCCTTCGTAGAGCTGGCGGGTCTCATATTCGTTCGGGACCAGCGCAAGCAGCTCGTCCCGGAGCGCAGGATTCGCGGCAAACCGTCCGTTGATCGCGCCGGCGGTGAGGTTGCCGAGCAGATTGTCGTGCATCGACTGGTTGCGCTCCGGGGTCAGATCCGAATCGCTCCCGTCGGCGATGAACTTGGCGGTGACGAAGGTGAACGGCTCGCCGCCATCGTCGAGATAGGCGACATAGGCGACGCCGAGGCGCACGAACGCCTCGTTGTACTGGACGCCGGCGACGTAGAAATCGTCGAGATAGTCCCAGACCGCCTTGATGGAGTCAGCGCGGCTGCCGTTGACGGTCAGGTTGGCGAGGACATAGTCGACGCCGCGCGTGAACAGATTGCCGATGACGGCGTCGAGGTTCGGGCTGACCTCGAACGGGCCGCCGGGCCCCGCCTCGGTAAAAGTGACTCCATCGACGACGACCGGGCTGGCGAGGATGGCGCCGGGCCCGAAGCTGTATCCATTGATCGCCGCCCAGTCGGCCGCCTTGACCACCGTCGCCTTGCCGCCATCGAGCTTGATCTGAACGTGCCCCGAAGGAAGATGTTCGATCGTGTAGACGCCTGCCTGCGCGAAATGAATTGTGTTGCCGGAGACCGTGACGGTCGCCTTCGATGCAGTCCTGCTCATGTTAAACCCCCGAATTCATTGAATATATTCAACGCAAAGCACAAGCGGTCCCCCGCCGCGACTCTCGTAATACTCAGGTGAGCGCGTATAGACGCTGCGATAGATGCAAGAGTCAACTTGGCTGTTCCCTTGCGGGACAGACCTAGCCGAGGATCGGCTCCTCTTCCCTTACGGCGCCGGCCTGCCGCTCGAACAGCCGGCGGTAGCGGCCGGCGGGCTCCGCGAGCAACCCGGCGTGCGGTCCGTCCTCGACGATGCGCCCCTCCTCGAAGACCAGGATGCGGTCGAGCGAGCGCACGGTCGAGAGGCGGTGGGCGACGACGATCGCGGTGCGCCCGATCATCAGCCGCTCGATCGCCTGCTGGATCATCGCCTCGCTTTCCGAATCGAGGCTGGACGTCGCCTCGTCGAGGATCAGGATCGGGGCGTCGGCGAGGAACGCGCGGGCGAGGGCGACGCGCTGGCGTTCGCCGCCCGACAGCTTGACGCCGCGCTCGCCGACCAAGGTGCGGTAGCCCTTGGGAAGGCCGGCGATGAAATCGTGCGCATTGGCGAGCCGCGCCGCCGCCTCGATCTCCGCCGGACGCGCCCCGGGGCGCCCGTAGCCGATGTTCTCGGCCAGGCTGCGGTGGAACAGGATCGGCTCCTGCGGTACGATCGCGACCTGGCGCCTGAGCGAGGCCTGGGTCGCGAGCGAGACATCCTGGCCGTCGATCTCGATGCGGCCGCCGGTGACGTCGTAGAGGCGCTGGATCAGCTTGACGAAAGTCGTCTTGCCCGAGCCCGAACGGCCGACCAGGCCGACCCGCTCGCCGCCCCCGATCGTCACGTCGAGCCCGGCATAGAGCGGCGTTTCGTGGCCTCCATAGCGGAAGGTCACGTCGCGGAAGCGGATCTCGCCCGTGCCGATGCGGATCGGCTTCGCGCCCGGCCCGTCGACGACGCCGAGCGGCTCCTGGTGGAGCAGCGCGAGCTCCTCCATCTCGTTCACCGCCCGCTGCAGGTGATGGACGTGCTGGCCGATGTCCCTGAGATAGCCGTGGAGCACGAGATAGGCGGTGAGGACGTAGACGACATCGCCCGCGCTCGCCCGGCCGACCGACCACAGCCACAAAGCCGTGCCTGTGACGAGCGCCCGGATCGCCCAAAGCAAAGCGAGCTGGCCGGTGCCGCTCCAGGTGAAGCGCAGCCACGTGCGCCGCGTGCGCTTTGCCCACTTGCCGAGCACGGAGGACAGGCGCGCGTCCTCGCGGGCCTCGGCGGCGAAGGCCTTGACCACCGCATTGGTGCCGATCGCGTCGGCGAGCATGCCGCCGACGCGCGTGTCCCACTGGTTCGAGAGCCGTGCCGCCGGCGCCATCACGAAGGTGGCGAGGCTGACCGTCAGCGCGATGTAGGCGAGCGCGCCGATCGCCATCACCAGGCCGAGCAGCGGCCAGTGGGCGGCGAGCAGCGCGACCGTCCCGACCAGGGCGACGAGCGACGGGAGCAAGGCGAGCAGCACGACGTCGTCGAGCGCGTCGAACGCCCACATGCCGCGCGTCACCTTGCGCACCACCGAGCCCGCAAAGCTGTTGGCGTGCCAGTCGGTCGACAGGCGCTGGACGCGGTGGAAGGCCTCGGACGCCGCGTCGCGCATGATCGCGAGCGTGAACGGCACCACCGCCCGCCAGGCGACGTGGCGCAGCAGCACCGTCGCGGCGCCGAGCGCGACGATCGCCGCGAAGGCATCCAGCGCGTCCGCGCGCCCGGCCTCGCCCATCGACAAAGCGTCGATCAGGCGGCCGGCATAGACCGGCACGAAGATCTCGGTCGCGGTCGCCAGCGACATCGCGGCGCAGAGCGTCGCGGCAAGCGGCATCCGCCGCGCCCAGTGCCTGAACGCGAAGCGGAAGACGAGCCGGAGCGCGGACGTGGCGCCGCGCGAGGGCGAGGAAATGGTCATCGGATCATCGCGCGCCCGAAGCGGGCGTCCCTGCAGAAGTCGGTGAAAGCGGCGGCGCGGCGGCCGCCCTGGGCTCAGCGGGTAATGGTGCGGAGCCGGCCGGTGAGGAGCGGCGTGTACGTAACGGTCATCAACGCCCTCCTTCTCTGCGGGTGCGGGACGGGGTGTATGACTCAAGTAGGACGGTGCGTCAAGTGGCCGCCGGCCGGAAAGCTGGCGCGCCTCGCGCGTTGTCGCTTCCATGCCGCGTTATTATTTCAACGTATCGTGCGACGGAAGCGAGACCACCGATTTGGTGGGGCAGCCCTGCGCCAACGACGTCGTCGCGCTCAATGCGGCGCTGCGGACGGCAGGCGCGGTCGTCCGGCAGCGGCTCGACGGAGAGGGCTTCGCCGGCGACGGCTGGGTCGAGGTCGAGGACGAGGCGCACCGCTCGGTCCTGCGCGTCCCGCTGCGCGCTGCGGCCTATTGAAGCGAGGATCGGCCGGGAAATGGACGAGCAGGCCGAGGTCGTGATCTTCCACGCGCCGGAGAAGGAGAGCGTGGCGATGCGGCTGCGCGACGCGGCCGGCGCGGCGGGCTATCCGGCCGTGGCGGTCGCGGCGGGGCCATCCGCCGCCGATGAGCGCCGCGAGCGGATCCGCGGCGCGGCCGCCGCCATCGTGGTCTGGTCCAAGGCGGCCATGGCTTCGGAGGCGATCGTCGCTGCCGCGGCGGAGGCGCGGCGGCAGGGCAAGCTCATCGAAGCCTCGCCCGACGGCATCATGCCGGTCACCGCGTCGGACGACGGCAGCGCCATCCTGGTCTTGGGCTGGCGCGGCGAGCCCTTCCATCCCGGCTGGCAGAAGATCTCGGCGCGGATCGAGAAGCTGTGCGGGCGCCGCGCCGTCGGGACGCCGATGCGCGCCATTGCGCCGCCGCCGGTCGGGCGGTCCTTGCCCGCGGCGGGCCGGGACGCGGCGGCACCGGCCCGGCCGAAGGCGGGCATGATCCTCGTCGCGGCCCTTGCCCTGCTAGTCTTCGGCGCGGTCGCCTGGGCGGCGTGGCGGGGCGGGAGCGCTTCCCGCGAGCAGTCGGACGGTGCATTCGCCTCATCGCCGTCGCCATCGCCATCGCCCTCGCCCTCGCCCTCGTCATCGCCCTCGCCCTCCCCCTCGCCGGCCGCGGCCGATCCGGCGCAGGCGGCGCCGGTCGCGGCCTCGATCCAGTCCGAAGCGCCGCCGCCGCCCGTCGCTCCGGGCGCGCAGGCCCTGCGCGGAGAGGCTCGGACTGCGCCGGCGGTCCGTCGCGCGGCGGCTCCGGCACCGCCGATGCGCCGGACCGCCCTCTCTGCTGCACCGACCCGCCGCGATGCGCGCCGCGACGAGGCCGACCGGCCGGTGCGCTACCGCAATTCGCGGACGATGCGCCTCTTCTGCGAGCGCGCCGGCCGCGACACCTCCCAATGCCGCACCTTCCGCCGCCGGACGCACGGCGGCTGACGGGGGCAGGCACGGGCAACCGTTGGCCATCGGCGATATCCTATTTCTACCCGAATCGGAGTCTGTTGTGCTGGCTTCTCCGCCGGCTGCCGCTAATTTCGCGAGGGGGGAGGGGCCACAACATGAAAAGCACTGCTCGCGTCGCGTCGAGAGCGCTGGTCGGCATGGCCGGCGCGGCACTCGTGTCAGGATGCATTTCCTGTCCGCCAGTGGTCAATGACGGCGTCGTCCAGCTCCCCTGCTGCACGTCAGGGACCGCCAATATCGTCCGCGTCGATACCGGGAGCGCGCCGTGGAAAGTGAGGATCCCGAGCCTTACCTATTCGCAGCCCGTCCTGTCGCCGGCACCGAATATTGCATGGGCCACGGTCGACTCCTCCGCCTGGGTGAGACCGCCCGGAGGGGCCAACCCGGACAGCCATGCCGGCGGGGTTTACAGCTACACAATTCCCTTTCGCGTGCAGGCTTGCGGCGTCGGGCGCACGCTCACGATCAGCGGCAGGTTCGCGGCCGACAACACGGCGAGCGCTTTCCTCGACACGCCGGGGGGGCCGGGCAGCTCCCCGTTCGCGACGCAGACGACCCAGACGCACGGCTTTCAGACGGCCAACATCACTTCATTTTCGACGACGGTGACGTCCGCAGCGGCGGGCATCTACACGCTTCGGTTCGAAGTGACGAACGAGCAGAACGGCTTCAACTCGGATAGCGGGCTTGCGGTCTCCGCCGTGATCGCGACGAACTGCTCATCGGCGCCAAGCTGACGCGTTACTTTTGTTCCGAGCTGCGCCTGTCGTCCTGCGTCCATGACCGTGGAGGCGGGGACAGTTGGAAGCGGGGACTATTGCCGCTGAGCTGCGGTCCGCCCAATCTCTCCCGTTGACCCCTTACCCTCCCCCCGCTATAGGCCGCCTCGCCTGCGGAGCCTTGCGTTCCTGGAGCGGGCGCGAGCTTGAACATTGCCGTTGCGATCGCATCGAGCCGGGGGCCGTGGGGCCGCCGGGTTTTTTGCGCTTCATGCGCCTCGGCAGAGTAACTTTGAGGTGAAGGGCTTCATGCCGACGATCAACCAGCTGATCCGCAAGGGTCGCGAGCCGCAGAAGGCGAAATCCAAGGTTCCTGCCATGGAGCAGAACCCGCAGAAGCGCGGCGTCTGCACCCGGGTCTACACGACGACGCCGAAGAAGCCGAACTCGGCGCTCCGCAAGGTCGCCAAGGTTCGCCTCACCAACCAGCGCGAAGTGATCAGCTACATCCCCGGCGAGGGCCACAATCTCCAGGAGCACAGCGTGGTGCTGATCCGCGGCGGCCGCGTCCGCGATCTGCCGGGCGTGCGCTACCACGTGCTTCGCGGCGTCCTCGATACCCAAGGGGTCAAGGATCGCCGCAAGTCGCGTTCCAAGTACGGCGCCAAGCGTCCGAAATAGGCTGTTGTGCTCCTGCGAAGGCAGGAGCCTTGGCCGCAGGGCTCCTGCCTTCGCAGGAGCACAAGGAAAGTAAGCCCCGGACAGGTTCCGGACCAGGCTGAAGAAAAAGGAAGTCAGAATGTCCCGTCGCCGCCGCCCCGAAAAGCGCGAAGTCCTTCCCGATCCCCGCTTCGGGGACGTCACTCTCACCAAGTTCATGAACTCGGTCATGCTCGACGGCAAGAAGTCGGTCGCCGAGGGCATCGTCTACGGCGCGCTCGACACGGTCGAGGCGCGCGCCAAGCGCGACCCGCTCGGCGTCTTCCATGACGCGCTCGGCAATGTGAAGCCGGGCATCGAGGTGCGAAGCCGCCGCGTCGGCGGCGCGACCTATCAGGTTCCGGTCGAGGTCCGCCCCGAGCGCGCCCAGGCGCTCGCGATCCGCTGGCTCATCTCCGCTGCGCGCTCGCGCGGCGAGAACACCATGTCGGCGCGTCTCTCGGGCGAGCTCATGGACGCCGCCAACAATCGCGGCAATGCGGTCAAGAAGCGCGAAGACACGCACCGCATGGCGGAAGCCAATCGCGCTTTCTCGCACTACCGTTGGTAGACCCATGTTCCATTCGAAAAGACTCTCGGGCGCTCTTGCGCAGATCGCCGCGGACCATGACATCGCGCTCAGCGTGAACGAACTCGATTGCGTGACGGTTTTCTACAAGCTGAAATACGCTGGGGAAATCGGAATAAAAAAAATCCGCCGGCGTCTCCGGAGGCAGGTCTACGTGATCGGCCCCGCAGCCGTGCTTCATGGAGTAGCATAATATGGCCCGCAGCCATCCGCTCGAGCGCTATCGCAATATCGGCATCATGGCCCACATCGACGCCGGCAAGACGACGACGACCGAGCGCGTCCTTTATTATACCGGCAAGTCCTACAAGATCGGCGAGGTCCATGAGGGTACCGCCACCATGGACTGGATGGAGCAGGAGCAGGAGCGCGGGATCACCATCACCAGCGCGGCGACGACCTGCTTCTGGAACGACCACCGGATCAACATCATCGACACGCCCGGCCACGTCGACTTCACGATCGAGGTCGAGCGCTCGCTGCGCGTTCTCGACGGCGCGGTCGCGGTGTTCGACGGCGTCGCCGGCGTCGAGCCGCAATCGGAGACCGTCTGGCGCCAGGCCGACAAGTACAAGGTTCCGCGGATGTGCTTCATCAACAAGCTCGACCGCACCGGCGCGAACTTCGAGATGTGCGTCGAAATGATCAAGGACCGGCTCGGCGCGCGGCCCATGGTCCTTTATCTTCCGATCGGCATCGAAAGCAGCTTCAAGGGCCTCGTCGACCTGGTCGAGAACCGGGCGATCATCTGGCTCGAGGAGTCGCTCGGCGCCAAGTTCGTCTACGAAGAGATTCCGGACGACCTGAAGGCGGCCGCGGCGACGGCGCGCATGGACCTCATCGAAATGGCCGTCGAGCAGGACGACGCGGTCATGGAGAAGTATCTCGAGGGCAATGAGCCCGACACCGCGACTCTCAAGAAGCTGATCCGCAAGGGCACGCTCAACTTCTCGTTCGTGCCGGTGCTGTGCGGCTCGGCGTTCAAGAACAAGGGGGTCCAGCCGCTGCTCGACGCGGTCGTCGACTATCTGCCGAGCCCGCTCGACGTGCCGCCGATCGAGGGACTGAAGCTCGACGGCGAGAGCACCGACAGCCGCGAGGCTTCGGACGACGCGCCCTTCTCGGCGCTGGCGTTCAAGATCATGAACGACCCGTTCGTCGGCACGCTGACCTTCGCGCGCATCTATTCGGGCAAGCTCGAAACCGCGTCGCAAATCATGAACTCGGTCAAGGACAAGAAGGAAAAGGTCGGCCGCATGCTGCTGATGCATGCCAACGACCGCGAGGACATCCAGGTCGCCTATGCCGGCGACA
>DASVVQ010000001.1:0-14281 GCA_036386475.1 Allosphingosinicella sp. | reverse complement strand
GGCCCCAGCCCTTCGCCTTCATTGCCGGCAGGGCCAGGCGGATGGTGTGGAAGGCGGCGCTGAGGTTGAGCGCGATGAGGAGGTCCCATTTGGCGACCGGGAATTCGTCGATCGGGGCGACGTGCTGCATGCCCGCATTGTTGACCAGGATGTCGACCTCGCCGGCCTCGGCCATCATCGCCTCGATCGCCTGCGGCTTGGTCAGGTCGGCGCCGCTGTAGCCGGCGCCGAGCTCCTCCTTGAGCTTGTCGATTTCCGCCGGGTCGCCGAAGCCGTTCAGGGCGACCAGAGCTCCTTCGGCGGCAAGCGCCCGGGCGATTGCGAGGCCGATCCCGGAGGTGGATCCGGTAACGAGGGCGGTCTTGCCTTTGAGGAGCATGCTCGATCCTTGTGGGTGGAGTGGAGCCGTCATTGCGAGGAGCGCAGCGACGAAGCAATCCAGTTTCAGCGGATTCGCCGAGCGCCGCGCCGGATTGCTTCGCTGCCGCGTAGCGGCAGTTTATCCTGAGCGCCGCCGCAGGCGGCGTCGAAGGGCTCCTCGCAATGACGTGTCAGGCGAGGTAGGTCCCGAAGAAGGCGAGGCCGCCGAGGAAGTTGGTCGCGAACAGGCGCAGGTCCTCGGAGATGGCCGGCGCCGCCTGAGCCATGGCCGAAGCAAGCGGCGCCGCCTGGGCGACAACCAAGGCGCGCGAGCGGCGAACGATGAGCGGGGACAGGCGGTTCATGCCCGCCATTAAGATTTGATTTACCTTTTGGTTTCAAGCCGCCCGCGCCGCTTGCGGCCGCCCGTCCCGGCGCGGGACGCCGGCCGGGCAAAAGGTAGCGCGCTTTCTACCCGCCTCGCAGGGGCGGCTTAACGTCCTCCTCGCCGTCATCCGCTTCGACGAAATCGAGAATATCGCCGGGGCGGCACTGAAGATGCCGGCAGATCGCCTCGAGCGTCGAGAAACGCACGCCCTTGACCTTCCCCGATTTCAGGAGCGACAAATTGGCCTCGGTGATGCCGATCGCGCGGGCCAGCTCGTTGGAGCGCATCTTGCGCCGCGCCAGCACCACGTCGAGATTCACGACGATCGGCATCAGACATAGTCTTCCAGCTCGGCCCGCAACGCGAGCGCTTCCTCGATGATGAGGATGCTGACCCACGCCGCGCCCGAGATCAGCAGGCCGACCAGCATCGCCGGGACGTCGATCAGGATGGAGAGGCCTTCGCTCCCCGTCACCGCCGGATAGAGCGCCTTGTGCCGCAACAGGTCGGAAACCGGCAACAGCAGCGACCAGACGAGCGCGGCGGCCGCGGCCCGGCGCAACCATTTCGATCCGTGCGCGGTGAAGCCGTGGCGGGCGAAGCTCCACAAAGCGAAAGCGAGGCTGAAGAACATCATCGCGAACGGCAGCGCGCGAAGTGACGCCGCCGCGACGAGATAGGCTTGCGTGCGCGGCTGCTCCAGCCGCTCCGCGATCCGGCGCTCGATATCGGCCGTCCGCCACGCCTGCTTGCGCATCTCCTCCCCGAGCAGCATTACCGGATCGCGGTTGAACCGGCATTCGGGCGTGCAATCGAGGCTACCGGTGGCCGCCAGCGGGTTGACCAAAACCATCGCCGGCGAGAGCATCCGGACACCCCCGACGAGAAGCAGCAGCCCGGCCAGGACGTAGCAAAGCATGCGGCTTTTGCGGCTCATCCAACTCTCCGAAAATTATTGTTTTGCGAAAAGTTTTTTCTTGCGTACGAGAATAGGCGGACGATTCGCGGTTTGGAAGAGCGATGCGCAAAGCGAGAATGAGCAAGTTTGCCAGGACCGGACGCATCGGCTTTCTGCCGGCGCCGGCATGCGCTGTCGCCGCCCTGCTCCTTGCCGCCGCGCCTTCCGCCGTGCGGGCCGCCGCGCCGCCGCCCCCGCCGCTGGTCGTGGACGCGAGCAGCGGCTTCGTCGTCTCGGCGACGATCAACCGGCGGCCGGTGCGGCTGCGCGTCGATCCCGGCATCGGCTTCGTCCTCAATCCGGCGGCGGCGGAGCGCGTCGGCGCCGGCGGCGGGCTGCTGCAATCGATCTTCAAGCCGGTCGCGCAGATCGGGCCGGTGTACATTGAGGGCAATTGGCGCAACGGGCGCGTCGACTTCGGCGGCGTCCGCGCCGGTCGTCGATTCTACTATTTTCCGCGCGACGCGGTGGAAGGGGCGGACGGAGCCATCGGCATGGCCGATTTGCCGCACCCGTCGGTGACGATGCGGCTTCGCGCCACCGCACCGGGCGAAGTCACCCATTCCTTCGACGTCAGAACGAATCCTGGGCTCGGTCTCGTCTACCGCCACGCGATCGGCGAGACGATGCTGCTCACCCATTTCAGTTTGATGCGTGCGCGCACCCAGGCCTCCGCGGCCGCCGGCGCCGTGCTGGCCGAACTGCATCGAGGGACCTGGTCGGGCGAGGCCCGCGAAGAGCCGATCATCCTCGGGGTAAGCCGTCCGCTCCGGCCGATGCGCTTCGCGTCTCCGCTCTCGCTCCAGGGGTTGCTGCTGAGCGGCCTCTTCGTCCGCACCGCCGACTATCGCGGCAATTATGCGCTGCCGACCGATCCATCCTCCGACCCGAGTGAAATCGTGGTGACGGGCAATCTTCGCCGCAGCCGGGCCGTGTTCCGCCTGACCGTCGGCGCGGACACGCTCGCCCGGTGCAGCAGCATCACCTATATCCGCGCGCAACGCCGCCTGACGCTCAGCTGCGATCCCGAGGCGTTCGATCCGGTCGGCTGAGATGGGGTCACCGACCAGCGCCGGTCAACGCCCGGGAAGGCGCGGCGCGGGGAGGCTGAGCTCCCGCACCGTCATCGGGCGACCGGCGAAGAAATCGACGAGCAGCCGCCGCACGTCGGGATGCGCCTCGAAGAGGTCGTGACCGCCGTTGCGCACCAGGATGCGGCGCAGGTTCGATAGCCCTGCCGTGGCGCGCGCCTGCTCCTCGAGCGGTGTGCGGACGTCGAGGTCTCCGGCGAAGAGGAGCACCGGATGGCGGGAGCTTATCTCCCGGCGGAAGCGGTCTCCGAGGTCGAGGCCCGGCACGATGCCGAGCAGCTGCGGCAGCGGGAAGTTGATGGCGAGGCCGGTGAGGGACGTCCGCCCCTGCCGCCGCACCATGGCGAGGCGCCGCTGCGTGCTGCCCGAGGCGACGTCCATCAGCTGCGGCATGCCCTCCATGACGAGCGGCGCGCGGTAGAAATAGTCCCAGATCATCGGCGCGATCGGCGCCGTCTGGCCGGCATCGAGCGCGGCGAAGGCGCCGGCGAGCATCGGGATCCCGTCCGGATTCTTCGGGACGATGCCGGCCATCATCCGGAGCGGGAAGCTGTCGGCGCGGAAGCTGCGGCGCGTGCCGTCGCGGCCGGTGAAGTCGAAGCCCTGCGGCGCCGCGTCGAAGCGGGCGAAGACGCGCCGCATCGTCGCGCTGAGCGGCGCGCCGCTCGCCGCATCCATGCGCGCGAACACGGCTTCGACGGCGTCGGGGCGCTTGACGGACTGGTCCATCCCCTCCGCCGAGGCGAGGGCGACCCGGCCGATCGAGCGCGGGTGCCGCCGCATCGCCGCGAACGCGAGATGGGTGCCGTACGAGATGCCCCACAGGTCGATGCGGGGGACGCCCAAGGCGCGGCGCAGGTCCTCGAGATCGTCGGCGCTCTGCTCGGTGTCGTAGCCGCCGACCGCGACGCCTGCCGCGCGCCAGCGGCCGACGCAGTCGCGGAAGGTCTCGGACCAATAGGCCGCCAGCGTCGCTTCGCTCAGCACCCGGGCGGGATCGAGCCCACGGGCGGCGGTGCAGGGCGGAATGTGGTTCGACAGGCCGACGCCGCGCTGGTCGAGCGCGATCACGTCGGCGACCTGGCGCAAAGCGAGAAAGATCGGCTGGCGCGGTCCGCGCGCGGTGGCGACGCCGGAGCCGCCCGGTCCGCCAGCGAGATAGACGATCGGAGCGCCGGGATTGGGATTGGTCGAGCGGAAGCGGACGAAGCCGATCTCGATCCGCCGCGAGCGCGGGTCGTCGCGGTCCTCGGGGACGGAGAAGGTGCCGCGCTCCGCGGCGAGGTCGGTGCCGTCGGCGAGGCGGAAGGCATAAGGCTCGAGCCGCAGCGACGGCGCGGACGACGGCGCGGCGATCGCCGCGGCCGGTGCCAAAGCGAGGGCGTAGAGCAGCAGGCGGCTCATGGTGCGAATGGTCATCGATGGTCCCTTTCCGATCGAACCCAGGCTGGGGCCGTGCGCCGCGCCGGTCGATGCCCTCTCGGCGAACGACGGCTGCTCTCGGTGAACGGCAAAGACAGGAAAATCCGGGCGGCCTATGATCGGGCGATGAGGCTTCTCCTCGCTTTGCTGGCCTTCCTGCTGATCGCCGCGGCCGCGCCGCGGGTCGCGGTCGGGCCGGTGCGCGCATGCGACGCCGCCGGCTGCGCGGACGTCGATCTGCAATGGTTCCCGGTCGAGAGCCGCCAGGCGGTCCTAGTCCGCACCGTCACCGTCCGCCCGGACGCGCTGCCGCTCGATCGTCCGCTGATGGTGCGCCTCGTCGCCATGGCGAGCGCGGAGGTGCGCTGGAACGGGGTCGTCATCGGCCGCAACGGCACGCCCGGCCGCGACGCGGCGAGCGAGGAGCCGGGCCGCTTCGTCGCCAGCTTCCTCGTCCCGCCGCATCTCGTCCGGTTGGGCGACAATATCGTGGAAGCCCGCCTCTCCGCCCACCATCTCTGGCTACCCGTCCGCCGGCCCGTGCACGCCTTCTCGGTCGGCCCCTATGAAAGCGACCCGCTGCCGGGGCTTGCGGACTATCTGCCGGCATTGCTCGCTTTGGGGGCGCTCGCCGGCGCCGGCCTCTATTTCGCCGTCGCCTGGCGCAGCGACCGCGACCGCGGCGCCTTGCTGCTTGCTTCGATCGCCGCGGCGGCGATGCTCCAGCTCCTCGCCGAAGTCAGCCGGGCCTTCGTCGCCTACACCTATCCCTGGCACCTCGCCCGGGTAGGCGGGGTCGCGGTTCTTGCCGCCGTCGTGGCGGTCCTGACCGCCGCTTATGCCGCGCGCCGGTTCGCGCCGGACCGCCGCGGCGCGATCGCGCTTTGCACCGCGGGCGCTGCGGCGGCGAGCCTGGTCTTCGTTCCCTATTACGACCTCAAGGCCATATCCGCGATCCTCGCCGGCGCCGGGGCGCTCGGCCTGTGCGCGTGGCGCGGCCGCGACGAGCGCGGCTCGCGGTGGACCATGGCCGCCGCTTTCGCCGTCCCCGCCTTGCTTGCCTGGCAGCTTACGGCCTTTCTCGACCAGGGCTGGTTCCTCCTCGTCGCCGGGCTCCTCGTCCTCCTCGTCGCCGAGCAGGTCAGCAGCCTGCGCCGCGCCCGCGCCGAGCGCGACGCCGAGACGCGCCGCGCCGCCGCCCTCGCGGCGCGCCTAGCCCGCGCCGAGCGCGAGGGCGAGCCGATCCTCTCGCTGAAGGAAGGCACGCGCAGCCACCGCGTCGCCGAAAGCGACATCCTCTACGTCCGCGCGGCGGACGATTATTGCGAAGCCGTCCTCACGGACGGCCGCGTGCTCTTGGTGACGATGACGCTGGCGCGTCTGCTCGAAACGCTCCCCGCGCGCTTCGTCCGCGTTCACAAGAGCTACGCCGTCAACCGCGCCCATGTGACGAGCACGGCGCCGCGGCCGGGCGGCGGACGGGCGCTCAAGCTCAGCGACGGTTCCGACGTGCCGGTCGGCCGCAGCTACGCCGCGAGCGTCGCCGCCTCGATCAGCTGACCATCTTCTTCGGGTTCGAGAAGATCCGCGTCACTTCAGGTTCGAAGCTCTCGAGCGGGTCGGCGGCGAAGCCGGGATCGAAGGCGGGAGCGTCCCAGTCGTCGACCAGCCTGACCGCGAGATCGTACCAGCTCTCGCCCTCGAAACGCGTCCGCGCTTCGGGATCGAGGCCGAGATGCTCGAAATAATAGCGGCCCTGGAAGGCCTGGTGCCAGTAGACGGCGTGATAGACGTCCTCGGACACGTAGGGCTTCAACATCTCGGCCGCGATCGGTCCGTGGTTCGGGATCGAGAAGAGCTTGCCGATGTCGTGGGTGAGCGCGGCAACGACTTCCTCGTCAGAGGCGCCGGCGCGCCGCGCTAGCGTGCCCGCCATCAAACTATGTTGCAGCTGATTGGCGCCGAAGCCGACCTCAATGGTTTCCAAGCGCCGCAGGCTGTCCATGATCTGCTTCGCAGCCATGCTCTGCTGGTGCTTGGCGTGCTCGGCAGCGATGTGCTGCCAATCCTCGGCTGTGCCGTCGCGCATGTCGGTGAACATAGGACGCTCGTAGCAGCCTGCCGGCCTCGAAGGAAGGAAACAGTCGACATTGTCCGCATCGTGGCGGCTTGATTCCGGAGCCCGGCCCGGTCCATGCTGCAAACCCCCGGGGAGGGAATCGTGAAGCATTACCGCGTCAACAAGCTCACCAAGCGCGACGGGCCGGTCGTCAAGACCAAGGACATTCTCGCCAACAGCGACAGGCAGGCGATCGAGACCGTCCGCGACGATCCGGATTGCCCGATCTGCGACGTCTGGCATGCTGGCAAGAAGGTCGGCGCGATCGTCTGAGCCGGGGAGCGGGTTCCGACGACCGCGCCATCTCAGCCGCGCCGGCGCGGCTGCGGCAATGGCTGCAGCGCCCGTTCGAGCGCGATCCGCGCGGCGCTGCGGCCGATCTCCTCGCCGGCCTCGTTCGAGAAGCGGAAGTGGACGCCGCCGTAGATGCGCGAATCGGAGACTTCCTGCGCCCAGGCGCTCCAGCTCGGGAAGGTCTGCACGACCGAGACCGGGATCGCCTGCGACATGATCCGGACGCCGCCAAGCGGGCTGTCGGCGGTCTCGGCCTTCATCACCTCGGCGATCGCCGCGGCGACCGTGCAGTGGCCGCATGGATATTCGGAGAAGGGCGGCGTCGGCAGCAGCGGCAACCAGGCGGGATCGCCCAGCGTCGCGTCATTGCCGTCCTCGTCGCCGTTGCGGATCGCCGTGATCGGTCGCCAGAAATCGTAGTGGAGCTTCGATGCGACCATCGCCTGGGCGGCGTCGTCGAACGCCATCTGGTAGACCGCGAACATGCGCGCGTTCTGGACGAGCGTCCGGCCGGGCGCGTCGGCGACCTGGCGCAGCGCCGGCAGGGTATCGAAGGCCTGGCGGTAGCGCGCGACTAGGGTCTGGTGAGGCGTGCGCTCCGTGGAGTTGCGGCCGCCGAGGCGGCGGACCTCCTCATAATCGCGTGCCCAGCGCGCGCTGCCGAGCGCGACCGGCGGCGGCGCGCGCAGCGCCTCGACATTGCCGATCACCCAGGGGCGGTAGGCCAGCCAGTAGGGTTCGAGCGACGGCAGCGAGGCACCGATCCAGCGACCGGGCTCGGTGCGGGGCCGGTAGGGGATCTGCTCTACCGCCGGGTCGAGGCCGCCCGCTGCGAGCGCGGCCGTCGCCGCCGCCTCGCCGATGCGGCGCCCATCCTCCCGCGCAGCCTGGTCGCGGACCGTCGACATGGCGAGCGCGTAGCTCTCCTCGAGAGCCGTGCGCTGGGCCGGATAATGATGGAGAAGGACCTTGAAGGCAGCCGTCGCGGCCGCTGCCTCCAGCGAAGCCGGACCGGTGGCGGCCGGGAAATCGACATGACTGCGGTAGCGCCGGTCGATTGCGTTCAGCGCTTCGAACATGGCGAGCGCGGTGCGCGTCGTCGCCCGCTCGCCCTCGGGCATGCGCGGTCCCGCCGCGGACTGCGCCGCGAGTCCGAGACGGCCGGCAATGTCCATCCAGTCGCAGACCGTGTCCGCCGAAGCGGGCGAGGCGGCGAGCAGGGCGGCCGCCGCTGCCGTCGTCATAAGCATCTTCCTTATCATGGCATCCCTCCTTCAAGGACCTGCAACACTTGCGCGGTCCGACGAAGAGGAGTATTGCTCGCATAATACACCCAGGAACATGATCCGGGGGATCAAAGACATGATCGCAGGTTGCATCGACAAATTCGGTCACGGCGATTGCGGCGCCTGCGAGCGCAAGGATGCCTGCGCTTCGCTCTTCGCCGGCCTGTTCGGCGCGCGGGGAGCTTTTGCCAGGCCGAGCGCGGCGCGCGAGCCACGGTCCGCCTCCGGAGGCCGCCACCCTTTGCGCATCTTCCTCGGCCATGTCGCCAAAGCGATCGAGACGGCGCACGTAAAGAAGGCGAAGCCGAAGCCGAGTCCCTTCCGCCAGGCGGTGGAAGAACGCATCGAGCCGATGCTCGCTTCGGGCGAAGTCGGGATCGAGCGGGTCGCACGCGAGCTCGGTCTCAGTCGGCAGACCCTCTACCGCCGGCTCAAGGCCGAGGGGGCGACCTTCGAAGAGCTGCTCGACGGCGTCCGGAAGCGTCTCGCCGTCCGGCTGATCAAGGAGGGTGTCGCGGTCAAGGAAGCGGCGTGGCGGCTCGGCTTTTCCGATCCCGCCGCCTTTTCGCGGGCGTTCAAGCGCTGGACCGGATCGAGCCCGAGCGCGATGCCGCGCTGAGCGCCCCTCGGCGTCAATCGAGCAGCTTGCGGACCTTGTCGCGGACGGCGCGAATGCGGTCGGCGGCCTCGGTGAAGGTCGCGACCTCGCCGCGATGGCCGTTGGCCCGGGCATCGCCCGCCGCCTCGACATAGCCTTCGAGATCCGTCTCGAGCGCGTCGACGACGATCTCCGCTTCGTCGGGCGTCAGCTTGAGGTCGATCGTCTTGGCCATAAGGTCTCCGTCGCGCCGGCAAGGGCAGAGGGTCTGAACTTCTTCAACGAAAGCAAGTTGGTGGAGCCGAGGGGGATCGAACCCCTGACCTCTGCAATGCCATTGCAGCGCTCTCCCAGCTGAGCTACGGCCCCGCACCCTTCGCACCGCCCCTGGGAGGGCGGGCCGAGGCGCCGCCTTTAGGCAAGGCGGCGCTCATTATCAAGCGGGCTTCAGACCTCTTCGTCGGCGTCGCCGGCACCCGGAACGCCGATATCGTCGTCGCCGCCGAGATCGACTTCGTCGTCCGGATTCTCCTCCGCTTCCTCGTCGATCGCAAGCTCGTCGGCAGCGAGATCGGCGTCGTCCGTTTCGGGCTTCTCGGCGACCGCCTTGGCGGGCTCGTCATAGGGAAGCGGCTGTTTGGACTTCAGCACCGGCTCCGGGTCCCAGGCGATACCGCATGCGATGCAGGTCACCGGATCCTCCTTGCCGAGGTCGTAGAAGCGGTTGCCGCATTTGGGACAGGTGCGCTTGGTGCCCCATTCAGCCTTCACCATGGGTGAAAATTCTCCGAATAAAGTGGAATAAGGGCGGCGCCCGGCGGGGCCGCCTCGTCGGGGCGCGCCTTGCCATAGCCAAAGGCCGCTGTCAAAAGCCGCGCGCATGGAAGGAGCCGGACCGGTAAGGAAGGCATTTGCGCCCGCTGGACCGCTCCTCGGCACCGCCTGCGTCCCCGGCGACAAGTCGATCTCGCACCGCGCCGTGATCCTCGCCGCTCTCGCGGTCGGGCAGAGCCGGATCGAGGGGCTGAGCCTTGGCCGGGACGTCGCAGCCACCGTGGCCGCGATGCAGGCCATGGGCGCCCGCATCGGACGGGAGGACGATCGCGCCATCATCGACGGCGTCGGCGTGGGAGGCCTTTTCCAGCCCGAATCCGCTCTCGACATGGGCAATAGCGGCACCGCGGCGCGCCTCCTCATGGGAGTCGTCGCCACCCATCCGGTCGCAGCCACCTTCATCGGCGATTCCTCGCTCAGCCGGCGGCCGATGGAACGCGTCGCCGCGCCGCTCCGTCGCATCGGCGCCGACATCGCCGCGAGCGCAGGCGGCACGCTGCCTGCCACCATTCGCGGCATCGCCCCCGCTGCACCGCAGACGACCCGGCTCGCAGTCCCTTCCGCACAGGTGAAGTCCGCCTTGCTCCTCGCCGGCCTCAACACGGCTGGCGTCACCCGCGTCGTCGAGCCGGTCGCAACCCGCGACCATAGCGAGAGGCTGCTGAGGCTGTTCGGCGCCGATATCCGCGTCGAGGGCGAGGAGATCACGCTTCGCGGCGAGGCCGAGCTCCGCCCGCAAACGCTGGGCGTGCCGGGCGATCCGTCGGCCGCCGCCTTTCTCGCCGTCGCCGCCTCGATCGTCCCGGGCTCCGACATCCGGATCGAGAATGTCGGCATCAACCCCCTGCGGATGGGCATTTACCTGGTGCTGCGAGAGATGGGCGCCGACATCGTCTTTGCAAACGAACGCGAGGCCTCGGGCGAGCCGGTCGCGGACCTGCGCGTCCGCCATGCCCCGCTCCGCGCCGTCGAGGTTCGGCCGGAGCTCGTGCCTGCGATGATCGACGAATTCCCAATCTTCTTCGTCGCGGCGGCCTTCGCAGAGGGCCGCTCGAGCGCGCGCGGCCTCGCCGAGCTGCGGGTGAAGGAATCGGATCGCATCGCGGCAATGGCAGACGGCCTGCGCAGGATTGGCGTCACGGTCGAGGAGAGTGAGGAGGGCTTGGCCATACAGGGCTCGGGCGGCGACCCTCTCCCCGGCGGCGCCACCGTCGACACACGCCGCGACCACCGCGTCGCGATGAGCTTGGCCGTCGCCGGCCTCCATGCGCGTGCGCCCGTCACGCTCGACGATCTCTCGTCCGTCGCGACCAGCTTTCCCGGCTTCCCGGACCTCGTTAGGAGCCTCCAGCCATGATCATTGCCGTCGACGGGCCCGCCGCGAGCGGCAAGGGGACGATCGCGCGCCGGCTCGCGCGCCATTACGGCCTGCCGCACATGGACACGGGCATCCTCTACCGGGCCGCCGCGCTCAACCTGCTGAAGCTCGGCCTCGATCCCGAAAGCGAATTCCATGCGGCACGCGCCTGCGACGTCTCGCAGATCGACCTCGACGATCCCGATCTTCGATCGGAGGCCGTCGGCGGCGTCGCCAGCCGGATATCGGCCTATCCATTGGTGCGCGAGGCGCTGATCGAGCGGCAGCGCCGCTTTGCCGCCCAGCCCGGCGGCGCCGTCCTCGACGGCCGCGACATCGGCACGGTGATCGCTCCCCAGGCCGAGGCCAAGCTGTTCGTGACCGCCTCGCCCGAAGTGCGCGCCCGCCGCCGCTGCGACGAGCTGGGGTCGCGCGGCCTCGCAGTCGGCTTCGAGGACGTGCTCTCCGACATTCGAGCCCGCGACGCGCGCGATTCCGGCCGCGCTGCCGCGCCGCTGGTACGCGCCGACGATGCCGATCTCCTCGATACCAGCGATCTCGCCATCGAAGCGGCCGTCGCCGAGGCGATCCGTCTCGTCGAGCGCCGCCTAGATACGCGCGCGGATTAGCGGAGCGCCGCCGCGCGCAACGGCGCGAGATTGCGAATGAGCTGGGTTGCGTAGAAGGCGGCGAGCGCCGCGAACATCAGCCAGTCGGAAGCCGCCGGCCCAATCCGGAGCGCCATTACGTCCTGCGCCAGGCACATGTCGAACCTCCCTCGCGCGAGCCTCAATCGGGCTCGTGGAGCCGGAATAGCATCTGAAATGTCGCCAAAACCTTACCAGCGCGCCTTCCGCGAGGATTACTCACCCATGTGCCGCAAGGCGGCCCCTGCGCCGCGGCGGATGACGAGGTTCCGGATCTCGGTCATGTCCTCCATCGCGAAGCGCACGCCCTCGCGGCCGAGCCCCGAATCCTTGACGCCGCCATAGGGCATGTTGTCGACGCGGTAGGAGGGGACGTCGTTGATCACGACGCCGCCGACGTCCAGCCGGTCCCAGGCGTCGAACATCTTGAACAGGTCGCGGGTGAAGATGCCGGCCTGGAGGCCGAACT
This sequence comes from Allosphingosinicella sp., assembly GCA_036386475.1. GTDB lineage: Bacteria > Pseudomonadota > Alphaproteobacteria > Sphingomonadales > Sphingomonadaceae > Allosphingosinicella. Next base: position 2,458 of record DASVVQ010000001.1, on the reverse strand, counting down.
TCGAATCGTTCACTTCCTCGAGCGCGTCCTCGAAGCGGGTGAACTTCGAGAGGATCGCGACCGGGCCGAACGCTTCCTCGGTATAGATCGCCGCCTTGCGGTCGACGCCTTCGAGCAGGGTCGCCTGGAGCATCGCGCCTTCGCGCCCGCCGCCGCAGAGCAGGGTCGCGCCGCCGTCGACGGCCCGGGTCACCCAATCGTGGAGGCGGCACGCCTCGCCTTCGCTGATCATCGGGCCGATGAAGGTGTCGCGGTCGTGCGGGCTGCCGTGGACGAGCTTGCTGGTCCGCTCGACGAGGCGGCCGCGCAGCTCGTCGTAGACGCGCTGATGGGCGATGATGCGCTGGACGCCGATGCAGGACTGGCCGGACTGGTAGAAAGCGCCGAAGACGATCCGCTCGACCGCATCGTCGAGGTCGGCGTCGTGATCGACGATCACCGCGGCGTTACCGCCGAGCTCGAGCACCACCTTCTTCTTGCCGGCTTTGGCCTTGAGGTCCCAGCCGACGCCCGGAGAGCCGGTGAAGCTGAGCAGTTTCAGCCGCTCGTCGGTGGTGAAGAGATCGGCGCCGTCGCGGCTCGCCGGGAGGACGGAGAAGGCGCCCCTGGGAAGGTCGGTCTCGGCCAGGATCTCGCCGATGATGATGGTTCCGAGCGGCGTCCGGCTCGCCGGCTTGATCACGAACGGGCAGCCGACGGCGAGCGCGGGCGCGATCTTGTGCGCGGCGAGGTTCAAGGGGAAGTTGAACGGCGAGATGAAGCTGCACGGGCCGATCGGGACTCGCTTCCAGATGCCCTGATAGCCCCTGGCGCGCGGCGAGATGTCGAGCGGCTGGACCTCGCCGGTCATGCGAACCGATTCCTCGGCGGCGATCCGGAAGGTGTCGATCAGGCGGGTGACCTCGCCTTCCGCGTCCTTGATCGGCTTTCCGGCTTCGACGCAGAGCGCAAATGCGAGCTCGTCGAAGCGCTCGCGGAAGCGGGAGACGCAGTGGTTGAGGACGTTCTGCCGCTCATAGGCCGGCATCCGCGCCATCGGCTCGGCAGCCTCGGCGGCTGCGGCGATCCCGGCGTCGATCGTCGCGGCGTCGGCGAGGGCGACCCGAAAGGCGACCTCGCCCGTATATTTGTCGGTGACCTCGAGGTCCGAGTTCGGCTGCCGCGCCTCGTTGGCGAGGTAAAGCGGGTAGGTGTCCTTGAGCTTGGTCACTTCGGTCTCCAGCGGTACCCGCTCATCCTGAGAAGGGCTGAGCCTGGCGAAGGGCCGTCTCGAAGGACTTGGCGTGCGGTCCTTCGAGACGCCGCTTCGACTGCGCTCAGCGGCTCCTCAGGATGAGCGATTTCCATTCATCCAGACGCCCCAACCCTTCACAAGGCCGCGCTCAGCTCCCTGATCTCCTTGTTGAGGATGCGGTCGTTGTCGGCATAGTCGATCGGGCAGTCGATCAGGTGGACTCCGCCGGTCGAGAGGCAGCGGGCGAGAAGCTCGGGCAGGCCCTCGGCGCTTTCGACGCGGTGGCCGTGCGCTCCGTAGCTTTCGGCATATTTGACGAAGTCGGGATTGCCGTAGGTGAGGCCCCAATCCTTGAAGCCCATGTTCGCCTGCTTCCAGCGGATCATGCCGTAGCTGTTGTCGTTCAGGATCAGCACCGTGATGTCGAGCTTGAGGCGGACGGCGGTCTCCATCTCCTGGCTGTTCATCATGAAGCCGCCGTCGCCGCAGATCGCCATCACCTTGCGGCCGGGATAGACCATCGCCGAGGCCATTGCCGACGGCAGCCCAGCCCCCATCGTCGCGAGCGCATTGTCGAGCAGCACCGTGTTCGGCTGGCGGGCCGGATAGTTGCGCGCGAACCAGATCTTGTAGACTCCGTTGTCGAGGCAGATGATTCCGTCCGCGGGCATCGCCTCGCGGATCTGCTGGACGAGGCAGGCGGGGAAGATCGGGAAGCGCATGTCGCCGCACATCGAGTCCCTGTGCTCGACCTCGGCGGCCCGGGCGCGGAGCATCGCGTCGAAATTCCAGGTTCCGGACGCGACGACGTCCTCCTTCATCTGCCAGATCGCGTTGGCGATGTCGCCGATCACCTCGATCTGCGGGAAATAGACCGGATCGACTTCCGCCGTCTTGGTCGAGACGTGGATCACCTCGGTGCCGCCCTGCTGCATGAAGAAAGGCGGCTTCTCGATCACGTCGTGGCCGACGTTGATGATGAGGTCCGAGGCCTCGATCGCGCGGTGGACGAAGTCGCCCGCCGAGAGCGCCGCGCAGCCGAGGAACCTGGGGTGCGTCTCGTCGATCACGCCCTTGCCGAGCTGGGTCGTGACGAAGGGGATCCCGGTCTTCTCGACGAACTGGAGCAGCATCCGGCTCGTCATCTTGCGGTTGGCGCCGGCGCCGATGACGAGGACGGGCGCCTTCGCCGCCTCGATCCGCTTCACCGGCGCGCGCACCGAT